>JBJEJU010000018.1:0-13937 GCA_051878275.1 Candidatus Cryptobacteroides sp. | reverse complement strand
TGCAAAGGTAGACATTTTTTCTTTCCCTCCAAACTTTTTTCGAAAAATTTTTGAAAAAATCTTACAAAAATCGTTTAATGGCTACTTTTCGATGAAAATATGTTATCTTTACAAGTCAAAGAAAAACTCAACCGACATTTGATATGAAAAAAACACTTACAAAAATCATCTTTTCGGCGGCTATCCTTGCCGCAGGCATATCGGCCGGCGCACAGGAGACTCCGCTCTGGGTAAGGAAAAACGCCATCTCCCCTGACGGAAAGACCATTGCCTTCAGCTACAAGGGCAACATCTGGACCGTAAGCGCAGAGGGAGGAAAGGCGCTCCAGATCACTTCCAACGCGGCATACGAATCCGACCCGCTATGGACAAAGGACAGCAGGGAAATCGTATTCAGCTCATACCGTGAAGGAGGAAAAGACATCTATATCACCTCCGCCCAGGGAGGCACTCCGCGCAGGGTGACCGACCTTCCGGGCAACGAGACTCCGAAAGCCGTGCTCGCCGACGGAAGGATCATCTTCTCGGCAGCCCTCGGGACAGATGCGGAATATGACGGATTTCCGGGAGGCGCCCAGCTCTATATTATAGGAAAGGACGGCGGCCGCGCGCAGCTCGTGACCCCGATGACCATCCCGGAGCTCAGCGTAAATGCCGCAGGCGACGTGCTCTATGAGGACTACAAAGGCTACGAGGACGCCCTCCGCAAGCATCACACATCCTCGGTGACACGCGACATCTGGCTCTACAGGGGCAGCAACAGCGGCTCATCGTTCAGCATCGACAAGAACGGGACCTTCACCAAAGTGGCATCATTCGACGGAGAAGACCGCCAGCCTGTATTTGCAGCCGACGGCAAGACATTCTACTACCTGAGCGAACGTGACGGCAAGGCAATGAACATCTTCCGCTCCGACATCGGCGGGGGCTCCCCGGTACAGCTCACCCGTTTTGAGAAGAATCCGGTCCGCTTCATATCCGTTTCCGACAACGGCACAATCGCAATGTCATGGAACGGAGAGCTTTACACAATGAAAGAAGGCTCCGGGCCAAAGAAGGTGGACATCACCGTGGTCGGGGACAACTTCGAAAAGGAGATGACAAAGATGAACCTCACCTCCGGCGCAAGGGCATATGCATTATCCCCTGACGGAAAGGAAGTTGCACTGGCAGTAAGGGGCGACATCTTCGTCACTTCCTCCGAGTACGGGACCACGAGGCGCATCACCAACACCCCGGAACAGGAAAGGGATGTCTGCTTCTCGCCTGACGGACGCGCAATCTATTATTCTGCTGAAAGAAACGGCTGCTGGAGCATCTACAGGACCGTTCTCACCGAAAAAGACGACAAGCTCTTTACATATGCGACCAAGCTCAAGGAAGAAATCGTGTCGGACCCGGGCGAGACCTGCTTCCAGCCTCAGGTATCCCCTGACGGAAAATATGTCGCTTACCTGCGAGACAGGGAGGATGTGGTGGTAAAACCTGTCAAAGGAGGAAAGACAAAAGCCCTCATCGTTGACGTAAACTATTCATATTCAGACGGAGATCAGGAGTTTGAATGGAGTCCGGACAGCCGTTACCTCCTTTGCAGCTACCAGGCGGACGGCGGATGGAACAATGTGGACATAGCCCTCGTGGACGTGGAGAGCGGCGAAATCACCAATATCACCCGCAGCGGCTACAACGACCAGAATTTCCGCTGGGCACTCGGCGGCAAGGCAATGACCTGGCAGTCAGACAAGAACGGATACCGCAGCCACGGAAGCTGGGGTGCGGAAAGCGATGTCTATATCATGTTCTTCGACCGCGAAGCCATGACCAGATTCCTCCGCGACAAGGAAGGAGAGGAAATCGCAAAGCTCCAGATGAGCGAGAAAGAGGCAAAGAAAGAGGAGAAAAAAGACTCCGCCGACAAGAAGAAACCTGAAAAGCTCAAGCTTCTCCTCGAAGGAAGGGAGAGCAGAATCATACGGCTTACCCGTTCATCTTCCAACTATTACGACCACTACCTCACCAAAGACGGAAGCAAGCTCTACTATATCGCGCCGCTTGAAAAAGGCTATGACCTGTGTGAGCTTGACATCAAGGAAGGCAACATAAGCGTTGTCCAGAAGGGAGTTGCAGGAAGAATCATCCCTGACAAGGACGACAACATCTATATCGCCACAAGGAACGGCCTCACCAAGGTACGCGGCAAGAACATCAGCTTCAACGGAGAATTCGAGTTCAGGCCGAAGGAGGAACGCGCATATATGTTCAACCACATCTGGAAGCAGGTCAAGGAGAAATTCTACACCGAAGACCTCCACGGATGCGACTGGGACTACTACAAAGCCAACTACGAAAGGTTCCTGCCTTACATCACCAACAACTTCGACTTCCAGGATATGCTGTCCGAGATGCTCGGCGAGCTCAACGGTTCGCACACCGGCGCAAGATACAGATACAGCGGCGGAGAGGCCCTGAGCTACCTGGGAGCAATCTACGACCTCACATACACCGGCGACGGACTCAAGATCAAGGAGCTGCTTCCAGACGGAGTGCTCAGCCTCGCAGACCCGGAGATCAAGGAAGGCGACGTCATCACCTCAATCGACGGACACGAAATCAAAGCCGGTGACAATTGGCAGACCCTCCTCGCAGGCAAAGCCGGAAAGAGGATTGCAATCACAGTGGAAAAAGGCAGGAAGAGCGAGGAACTCTTCGTAACACCTGCATACTCCGAATATGACCTTCTCTACAGGAGATGGGTACGCAGAAGGGAGGAAATGGTCGAGAAACTCTCCGGAGGCAAAGTCGGCTATGTCCATGTGGAAGGAATGGATTCGGAAAGCTTCAGGGAGGTATTCTCAAACGCACTCGGCAAATACCGCACCTGCGAAGCACTCATCGTGGACACACGTCACAACGGCGGCGGATGGCTCCACGAGGACCTCATCAACTTCCTCAGCGGCAAGGTCTATGTGACATACCAGCCGCGCGGACGCTTCATCGGCAACGAGCCGTTTGTGAAATGGACCAAGCCGTCCTGCGTGCTTGTGGGCGAAGACAACTACTCCGACGCATCCGGATTCCCTTACGCATACCAGGCGCTGGGCATCGGCAAGCTCATAGGCGCACCGGTCCCTGGCACAATGACCGCAGTATGGTGGGAAACCCTTGTGGACCAGAGCCTTGTATTCGGCATCCCGCAGGTGGGCAACGTAAGCGCCAAGACAGGCAAATATCTGGAAAACAATCAGGTAGAGCCTGACATCCTCGTCTATAACGACCCTGCATCTGTTCTCGCAGGTGAGGACAAACAGCTTGAAGCCGCTGTAGCCGAGATGCTCAAGGTTATCGAAAAGAAATAACTCAGACTATGGACAGGAAACTCGTCATAATTCCTACCTACAACGAAAAGGAAAACATTGAAAAGATAGTCAGGAAGGTATTCTCCCTCGAGGGGGAATACCATATCCTGGTCATCGACGACGGTTCGCCGGACGGCACCGCTTCAATAGTGAAAGGGCTCCGCTCTGAATTTGACGGGCGACTGTCCATAATCGAAAGGTCCGGCAAACTCGGATTGGGCACCGCATACCTGACCGGTTTCAAATGGGCCCTGGAGCAGGGCTACGACTACATCTTCGAGATGGACGCGGACTTCTCGCACAACCCGGATGACCTCGGAAGACTTTACAGTGCCTGTGCGGAAGGCGGGGCGGATGTTGCAATCGGTTCACGCTACTGCGACGGCATCAGCGTCGTCAACTGGCCAATCAGCCGCATCATAATGTCATTCTACGCATCGGCCTATGTAAGGATGGTGCTGGGAATGAAGGTATTTGACTGCACGGCAGGCTTCGTGTGCTATTCGAGGAAGGCGCTGCAGACAATGGACCTCGACGATATAAGGATGAAGGGATACGGCTTCCAGATTGAGATGAAATATACCGCATGGAAGCTCAGATTCAAGCTTGCGGAAGTGCCAATCATATTTGTAAACAGGAAGGAAGGCACATCCAAGATGAGCAGCGGCATATTCGGAGAAGCCTTCTGGGGCGTGCTGGGACTGCGCTGGAGGAAAATCCGTCCGGGACGGAACCGGACGCTCTGACAATAGAGTCTTTTCAGCCAGACTCATGGAAACTGAAAGAACCGGGGCCCTTGAAAAGCTCCGGTTCTTTTTGAATTTCAAGACAACACGCCGGGATGACGGCAGGCTGCTATTCATACATGCTGTCGAACTTCTCGGACTCGCGGATAACCCTCGGCTCAACCTTATGCCGGCCCTGATACTGCGAGAAGATAATACCGAGAGCTGAAACCGCCACTCCTATCCACTGCACGAGACCGAGCGTCTCCTGCCCCATAATATGGGCCACAAGGGCCGTGACTATCGAAATCAGCGCCAGGAACACACTTGACTTGGCGACTCCGAGATATTTGATTGTGGCAGCCCACAAGCCGAAAGCAACTGCAGAGCAAAGAACGGCAAGATAAATGATCGGGCGCAGGACCTCCCAGCTGAGATAGAAAGGAGTGAAATTGCGGATGCCCTCGGTAAGGAAGAGAGGGATGAAATAGACGGAACCGATAAGGAACTGGTACATCACGATGACATGCGGCCTGTATGTCTGCGCAAGATGCTTAATGAGCGACGCGTGGCACACCTCGGCTATGACTGCAACGAAAAGAAGCACCATTCCAAGCACAAAGTGAGGGCCGATTCCGGTATCAATCTGTGCGGAAAGCACAAGGAAAAGACCGCCGAGAGTGACCAGTACCCCAAGCACATTAATGAGCGTAACCTTCTCTTTGAAAGCGAAATAGCCCACTGCCATCGAGAAAATCGGCACCGTGGCTATGACCATGGAGCTGATGGTAGGCGAAGCAGTCTCCTTGATGCCGTAGGTCTCTGCAATAAAGTAGATGAACGGCTCGCAGACGGAAATCAGGAGCATCAGGAGGAGGTCCTTGGTACTGCGGATCTTCTGGAACTGCCTTGTGGCAAGATTGAAAAGCAGGAGGATAATGCCGGCAATGGCAATCCTGATGGTGACAAAATAGTAGATAGGGATATCATACTCAATCAGCTGATTGCTCCAGATGTACGAAAATCCCCAAAGAAAAATCGCAAGGGCGGAAAAAGAGTAAATGATGGCCTTGCTGTTCTTTATATTTCCAAATCCCATAAATGGCAGTTATTGTAAAGCAAATTTAGCAAAATTCTCACAAATAACTATCCATTTACTGAATATTTGCACAATTTTTTACAAAACAAACCTAATATACATCATTTGGGCAACATTTGGAAAAAACTGTCGTACCGGTTTGAAACGCTGCTACTGATACTGGTTGACGTGCCTGTATCTCTCCCCCAGTTCGAGCAGCTGATTGAAAAGCTCCACCCTGTCGGGTTTGAGCTCGCCGGCATTCAGAAGCTTCTTGTTGTATTTCCACCACGAACGCAGATTGCGCTCCTCCGGGATGAATTTCGAAGGTTTGCGATGATATGTCTCGAGAAAATCAATGGCTTCCTGCCATCTGGAAATCCAAAGCTCGTCTTGCGTCATACTATGTCAGCATCTGATTTTCAACATTTTGGCCTCCCCTATCACAAGGCATTTCCCCAGTCCGGCAGGAAGAAACAGAGTATCTCCCTTTGAAAAGCGGACAGGCTTTCCCTCGGCATCCATCGTCTCGACCTGGGCATAGCCGTCAAGACAGACAATCACCTGGAAAGAGGACTCCAATACAGAAAAGGAGAAGGCCTTTGAGACCTGGATACGCTCCGTCTCAAAATAGCGGCAGGTGCACAGAAGCTCACGCGAGCATCCCGGGGAATACTTGACTATGCGCGGCTTCTGCCGGACATCCGGGGCAGCAGACATATCCATAACTTTCAGCGCCTTGTCGAAATGCAGCTCACGCTTTTTGCCGTTCTTGTCGATGCGGTCATAGTCATACACCCTGTAGGTCACATTTGAGCTCTCCTGGATCTCGGCAATCAGGATCCCCTTTCCGATGCCGTGGACGGTACCGGCAGGCACAAGGAAGGTGTCTCCGGCGTGGACTTTCACTTTTTGGAGATGCCTTTCGAGAGTACCCGTTTCAACAGCCCTCCGGAGCATCTGTCCGCTGACGCGGTGGCGGAAACCATAGATGATGCTTGCGTCCTCATCCGCATCAATTACATACCACATCTCGGTCTTGCCGTTGTCTCCCTCGTGCTGCCGGGCATACTCATCATCGGGATGCACCTGCACAGAAAGATCCTTTGCCGCATCGATAAACTTGACAAGCACCGGCATACGGCCATCCTGTACCTTGGTCCCCAAATACTCGGGATGCTGCTTCAGGACCTCCGGGAGCGTCTGTCCTCTGAAACTTCCGGAAGAGACGATGCTCGGTCCGTCAGGATGGGCCGAGCACTCCCAGGTCTCTGCAAGAGGCGTAAGGTCAATCTGTTTGCCATACTCCTCCCTGAGACGGGTACCGCCCCAGAGATAATCCTTGCCGCACGGCTGAAGCTTCAAAACCTCCATAGCTACTCCATAGGGAACTTTATCTTGTCGGAGGCACTGATTTCGCTTCCGAGCTGGACCTCAATGATATCAAGCGCCGTATCGGCCACCACGGTATGTTTGCATCCTGCGGCAATCGTGATCACGTCGCCCGCGCGGAGCTTCTGTTCCATACCGTCCACAATTGCCTTTCCTTCTCCGGAGACCACGGTCCATACCTCCTCGCGGTAATTGTGCATATGGTAAGTCATATGCTCGCCCGCCTTCATCGACACCTTGACAGTCATCGAACCCGGCTGGACATCAATCACAGTGTAGGTACCCCACGACTTCTCCGCATACATTGCCTCGGACTGGATTTTCTCGACATACGGCTTCATTGCACCGCTGCGCTCCTTGTCGGAAATCAGGATGCCGTCACCGCTCGCCGCTACGATCATATCCCGGCAGCCCATGCAGAGGATCGGGATATTCAACTCATTGACCACATTGGTATTGACGCAGGTCTCATCAAGGATGGCCTTGCCCTTGGTCTTGTCCGCCATCACCTCGGTCATCATGTTCCAGGTCCCGACATCCTTCCACGAGCCGCCATAGCGCAGCACCTGGATGCTCGGCTCCTTCTCCACGACAGCATAGTCGAAACTGATTTTGGTCAGCGAATCATATTTGGCAAAGAGGTCGCGGTAATCCTCGAAATCAATCATGCTGTGGGCCTTGTCAAGAAGGTACCCGAGCCTGAAGGCGAAGATGCCTGCATTCCAGAGGGCCTTGCGTGCGAGGTAGCCCTTGGCGGTCTCCACGTCCGGCTTCTCCTTGAACTCCTTTACAGGGCTTACCTTTGCATCTGTTTCCGGGATGATGTAACCGTATTTGTCGCTCGGCACTGTAGGCTCAATGCCCATAAGCGTAAGATTGGCAGCACCTTCCTGCGCGAGGGACTGCAAGAGGCCGACCGACTCGAAATAAGAGTCTTCCACATAAGGATCGACCGGGCAGACCACGACAGCCTCATCCGGAGATACACCTGCCTCATAATGGAGATAAGCGGAAGCCAGGGCAATGGCCGGGAAGGTGTCCCTCCGGCACGGCTCGACGCAGATCGACACCTTTTCTCCGAGCTGGTTCTTTATGGCACTCGCCTGCGACTTGCTCGTCGCAATGGTGATCTTCGCCTGCGGATCGACCGAATGGATCTGGCGGCAAACGCGCTGGACCATAGACTCATATCCGTCGCCGTTCTTGAAAAGCTTGATGAACTGCTTGCTGCGCACATCGTTGGAAAGAGGCCACAGGCGCTTGCCGCTGCCTCCCGAAAGAAGTATAATATTCATATGATATTCAAGTTATTAATATGGGTTTGCCTAATCGTTCTTCCAAAGATAGGCACAAAACCCGTGAAAAGCAAACGGCAGCGCCCCCGGATCAGCCGATCATGGCGAGAAGATCCTCGGCAGTGAGCTTGTGGCTCATGTCGGTACCCTGCAGCAGGGAATCGGCCAAGGAGCGCTTAGTCTCGTGCAGGCGCAGTATCTTTTCCTCTATCGTATGCTCGGAAATAAGATGATATACAGTCACTTTCTGCTTCTGGCCAATGCGGTATGCCCTGTCAGTGGCCTGCTGCTCGATGGCAGGATTCCACCACGGGTCGAGATGTATGACATAATTGGCTCCGGTGAGATTGAGCCCCAGGCCTCCGGCCTTGAGGGAAATCAGGAAAACACGCTTCGTGCCTTTCTGGAAATCCTCCACCATACGCTGGCGCTCACGCACGGGAGTAGAACCGTTCAAGTAGTAATAATCGCTGATGCCTGCGGCTTCAAGCTCCTTTGCCGCCATATCGAGAAACGATGTAAACTGACTGAACACCAAGACCTTGTTGCCTTGGCCGATTATCTGCTGTAGCTTGTCAACCATTACCGACAATTTGCTTGACGGAGTATCAAGGTGCTTTTCCACAAGGCAAGCGGAGCAGGCCGCCTCCCTGAGCCTTGTAATCATAGCCAAAGCATTGACATTCACTACAGAAGAAGATTCGAGCTCGGACTTGGCAGCGCGGCGGATGATTTCATAGACTGACAACTCCTCTCCGGAAAGGCTGACAGGGACAATAATTTCCTCTTTGTCAGGCAATTCGCGTGCAACCTCCTGTTTTGTCCTGCGGAGCATGAACGGAGCAACCAGTCTCTTGAGCTGCGAACGGGGCTCCTGGCGTCCGGCACCTATCGGCCCGATGAAACGGTCATTGAAATGGTCATATGAGCCGAGAAGGCCGGGATTGATGAATTGCATCAGATTCCACAGCTCTCCAAGATGATTCTGGATCGGGGTACCTGTCAGTATGATACGGAAATCCGACTTCAGACGCATTGCCGCGCCGGAAGATTTGGTATCGCGGTTCTTGATCGTATGGGCCTCGTCAAGACAGACGGTCGTCCACTCCCTCCCGGTCAAAGCATCACATTCCGTCACGAGCAGGCCGTATGTGAGCACAAGCAGGTCGCCCGCTCCGAGGGATGAAATGGCCTCTCCCCTGCTGTCTATAGGCAATTCATTGAGCATCACCACATTGAGAGATGGAGCGAAGCGATTGGTCTCCCGGAGCCAGTTTCCGACCACAGAAGCCGGGGCTACTACCATCTGCGCACCCAAGTCCTTGCGACTGAGCATGCATGCGATTGTCTGAAGGGTTTTGCCCAGACCCATATCATCGGCAAGACATACTCCGGCACCCCAGCTTGACATTCGGAGCATCCACCTTACGCCATCCTCCTGATAATCTCGCAGCGTAGCATTGAGATCTTGAGGGATAGATATTTCCATATTCTCGCTTTCACGTATGCGACGGCGCATCCGAAGGATAGACTCCGGCTCGGATATCTCCAGTTCACCCTGGAGCGACTCTCCGCCCACAGCCATCGCCACTTCGCTTATACGCACCTTGCCTCCCTGGCTCTGCGCAACGGCATCAATTCGCTGAAGCTGCCTGCGGAGCGACTCGCCAAGGCGCAGGTACTCACCCTCACCCAGACGGATAAACCGTCCGTCACTCTCACGGACCAAAGCCAAAAGCTGCGCCATGGAGACGATATGCCCCTCTGCCAGAGGGATTTCGCCCTCCAATTCAAACCATCCGCCTGCTCCGTTGGCCGAGACTTCCCACTTGCCTGCATCGGCTTTCAGGACATTGAACGGCTTGCCCTGGGGCCATTCGAGCACAAACAGCTCTTCATTGGACGAGCGTATCTCCAGCACCTCCAGAAGCTGCTCAAGACCAAGGAGCGCCTCCTGCGAATCAGCGGAGAAGCCATCAATCATATGCTCCGAAAGCAGCGCATTCAACTCTTTAAGGACACGACGTTCTTTTTTGAGGTCACGCACCACCTCCAGTCTGCGTGCGTCCATGCTGTCATATACAGTCTGGCTGCCGGTACCCGGGAAAACACTTCTGGAGCCGCCTTCAAGCGGGAACAGAAGCAGCACGGCACGGAAAAGCCCACCCTCGGGCATCACCCGGAGAGTCATCCGGCATTGCCCGTCCACCTTCTCCATATCTGCAGCTCCGGCAATCTCCGAATGGATCTCCACCTTCCCCTTCACAGCACTGAAAAGCTGCTCAAGCATTGGTTCTGCAGAGGCAGGGACACTTTTGAGCCCCAAAAGTCTTCCAATCACATTTCCGGACTTATGCGGAATAGGATAATACACCCACTCACCCTTTTTCCGGCAGTCGAGAAGACCATTCTCCAGTTCCTCGGCATTATTTGGGAGATTGCTGCCAAACTCAATCATGTCATCACGGCGCTCGGCACAGAGAAAAGGCTGTTCCTCCCTGATGCTTACAGGCTCCACTCCCTTTGGGGTCTCCCTGAGCAGCTTGTCCGTCCCCTTGAGGAACGGAATGACCAGAGAAAGCGAAGGGAACTCACCGTAATACTTTCTGGAGTCATTGCTTGCACCCCACGAATTGAAAATCCTCCTGTCGATGTCATCCATCGCCGCAGAGCCTGATACATAGCGGGAGAACGTCACCTTCTTTCCCTTACCCCAGGCTCCGCTCTTGAGACGGTTCTGCTCCCTGATTTCCGTGATTTCAAATCCCCGATACCCCTTGGATGCGATATATGCAAGACGGCCGGTCTGCACAGCCTCCCCGTTTGCAGTATCGGAGAGCGTAGCCGCATCTTTGATAAGATCCTGAAGCTCAAGCTCCCAGAACTCATGAATCCTGACATTTGCCAGCAACGGGCCATACGGCCAGGAGCCGCCTTCGTAATGGCCGAATGCCGACATCTCCTTTTTCAGCACAGCCATCTGCGGATGAGGCAGTGTGCCCTGATAGAGGTCTTCCGACTTGAAGAACGCCAGGATCAGCGCAGCGGCTTCCCTGATGCAAGTGTATTCCGGCGAGGTCCAATTCATGCAGTAAAGCAGCTCTCCGGTATTTTTCGGCTGCTTATTGGACTGGAAGAACTCCGCAAGGACAAAAGCCGGGCGCAACAGGCCGACATCCGGCTTGTTTTTGTATTCCAATATCTTGCAGAGGGCATCCTGGTCGGCGGCACTCCTGCGGATACCCAGGGCAATGACATACAACAGGAAAACCGGCAGATCCTGCGGAATTGTTTTCCATATCCTGCCGCCTTTTTTGACTCCGAGGCCTTTGCTGAAAAAGGAAATGGCCTCATCCGTATGTCCTTCATACAGGGCGACTACAGCCCGGGTATAGTAATGATATGATGAAACAGTCGGGGAATCAGGCGATTCAAGGAGCTCTCCGGTCATAAGGAAATGTGCCAGGCGATAGTGCTGGCAGACTACATCATAGTCCTTTCCCCTCTCCCTGACAAGGTCAATCAAGTCCCTTACCCTGTCAAGAATCCCTGTACTGCAGTACTGAATGCCGTCATCGGTCAGCAGATGGAGCAGGAACATACTATTGTCCCGGTCCAGCAGGGACAGAACCCGGCTGCCTTCTTCCTGCAGCATAGCCCCCTTCAGCACAAGCAGGACATACCAGTTGTCCTCCTGGTCAGAAGAAAGAAAAGACCAGTTATTCTCTATTTTTTCCTTTTTCCCCTGCAGCACACGCGCCACGTCCACAAGGTATCGCTCACGATCAGAGGCGCCGATGACATTGATTACGAAATCCACCCAGTGGCCATAGTCGCATACCAGTTTTTTCAGCAGCGGATAGCAATACTTTGCCTGGAGGGAGAAAAACTTACCGTTCCAAAGGGTTTTCGACGAGACTATGCCGGCCTTGATCAATCCGGAAAAAATGCTGTCGCGCTCGGATGCCGTGATCTTTTTGCCGGTAAAGGACGAAGAAGAAAGATAGCTGAGTTTGTTGACAGAGTTGGAGCCGCCGCATACAAGCACACACAGGAGAAAAAGCTCACGCTCGCTCAAATGCATCCCGCCCAGATCAAAGCCGCTGTCGCGCCCGGGAGCAGGTATTTCAAACTTCCGGACGGATGATTTATCGCCATTGCCCGGAGAAAAAAGATTGGATACGCCATCGCTTCCGAGCCTGTCCCTGATTGCCATCAGGAGAGCCACCTCGTGCTTGCACAGGATTCCGTCATAGGGGCAGTTGCAACTGTGGCTAATGACATCGTCTCCATCGAGGGTCACTTTTACAACATATGGTCTTGATCCGCGGACAATTGCCTCATACCTACCGTCTGTGGCGTCAATCAATTCCACACGTCCGCTTTTCCAATACTGCATACCGCGGCTGGCGATGACCGGCCCGGCCACACGAAAAAAATTTGAAACTCTAATGGATGGCATAAACAGGATTTATTATCAGAAAGCAAAACTACAAAAAAGCCCACATACCTGCAAATGCCGGACTTCACATTGACCCATTCCTAATACTCATCTATCTTACAACACACAAAGAAATACAGACAGGGGTCTTTCCAAATTTTACACCCGTAAATTTTACGGTCGTAAAATTTCACGTAATTCTGAATAAAATTCTCGCTTTCAGCAATTTAAATAGCGGCCCTGCGTTTTACGATGAAATATAAGAGTGAATTGGGCAGATTGAAAAAATATTGTTATTTTTGCAGTGCGTAAAAATACGCAATCTACTGCGTAAAATGTAAAAATATGTATAAAAGAGCAGAATATCAGACGATTAAAAACAGACTTGAAGAGCCAAGAAAGTTCATTCAGGTAGTAATGGGAGCACGCCAGATCGGCAAATCAACCGTTGTGAAACAAGTGCTGAAAGATTTGGATGCACCGTACCAATTCTACTCAGCCGACAATGTCCCGGCTACGAACAGTGCTTGGATTTCGGATTGTTGGTCGGCTGTCCGCAGCCTAAAGAATAATTACGGTTGGGAAAGTGTAATCCTTGTGATCGACGAGATCCAGAAAATTGCCAATTGGAGTGAAGTTGTAAAAAAAGAATGGGACAGTGACTCTTTTAACGACAACAATATAAAAGTTCTGCTACTCGGCAGCAGCCGTGTCTTACTTGAAAAAGGATTGTCAGAATCTTTAGCCGGACGATTTGAAGAAATCCGAATGAGCCATTGGAGCTATACCGAGATGAACGAAGCATTCGGCTTGTCTTTTGAACAATATATATTCTTCGGTGGTTATCCGGGCGCAGCTTCACTTATTGGTGACGAGGAGCGTTTTCAGCAATACATCCAGTCTTCCATAATCGATGCCACAATCAATAAGGATATCCTGATGGATACACCTATCGGCAAACCGGCATTATTGAAACAGACATTTGAACTTGGTGCAGCATATTCCGGAGAATTACTGTCTCTCAACAAGATGCTTGGTTCATTGCAAGACGCCGGGAATACTTCTACCCTTGCCGGATATATCAATCTGCTCAATGAAAGTGGAATGCTATGTGGTTTACAGAAATATAGCATAGACCCGGCAAGGCGTAAAGCAAGTGTTCCAAAATTACAGGTGTACAACAACGCATTGAAAATGATATACAACAGTCTGACTTTCGAGCAGGCCGTTACAGACCGAAAAGCGTGGGGGCATATCTTTGAGTCCGGGATTGGCGCCTATCTCGTAAGTCAGGCATTTACCCGTCGTTTCGAAGTATTTTATTGGCGGGAGCGCAATGATGAAGTCGATTTCATTCTCCGCAAGAACAAGCGTATAGTTGCAATAGAAATCAAAAGCAATGGGGAAAAAAGAACGGATGGTCTGGAAAAATTCAAAGAACTTTTCAATCCGGACACATCGTTTATTGTTGGAGACGGAGGCATATCCGCACAAGACTTCTTCAATATGGACTTGGCTAAACTTTTTTAAACTATCCGTAAGCGTTCACTACTCCAACCCATTGATTTTCAATGGGCTTTTTTCGTAATTTAGTTTAACTTTCTTTGATTTTGGATCATTACAGGCCGCAGTAGCACGGTAGGAGGCCGG
>JBJEJU010000017.1:0-49395 GCA_051878275.1 Candidatus Cryptobacteroides sp. | reverse complement strand
TCAGCACGAAATCGTCAGGCACTGACGCTCCCCGGCAGGGGTTAGTTCAATAACCAATATTATCAATATGAGAAAATCTTACTTCAAGACGGTGCTTTGCGCGATTGCCGCGCTCATCGTGTCAATTACGGTAGGATTGCCTTCAGCTTTTGCACAGCAGAAAGTGACTGTTTCCGGAAAGGTGCTCAGTGAAAACGGAGAGCCTTGGCCGGGAGTAGGCGTGGTCCAGAAAGGTACCACCAACGGCTGCATGACTGACCTTGACGGCAATTTTACCATCTCTGTAACCAAAGGTTCCGTAATCGAAATCTCCTGTATCGGTTATGTAACCCAGGAAATTGTCGCAGATTCCGACAGGACTGTCACAATCAACCTCCGGCTTGACAATCTTTCGATTGAAGAAACTGTCGTGGTGGGCTACGGAGTCCAGAAAAAGTCCGACCTCACCGGAAGTATCTCTTCGGTCAGGAGTGAAGACCTTGAAAACAGGACAATCACTTCTCCGGAGTCTGCCCTTCAGGGAAAGACATCCGGCGTATTCGTATCCTCAAGCTCCGCACGCCCGGGTGCAACTCCGCAGATCCGCATCCGCGGTATCTCTTCAAACGGCTCTTCCGATCCTCTCTATGTGGTGGACGGCCGCATCACTTCGTCAATCGCCGGTATCGACCCGAACGACATCGAGTCAATGGAGGTCCTCAAGGACGGTGCTTCCGCTGCAATCTACGGTGCACAGGCCGGCAACGGAGTTGTCCTGATCACCACGCGGCGCGGAAAGGGCGACGGCAAGATCACCTATTCATATCAGGTGTCTTCCCAGAGCCTTGCAAAGGTGCCGAAGGTGATGAACGCCGAGCAGTATATGCAGTATTTCCTCGAGATGGGTACTTTCTCCCGCGAGGCGTTCTATGAGAACTGGGACTTCAAGACCAACACCGACTGGCTCAGCGAGTCCTACGAGAACTCCCTGATGCAGCACCACAACCTGACCTTCGCTGCAGGCAACGACCGCGGATCACTTTATGTGTCAGGCTCTTTCCTCGACAACAACGGTATGTTCAAGGGTGACCACGATGTCTATCAGAGGATGACTTTCATGGTGAACGGCACCTGGAAATTCAAACCTTGGCTCGACCTCTCCACCAACAACCAGGTAGAGTACTACAAGGTGCAGTCCATCTCCGAGAACAACGACTACGGCTCGGCGGTGCTCGCAACCCTCCAGCTCGACCCTCTCACCCCGGTCACCTATACCGAAGAGACCCTGCCGGAGTTCATGCGTTCATATCAGGATGCCGGCAGGAGGCTTCTGACCGACGAGAACGGCAACTATTATTCCGCCTCCTATTTCAACCCGTCAGAGAACGTCAATCCTCTTGTAATGAGGGACAGGTCATTCAGCGAGACAAGGGGCTTCGTCATCAACGGCTCCACAGCCCTCAACCTCCATCCTTACCGTGACCTCACAATCACATCGCGTCTTGGCTACAGGATGAACGCATCCGACACTTACGGCTATTCCCTCAACTACTACATCAACCAGAATGCCCACCAGAACTACATAGGCCTGAGCGGCTACTCCGGCAACTCATTCTATTATCAGTGGGAGAACTTCGCCAACTGGAACCATTCCTTCGGAAAGCACAATCTTGCCGCAATGGTCGGAATGTCATTCTCGGAGAACCGTTCCTACAGCATCAACGGCTCATTCTCCGGTGACGACGAGGATCTCGGTGTCACCCAGGACGACCCTCTCTTCTATTATTTCTCATATGCGACCGCAACCGCAAAGAAGAGCCTGAGCGGTGGTGAACCTATGTTCTCACGCAAACTTTCATACTTCGGACGCCTTTCCTGGAGCTATGCATCCAAGTATATGGTTTCCGCATCGTTCCGTGCAGATGCCGCCGACCTCTCTATTCTTCCGAAGGCAAAAAGATGGGGATATTTCCCTTCAGTTTCAGCCGGTTGGACTCTTTCAAGCGAAGACTTCTGGGAGCCTCTCCGCGGTGCCCTGCCATATGTGAAGGTCAGGGCCTCCTGGGGCCAGAACGGTTCCCTTGCCTCTTTGGGCGGATACCGCTATGCCAATGTGATTGCCTCTACCGGCAACTATCCTGTTTCAGGATATGACCCTGTCTATATCATTGGCTATTCCCCTTCTTCCACAGGCAACAATGAGCTCAAGTGGGAGACTTCCGAGCAGACCAATGTCGGCATCGACACAAGGTTCCTGGGTGACCGTCTCAACTTCTCGGCCGACTGGTTCCTCAAGAAGACCAAGGACCTGCTCGTAAGCGGAATCACCCCGTCCACCGTGGTCGGCGTGACAGCTTCTCCGGTAAATGCCGGAAATGTAGAGAATACCGGTTTCGAGTTCGAACTCAAGTGGCGTGACCAAATCGGAGATTTCAACTATTCCGTATCCGGCAACCTCTCCACTCTCAAGAACAAGGTTACCTACCTCCACCCGACGCTCTCCGACGGTATCGACGGAGTCGGCATGAGAAACTACGGTACCATCACCCGTTTCGAAAAGGGATATCCTGCATGGCATTTCTACGGCTACAAGTTCATAGGTGTAAATCCTGAAAACGGTGACGCGATGTTTGAGGACCTTGACGGAAGCGGCGACGCCACACAGGCCGACAAGATGGACCTTGGCTCCGGAATCCCTAAGGTGACCTTCGGACTCACCCTTACCGCTGCATGGAAGGGACTTGACGCAGTCGTATTCCTCACCGGTGCCGCCGGCGGAAAGATCTACAACTGCCTTACCTGCGTGGACTATCCTTCCAACAGGCTTCTCTTCATGACGGAAGACAGGTGGACACCTGAAAACACCAATGCCTCCATGCCTGCGGCTTCGGCTTCCAACTGGCAGCAGTTCCTCACATCGAGCGGCGTTGTATTCAGCGGTGACTATGTGAAGATCAAGCAGATCCAGCTCGGATACACTTTCCCGGCTTCTTTCACCAGAAAATTCAAGGTTGACAACCTGAGGGTATATGCTTCCCTTGACGACTTCTTCACCTTCTCTTCATACCCGGGCTTTGACCCTGAGGTCAACGGAGTCGGAAGCGCACTCGGTGTGGACAAGGGTACTTATCCTACATCAAAGAAGGTCGCTTTCGGTGTCAACATCACATTCTAAGGAGGACTTGATATGAAAACAAAACTTATAATTGCATTGGCGGGAGCTGCCTGCCTGTCGCTCTCGGGATGTTCCGACCTGCTTGATATCAAACAGCACGGTGTCCTGAACTACGAGACATACTACAAGACCCCCGACCAGATTCTTTCAGCAGATGCTGCAATGTATCTCGAAGTGAGGGGATGGGAATACAATGTGCTTCTGTGCAAGAGTATGCTTACTGATGATTTCGTTGCCGGAGGCTCGATGAGGGGTGACAACACCGACCTCGAGCACCTCAATGAATTCACGTTCGATGCGGAACAGGACTATATCCAGAATATGTTCCAGACCTATTATTCGCTCATCTACAAGGCAAACGTCATCCTCGGCCACGTGGAGGACAATGATGTCCAGTATGCGGGGATGGCACGTGCCGAGGCAAAGGTGTTCAGGGCATTCGCATACTTTGACCTTGTGTCAATGTGGGGCAACCCTCCGCTCGTTGACCATGAGCTCGCCCCTTCGGAGTACTCAAGGCCTAACGGCACCGACGAACAGCTCTGGTCCCTTATGGAACAGGACCTCACAGAGGCTATCGAATCCGGTTATCTTACAGAGAAGACTTCTGTTGACGATGCCGAGACCTGGCGCGTAACCAAGCAGTTTGCACAGGCCCTCCTCGGAAAGGTATATCTCTGGCAGAACAAGTATGCAGATGCGGCAAAGCAGTTCAATGCAGTAGTGGCAAGCGGCAAGTACGATCTCTTCCGCGGTCCTTACGAGGATATGATGAGGGCTGCCAACAAGCACAACTGCGAAAGCCTCTTCGAGTCCAACAAGGTTGCTGACGACAACAATCCGTTCCAGAATTTCTCCCTCTACAAGCTTATGACCGGATGGAGAATGGACAAGATGAACTGGCCTGCGGATACTCCTCTCATGAATACCGGATGGGGATTCAGGGTGCCAACAAAGGACCTTTACGATGATTTCGTGGCTGATGAGGGCGTGGACGGATACCGTCTCAACAATACAATGAAGACCCTCGACCAGATCGGGGACCAGCTGAGCATCACGCTCAAATCCCCGATTGTGGGTGAAGGCTATTTCTTCTGGAAGGACCGTGCCCTTGCAGAAGACCGCGGATATGCCAACGACTTTGTCTATGCGGGCAATGTCCTCTGGATGAGATACGCCGAGGTGCTTCTTTGCGGAGCCGAGGCAAGCCTTCTTGCCGGAGACAGTGCGACTGCGCTCAAATATATCAACCTTGTACGTGAACGTGCGCATCTCTCTCCTCTTTCTTCGGTGACCCTCGACCAGATCAAGCTTGAAAAGAGGCTCGAGCTCTGCGGTGAGGGCCAGCGTTTCCAGGACCTTCTCCGCTGGGGCGATGCCGAGGCCAAGATGAAGGACAACGGAAAACAGTATCCGGTGCTTGCCGTCAACGGCGAGGTCAGCTATGTCTCCTGCAACAATCCGGTCTATGGATTCAAGAAGGAAAAGCACAGCCGTCTCCCGTATCCTGCAACCGAAATCAGGCTCAACAGCGAAATCCAACAGAATAATGGATATTAATCTTCTGGCTTATGAACAATTTATTGAAATATATGACAATGTGCCTGGGAGTGGCGGCCGTGGCTGTTTCCTGCTCCGTAAGTGCAATTGATGACCTTGAGGGATTGTTTCCTGCCCCGAAGGAGGTAAAGGCCGACAAACTGGTGAGTTCGACCGCCTTCAAGCAGGACGGCAAAAGGATGTTCACCCTTGCCGTAACGGACGGCACCAACACCCTTGATGCAACTCTTGTGGGCAAAGACTACTTTCTGACCTCCAACACATATTCGGCTGCGGAAGAGTCCGTGGCCAAGAACGGCAACTACATCCTCGGCAAGACCAAGGTCAACTCCCAGGACGTGGCTTCCGGTACCATAAAGATTGCCCAGAACGGGAGCAACTACTCCCTTTTGGCAGTATTGTTCCTTTCAGACGGTACTCCTTACAAGATTTCGTGGAGCGGAGAGCTTCTCTATGAGGCCGATCCTGAGGCAATACATCTTGTGAAGGTCCTCTCGGCGCAGAGCAATCTTCCTAATGCTTCCACAGTTTCGATGCAGCTTGCCTCTGCGGATGTGGATTCTTCATTCGATCCGAATACTTACCAGACCACCTACACCGGCGACGGCAATTATCTTGCACTTGACCTCTATTCTCCCGACGGATTCCTCCACGAAGGTACCTACAGGCCATGCGCAGTGCCGGGAACCGTCGGAGAAGGAGAATATGGAGTGGGCTATGACCCTGGTGACATCTTCGGCTGGGGCATTGTGTTCACCAACTGGGGCACCTGCTGATGGACAGTCGACAAGGGGGCAACTTCGGCCCAGCACGTGACTTCCGGCGAAATCACCGTGAAGCAGGACGGCGCGGAGTGGATCATTGAGATGAACAATGACATTGCCTGGTGTGAGTTTACCGGAGAGATCCCTGCACTTACGGGTTCGGCCGGACCTTCCTACACCAAACTTACTGACTTCCTTTCATTTACCGACTACAATCAGTATGGAGTGAATCTTGCAGGTGTCGAGCTTGCTACTTCCGGTGTATCCTATGTCTTTGACTGGAGCACCTTCCAGACTACATATTACGGAGAAGGCAATTACCTCAAATTCGAGCTTTATTCCGCTGACGGCACCATTGCCCCTGGCACATACACTGCATGCAGCGAAGGCGGAGTTGTAGGGGAAGGCGAGTTCGGAATCGGATATGAAGGACAGTTCGGCCCATCGGGCACCTGCTGGTACACGGTTTCAGGCGGTGCTGCATCCTATGAATTTGTCACCGACGGTACCCTGACTGTGGAGGTTGACGGCGACAACTATGTCTTCATCCTCGAATCATCTGCAGTATCGGCAAAATACAGCGGAAAATTGTCAAATGAATAACAGACCATAATTGATGAAAAAAATTCTCACAGCAATTGCGGCCGCTGCCGTCTGCCTTTCGGCAAATGCGCAGCAGGCCCTGTGGGGAGGCTCCCAGATTGTCTCTCCGCAAATCAATGAAGACGGAACCGTGACTTTCCGCTATTTTGCCCCGAAGGCGGTGAAGGTGGAAGTCACCGGAGATTTCCTTCCTACGCAGAAGATCCAGACCCCTTTCGGAGAGTTTGACGGTCCGGGCTATGCTGCCCTGAAGGAAGGTGAAAAGGGCGTATGGGAATACACCACCCCGGAAAAGGTTGCCCCTGAGTTCTACAACTATACTTTCCGTGTTGACGGCAATTCGGTCATCGACCCTTCCAATGTGTGGGTCAACAGGGATGTATCCTCCCTTACCAGCGTGCTGATGATCCCGGGAGGAGAGTATGCCTCCAATTATGTGGTCAGGGATGTACCTCACGGAACGGTGTCCAAGGTGTGGTATGATTCGAAGGTTGCAGGCTTTGACCGCCGTCTGACAGTCTATACCCCGGCAGGATATGAGGATTCCAAAAAACGCTATCCTGTGCTCTATGTGCTTCACGGCATAGGCGGAGACGAGGATGCATGGGTGACCCAGGGACGTGCAACCCAGATTCTCGACAATCTCATCGCCGAAGGACAGGCCGAGCCTATGATTGTGGTGTTCACCAACGGCAACATTGCCATGGAGGCAGCCCCGCTCGAGAACTCACAGGGCTATACGATTCCTTCGATGCAGCTTCCGAAGACCATGGACGGCAATTTCGAGGCCTCATTCCCTGAAATCGTGTCTTTTGTGGATACCCACTACAGGACCATTGCCAAGAAGGCTTCCCGTGCCATCTGCGGTCTTTCCATGGGCGGATTCCATACCCTCTACATCACCTTGAACAATCCTGACATGTTTGCATATTCCGGCATGTTCTCGGCTGCGATAGGGGTGAACGGTGACAACGCCTCGCTTCCGGTATATTCCGATGTTGACGCAAAGCTCGCAAAGTATTTCGCAAAGAATCCGAAGCTCCTCTGGATAGGAATCGGAAACACGGACTTCCTTTACCAGGCCAATACGGAATTCCGCGCCAAGCTTGATGCCGCCGGCTATCCTTACGAATACAAGGAGACTGACGGGGGACACATCTGGCGCAACTGGAGGATCTATCTCACAGACTTCGCAAAGAAAGTATTCAAATAGTGGTTTTTTAGTTTGGAAAGAGGGTGACTGCGGCCATTGGACCGGCGGTCACCCTTTTTTAATGGATCAACAATCCTGTGCTGAATTGGAGAATGCTATTTCACACGTATTTTCCTGCCGATTTTGAGGACTGTCTTGGTCGTGAGGCCGCTGTTGAGGCGGCAGATTGCCGATACCGTGGTCCCGTTGCGTGAGGCTATTCTCGACAGGGTGTCGCCGGACTTGACGGTCACATATCTGGCCGCTGCGGCTTCGCGGGCAGCCTTCTCCTCTTCGGCCTTGCGCACCGCTGCAATCGAATCGGCTACTGCATAGTCCCTTGCGTCCCCGAGGAGGATGTCAATCTCCACATCGTCAGATTCCGGCACATAGCGGCTGTTGGCGTTGAGATGTTTTTTCTGGAGGGAAAAGAGCCTGTGCCTCAGGGTGCCCGTCTCGAAATCAATCAGCCACTGCGGGTCGAATGCGTAGCCCTGGTAGCGCGTCTCGAAATGGAGATGTGCCCCGGTGGAGCGCCCTGTGGAGCCTCCGAGCCCTATTTCCTGGCCTGCATCCACCCAGTCGCCAGGCTCCACCTCGCGCTTGGAAAGGTGGCCGTAGAAGGTCTCGAGCCCGTTTTCGTGGCGGATGACCACAAGATTGCCGTATCCCTTGAAATATTTCGAAAGCCTGACCTTTCCGGCAAATGCCGCATAGACCGGGGTGCCGGTCTTGAGCGGGAGGTCAACTCCCTGGTGCCTGCGGCGGTGGCGGTAGCCGAACGGGGAATACACCTTGGTCTGGTAAGGGCATTTGTATTCGCTGAGGGTGTCCACCACCCAGATGTTGATCTTGTCGGGGAGGTCGCCGAGGGCTACATTGTACGGGTCCGGCTTGGTCTCGTCCCACGAAGATGTGAACACATCCTGGAGCATGATGTCCGAAGGGTCCCTCCAGTATTTCCAGGTGTTGTTGGCCAGGAGTATGATTTTCACTCCCGGCGATGCCGTCTCGATGGTGTCCAGGGCCTGCGAACCGTCATTGACGAGCGATTTGACGCTCTGCCTGTGAGGCCTCGGGATGAGAAGCTCGGCATCCCTCATTGTCTTGATTGATGTGTCCGCCGATTGTGCGCGGGCCACGGTCAGGGCCATTGTCAGCGCAAACACTGCGCAAAGTACACGTCTTGAATCCATTGTCTATTGTCTTGTCCCTCCGAACCTTTTCTCTATTATTTCCTGCGCCTGTGCCACTTTTTCGCGCAGCGCCTCCTCCGAGCGGGCCTCGCAGATGAAACGCAGGTAAGGTTCGGTGTTTGAAGGGCGTATATTGAACCACCAGTCCTTGAAATCCAGCCTGTAGCCGTCGAAATCCATAACCGACACAGGCTCTTCCGATGCGGTGAAATGCGCCCTCACGGCATCCATTGCACCCTGCTTGTCCTCCACCTTGAAATTGATTTCACCGGAGTTGTCATATTTGGCGATGGTGTCCATTATCCCGCTGAAGGTGATGCCCTTCTCCTTGAGTGAGGAGAGGATGCCGAGCACGAGGATGGCTGCGAGAAGTCCGCTGTCGGAATAGAAGAAATCCTTGAAATAATAGTGGCCGGCAAGTTCGCCTCCCCAGATGCCGTCAATCTCGCGGAGCTTCGGGGCGGCATTTGCCCTGCCCACCTTCCAGGTGAACACGTTGCAGCCCATCGGTGCGAGGAACTCTGCCACGGCCTTCGAACTGCGTATGTCCTGGATTACGGTGCCGCGGTCGCCCCTTTCCGTGAAATAGAGGCCGAGAAGCGCGATGATGAGGTCAGGGGCGACAAAATTGCCCTTTTCGTCCACGAACATCACCCTGTCGGCGTCGCCGTCGAAGATGACTCCCGCATCGGCTCCCGTCTTTTTCACAAGGTTTTCGAGAGGGACCACATTGTCGTGAACCAGCGGATTCGGCTCATGGTTGGGGAAGCGTCCGTCAATGGTGTCGAAGATATATTCGTGCTCCTCTCCGAATATGCGCTTTGCAAGCAGGCAGGACATACCGTTGGAAAGGTCGAAGGCAATCTTCAGGTTGGAGAGGTCGCTCTTGTATCCGAGAAGGAATTTGCAGTAGTCTTCGCGGATATCCATATCGTGGACCTCGCCCTTTTTCTGTGCGGGAGGGGTCGGGCGTCCTGTTTCAATCCATTCCTTGATCTGTCCGAGTCCGCTGTCGAGGCCCACCGGGAGGGCATTCTCCCTTGACACCTTCATCCCGTTGTACTTTGCCGGGTTGTGCGATGCGGTGATTTGCACCGATGCATTGAATCCGTAGTTGGCCGTGCCGAAATACACCATCGGAGTGCTGCTCAGACCGATGTCATACACGTCTGCGCCGGCGTCGGTAAGACCTTTGAGAAGATATTCGTGTATCTCGTCGGAGGACTCCCTGCAGTCCCTTCCCACGAGAACCTTGTCAGCTTCGAGAAGCTCCGGAATGAAACAGCCCACCTTGTAGGCCGTTTCCCTGTCGAAATCCACATTGTAGATTCCGCGTATGTCATAAGCGTGGAATGCTCCCATAAGATTATTTCTCTAATAATGAAACACTTAAGTGTTTCAACGATCCTGCCGCAATGTAAAATCAGGCTTTCGGATAATTGAAGCAACATACAAAAATAATAAAATTTTGGTTTCTCTCAGCTTAATCCTATGGTCAGTTCCTATTTGCAGGATATTGACAATCAATGGATGTCCAGGCTGCCCGCTTCGGTGAAATGCCCTGTGCGGTCGGTTGAGCCTATGAGTCCGTTTTTTTTCTGGCCATTGCAAGCTCCTTGGAGAAAGGTGTGCAGTAGTCATAGACCGCCGGAACCACATACTGTCCGCATCTGTCTATGAATCAGCAGCGCTGCGTGCTATCTTTCTCGAGTCTGGCAACTGCCGCTACGCCTTATTATGTGCATCAGAATCCGAATCCTGTTGTCAGCATAATGCTGTGGGGAGTCTTGCTCTGTCCGCTTCTTTCAAAGGCTTTTGTGAGTCCTTGGCTGAACGCCAGCCCCATATACCAATCTTTGTCAAGGTAAAGGGCAACTCCATACTCGAAACTGATTCCGAACGGTTTCGTGTATTTTTTATTGATTGTCTTGCCGTCCTGGGCGAATCGTATTCCGTAGCCAAATTCTGGACCTGCATAAACCAATACGTCGGGAACAATATAGTAACGAATATGTATCGGCAGCGAAATATACTGGATATTGTAAGAGAAATCTTCTTGGATAGGGTCTCCTAATCCGGTCAGCCACGTGCGCGCACCGGCGCCTTTGTTTATGAATGCGAGATTCAGGTCCAGGCCGAAACTGGATGAAAACGGATACACTGCCGACACCCCGGCCTTCCAGGAAAATCCGACTCTCCCTTCGGCTTCGGTGTTGGCCGCACCGCTGAATACCTGGTCGTAATATCCAATACCTGCTCCAGCAAAATATTCGTAGCTCATTTTGCTGAAAAAACTCCTGTCCCCGTCCTGAGCGGCAAGAGGTGCTGCCACCGCGAATGCGGCCAGCAGCAATGCGATTGTAAATCTTTGCATACTGTAAAAAATGATTGGTAATATATTCAATAAAATGTGCAACTTATCCGAGTTAGTGACTCCAGCTGTAAGAATAGAGTACTCCATCAACGTATATCATCGGGAAGAATGTCCCGTATTCTGTCCCGCTTTCAGAAGTATGTGAATAATGCCATTCGCCCCAAGGTGTGTAATGCAGCCAGGAAAAGACCTTAGAATAATTGTCAGGCAGCGGATGAGGAAGAAACAAGGTTTCCAAAGCCGTACAGCCTTTCAGCTCGAGCCTTTGCAGTGACTTGCAATGATTCAAATCCAATGATTTCAACAAGGTGTTTTCCGCATCCAATGATATCACATTATTGCATCCTGATATATCCAACTCCTTTAGTGGCTGACTGGAACTGAATATGTCGTGAGATACAGACAGTTTTTCCAATGCCTGACATTCTGATAAATCCAGAAATTCCACATTTTGCTTGCCAAATCCTTTGAGCGCACCGCCTCCGATTATTTTCAACCGGGAGGAACTTTTTTCTATGTCAAGGCTTACACCTTCAGCTGCACCAGATACGTTTACTTCTGTCAAGGCGCAAGTACCCTGTAAATATATTGTCTCCAGTTCCGGGCAGTTTGTAAACGACAGATGCTCAATCGAAGTAGAAGCCCATATACTTATTCTTTGCAAAGTTGACCCGCCTTCTACCGACAAAGTCCCGGCTGAAGTATCGAAGATAATGTAATGCAATGCAGTACCGGATACATTCAAATATGAAATCGGATTGTTCGAGCATCTAAAAAAAAAGCCCGACATACCGAGCTTCCCGCAACCGGATAAGTTCAGGCTCGCTATATTGCAATTATCACAGAGTAAATCACATAAAGATTGCAGTCCTGCTACATTAAGTGTGGTGAGGCTAAGACAATCGTAACAATAAAGTGTTGACAGATTTGACAGCGAAGCAACGTCAAGCGACGCGAGATACGGGCAATGGTCGCATTTCAGAAACGATAGATTCTGCAGGCCTTCAATACCTATGTAGGAGAGCTTTACGCATAGATGGCATTTAAGAGACTCAAGATTCGTCAAGCCTCGCAA
The DNA here is from genome assembly GCA_051878275.1 of Candidatus Cryptobacteroides sp. Classification (GTDB taxonomy): domain Bacteria; phylum Bacteroidota; class Bacteroidia; order Bacteroidales; family UBA932; genus Cryptobacteroides. Next base: position 37,477 of record JBJEJU010000017.1, on the reverse strand, counting down.
TTCAATTGTTTCAAGCCTTGAATTGCCAAAGCATTCTATCTTTTTCAAGTCTATGCAGAAAGATGCATCCAGGTGTTTTATCCCTGAATTGTTCAAATTCAGGAATTTCAGCGAGGTGTTTCCGGACAGGTCTATTTCGTCAATGGATTCACGTGGGCTGAAGTTTTCATCATACAGATGACTGTCATTTCCGCGGCAGGCCAGATATACCAGATTTGGCATCCTTTCGATACCTCTCAAAGAATGGACGTCATATTCATCCAGAGATATATTGATGTATTCAATCCGTTCTGCTTCGGAGACGCTTATTTCCCCGTTCCTGTCAGTGTCAATATATTCACCAGTGGAAGTAATGGATTCATCCTCTGCATTGAATTTTTGATTAATCTTGCATGTAAGATAGCGCTTGAATTCAGGGTCCGGTATGTAAATATTGTCTTCGGAATCCTCCGATTCACCTGTTATAAAGGTTTCGACCTCATCGGCATAGATAAATTGTGTCCCCTCATCATATACTGCGCAGATGAACGCCCTCCACCAATACTGCGACTCTGGTTTCAGCCTGTCCATACTGAAGAAATAGTCCTCTCCTTCCGTAATGTCGTGGTCAAGCTCGAACCATACCATCCTGGAATCCTCATTGTCGGCAGTAGGATTGTCGGTCTTGTCGCTGAAGACAAGACCACAGTATCGTTTGATTCCGTCATCTTCAAGCCGGAATTCGTCGATATGGCAGCATCCTATCCCTGTCTGGTCATCTGCCTTTGTCGCAGATGTCTTTTTCGATACGACAGGTCCTTTCAATATGTAGTCCTCGTTGTCCTTGACGTAGGTCTTGAAATATTTGCAGCCGGATAATCCGTGTCTGTCCTTCATCAGGCCAATTGTGTTGAATACACTATGTCGAATCAATGTGTAGAACAGGAATAGATTGACGTGTGGTATTATCTGGTTCTGATTTACCGGAAGTTCACTGCCAATATATGTGCATCCCACTGTATTCAGAAAGGCGGCACGCATATCTGTTCCTTTGGCGGAGTAGCAGGATGCGTTGAATACGATAAGATTGCTGGTAGTCCCTTTCAGGTACATCTCAACACATTTGCTTGAGACCTTTGTATAAGCACCTATCCCTCCCACCGCATATCCCAAAATATTGTCATCCTTGTAAACATTGTGAGGTAACTCTTTGTAAATATCATAGTTGGATAGTTCAAGGAATTTATTTACTGGAAAGGTTTCATATATGTATGTTTTTTGCTTTTTCTCGTCGTATTCTCCGTGGGTGGACAGTACGAGGTAAGCGAACGGCTTCCCTTCCATACGGGCTTTTTTCAATACCTGTGAAAGATCGTATATTGTACTCCGTTCGCTCCATTTTACCTCCACGATATCCGGCGTGTAATATAATAGATGTTTGTTTATTTTTATGAATCTTTTGATTACCGCGTAGTCGTTCATCCCCGGCTGAATATAGGCGAAAGGCTGCCATACAACTATTCTCGGACTTTTGTAATCATAAGAATCATTGTATCCGATATATATGGTCTTTGTAGGCTCTTCCCCATTCCCGTCGTATTCTGGATTGTCAATCCTGCCACCTTCGCTTTCCCTGAAACTGAAATCTGAAATGAATGTTGAATCGGGTTCAAATATGGGGTCTTCAATGGGAATATCCTCATATATGAACGGTAGCCCGTCGAGTCTGATTTCGCTGCTGAATCCGTTCTTCAATTCGAACTCAATGACGGTGCCGTCTTCTGAAAGATGCCAGGAGGCTATGTCTGGATTATTTGAGAGCCATTCTATGCAGATTGTCTCCGCCTGCTTTCCTGTCAATCCGTCACCGCTTTCTGACAGTAGTTGATCCAATTCAAGGAGTGTCGGGGCGAGGTTGTTGATATAATCCGCCATTGTAGGACCGTCATTTTCCGGATTTTCATCTTCTTCCTGTCCCTTGCACCCGATGACCATAAATGCCGCCATCGCAAAAGCGCAGACAGCGTAAAACCATGTTTTTCCTACGGTTCTCATGTCGCATTAGTTTTAGAAGCTGTTTTGAAATATTCGGCAATTTCATCCTTGACTTTCGGCACGGCTATTCGAAAAGCAGCGCCCAGAAGATGCCGACATTCCACACAAAATGCGCATTGTTTGAGCCGGAACGCAGCTTGAACCCGGCATCCGCCGTAATACCGAACCCTCCGGTTATGAACAGATTGTATCCGAGAGATGCTGACAATCCCTTGGTGTAGTCTTTGTAATATCCGCTGTAATCCTCCGGATAGAACGAGGACTGTGTCCAGTCAATGGACATGAAACCGTTTCCTATATACATCTGCATTCCGGCGCTCCAGCAGAAACCGCTTCCTCCGTGTGACTTCAGGGAAGGGTTGTATCCTGCGGACGCCGAAATCCCGTAGGCTGTCCAGCCGGTGCCGAGGCGTGTCATTACCCTGGCTCCTGGGTAGCCCATGGTCGTATTGCCGCAGCCCAGCGCCAGGGCAAGGTAAGCGTCGTCAGTCCCGCTGTACAGCTGTGAGTTGAAGGCGGTTATGAGGTTGTCGTTATCAGAGGTGCCCGAATAGGAAGATGAGTCGTAGCTATCCGACGAACTGTCGGAACTTTCCCATTCGGCATCGACAATCACAATGTCGGAGACGGGCTTGTAATATGGCCAGCTGTATTGCAGCTCGGTCGAGCTGGCGTAGAATGTCGTGGAACTCTTGTCCGAGTGGCTGCCGTCGGCATAGACTACATACCAGGTGAGCCTGACCTCCTGGCGGCATTCTTTGTAGAATACTACATACCATCTGTCCTGTGATACATTTGTATGCTTGACAGTTGCGCTTACTTTGCACTGTGCCTGCGCCGGAACACTTATGCCGAAAGCGGCAAAGGCCGATAACAGCAGGATAATGATTCTTGTTTTCATGACGTGGTAAGTTTTGTTGACAATTAATAAGGCGGAGTACGCACAGCCCTTTACTTTGACGGGCCTTCGGGACTATATGAAATCGCACTTTACGGCGAAGACGACGGCTTCCATGATGGTGTTGACGCCGAGCTTGTTCTTGATGCGTTCTTTGTAAGACTCTATGGTCGTGATGTTTATCTTCAAGGTGGCGGAAATCTCCTTGACGGATGAACCGTAGGCGAGCATCTTCAGCACCTCGATTTCACGTGCGCTGAGTTCGTATGGCTTTGCCTTGAGCAGGTTGCTGCTGTTGCCGAAACCCTTGAGCAGCAGGTCGCTGGATATGGTCTCTCCGAAATATACGCCTTTGCCCTGGTTGACCGCGAGAATGGTGCTGATGATTTCGCTTGCAGGGGAATCCTTTGCAAGGTAGGCCCTGACGTGGTTCTGGACAGCCTTCACAATATATCTGATTTCCTTGTAATGGGACAGGATTATTACCTTTATCTCCGGATAGTCCGTGCCAAGCCGGGAAAGCAACTCCAGTCCGTCCTCCGCCCGTTCCATACTGATGTCCAGCAGGATTACATCCGGATTCGCCCCGCTTTCCAGCATCTGCATAAGCTCTGTGCACGACGAGGCTTCGCCATCGACGAAAATCCCTTCTTCAAATTGAAGTATGGATTTCACCCCCTCTCTGAAGATCTCGGAATCGTCAGCCAATAAAAGATGTAGATTGTTGTCTCCAGTCATAGCGGTCCTGTTAGCAAATCATTTGAATCAGTCCGGGTCCTGAAAATGCCGTACTTCATCCGAATGGTGCGATGGCGGCGTAATCAGGACAAAAAATATAGCAATACACAAATTTAATGATACGGTCAGACTTGCGTGTGGTGGAATCTGGTTATTTTGCAAGGAAAATCCACCACAATTTCGCTGGCCGTTCATATCTTATGTCCGTCTGCGGGTAAAAGCGTGAAAATGAATTTGCTTCCTTTTCCCGGGGTGCTTTCCACACGGATGCTCTCGTCCATTCTGTCGAGAAATTCCCGGACTGTGATGAGGCCGAATCCGCTGCCGCTTTCTCCGTCCGTACCCTTGGCGGAAATCTTGCCGTCCGTTCTGAACAGTTTTCCGATGGTGCCTGCATCTATGCCTGTGCCTGCATCTTCCACGGATATGACGACCTTTCCTCCGGCAAGCGACGCAGAAACGTTGACTGTGCCTCCTTTGTAAGAATACTTAATGGCGTTCGACAATAGATTCCTGAGTATGACTGACAGCATATTCCTGTCGGTATAGACCTCTATGTCAGTGCCTACTGAGTTGACAGTCGCGACATTTTTCCGTGCGCTTGCGGCTTTCAGGCTCTGCATAGCATCCTCCACGGCATTATGGGCATTGATGCGCTGCATATCGGGGACCATAACTCCGGATTCGGTCAAAGCCCACATCAGAATGTCGTCCAACATTGCTGAAGTGCCGGCGGCTGAGGTGCCTATAATGTTGATTCTCTTTAATTTGTCCTCATCTGAAAGCTTGTCCCAGTTGTTCATCAAGCTTCCGGATAGGAGTTCGAGGGATTTAACAGGGTTCTTCAGATCGTGCGATACTATGGAGAAGAATTTATTCTTGCTGTCTATCTGGCGCCGTATTTCTTTGGTGCGGGCTTCCACCTGCCGGGCCAACTTTTCGTTCTCCTGCCTGAGCACCCTTTCCTTGATGCGGATGACCAGTACCGTTCCGGCAAATGCCAATGCCAAAGCAAGCAATATGAACCACCATCTAAGCCATATGGGGTAGTCCACGTCGATGAAAATGCTTTTCCCCGTCCATTCTCCGAAACTGTCGAGCATCTCCATCCTGAGTGCATATCTGCCTCCGGGCACATTGGTGTATCTGGCTGCGACAATGTCTGCATCGTCGTAGTTCCATTCCGTTTCAAAGCCCTCCAGAAGATACCTTTTGCGGTGTCCGGGGTAGCCGCAAACGGAGAAATCGACCGAGAATGACCTTTCCTCCCTCCGCAGGTGAAGCTTTTCCGGTACGCAGTGGAACAGAGTGCTGTCGGCGGTCCTCAGGTCGCATACAAGCACGGCCGGTGCCTTCGTTGAAAGAAGTTCACGCGGGTCGATTATGTCGACTCCTCCGTTCCCTCCGAACGCCAACCTGCCGTCGTGGAGTATGGTCGCAGCGGATGAATATGCCTCGTTCGACAGTCCGTCGTGTCTGTGGAATGAAGCCTGGCCGGAAGGGGAGAGGCATATAATACCGCTGTCCGTCGATATCCACAAACGTCCGTCAATGTCTTCGAGGATACGCCTTACGGATATGTGGGATGTCCTTTCGTCGGTCGAGAAGCCGCCTGTCCGCTCCAGTCGGGACAGCCCTTTGTCTGTCCCCGCCCACACGATGCCGGAAGAATCGATGAAAATATCCCTGATGTCATTGCCCGGAAGTCCGTCAGGCGCGGAAGGGTCCTGCCTGAAGGACGTGATTTCTCCCGAGGATACGTCTATGCGGCACAGGCCGCTGTCAGTGGTCCCGTACCACAGGAATCCTTCCCGGTCCTGCGCGATGCAGGAGGCGAGTCTGGACGGAAGGGTGCGCGGAGCGTCGCGTGATATGTCGATTATGCGATCCCCGACTTGTATGGTGGAACCGTTTTCCGTCTGGACGAAGAGCGAGTCGCCTCCGATCGGGAATGTTCCTCCGTCAGAAGGATATTCCCTCAGCCTGTGTTCGGGAGCTTGCGACGGAAGGCACCTGAAACCGGAATCGCCGTCCCTCACGACTTTCACGCATTCATCGTCCCATACAACGAATATATCCCCTCCGGACGTGAACGTTTCGTATTCTATGCGGAATTTGCGCGGGCGGTGAAGCACTTCCACTTCGTCGGTCGCCGTATCGTGGGCAAACAGTGAATTGGCGGAGGACACAAGCACCTGGTCCCCGCACTTGTCCAGTACCCTCAGGTCGAGGGTGCCTGTCGGGATGTCAATCTGTTTCGCAGGGCTCCAGGCATAATAAGCCCTGAGGATGTCCGCATTCAAGAAATCGTCTGGAAAATTCTCGACATAGCGGTGAAAATCACGTGTCCGAAGGTCGAAATAACCGTACCATTTGCCTCCGGCCATATAAATCTTTCCGTTTTCGGAGTTGTCAATATGGGAGTGGATAGTGCCACGCGGCATTCTCGGCACATCCCCGGGAATGAAGTGTCTGCCTGTGAATTCTCCTTTCTCCCTGTCGAAAAGGTTCAGGCCGACTCCTTCCCAGGTCGTGCACCAAAGATTGCCGTCATTGTCTTCGAGAAATCCGGTGTACCAGTTCGCTCCGAAAAGATTGCCTTCGAAAAGCAGCGGGAACACGTATCCTGCAGGGATGCTCCAGAGGCAGTGACGCTTGAAAATTCCTGATTCCTTGTCGTAGGTGTTGAATCCCGTATGCGACCAGAGACCTATGAATATCGTGCCTTCGCTGTCCTGATACAGGGCACTGACCTTGTTTTCGTTAATTCCGGAGTCCCTTTCCAGTCCGTGCAGGGCATACTGCCTGAGCGTCTCCCTTTCGCGGAAGCGCGTGCTTTCGGACAGCTTTCCCGACAGAAGGCTGTACCTGAGGTTGCCTGATGACATCGTGTGCAGGTTCAGGGTGTCCGTTCCGTCCTCTTCCGTACCGATCCACAGAAGCGAGTCCCTGTCCTGCATCAGCGCCGTCACGGAATTGGATGACAGCCCGTTCCATTTGCCTAAAGACGTTATGGCGCGGCCTGACCGGCGGAAAAGCGACAGGCCCTTGTCCGTCCCGGCCCACAGGTTCCCGGCCCTGTCGGTATAGAGGCAATATATGTTGTTGGAAATCAAGTCTCCGGCTTTGCCGGAACACAGGAAACTTTCATATCCGCTTTTGTCCGGCAGCAGTCTTATGAGTCCGCTTCTGCCGCCAATCCATATCCTTCCTGCGCTGTCGGCTGTGGCGCAGGTCGTCCCTGACGGTATCTTCAGAACTGTACGGAAAATCCCTCCCTCCCGGTCATATACCGAAAAATTGCCTTTGTCGTCGGACACATACAGGATTCCTTCCATATCCGTAACAAAAGCCGAACCTTCGAAGTGCTCGATGTCGGGATTGCGTATGGGGTAGGTCAAGGTCCGCAGGTCGCCTCCGTCGATTCTCGCGATGGACAAAGCCCTCCCGCCGGCCCATATCGTGCCGCTGCCGTCCTTGATAATATGGTCGTAGTAATAGTCCCCTTCGAGATATGCTCCCTTGAAATCGGCTTTGTCCGTTTCTCCGCCGGTTGTGGAATAGCGGCAAACGGTGCCGTCGGTCAGGTGCAGCCACAAGACGTTCCCGCTGTCCGGCATCATCGCTTTGACTCCTGCGCCTTCCGAAACCGTCAGCAACTCGGTCCGTCCGGAGATACGGTCGACCCTTAAAAGTCCGGATGCGGTTCCCGCATAGATGAATCCGTCATTTCCGCAGCTGACACAAGCCGTAAGCTCCTGTTTACCGGATTCCGGCCAATATGTGCGGAAGGAACCGCCGTTGAAGCGGCACAGCCCGTTCCCGGTCGCAATCCACATAAAGCCGTCGGAGTCTTCGCATATATCCAGAATCTTGTCCGATGGCAGGCCGTCTGAAGATGCCCAGGAAATGAATTTCGCCGACCCTCCGGCGGAATGGGTGAAGTTGTCTGCAAAAACGGAAACGGCCGCCAAAAGAGTCATAACGGCTGTGGCTGTAATTCTTGCAGATAGTTTTTTCACGGCATCCCAGTTCAAAAGCCCATTATTTGAGTTTTGTGCGGTATCTTGCCCCCACCTTTCCTTTGGAGATGTTGAGCAGTTTCTTTGAAATCATTTTCTTGCGGATAGGGGCCACGAAGTCGGTGAACACATGGCCGTCAAGATGTGAAAGCTCGTGCTGGATCATCCTGCAGGCAAATCTGTCAAATGTCTCCGTGACCTTTTCCAGGTCCTCGTTGTAATATTCGACAGTCATCGAAGAAGGGCGCACCACATCGGCGTAGATGCCCGGGATGCTCAGGCAGCCTTCGTTGTATTCGCAGGTCTGTTCGCTTTCCGAGATGATGACCGGGTTGATGAACGTGCGCCTGAAATCCTTGAGATAGTCATAGACGTCCGCCATCACGGTGCCGTCCACGATTGCCACCCTTTTTCCCACTCCGATCTGCGGGGCTGCCAGTCCGCATCCGTCCGAAACCTGGAGCGTATCCTTGAGGTCCTGCACAAGGGCCCTGATTCCTTCCTTGTCCGAAAGGTCCACAGGCTGCGCCACCTGGCGGAGTATTTCGGAACCGTAAAGATAAATTGGCTGTATCATTTTCCTTTCCTGTTTTTTTTCGGCGGCAGGGTGATGCCCGGTGCAATTTCCGGGCCGCCGCCGTTGATGCGGTCCAGATAGCCCTGGAGAATTATTGCCGCGCTGATCTTGTCCACAGAGGTCTTGTCCCTGCGGCCAGATGCCTTCATGCCGCCGTCAATCATTGCCCTGTGTGCAAGGACCGATGTGAACCTCTCGTCCTCAAGCGTCACCGGAATGCCCGGAAAAGCCTTTTCCAGTACCGGAATGAACGCTTCCACATCCTTTGCGGCCTCTGCCGGGAGGTTGTTGAGATTCTTCGGATAGCCTACCACAAAACGAATGATTGTCTCATTCTGAGCATAATTTTTGATATATTCTATTATCTTTGCAGAATGTACGGTTTCGAGCGCGGATGCAAAAATGCCGAGCGGGTCGCTGACCGCAATTCCCGTTCTTTTTCTTCCGTAATCGATGCCGATGATTCTGTCCATAACCGCAAATTTAGCAATAATACGGTAAAAACCGATGTCAAAAGACAATAAAAAACTGAAAGAGCCTAGAGTGGAAAAGTACAGGGTGACGCTCGCAGACGACAATACCCACAAGCAGTTGGGTGTGATGCGCTTTACACGCTGGACCTTTTTTTTGACAGTTATTTCAGGTGTGATGCTCTTTCTTGCAGGAGCCTTCGCCATAGTCGCATTCACTCCGGTGAAAACCCTCCTGCCCGGATATCCCGACGCCCATACCCGCAGCATGACCATCCAGAACGCCCTTACAATCGACTCCCTCCAGAATGTCATCAGCCGCTGGGAATTCTATACGGAAAATCTCAAGAGCGTCCTTGCGGGCGGCACGAGAGTGGGCATCGACAGCGTGATGAAGGCCTATGAGACCGTTTCCGGCCAGGAATATACCGAGGCTCAGCTGCGTGAAAACGACTCCCTGCTCAGGGAAAAGGTCGTGCAGGCGGAGCAGTTTGCCATACGCGGAAGCAAAAGGACCCTTCCGCTCGAGGGAATCCATTTCTTCACTCCGCTCCAGGGTGTGGTGTCAAACGCCTTCGTGGCCGGCATACATCCTTACGTGGATATCACCGCTCCTGCCAACTCCGTGGTAATGAGCGTGTTGGAAGGTACTGTGGTGGCCGAGGGATGGAGCGACGAGTATGAATATACCGTGGTCATCCAGCATCCGGGCGACCTGATCTCCGTCTATAGGCGCAACCAGAAGCTGCTGAAGAAGACGGGTGACCGTGTGACCGCCGGAATGCCGATAGCCCTTGTGGCCGGTTCGTCATCGCAGACAGCCGGGGACCATCTCCATTTCGAGCTGTGGTACAGGGGGGAGGCTGTCGATCCGGCCAAATACATCAATTTCTGAAGCAATGGAAAAAAGAAGACTTGCAATACTCGGTTCGACAGGCTCGATCGGATGCCAGGCGCTCGATGTCGTCAGGCAGCATCCCGACCGTTTCCAGGTGGAGCTCCTGACTGCCAACAACAACTCCGGCCTGCTGATTGAGCAGGCTCTCGAGTTTGACGCCAACTCCGTGGTAATATGCAATGAAAAAAAATACTCCGTGGTGGCAGATGCCCTCCAGGACAGGGGGATAAAGGTCTTTGCGGGGATGGATTCGGTGTGCGACCTTGTCGCAGCCGACAATATCAATATGGTGCTGACGGCGCTCGTGGGATTCAGCGGGCTGCGGCCTACCGTGGCCGCAATCAAGGCCGGAAAGCCCCTTGCCCTTGCCAACAAGGAGACGCTCGTGGCAGGCGGCCCGGCAGTCATGCCTCTTGCCGAACAGTACCACGTGCCTGTGCTCCCGGTGGATTCGGAGCACTCCGCCATCTTCCAGTGCCTTATGGGAGCTGCCGGCAACGGGATCCGCAAAATCCACCTGACTGCCTCCGGAGGCCCTTTCCGCACCTGGGACCGCGACCGCATCGCCCGTGCTACCAAAAACGAGGCCCTGAAGCATCCGCAGTGGAACATGGGGGCGAAAATCACCATCGACTCGGCGACGATGATGAACAAGGGTTTCGAAATGATCGAGGCGCGGTGGCTCTTCGATACATCCCCGGACGACATAAGCATAGTCATCCATCCGCAGTCCATCATCCACTCGATGGTCGAGTTTGAGGACGGCGCGGTGATTGCCCAGCTCGGACATCCCGATATGCGCGAGCCCATACAGTTTGCCCTCTCGTTCCCTGAAAGGCTCAGCCTCAACAACCGTAAGCTCGATTTTGCCGAGCTCGGCCAGCTGACCTTCGAAAAGCCGGATATGGACAAGTTCCCGTGCCTTGCCCTCGCATTTGATGCCATCGGGCGCGGAGGCAACATCCCTTGTGCGATGAACGCGGCAAACGAGGCTGCGGTGGCGGCATTCCTCAGGGACGGCATCCCGTTCTACGGCATTCCGCAGGTCATCTCCGAAGTGATGGACAGGACTCCGTTCATCACTGCGCCTTCAATCGATGACATCCTGCAGACCAATGACGAAAGCTACCGGATGGCCTGCGAAATAATTGACAGACAATAGTATGGCAGCTCTCATAAGAATACTTCAGGTCATTCTCTCGCTGTCCGTGCTGGTGGCGGTTCACGAGCTCGGGCATTTCACCTTTGCCCGCCTGTTCGGCATCAGGGTGGACAAGTTCTTCCTTTTCTTCGACCTGGGCGGCGTCAAGCTCCTCAGTACAAAGGAAGGCTGGTTCTCAAAGCTGTTCCCGCGCCTGAGGGACCTCGATACCGAATACGGAATAGGCTGGATGCCGCTTGGCGGATACTGCAAAATCTGCGGAATGATCGACGAGTCGATGGACACGGAATACCTCTCCCACGAGCCGCAGCCGTGGGAATTCCGTTCCCACCCCGCCTGGCAGAGACTCCTGGTGATGGCCGGTGGCGTCCTTTTCAATTTCATCCTCGCCATTGCAATCTACTGCACCCTGCTCGGAGTCTATGGCCAGACCTATCTGCGCAATGATGTCAACCGCATATATGTCAATGAACTGGCCTATGACATGGGATTCCGCAGCGGGGACCGCATATTGCGCTTCGACGACTATGAACCGGAGAATTTCGGTATGCTCCAGGCCGATATGGCAAGGCGCCAGGCCCATACCGCCACCATCCTCAGGGACGGCGACACCCTGACCATTTATCTTGACAAATCCAGGATTGCGGAGGTCCTCAATTCTCCGGACATGTTTACGGTGGCGGTCCCTTTCGTGGTCGATACAGTACCTTCAGGCCCCAACACGAAAGCCGGGCTGCAGCGTGACGACAGGATCATCGCCTTCAACGGCGAGAGCGTGGAGTTTGTGCAGGATTCGCGCAGCATACTCTCCTCGCACGCGGGCGATACCGTCCTTGCCACAATGGTCCGCGGGGCAGACACGGTCAGCATCCCCCTGAAAGTGGACAGCCTCGGCCGCATCGGTGTCTATGCCAGGAGCGTGCAGGGAATCGAGAGGAAGAAATACAGCTTCCTGTCGTCGATTCCGGCCGGATTCAGGATGACCTTTTCAGTGATGGGAGGCTACCTGAAGGACCTTAGGATGGTGGCAACCCCGAGCACCGGAGCCTACAAGTCGGTGGGCAGTTTTGTCGCCATCGGCCAGGCCTTCCCTTCAGTCTGGGACTGGGCGGCATTCGTCCAGATGCTCGCCCTGCTTTCAGTGATGCTCGGCATCATGAACCTCATCCCGATTCCGGGACTGGACGGGGGACACATCCTCTTTACTCTGTATGAAATGGTTACGGGACGCAAGCCGGGCGACAGATTCCTCATGGTGGCCCAGATGGCCGGTCTCGTGCTCTTGCTTGCCCTTATGTTCCTTGCCTTCGGGAATGATATAGGAAGGCTGATTCACCAATAATCAAGTCAAAATGTTATGAAACAGAGATTTACGTTTATTGCGCTACTTTCAGCGCTGATTGCTGTGGCCGGCTGCGGCTCGGGCACGGCCACCCTGCTTCCCAATGTGAGCGGCAAGGCCGGCGAGGTCATTGTCGTGATGGACAAGGACAACTGGGAGGGTGACCTCGGGAGCGACGTGCGCAACGAACTTGCCTCCGACTGCCCTTACCTTGCACAGAGAGAGCCGATGTACAATCTTGTAAATGTCTCTCCTTCAGGCTTTGCGGATCTTTTCAAGGTCCACAGGAACATTGTCATATTCAACATCGACCCTCAGGTCCAGGAGCCCGGCATAGCCTATCGCAACAATGTCTGGGCACGCCCGCAGTGCGTAATCCAGATTTCTGCAGAAAGCGGTGCGGCCGCAAGGGAACTCTTTGCAGACAACATAGAAAGGGTCATGAGCACGCTCGAGCAGGCCGAAAGGGACAGGGTGATTGCCAATTCAATCCTCTATGAAGACAAATCCCTTGCTGCCGCAGTGACCGAAATGGTCGGCGGCTCGCCGCATTTCCCGTCGGGCTACAAACTCAAGAAAAAGACCGACGATTTCATCTGGATTTCCGACGACAAGCAGTATTCCATCCAGGGCATTTTCGTCTATAAATATCCGGCCGAACCGAACGACAATTTTACCCAGGAAAACATCATCGCCCACCGCAATGCCTTCCTCGAGGCCAATGTGCCCGGAATGTTCGAGAACACCTGGATGACCACCGGGACTTATATCACACCGTCAGTGGAATTCATTTCTTTCCGCGGACGCCAGTTTGCGCAGACCCGCGGTTTCTGGGAGGTCCACAACGACTTCATGGGCGGCCCGTTTGTGTCGCATTCTTTCTATGGTCCTGGAGGAAAGGACATTATAGTGGTGGAAGCCTTTGTCTATGCGCCTAAATACGACAAACGCCAGTACCTCCGCCAGACCGAATCCATCATCTATTCTTTCGAATGGGCGAAGGATGAAAAGGAGAAAAAAGAGAAGCAGTGAAAAGACTTTTCCGCAAAAAATGAAAAATAAATTTGCGGTAATGAAATATTTTCGTACCTTTGCATTCCCTTACAAGGCAGATAATGCTTGAAGGTGCAGTCCGGTGGGTTCGTATAACGGTTAGTACTCGGGATTTTCATTCCCGCAATAGGAGTTCGATTCTCCTACCCACTACCAAATATAAAAAATACAATTATGGCAAATCATGCATCTGCAGAGAAGTGCAATCGCCAGAGCGAGAGGCACAGAATGCATAATAGGTATTATGCAAAGACCACAAGAAACGCTATCCGCGCGATAAGGAACACCACCGACAAGGCAGCAGCTCAGGAGAATGCTCCAAAGGTTTACGCAATGATCGACAAGCTCGCAAAGATCGGTGTCATTCACAAGAACAAGGCTTCCAACCTCAAGAGCGGAATCGCAACCTATATCAACAAGCTCGCATAAGGCGGCTTCTTGATTTCCCGAGGATCGGGATGTAGCGCAGTTGGTAGCGCACTACGTTCGGGACGTAGGGGTCGTCCGTTCGAGTCGGATCATCCCGACCACAATACATCAGCTGGACTTTCCGTCCGGCTGTTTTTTTGTCATCTTTGTACGCAAGGTTTCGCATTGCCTTGATTTAATTGTTGGAAAAAGACAAAACAACAACTGAAAAACAAGGTTATTTATGAAAAAGAGTATTATTGCTATGATGATTGCCGCAGCGTTCTCTGCTGCAGCATTCACCTCCTGCACCGGTAGCGATGACAACTGCAATGAAAAGGCCTTTGCCAATGCAATGGTGACTGTCCGTACGTCTGGCGCCGGGGATGTATATTTCATGCTTACGGATGACAAGGCTTTAGTCCCGGTCAATATCAAAGCCCATCCGTTTGACGGAAAGACAGTAAGGGCATATGCCAACCTCGACGAGCAGGAAGAAGGCAAAGTCTATGTCAACTGGATTGACAGCGTGCTTACAAAGCAGCCGGTTGCCGATCAGGGTGAGGACAACTGGACTGCTTACGGCAGTGACCCTGTGGACATTGTCAACAGCTGGGAGACCGTAGCCGAAGACGGGTTCCTTACAATCAGGTTCAGGACCGTGTGGGGCGGCCTGGCAAAGCACGAGGTCAATCTTGTGACAGGCTCCGATCCTGAGGACCCTTACAAGGTGATTTTCTGCCACAATGCCCACGGTGATGTGGCTGGAAGGGTAGGCGACGGAATAGTGGCCTTCGACCTTTCCTCTCTCCCATATACCGGAGACGAACCGGTGAAACTCACCCTTGTATGGAAATCCTCTACGGGTGAAAGGACGGCTTCAATGAATTTCAGAAGCCATGATCCGGATATATTCAATCTTTATACTTCGGCCCAGTAATATTTGACGGAGGGAGCAGTCATGGCTGCCCTCTCCGTTTTTCGCATTTTTTTTGATGGCTTTAATCGCCGCAGACAGGGAAAAGGCTCTGTATGAAGCCCTTTCCAAAGGTAAGGAATCCGGAAGGAAGGCATTTTTCAATGCCTTCAAGGCCTATCTTGCATCTGTCTGCAGGAGGTACATCGATTCGGAGGAGGATGTCAGCGACATACTCCAGGACGTATTCGTTAAGGTATTCACCAAAATAGATTCTTTTTCCTGGCGCGGCCCGGGCTCGCTTCAGGCCTGGGCAAAGAAAATCGCCGTCAATGAGGCACTTGTATTTCTTAAAAAGAAGGCAAGATACCCGGTTCTTCCGATTGAAGCGCTGCCTGAAGGGGATGCGGCGGAGGAAGACGCAGATGTGGCGCAGGGGGTGCCTGCCGGGGTGCTGATGGAAATGATCAGGCAGCTTTCACCGCAATACAGGGCCGTATTCAACATGTATGTGCTCGACGATATGAGCCATAAGGATATTGCCGCGCAGCTGGGAATCAGCGAAGTCACTTCGGCTTCCAATCTTTCAAGAGCCAAAAAGATATTGGCAAAAATGATAAAGGACTATAAATCAGGCATTCAATGATGGAAGACAGATGGAAAAAGAGTTTCTCCGAAGCGCTTTCCGATTATGAGGGAGACGCTCCGGACCTTTCGTGGGATAAAGTCAGGGATGCTTATGACAAGGCTGCCGCGGGGGGAAAGACAAGGCGTCTTCCGGTCTATGTGGCCTGGCTTTCGGGCGCTGCGGCTGTTCTTGCCGCTGCATTACTGTTTCTTCCGCGAAAGGATGCCCGTGTGGAAGATATGACGGCATTTGTGGAGGAAGTGCAGGCAGTGGCGCCCGGACAGGATGTTGCTGCCGCGGATGAGCCGGGCAGGAACGGTTATGGTGAGACTGAGCCGGGAGATGCTGCATTGGAGAAACCTGCCGCGGATGAGCCTGCGATGGAGCCGGCTGCGGATGATGCCTTAGGAGCGAATATATTGCGTGATGACGCAGGAGCGGAGAAGCTGCGTGATGCCGGAAGGATTGCTGCAAGGCAGAAGGATGATGCTGAAGAAGTTGAGACTGCAGAAATCAGGCAGGTGTCTGCCGAAACCGCGGTAGATATGCCAGTTTATGCAGAGACTGTGGAAGATATGACGGTTCCTGCTGAAAATGAGGACGTTGCTGCTGGGTACAGGGAGCCTGAAAAGAAGGCCGCCCGTGAGTATTGGGCAAGGGTCGAGGCGGAGGAAAGCTCCGCTAAAGCCGGGCGCGGGATACCTGTCAGCATAGGTCTTGGCGGAGGCACGGCGTCGTCTTATTCTGCCCGGGGCGGAGGAAACGGCTATTCCCCGGGCCCGGTTTCGGACCCTGTACTGATGGATTCTTTCGACGGGCATGTGGCGGACCCGAGTCCCGACCCGGTGTACGGGGAAGAAGGCAGCGGCCCCTCCGCTTCTCTTATGTCGTCATCCCCGTCATCGGAAATCAGCAGCGAATCGCTTCACCGTCTCCCCGTCAGGCTGGGCATAAGCGCAAGAATCGGCCTGGGGCCGCGCCTGAGCATCACAACAGGCGTCACCTATACCCTTCTCAAATCGGACTTTACGGAAAACCATTCCGGATGCGAATCAGTCAATACCCAGACACTCAATTATATAGGCATCCCTGTGGCTGCAAGTCTCAATCTTTTCTCCGCCGGCGGCTTCAATCTTTACGCCAATGCCGGAGCAAGGCTTGAGAAACTCGTCTGCGCCTCTATGGACAGCCGTGTGAGAGTCCTGTCTTCGGGAGCGGAAATCCCGTATGAGGCCCTCCCTGGAAACAGCCCTCTCCGGCCGATGGAGAAACCTTCCGACAAGGGTGTCCAGTTTGCCCTGGAAGGTTCGCTGGGACTGGAATATATGTTTGACGGCCATTGGGGCATAAGCCTTGAGCCGGGTGCAGTGTGGTATGTCCCGAGGGGGAACGGTGCCCCGGAGACTTTCTATACGGCCCATCCCCTCGCTTTTGACATAACACTCGGCCTGAGGTACCGTTTCGGCGGAAAACAATAATCTGTTTTGAGGATTGGAAGAATCTGTTTTGAGGATTGGCGAATTACTCTTATTTTTGCAGGTAATCCCAACAGAATCCTCATCAGTCAATGGAACTTGTCTATCCACCATATCCGGCTCCGCTTTTTCCGAAACCGACATTTGACAGCCCTTCGGAATCCGCCTGCGGCGAAGAAATGCTTCCCGTTGTGGAAGAAAACGGCCTCGTGACGGGGCAGATGACGCGCAAGTATGCCCACGGCGGTGCGAAAATCATGCACCCGGTCGTCCATCTCCATATCATAAACCGCGACTGCGAGCTCTATCTCCAGAAAAGGTCCATGAAAAAAGACCTGCTTCCGGGCTATTGGGACACTGCAGTCGGCGGACACGTTTCCTATGGTGAGTGCCTCCCCGAGGCGCTTCTGCGCGAATCTTCCGAGGAGCTCGGCCTCTGCGAATACAACCCCTTTTTCCTCAAGTCATATGTCTTTGAAAGCGACGTGGAAAAGGAGCTTGTCAATGTGTTTGCATGTGTCGGCCGCTTCGATGTCCGCCCCGACGGGGATGAGGTGGAGGAGGGAAGATGGTGGAAATTCTCCGAAATAGACGGGGCCATGGGCAAGGGCATCCTCACGCCCAATTTCGAAGGGGAATTCGCAATGATACGCCACAGCCTCGAGGCGCTGCTCTAAACAATCCCGCCATTATGAATATTCACACAATATCGCTGCAATCACGGCTTTGTGCTTCTTCCGACCTTCAGGGAGTTCCGCAGGAGGCCGACTATATCATTGTAAAGACTGCCCCGGTCGAAGAAGGCTACCGGATGACTGAAAGGCTTGTCCAGACCATGGACTCCACGGGCGCCGAAATGGTGTATCCGGACCATTATGACCTTCGTGACGGCACCCTGGAGCCTCATCCGCTGATTGACTGCACCGGCGGGGCACTGCGCGATGACTTCGATTTCGGCCACGTGCGCCTTTTCAGGGGGGATGCCTTCCGCAGGGAGGTGCAGGCCCTGCCACGGGATTTGAAATACGCGGCCCTCTATGCCTTGCGCCTCGGCATGAACGGCATTTTCCATCTGCGCGAGAAACTTTATGTGTCCGGTGTGGCCGACGGCCGCAAATCGGGGGAGAAGCAGTTTGACTATGTCAACCCGCGCAACAGGGATGTCCAGATCGAGATGGAGGCGGTCTGTACCGCACATCTCGGAAAAATCGGGGCGCTTGTCAGCCTGCCTCTTAAGGACGCCGACACGGACGAATCGCTTTTCCCGTGCACCGCTTCGGTGATAATCCCGGTATTCAACAGGGAGCGCACAGTGATGGACGCAGTCAGGAGTGCGCTGTCGCAAGTTGCTGATTTTGAGTTCAATGTGATTGTAGTGGACAATCATTCCACCGACGGGACCACCTCTTTGCTCGATTCGGTGGAGGACAGGCGTCTCATCCATATCATTCCCGAAAGGCGCGACCTCGGAATCGGCGGATGCTGGGATACGGCAATCCGCGACAGCCGCTGCGGGGCATATGCCGTCCAGCTCGACAGCGATGATGTCTATAGCGCCCCGGACGTGCTCTCGCGCATTGTGGAGCAGTTCCGCCGGGAAAAGGCGGCCATGGTCATAGGGTCATACATAATGACGGACTTCGATATGAATCCGATTCCTCCGGGACTGATTGACCACCGCGAATGGACGGACTCCAACGGGATGAACAACGCATTGCGAATCAACGGCCTGGGAGCTCCGAGGGCTTTCCGCACCGACATCCTGCGTACCGTCGGATTCCCCAATGCGAGCTACGGCGAGGACTATGCCGTGGGCCTACGCATAAGCCGTGAATACAGAATCGCGCGCATCTGGGAGCCGCTTTACTGCTGCCGCAGATGGTCCGGCAACTCCGATGCAGCCCTGGGCCAGGACCGCATCAATGTCAACAATGCCTACAAGGACAGCATCCGAACGGCTGAACTTCTGGCCAGAATCGCCTGCAACAATGAAGGGTAACGCGCTGATACACAAGTTTACAGGAGACCAGCTCTCCCAATGGCCGTCTGCAGCGGCAGCCTTCCGCTCCCTGCGGGACGCAAAGACCCGCACCGCCTGCGTGGGCGGGCTTGAGGTGACTCTCCAGCACAATCCGGGGCGCATCCGCTCGTCCGTTGCGGCGACAGACCGTGCATCCCTCGCCAAACGGCCTTGCTTTCTCTGCCCGCAGAACCGTTTCCCGGAGCAGAAAGCCCTTGTGTTTGAAGGGAGAAAGGGCAGGAAATACGACATCCTTCTCAACCCCTATCCGATTTTCCCGTCCCATCTTGTAATCGCCTCACAGGAACATACCCCGCAGTCCATCCGCCACCGTTATGTGGACATGATGGACCTTGCACACCATTTCCCGGGCTACACATTCTTCTACAACGGTCCGCGCTGCGGGGCTTCTGCTCCCGACCATCTCCATTTCCAGGCTTGCCCGAGGGGGCTTATGCCGCTCGAAAGGGAGGCTGACCGGCTGCTGGACAAAGTGCTTGCGGCGCACAGGGACAGCGGGGTGCCAAATGGAGAGGAATCCACAGTCCTGCCCCCGGAAATGTCCGGCGACCTCGAATATGTGTCTTCCGTGCAGGAAGCCCAGCTTTATCATTACAGGCATTTCACCTCCGGCGTGTTTTTTCTCCGGGCCCGCACTTCAAAGTCAATGGCAAAGCTTTTCTACAGGCTCCTTGACTGTGCGGACATCCCCGCGGGGGAGACCGAACCGATGTTCAATCTCCTGACCTGGTACAAGCGCTGCCGAGGCGAGCAGGAAAGGCCCCTGGGCAACACACACGGGCTTGCGCCGTTCGAATACAGGGCCGTGGTCATTTTCCGTTCCTCCCACCGTTCGCACCATTATTTTTCCGATGGGCCGGACCATCTGACGATGAGCCCCGGATGTGCCGACATGGCCGGGCTTTTCATAGTGCCCTGTCCGGAGGATTATGAAAAGCTGGATTCTTCCCTGCTGTCGGAAATGGTCACGGAGGTATCCGTGGGCGGGGAGGCGGAGCAGAAGATACTCTGGAAGATGACACGTACGCAGCCTCTTGTGGAGGTGGGCGTGATGACAGCCCCTGAAATCACTTTCGAGATCATTTCTGACGGGGCAGGGCCGCAGAAAGTCTCGTGCAGCGAAGGGAAAATCTGCTACAACGGCACCCTCTACGACGAGCTTTATTTCGAGGCCGTGACAATGTCCACTCTTTTTGCCCAGCCGACATTCATCCTCTATGATGTGCCGATGGGGATAGATTTCCATTGGGAACAATGCCGTACCCACCGCTATGCCGGAGCGCTCAAATTTATCGTGGATTCGGGCAATGTGGTGGCTGTCAATATCATAGGTATTGAAGACTATCTTGTAAGCGTGATTTCGTCGGAGATGAAGGACTCTGCATATCCGGAGTTCCTCAAGGCCCACGCGGTCATCTCCCGATCCTGGCTGGTGAATGTTCTCCTGTCCCGCAGGAAGAAGTGTGCAGCCAGCCCGGTGGAGCATATATGCAGTATGCCGCAGCTTTCCACATGGCTGAGTCTCAATGCCGCAGGCGGGGCCAGGGACGAAGGGGACGAAATCATCAGCTGGCGCGACCACGAAGACCACAGCAGATTTGATGTCTGTGCCGATGACCATTGCCAGAGGTACCAGGGAGTGTCACCTTCCCTCAATGCCGAAGTGCTCAAGGCCGTGGACGGGACCTGGGGACAGTTGCTGACCTTCGGAGGGGAAATATGCGATGCGAGGTTTTCCAAATGCTGCGGAGGTATGACGGAGCTTTTCTCCTCCTGCTGGGGCGATGAGGACAAGCCTTATCTTCAGGCACTTCCGGACACGCCTGGGCACAATCCGTCCTCCAGGCCGTATTGCTGTACGGATGACCGGGAGGTGCTGTCAAGGGTGCTGAACGACTATGATGCCGCGACCGGGGATTTCTATGCATGGAGGCAGGAGTATTCCGCGGAAGAACTTTCTTTGCTTGTTGCCGGGCGCACAGGCAGGGACATCGGTACGGTACTGTCTCTGAAGGCGTTGCAGAGGGGACCTTCAGGGCGGATCGTTCGTCTTGCAATCAGCGGGTCAAAGGGTTCCATTGTAATAGGCAAGGAATTGACAATCAGAAGGGCACTGTCAGGGTCGCATCTCAAGAGCTCCTGCTTTGAGGCAAGTAGGGAGGGGGACCGGTTCGTGCTTGAAGGACGCGGCTGGGGACACGGAGTGGGGCTGTGCCAGATCGGTGCGTCCGTAATGGCTTCACAGGGAATTGATTATGCCTCAATCCTCCAGCATTATTATCCGGGTTCCGTACTTGGGGAGTTTCAAGGAGTATTCCCGGGGCGCCTTCCGGAACAGGCTGAAAACAAAGATTGATAATTCCGCATTTGCGAAACTTGAGTATGAATTCCATATCGAAAAGCGCATGGTGGTGGGTGCCGACCCTGTATTTTGCCGAAGGCATCCCGTACTTCATCGTCAACAACATATCCATAATGCTCTTCACGGATATGGGTGTGCCGAAGGATGTAATGTCCCTCTATACCAGCCTTCTGTATCTGCCGTGGGTGATAAAGCCGCTGTGGAGTCCGTTCATTGACATCATACGTACCAAGAGGTGGTGGATCCTGTCCACCGAGGCTGTCATCTGCGCCTGCTTCATTGCGCTGATGCTCTCCGTGCCTACCCCTGACGGAGCCATGATGGCCAATATGCAGACTCCGATCGGGATGTTTGCGGTGTCGGTCATCGTGTTCTACCTGATTGCGCTGACTTCCGCCACCCACGACATCGCCGCCGACGGATTCTACATGCTTGCCCTGGACGGCAGGACACAGACCGCATTCGTGGGCATCAGGAGTACATTCTACCGCCTTTCTTCCATCTTCGGACAGGGGGTGCTGGTGGTGATTGCCGGAGAAATCGGACGCCGCAGCGGCAATGTACCTTTCGCCTGGAGGGCTGTGTTCCTCATTAGTTCTGCCATTTTCCTGGCCATCACAGTGCTTCATTTTTTCAAGCTTCCACGCCCTTCGGATGACCGCAGTGTGGCCGGTAATGCTTCCGGAAGCCTGATAATCAGGGAATTCGGCCAGGCGTTCGTGACATTCTTCCGAAAAAAAGGCATATGGGCGGCGCTTGCGTTCATGCTTCTCTACCGCTTCTCGGAAGCCCTGATGCTCAAAATCGTTGTGCCTTTCTTCAAGGAACCGCTTTCATCGGGAGGCCTTGGGCTGAGTACTTCCGCCATCGGGATGGTAAACGGCACCGTGGGGGTGGTGGCGCTGCTTGCAGGAGGCATAGCCGGCGGTCTTGCAGCCGCGAAATGGAGCCTCCGCAAATGTCTCTTTCCGATGGCCGCGGCGCTTACGCTTCCGTGCGCGGTCTATGTCTATATGAGCATAGCGCAGCCTTCGAGCCTGTGGGTCATCAGCGCTTGCGTAGCCTTTGAGCAGTTCGGCTACGGATTCGGCTTCCAGGCCTATATGCTGTTTATGATGTGGTTCTCCGAAGGGGAGTTCAAGACTTCGCATTATGCCATCTGCACCGGACTTATGGCAATGAGCATGATGATCCCCGGACTTTTTGCCGGATATCTCTGTGAGGCAACAGGTTACAGGGCTTTCTTCTGGATCGTGATGGCTGCGTCCGCCCTTACATTCATTGTCAGCGGTGCTGCCCGCGGTATGCTCGGGCGCAATAATTGATTATATTTGTATTCAGGGTATGGTACCCGCAGTCCCGAAAGACGGGACGCTAACGTTCGTGAATTATAAAGACTATGAGAAAAACCTTATTGACGATGGCGGCGGCGATAGCCCTCGTATCGTGCGGAACACAGAAAAAAACCAATACGACTGCTTCAGATGCAGCCCGGGAAGGACAGGCTGCAACGGAAGAAAAGATTGTTGCGGGAAAGGCGGAAGAGGGCAGTGGAGTCTCCATGATTTCCTCATCCGAGGTCCGCAGACATGATTACGGCGGACACGAGGCCTTCAGTCTCGAACTGCTTGAAAAGGTAAATGTCAATCCTGCGGCAAATGTCGCCGTCTCGCCGTTCAGCGCAGGAATGGCCCTTACGATGCTTGCCCAGGGTGCATCGGGACAGACCTGGGATGAGATTCTGGCGGCTCTCCGCTATGATGGCTATTCCGAAGGACCGGCCTATGGAGTCCCGGGCTATCTCGGACCGGGCGAAGGACTTCCGCGAGAGGATATACCCGGGGAAATCAGGCGCGCAAAGGAATATGCACAGCAATGCAGCATCTCGCTCAACAGTGCCAATTCCGTGTGGGTGTCGGATGACATTTCGGTAAAGGACGGCTTCAAATCCGTGCTTGAGAATGATTTCGGGGCACAGTTCTTCAGCAGGGACTTCTCTTCAGCAAAGACCGTGGAGGAGATCAATTCCTGGTGCTCCGACCATACTGCGGGAAAGATCCCGTCCATCATTGACGAAATCAATCCGATGCAGAAGCTACTTTTACTCAATGCCCTCTATTTCAAGGCTCCGTGGCTCCACCAGTTCAAGGAGTCCGCTACCGCAAAGGATGTATTCCACGGTCTCGGGGGCGACACGGAGGTGGATTTCATGCACCAGACTGAAAACTTCGGCTATTATGAGGCTCTCGGCCATCAGGTTGCAATCCTTCCATACCAGGGCGGCACGCACGGTATGGTAATCGTCCTCCCTTCGAAGGATACCGATGTCAATGACCTGATTTCTTCACTTGACTACAGGCTCGTCCGCAGGACGCTCTCCCTCGTTGACTACAGGAAGAGGGTGGAGCTCAGCCTTCCGAAATTCAAGATGGAGACCGATATGCTCCTCAACGGCATCCTGCGGGAAATGGGTGTGAAGAAGGTGTTTGACCCGGATGCAGACTTCAGCCGCATGAGCGATGCTCCGCTTGCTGTCGATGAGGTCCGCCAGAAGTGTTATGTGGCTGTGGACGAGCAGGGAAGCGAGGCTGCTGCCGTGACTTCGGTCTCCATGAGGCTGACCGCCATGCCGAATCCTGCCGACACGGTGGTGATGAAGGTTGACCGTCCGTTCCTCTTTGCAATCATCAGCTTCAATACCAATGAAATCCTCTTTGAGGGTAAAATAGTGACAATCAATGAATAAGAGACTCTTTGCGGTGCTTCTTGCCGCCATTCTCCCGCTTGCCCTCCGCGGGCAGGTCATTCCGGGGATTGAAGTCCTGGAAAGGAATGGCTTTGAATGTCTTGCAGGCAAGCGCGTGGGACTTGTGACCAATCCGAGCGGAGTGGACAGGAACCTGCGCTCCACCATTGACATACTCTTTGAAGCACCGCAGGTCAATCTTGTGGCCCTTTACGGCCCGGAACACGGCGTGAGGGGTGATGCGGTGGCAGGGGAGCATGTGGCCTCCTCAAAGGACGCCCGCACCGGCCTTCCGGTCCATTCCCTTTACGGTGCCACCCGCGAACCTTCTCCTGAAATGCTCCGGGGCATTGACGTGATGGTCTATGACATACAGGATGTCGGGACGCGTTCCTACACCTTCATAAGCACCCTCGGACTTGTGATGAGGGCCTGCGCAAAGCAGGGGATAGAGGTGGTCGTGCTCGACAGGCCCAACCCGCTCGGAGGTCTCAAGGTGGAGGGAGGTCTTGTGGAGCCGGGTTTCTTTTCGTTCGTAAGCGAGTTCAGGATCCCGTATATCTACGGCCTGACCGTCGGCGAGCTCGCGCTGATGATCAATGCCGAGGGTATGAACAGGGGTCAGAAGGGCAATGAAGCACCTCTCGAATGTGCCCTGACCGTGATTCCGATGGAGGGGTGGTACCGTGAGATGAGGTATGCCGACACCGGTCTCCCGTGGGTCCTTCCTTCGCCCAACATCCCTTATCCGCAGTCTGCCATAAATTATCCGTGCTCGGGCATCTGCGGCGAGCTGGGCAATTATCTCAACATCGGCATAGGCTACAATATGCCGTTCGAATGTTTTGCCGCCGAATGGGTGGATGCCGATGCCCTCAAGGCAAGGCTCGACAGCTACAATCTCCCTGGAGTGGCTTTCAGGCCGATCCATTTCAAGCCTTTCTATGGAGGCAAGGCTGGAAAGCTCATCCACGGAGTGCAGTTTTTCTTTACGGACTATGAGGCTGCGACCATTTCCCTGACGCAGTTCTATGTGATGCAGGCGCTCCACGAGCTCTATCCGGACCGCAATCCGTTCACCAGTACTTCGCGTGCCGATATGATAGACAAGGTCTGTGGCTCGGATTTTGTCCGTAAGCAATTCGGAAAGCGGATGAAGGTTGATGATATCCTCGACTGGTGGACAAAGGATGTTGCCGCTTTCAGGGCGCTTTCAAAAAAATATTATCTTTATTTCTAAAACTTGATGGGTATGAAACATGCAGGAATTCTGGCCGGACTTCTGGCGGCAATGATTTGCTCCGCACCGGCTATGTCCCAGACACGCAGGGACAGCGACGACAAGAAAAAGACTACTACTACCACCCAGACCACAAGGAAAACAACTACGACAACATCAAGGTCTTCCTCCGGCAGCTCTTCGTCGCAGGTAAGGCGTTCTTCCGACCAGACAAAGAAGACGGGCAGCAGCCAGACCGACAAGAAGACCACCACCGTCAGGAGGTCGGACGGCAACAAGACCACGGCCACCCAGGGCGGCAGCTCCAATACCACGACCGTGCGACGCGGCTCTTCTACCACTTCCGGCAATAGCCAGACCGACAAGAAGAACACCACCACGGTGCGCCGCAGCGGCAATTCGGTATCTTCTTCGTCCAAGGAGGGCAGCGGAGCCGCACAGACCGCCGACAAAGACAGGAACACGACACAGGCAGCCAACGTGGTGAGCAGCACCAATGTCACTCGCCGGGGCCTCAACTCCCTCAACAAAAACGACAGCCGTCCGGATGACGGAAGGGGCGAGCGCGAAAACAGATACAGCTACGGCAATGACTACCGTATGGACAACCACGATGTGGTCCGCATCCCGCCGCACGAGAGGCCTTTCCTGCCGCACGACCGTCCGGGCAAGTTCTATGGACACGATCCTCACTGCTTCGGCTACAGGGTTGAGTATCTTCCGCCGCACTACCACAAGGTACGCTACTACGGAGTCGATTATTTCCGCTACGGGGATGTCTATTACAGGCCGTTCGGAAAGGTATATGTGGTATGCCGCCCGCCTGTCGGGGTAGTCTTGGACGTTGCACTCAATACATTGGCATTCAGGACAGTATCGTTCTCGTTCTACAACAATGTCTATCGCACCTATTCCGGATTTGACTCCTACAGCCGCTATATCGACGAGCAGAACCGTGCCATTGCCCGCAACAATGCCATCATTGCGCAGCAGAATGCCGCCATGGCGATGAATCTCAATATGGCCCAAAATTCCTATGACATTGCCAACAGGCTCGGACTCGCGCAGAGCTACGCCTATGCGGACCGTGACTATTACTATGACGACGGAGTGTTCTACATCATCAACGGCGGAAGATACCAGGTGATTGTGCCGCCGGCAGGTGCCCTTGTGGAGGAGCTTCCTGACGATTTCGAGACAATCAGCCTCGGGGGTGCGGAGTTCTACAAAGTGGACGATACCGTCTATCGCGTGACAATGATCAGCGGCCACCCGTATCTCGAGGTCCTCGGACAGATGTACGGAAGGATGGCGGACAAGTATCGCGGATATTAGGCGGCCGTCGGTATTTTCAGCCGAAAATCTTGTTGAATACTCTTGCCAGCGGCTCCGGGTCGCCGGAAGAAAGCAGGGTTACATCGGGCTTCGAAGGGAGCCCGGTGTTTTTTTCGTGCCCCGGGACATCACCGCTGACAAGTCTTGCAAGTACCTGTGTTGCGGAATGCTCGTCAAGCAGGCGGTCCTGTACAAGCACATAGACAAGGTGCCTTGCCACTGCAGGGGCCGGGTCGATGAACCTGATTTGAGGCCCCGCAATCTTTCTCATCGTGTCGAGAAGGAAGGGGTAGTGGGTGCATCCGAGCACTATGGTGTCGGCGCCCTCGTCCAGAAGCGGCTGCAGGCTTTCCCTGACTGTCTGCTCGGCCACAGGTCCTTCGGTCACCCCTTCTTCCACAAGCTCCACGAATCCCTTTCCCACACGCTCCACAATCTTGCAGTTGTCTTCGTATGAGCCCTTGGTGTTGAGGTATTTGGAGCCTTTGAGGGTGCCGGCTGTGGCAAGGACGCCGATTACTCCGCTCCGCGTGCCGAGTGCGGCCGGCTTGACTGCCGGTTCCATCCCGATGAACGATATGCGCTCGCGCCTTCCTCCGCTAAGGGCCCCAACCTTCCTGGGGTCGGAGTATTCTGCCCGGAGGGTTGAAATCGCCGCAGCCGTGGCCGTGTTGCAGGCTACCACTATGATGTCGGCACCGCGCCTTACAAGCTCATCGGTGATATGGCGGCAGCGCCCGATGATGTACTGCGGCGTTTTTTCTCCGTATGGGCAGTGGGCGTTGTCGGAAAAGTAGATGTATTTTTCGTCCGGAAGCAGCCTGACAATTTCCTTGAGAACGGACAGGCCTCCTTCTCCGGAGTCGAAGATCCCTATCATAGTGCGAACCGTTACTGCACAAATATAATATTTTTCCGATAGATACCCATAAAAACAGTCCCCGGAATGCTGTTGGAGCACTCCGGGGAGTTTTCATGATTGTGCGGTCCGGTCCGGACGGGACATTACCTGTTCTCGAGATACTGTCCGTTTCCGGTCAGGGAGCCGTCGGAGGCAGGGCAGAGGCGGAATGAGAATGTCATCCTTTCTGCCGGGATGAGATACTGCTGGTGAGGGAATGCACCCCAGCTGGTATCGCCGCCGACACCCATCTGCTTGAGGTCGATGTTCCAGGTGACCATGTCCTTCTCCACGATGTCGGAAAGATGGCGCTGGGACTTGCGCAGGCCAGGTTCGTCGAGGTCCTCGGTAGGGAAGAGATAGGCGCTGGTGCTGATGTAAGGCTCACCTATTGCCATCAGGCCCTTTCCGGAAGCATCGGTCAGGCTCATCCAGCGTACTTCGGTCTTGTTGCCGTTTTCCTGCGGACGGTCATAAGGGAAATACTGGTCGGCAACCGGTCCCCTGTATAGTCCCACAAAGGATGAGGTGTATCTGTCGCAGTAGTTCTCGTGAGGGCCGCGTCCGAACCATTCCATGGTGTCGTACTGCCTGTTGAGCGTAAGGCTCACGCCGATTCGCGGCATAAGAGGCAGCTTGGCGCTTCCCGGGATGAACTTGCAGCAGATGTCAAGACAACCGCCTGCGGAGAATGTATAGGTCACGATGAACTGCGAAGATGCCACATCCTCCGGGAGGACATAGCTCGATACAACCCTGTGGGACCCTTCACCGAGGGATTCGCTTTCCATGGAAACGAGACGGGCGCCGCGTCCGGCCTCACGCCAAGGGCGAAGTGTCCTGTTCATGCCGTTGCCCATGTCGTTGTCGGTGACAGGACGCCAGAAGTTTGGCCTGAGTGCCTCCTTGATGTATTCCGTGCCGTTTTCCGTAAATGACGAGAGGGCACCGGTAGCCTTGTCGAAGCCTACGCTCACCCTGCCGGCGGAAAGCCTGAGCATTGATCCGGAGTCATCGGCGCTGACCCTGCCTGTCTTTGCGGAAGGGGTGTAAGGCTCGTGGAAGGCAAGTGCAACCTGCTCCCTGGCGAGCTCGACACCTGCTTTCAGCAGGCCTTCATCAGCCTTCTGGAATGCGTGGAAATTGAGGAAATACTCTACGCCGGGCTTCACTTTTATGTCCGGGAACGATGTCCTGAACATTGCCTTGCTTCGCGGAGCAAGGGTGACATTGTCAATGGTGCCTTCGGCAATCTTCTCGCCGTTCCCTTCGAGGGTCCATGTGAATGTGAAGTCTTCAAGGTCGGTGAAGAAGAATTTGTTTTCGATTTCGACAAGTCCGCTGTGGTAGTCGCCGAGGCGGAAGGCGATGTTCTGATAGACCTTCTTGACCTCGTGGATGTGAGGCTTGAGGGAGCGGTCGGCTGCAACGAGGCCGTTCATACAGAAGTTGGCCGAGCTCGGGGTGCCTTCAGGTGCGAGGTCGCCGCCGTATGCCCAGTAGAACTTCCCGTCAGCGGTCTTTGCATGGAGGCCCTGGTCAACCCAGTCCCAGATGTGTCCGCCCTGGAGGGAAGGATACTTCTCGATGACATCCCAGTAGTCCTGGAGATTGCCCTCGCTGTTGCCCATCGCGTGGGCGTACTCGCAGAGGATGAGAGGCTTTTCCGGCATATAGATGGCGTGGTTGATGAGCACGTCGATCTTTTTGTACATAGGACAGAAGATGTCGGTGTACGGGCCCTTGATGCCGTCTTCGGAGTGGACAGGACGCTGCGAGCGGTCGTGCTCGTGCACCCACTTGTAGGTGACTGCGAAGTTCACTCCCTCGCCGCTTTCGTTGCCCAGCGACCAGATGATGACGCAAGGGTGGTTCTTGTCGCGCTCAAACATGCGCTCGGTGCGGTCGATGAACGCCTTCTGCCATTCAGGCTGGTTGGCAAGGCATTTGTCCGGGTCATAGCCCATGCCGTGGCTCTCGATGTTTGCCTCATCCACGACATAGAGTCCGTAGATGTCGCAGAGCTCATACCAGCGCGGGTCGTCAGGATAGTGGCTGGTACGCACGCTGTTGATGTTGTTTTCCTTCATCAGCCTGATGTCGAGGAGCATCGATTCCTCATCCACGACGTGACCGGAGTACTGGTCGTGCTCGTGGCGGTTCACGCCCTTGATATACACAGGCTTGCCGTTGACAAGCAGCTGGGCGTTCCTGATTTCGGACTTGCGGAACCCGATGTTGCGGGCGATGTACTGCTGTGCCTTTCCGTTGATGCGCAGGGTAAGGAGCATCTTGTAGAGGTTTGGCTTTTCGGCGCTCCACAGAAGCGGTGCCTCGATGTGCCTGCTGAAATGGATTTCCCCGCTGCCGGCCTCAGGGCGCCTGCGCTCGTTATAGACGGTATTGCCGTCCCTGTCCAGAAGGCTCACTTCCACCTCTGCGCCCCTGATCTTGCCGGAAGTCGCCTTGCCGAGCTCGACGTAGAGGTCGAAATCGGCGTCACGGTACTCCCCGTCAAGGTCTGTCACAACCTCGAAATCACGTACATGGATGTCAGGACGGGCATATACATAGACATCCCTCTGGATGCCCGCGAAGCGCCAGTAGTCCTGGTCCTCGATATAGTATCCGTCGCTGAACTTGAACACCTGCACGGCAATCTCATTCTCACCCTTGTGCACGTAAGGGGTGATGTCAAACTCGGAAGGTGTCTTGGAGTCCTGGGAGTATCCGGCCATCTCGCCGTTCACCCATACGTAGAAAGCCGAGGCGACGCCCCCGAAATAGAGCACAATCTGGCGTCCCTTCCAGGAGGAAGGAATGTTGAAAGTGCGCTTGTAGGAGCCTACAGGGCTGTTTTCAACATCTATGAGAGGCGGGTTTATCTTTATTCCGTAGGTGCTGCCCACATAGAAAGGATAGCCGAATCCTTCCATTTCCCAGTTGGAAGGGACCTTGATGTCGTCCCATCCAGATACGTCCGATCCTTTGCGGAAGAAATCCGTCGGGCGCCCGTCGCTGCGCGGTACGAAATTGAATTTCCACGTGCCGTTGAGCGAAAGGAAGTATGGAGACTTGCTCCTGTCGTCTTCCAGGGCCATCTGCCTGTCGGGATAGGCCATGAAGGTAGCCGCGGAAGGAAGGCGGTTGATGTGGAGCACATCGAAGTTTTCCCAGTCGTTGTCAGAGTGAGGATATTTGTCGGTACGTACAGCCTGTACCGTCTTCTGTTCCTCTGCCCTGCCCCTGTTCTCCACCGGGGCTCCGTCATACTGGGCGTAGGCTGCAAGCGGAAGGAGAAGGCCAAGGCCAAGGCTCAAGGTAAGTAATCTGTTCATTTCCAATGTATTCTTGAAGTTTAATTGTTCAGGAGCATTTTGATGATGACGGCAGAGGACCAGCCGAAGTTAGGGCTGTTGAGCGCTTCGCCGGTGAGAGGGTTGTAGTTTTCGTGGATAGGGCCGTCGGTGGTGAGTCCCTGGGCGTTGTTGATGAACTTCTCAACAAGGTAGTCAGCCTCCCTGTCGTAGCCGTAGTTGCGCAGGCCGGTGATGCCGAAATACACCTGGTCAACCCATACCGGGCCTCTCCAGTAGCCTCTTACAGGGCGGAGGCGCGGGTGGCTGATGTCGAGGGTCCCCAGCGGAAGGGTGGAGTTGAATTTCTCCGGGTCCATCATCTTCTCCTTCACTGCTGCAGCCTGCTCTTTTGTGGCGATTCCGGCCCACAGTGGGAGCCAGCATTCTGCGCCCATCACCTTGATGAACTCTCCGGTTCCGATGC
Source organism: Candidatus Cryptobacteroides sp. (assembly GCA_051878275.1). Lineage (GTDB taxonomy): Bacteria > Bacteroidota > Bacteroidia > Bacteroidales > UBA932 > Cryptobacteroides. Next base: position 6,448 of record JBJEJU010000017.1, on the reverse strand, counting down.
GGGTGTCATAGAAAAATCCGGTCTCCTCGTCATACATCTTTGTCTGTACAAAGTTTTTGATGACCTCTGCACCTTCCCTGAGCTGCTTTGCATCGTCGGTCTTGCCGAGGATGTCGGCCATCTCCGCGAGGAGCAGTTTCTCCTTGTATAGGAACGAATTGAGGCAGATGTTCTCCTGGTTCATGGACCAGGCATTCCCGCCGTTCCGGAGCATCTGTGCACCGTCGAAGCGGACACCGTTGTCCATGCCGCTCTCCCAGCAGGCCGCGATGAGCGTGCCGTCGGTGGAGCCGTATTCGCAGATGCCGTTGCGGTCATGGTCACGCTCGGCAAACCACCAGTTGTGGAACTTCATGAGCGGGCCGTACATCTGTGCGAGGAATTCCTTGTCGCCGGTCTCCCTATAGACATTCATGGTACCCCATGCCGCTACAGGCGGCTTGGAGTCACGCCAGTTGTTGTGGGCCTTGTTGTAGCTTATGAAGTCGGGGACCATTCCGTTGTCGGCCTGGTAGTCAAACAGCGTGCGCATCTCGTCCTTTGCCATCTCCGGATTGTAGAATACGTTGGCAGAAGCTATTTTCCAGGAGTCCCAGGACCAGATTCCGTCGATGAATCCCACATAGGAAGGGTTGCTGCCGGCGGTGAGGATGTCGCCTGCCGGAGAACACCAGTTGCTGTTGAGGGTAATCATCGCCTTTACGAGCACCCTGCGGTATTTGTTGTCGCAGCGGAACTTTCCGTATGCCCTGTCGAGAAGGGAAGCGATGGCAGCATCCCAGCGGACCTTGTTCTGCGAGAAGCATTCGTCCACATTGACGGCAGATACTCTTTCGATTTCGGCAGGCACGTCCTCACCGCGCAGGAGCACTGACTGGCTGTATTCTGCCTGGTATGACTGGCCCGGCTCAAGCACGAGGCCGGCCTTTTCGGTGACTGCAACCTCACCGGAAGCAATCCTCGCGTTGTCTGCAGTGATGAAGCGTGTGACGGTGCAGGTCGAGTCGGATTGGCGCAGAATTTCCACCGAGGTGCCTTCCGTGCTGTATCTGTAATCACCCTCGAAAGGCTTTCCGGTCCAGGTGAAATCCACAGTCACAGGGCTGCTGCTTACGTTGGTCACTACCGAGCGTACTACTGCGGAACGGTCGGTGGCATAGCAGAGCTCGGTCACGAAGTTGAGCTGCTCGTCGTTGTATTCCTGGACAAGGCGGCCCGGAAGATACTTTGTGGTCTGCACGTTGCGGACCATATTGTAGTCGGTGCCGTCCACCCTGAGCATCGGCTGGGCGAGTGTCTGTGCCACCCATCCGCGGCCGGTCATCACCATAGGGCCGATGAATGCTCCTGCAAGGCGGTTGCTCTCGTTCTCCGGAAGGGCATAGGCCGACCAGGCTCCCAGGTCACGGAAAACGAATGCGTCCCAATACCTTGACTGCTCGGGTACATTCTTGATGTTGATGAGGTTGGCGAAATCTTCCTGCTTTGAAAGAAGCGCTTCTGCCGGAGCGTCAGCCTGCCCGCAGCAGCCGGACACCACGCAGGCGGCAAGCACCGGCAAAGCGATGATTCTTGAAAGTCTGTTCATATCGATTTGTGTTGTTTTTGGGAATCGGGGCAAGTTATGATTATTTCAGATTATTTACAACTAATCCGAAGAGGTTTCCCTCCCCGGATCAGTCGATAATTGCATACTGTGGTTATTTGCCGAAGCCATTGTTCTGCTCCCATTCGCTGTTGAGGAGGAACTCCTGGTGAGGAATAGGAAGAAGCTCGTGTTTTCCTTCAACAAAGTTCTCCACATCCGGCTTGTTGTGGTCTTTGAGGGCCTGCTTGGTGATGCCCCAGCGTACAAGGTCATACCAGCGTACACCCTCGAGGGCGAGCTCGCAAGGACGCTCGACATCCTGCAGGTGCTTGAGGACTGCCTCCTTGGTCATGCCGTGTGAAAGCTGCGGAACGTTGACACGGTCACGGACGATATTGATGTAGTCGACGGCATCGTCGCTCTTGCCCCTGTCATTGAGACACTCTGCGTAGAGAAGGAGAACGTCTGCGTAACGTACTACAGGCAGGTTGATACCGCACTCCCAGAAAGGATCTGCGCCGAGGGACTCATCCCAGTACACAAACTTGTGCCAGTAGTAGGTACCCTCTGAATGCCAGCCTGCGAAGTCAGCTGTCGTGCCCACTTCAGCGCTCCAAGCATCGTAATACCAAGGGCGGCAGTCAGGGTCGTCGAAGATGATGGTCTTGAGCAGACGCTCGCTGTACTTGCCGTCAACGGTCTTGTCCTCCTTGAGAGTGTTGAAGAGCCACTCGGAAGGATAGGCCTCTTCATATCCGTAGGCGTCAAAGGACATAAGGTGGACGTTCCAGAGGTTAACCTCATAGTTGTCACCCTCAAGATTGCCTGAGAACTGGATTTCGAAGATGGATTCCTTGTTGTTCTTGTGGTTGTTGAAGTTGTCACCGTATTCATCCATAAGGTCGTAGAGTCCCGAATCGATGATCTTCTTGAACTCTGCCTCAGCCTTGTCCAGCTCGTGGCAGAACATATAGAACTTGCCGAGGATTGCGGCAGCTGCATACCTGGTAGCCCTTCCGCCCCATTCTGCGCTGTATGATTCAGGAAGGTCTTCCTGGATCTCGGAGAGTTCCTTCTTGATGAAGGCTTCAATCTCGCCGGCGGCAGCCTGTGGAGGGAAGAAGTCCTCCTCTGTGGCCTGATGCAGGTGGAGAGGCAGCTTTTCACCGAAGTTGAGGAAGAGACGGTAGTAGTAGAAAGCCCTGAGGAAACGGGCCTCGGCAAGACTCTGGGTCTTTATCTGCTCAAGGCTGCCGTCCTCGTCCGGCACGTTAGGGATATTGTCAATGCACTGGTTGGCATAGTTGATGCCCTTGAAAAGATAGTTCCACTCTGCGCGTGTAAGGCTGCTTGTCTGGTCGTTGGTAAACGATGCAAGGTTTGTCCAGGTGGACACGTCGGCCCTGTAGTCGCAATCATCGGAGCGGTAGCTGTCAATGACAAAGTAGCGCTCGAAAGGCTCAGCCCAGTCCTGATTTGGCTGCAATGCAGCATAGGCGGCTGTAAGGCCCTTCATAATATCGCCCTCACTCTTCCAGAATACAGACGGGGAGAGGGAGTTTGGGTTCCTGTCCTCCTCGAGGAGCCCGGAGCACGCTGTGAATGCCAGACCTCCGGCAAGGGACAATCCTAAAAGTATATTTTTGATTTTCATAACCTTCAATGATTAAATTTTAGAAACCGAACTTGAAACCTACCATATATGTACGGCTGAGAGGTGTTGATGCATAGTCCACACCGATCTGACCAACGGTTGCGCCGGTTGAAGGGTCATATCCGGTATAGCCTGTAATGGTGAAGAGACGGTTTGCAGCCACATATACGCGGAGGTTTGCGATACCGAGCTTCTTGCAGGTGTCCGAAGGAAGGTTGTAACCTATCTGGAGGTTGTTCAGGCGGAGATAGTCACCGTTCTCGATGAAACGGTCGGAGATGCGGCTGTTCTTGTTAGGGTCTCCGGTGACTGCACGAGGGATGTCAGTGTCTGTATTGTCAGGAGTCCAGGCATTCAGGCAGTTCTTGCCCATATTGAACACACCGTCCATCTTTTCGAGATAGTACTTGGTGTAGTTGTAGCGCTTTACGCCGAAGTCGCCGATGAAGTTGGCAACGAAGTCGAAGTTCTTGTAGGCGAGGTTGACATTGAAGCCGAGGCTGATTGCTGGGGTACCGCAACCCATCTTGATTTTGTCGTTGTTGTCGAGGAGACCGTCACCGTTCTGGTCCACGAAGCGGATGTCACCAGGCTTTGCAACAGGCTGGAGAGGCTGTCCGTCAGCAGTATGATGGGCGGCGTTCCACTCGTCAACTTCCTGCTGGCTCTGGAAGATGCCGGCTGTCTCGTATGCCCAGAACTCACCGATCTGGCCGCCTACATAGGTGCGTGCAACTCCATACTCATAGAGGTAGGTCGGGTCTGCCATGGCCTTGAGGACGCTCTTGTAGTGGTTGACATTCATGTCGATGTCATACTTGAACTCGCCTGCGTCACCGTGGTAGATTGCGGAAATCTCGAAACCGGTGGTGCGGAGCTTTCCGTCATTGACGATGAGGGAGCCGAAACCGGTGCTCTGGCTGATGTTCTTTGTAGAAAGCATATCGCGGGTGTCCTTGATGTATGCCTCTGCGGAAACTTCAAGTTTGTTCTGCCAGAAACCGAGGTCGATACCTACGTTCTTGTAGATGGTGGTCTCCCACTTGATGCTCTCTGAAGGGAGACTGGTGATGGCATATCCAAGGCTTGTGTTGTCACCTCCGAAAGGATAGTTCAGGGCTACGGTGTTGGACTCAAGGGTAGCGATATAGCGGTAGAGACCGACATTCTGGTTACCGAGGCCACCATAGGAGATACGTGCCTTGAAGGTGGAAACGGTCTCCTTGAGGTCAGCCCAGAACGGCTCGTTGGCAACGTTCCAACCGAGGGAAACGGATGGGAAGAAACCCCACTTGTTGCCGCTTGCAAAGCGTGAGGAGCCGTCATAACGGAACGAAGCCGAAAGCAGGTAGCGCATCTTGTAGTTGTAGTTGACACGGCCGAAGACGGACTCAAGTCCGCTGTTCTCCACCCAGCTGCCTACAGAGAAATTCTTCTGGGCGTGGCTGAGAAGGCTCATGTCGTTGTTGTCAAACTGTGAACCGGAAGCATTGATCCTGTTGTAGTTGTAGCGCTCCATGGAAGCTCCGAGGAGTGTTGACAACTCGTGGTCACCGATGGTCTTGTTCCAGTTTCCGGTAAACTCGAGGAGGTCCTCGATGGACTTGCCGCGTGTCTCGCTGAGGTCGGCGGTGTTGTTGGTCTTGTTGACGCCGAGCTCGTAGGTAGGCCTGAAGTAGCGTGAGCTGCTGAAATACATATTGCGGCTTGCCTGGAGCTTGAGCACGAGGCCCTTGACCGGCTCATACTGGATGTAGCCGGAAGCGGAGAGGTAGTCGTTGGCCGAATTGTTCTCGACAAGGTCGTTGTAGCCGACCATATTGGCTGCGTCGGACATGCCCATGCCGAGGATGGCTCCGCCGTAGCCGCCGTCGTTGTTCTTGTCATAAACGAATGCAAGAGGTTCCATATTGGTCACCTGGTACATTCCAGGGAATCCTGAGTAGGCTTCGAGTTCAGCCTCCCAGCGGCTGTAGCTTACAGACTCTCCTACTTTGAAATTGCCTCTCTTTACATCGGAGTTGAGACGGAAACCGTATTTCTCATCGCCGGTGCCGATTACGATGGCGTCGGTGTTGGAGTAGAAGGCGGAAAGCGAAATGTTGCTGTTCTCGTTTCCTGCGGTATAACCGACGGTATATTTCTGGGTAATTCCGCGCCTGTAGTACTCGTCCTGCCAGTCAGTATCCGCAAACTGGGTAGGATCGGCATCATAGGCGGTGATGTATGCAGGCCACTTGTTGCTGCCCGGCTGGATGCCGGCATTGGTTAGCTGCATCTTGCGCACCTGGATGAACTCTGCGGCGTTGCAGACTTCGAGTTTTTTAGGGAGGTCGTCCATACCGACATATGCCGAGAAGGAGATCTTAGGCTCGGTAGCCTTTGCTCCGCGGTTGGTCTCGATGAGGATGACACCGGCAGCTGCACGGGCTCCGTAGATGGCTGCGGTGGCAGCATCCTTGAGCACTGACATTGACTTGATGTCCTCAGGGTTGAGGTAGGACATGTCGCCCGGCACACCGTCGATGATTACGAGCGGTCCCGAGGCAGCGTCACCCCATGAGGTCACACCACGCACCTGGAGGGTTGCGGAGGTACCTGCACCGCCGCTTCCGAAATTGACGGAAAGACCCGGAGCCATACCCTGGAGGGCGGCCTCGGCGTTGGCGGTAGGGATATTGTTGAGTTTTTCACCCGAAACGGTGGCAACGGAACCGGACACATCGGATTTCTTCTGTGTACCGTAACCGATGACGATGACCTCGTCGAGAAGCCTGGTGTCCTCGGTGAGGACTACTGTGATCTGGGATTCGTCTCCTACAGGAATGGTCACGGGGTTGTAACCGATGCAGGAAATTACGAGATTGGAGCCCGGAGCGACATTGATGCTGAAATTGCCGTCGATGTCGGAGATGACTCCGTTGGCAGTGAGACCGTTCTCAAGGATGCTGGCCCCGATGACCGGAACGCCCTGCTCGTCAACAACGACGCCCTTGACGGTTTTTTGCTGCTGTGATGCCGTGGCGGCAGGAGCGGCCATTGCATCATTGTCCGGGGTGGCGGCAAATGCCGTAGTCGGGAGAATTGCCCCCCCCAGTAACACTGCAAGCACAAAGAATTTTTTGGTATTCTCCATACGTTTTTTTATTAGTTAGTAATGCTTAAAAAATAACTTGGTTCAATTGAGAGGTTTGACAAGGTAATTC
>JBJEJU010000016.1:0-14152 GCA_051878275.1 Candidatus Cryptobacteroides sp. | reverse complement strand
GTTTGTTGGCCGGGTTCTTGAGCCACTGCACAGCCTCACGGATGGATGAGGCGCAGCCAATCGGCTTTATGTCGTCAAAATTCTCTTCAAGAGCTCTTTCGAGGTTCTTGCGGGCCATGGGCTCGTCTTCAATGATGAAAGTATTCAACATACCGGTTATCAGTTACTTATGTGTCAATAATATCTATGGATTCTTCAGACGCAGGGGCATAATTCTTAAAGGAGAGGCATTGTCACGGAATAGTCCGTTGCAGTCCTTTTGACGGAAATGTCCTTGCCTGTACGGTCTATGTAGTTGCGGCTTATGTATTTGAGCCCGATTCCCGTGGACTGGGGTGTCTCAATCTTGGGGATGAGGTTGTTGCTTACGCAGACGGAGCTGCCGTCGCTCGAAATCCTTACGGTGAGGGGATTGTCGGCAGATACTGTATTGTGTTTCAATGCATTCTCAATCAGCATCTGCACGGAATAGGTGACTGTAAGCCTGTCCAGGTCCTCGTCCGGGATATCGGCTTCAATGAGGAATCCTTCCGGAAAGCGCACCTTCATGAGGTCAACATACATTTTCGTGTATTCCAGCTCCTCGGAAAGGCTCACGACAGGACGGTTCTCATTGTTGAGCATATATCTGTACATCCCGGAGAGCTTGCGAATGTATTCTCTTGACTGTGAGGTCTTTCCCTCGGCTACGAGGTAGTCGAGCACATTAAGCGAATTGAACAGGAAGTGGGGGTTGACAAGCTGCTTGAGATTGATGTACTGCGCCTGGGCGGTATTTGCCTTCATCTTTTCCGCTTCCGCAGCGCGTCTTGCCGTCACAGCATAGTCGGACATATAGATGATCGAGAAAATGGTGGTCTCGCAGATGAGCGCCACAATGAACAGCTCGAGGAATTCCCTGAATGTCACCGTGAGGTCGATGCGGAACGGAAGCCCGTAAGCCACCATCAGTGCCGAGATGCCCGAAACGGTCACGATGAATACTGCCGTGACCGCAAGCGAGCCCAGTACCTTCATCCTGCCGTGGATTGTGTGGAAATACTGGATTGCTATGATTGTCACGCAGATGAGCGTGAGCATTATGACGGAGTTGGAGACAAATCCCGAGACTACCGACAGGATACCCCCTCCGATGAACATTTTTGAGCTTGTGAGGGCGTTGACGAGGATTCTCAATATGAACACAATGCCCACGGCGAGTCCCATCCACATCAGCTGGTCTTCGGAAATCGGTGTCCGCTCCTCAGTGTCCGGACCATTGAAAATCCTCATGAACCAGACTATTGCGAGGCCCACAAGACAGGTTGTCAGGAAGGTGGAGGCCCCGTGGATGAGTATGTCGGATTCCAGAAACAGTCCCAGGATTGAGGCGAGGGCAATGCCGAGGAGGTAGCCCACGATGTTGACAAGGATGACGTTGATGGACGTAAACTCCACGGAAAGCCTCTCCTTTACGCTTATTATCAGCACCATGGCCATGGTCAGGAGGGTCAGGATGATGGTGTCGTTCACGTGAAGGATATGGAACACGACCGATGCTGCCAGATGCAGGAATGCAAACAGCAGGATCAGCCTGGAGTATTTCATCTTGTCTTTCGTCATAAACAGCACCAATTTACAAAAAAAAGATCAAACTTGTCCTCTTTGACAAAAAGACAGCATATTGTGTCCGAAACGTTTGGAAAAAGGTAAAAAATGTGCAAAAAAGTCGAAAAATGCTCTTTGGCAGCAACTTCTGCCGGGATTTTTGCAGTTGGTTGCGGGAGTCCCAACCAATTTATCCGGGATTCCAAGCAATACAACAGACTATATGAAGAACAACAGTGGAGAAAAGGTTCTTAATTTTGACGTAAAGCGCTTCCGCACCTATCTTCCTTCCGAAAGGGAGGTCCAGCTCGGAGACGACTGCCTGATTGCGGACATATGCTGTGACGATACCAACACATTCCTCAAGTATCCGTGCCGGGTGGGGTGCTGCCTGGCCATTTTCTGTATAAGGGGAGGAATCAGCCTTGACATCAATCTGTCTTCCTATACCCTTGAGGAAGGGCAGGTCCTTGCCGTGGTGCCTGGCTACATACTCAGGATCTCCGATCTCCTGCTTCCGGAGGACGGCCACAGCAGGTTTGTGGTGGTGGCGATCTCCAAGGAGTTCATGTCAAGCGTGCGCATGGACTTCAACCGTCTCTTCAACGAAAGCATGCGCCTGCTTGATTCTCCGATTCTCACTTTCAAGGGGCAGGAACAGAAGACAGCCCTGAAGTTCTTCTCGCTCGTTTCCGATGTCATCACCGGCGATCTTTCCAACAAAAAGGAGATTGTAAGCAGCCTGATCACATCTTTCTGCTATATGCTCGGCTCGGTATGGAACAGGATCATCACAGATGCCGGGAGGTCGGGGCTCCAGAGGCAGTCGCCGAGGTCAAAAATCATTTTCGAACAATTCCTCAAGCTTGTCACCGAATACCATACCGTCGAAAGGAATATGTCTTTCTATGCCGAAAAGCTGTGCCTTACGCCAAAATACCTTTCCAAGCTCGTTAAGCAGGTCAGCGGACGTTCGGCTCCTGACTGGATAGACTCGTTTGTCATACTCGAGGCAAAGAATATGCTCAAATACTCCGACTGCACCATCAAGGAAATTGTCTATAAGCTCAATTTCCCCAATCAGAGTGTATTCTACAAGTTTTTCAAGTCCCATACGGGGATGACTCCGTCGGGCTACAGGAATAGTTAGTTCAAACGGTTGATTATTAAAGAATATTGAAAAAAATCCTAAATTGATTTACCGTGAAAAAGTCAAACAAAACGGCGGATATCAACTTTTAGATTAAAATTTTTGCGTAAAATTTGGTTATGGACAATAAAAGCATTAATTTTACATCGGACATTTGAAAATCTTTTTTTCAGGTCTATTTGTTAAGTTCGTTTTATATACAGGTACGGAGGCTTTGGGGAAAGCCTCCGTATCTTTTTTACAGTCTGATATGATTCTTTACCGTCTGCTGAATTCGCATCCGCAGAAATCCTGGTTGTAGAAACCCTGCTCGCGCACTATTTCGCAGCGCCTCTCCTGAAGTCCTCCCCGTCGCCAGTTCTGTCCCCACCAGGTCACGCCCGGATACAGGCTGCAGGCATATTTTCCGGCGGCATCCACCTGCTCGAGGCTTTTCCAGCGGGAGGAGGCGAGGGTGGTGGTTAGGACGCCGAATCCGTGCGCCGAGGCATAGCGGGCCGCCCTTTCAAGGCGGAACCTGAAGCACTGAAGGCATCTCCCGGCGCGTTCCGGCTGATTTTCAAGGCCTTCGGCAATGCATTTCCATGCATCATGGTCATAGTCGTCCTCGACAAATTCCACACCCATCGTGAGGCAGTACCTGATGCACTCCTCCTTGCGGAGCCCATACTCCCGGAATGGAAAAATGTTGGAGTTGCTGAAAAAGACTGTAGGGCGTATGCCGTGGCTGACCATATATTCTATGATTGCACCCGAGCAGGGGGCGCAGCAGCAGTGAAGCAGCACCTTTTCAGCCCCTCCGGGCACTTCTATCTTGAATCTTTCTTTCAAACTATCAAAAATTTTCATGTTCGGTTTCATAACCGGACAAAAATAGCAAGAAAAATCGGAACTTAATCCGTATCTTTGCCGTGATGCCGCCGCCAGCATGGCCCCAGGCACATAAATGTTACATTTTCCCGTATTTGAAATATGAAGATAGTCTTTCTCGACGCCGCCACCATGGGAGCAACTCCGATGACCGGAATAGAGTCGCTCGGAGAATTTGTCTGCTACCCTTCCTGCACCAGGGAGGAATCATTCCTGCGATGCGGCGACTGCGAAGTCGTGATTGTCAACAAAGTGATTGTCGATGATGAATTTCTCGACAGGGCACCGCTCCTGCGTCTTGTGTGCGAGGCAGGGACCGGCATCAACAATATAGACGTGGACGCCTGTGCACGCAGGGGCATACAGGTGCGCAATGTGGCAGGGTATTCCACAGACTCGGTGGCACAGACTGCCTGGATGCACATCCTCAATCTTATGGGAAATGCATTCTACTATGACGCCAAGGTGCGCTCCGGCGAGTATTCGAAGGGAAAGATCCACACCGACCCCGACAACCCGTTCACCGAGATTGCGGGCAAGACCCTCGGCATAGTGGGAATGGGTGCAATCGGAAGCAGGGTAGCCTCCATCGGAAGGGCGTTCGGAATGGAAGTCATCTATTATTCCACATCGGGCACGGGCCACTGCACGGAATATCCTTGCGTAAGCCTTGACGAACTTCTCTCCCGTTCGGACGTAGTCTCCATCCACGCCCCTTACAATGAGCGCACGGCCGGACTTATCGGCTATGAACAGATGAAGAAGATGAAGCGCAGCGCCGTGATTGTCAATACCGGACGCGGCGGAATCGCAGTCGAGGAGGACCTTGCGCGCGCTCTCGACGAGGGCCTCATAAAGGGTGCGGCGCTGGACGTGTTCCTCCGGGAGCCTCTACCTGCCGATTCGCCACTGATGCACCTTAAAGACCCTTCCCGCATCATCTATTCACCTCATATCGCCTGGACTTCGTGGGAGGCCCGCGAGCGGCTGGCCGGCGAGATGGCGGAAAACATCAGGAAAGGATGGTAATCACAAACATGCAATTTATTCCACATCATGAAAAAGATACTTTCCCTAACCATTGCAATTATGGCACTTACAGCGTGTTGCAAGACCAACCCGTTCCTTCAGGAATGGGATACTCCTTACGGAATCCCTCCGTTTGAAAAAATCAAGGTAGCCCACTACCTCCCCGCAGTCAATGCCGGCATCGAGCAGCAGAATGCCGAGATCCAGGCCATCATCGACAATCCCGAGGCTCCGACTTTCCAGAACACCATCGCCGCATATGACCTCTCGGGCGCGCTTCTCGCAAAGGTCACAGGCGTGCTGTTCAACCTCTCCGAGTCCGACTCCAATCCGGCCCTCGACAAGGCCCTGGAGGAGATTGACCCGCTGATTACTGCCCATCGTGACAATATTTTCATGAATCCAGCCCTCTTTGCCCGCGTGAAGGCTGTCTATGAGGGTGACCAGAGCGGCCTTACCCGTGAGGAGCAGATGGTGCTCAAGGGCATGTATGAGCGTTTCGTCCGCAACGGCATCGACCTTCCGGCCGAAGACCAGGAGAAGCTCCGCGCCATCAACACCTCCCTTTCTTCGCTCATGCGCAAGTTCGGAGGCGACCTCCTTGCAGAGAACAATGCTTTCAAGGAGGAGTGCGGCATCCCTGTCTCATCCTATTCGCAGACGATGACCTCCTCGGCCGACAGGGCCTACCGCGAGAAGCTTTTCAGGGCATATTCCACCCGCGGTGCGCACGGCAATGCTTCCGACACCCGCGAGACCCTTCTCCAGATCCTCAAGCTCCGTGCCCGGAAGGCCACCCTTCTCGGATACCCGGACTATGCTTCTTACCAGCTTGACAACAAGATGGCCCACGACCCCCAGGCCGTGGATGCGTTCCTCCAGGAGATTATGGACGCTTCCATGCGCAGGGCAAAGGAGGAAGTCATTGATATGCAGGCAGAAATGGACAAGGACATTGCCGCAGGACTTCTTCCGGAGGGCTCGACCATAGAGCCTTGGGACTGGTTTTACTATGCGGAGCGCGTGCGCAAGGAAAAATATGACCTCGACGAGGAGCAGATACGCCAGTATTTCAAACTTGAAAATGTCAGGGACGGTGCCTTCTATGCGGCTCACAAAGTATATGGCATCAATATCACACCGGAGGAGAACCTCCCGATCTATCATCCGGAGGTGCGCACCTTCAAGGTCACCGATGCCGACGGCTCTCTCCTGAGTATCTTCATGACCGACTATCTTCCGCGTTCTTCCAAGAGGGGAGGTGCGTGGATGGACGGATTCCGCGACCAATATATTGATGCCCAGGGCAATGACGTGCGCCCGATTGTCGTGAATGTCTGCAATTTCACCCCTCCGCAGGACGGCAAGCCTTCGCTGCTGACCGTTGACGAGGTGGAGACCCTCTTCCACGAGTTCGGCCACGCGCTCCACGGTATGCTTTCAAAATGCCGCTACAGGTCGGTGAGCGGAACCGCAGTCACCCGCGATTTCGTCGAGACTTTCTCGCAGTTCAACGAGAACTGGGCCTATGTCCCGGAGATCATGTCGCAGTATGCACGCCATTACGAGACCGGCGAGACCATTCCTGACTCGCTTGTGACCAGGATACTGCAGTCACGCAAGTTCAACCAGGGCTTCCTGACCGGTGAGCTCTGCGCCGCTTCAATCCTCGACCTCAAGTGGCACTGTCTCTCCGAGGCCGAGCTCGAGGATATCGACATCGATGCATTCGAGGCTAAGGTATGCAGGGAAATGGGACTCATCGACGAGATCATCCCTCGCTACCGCACATCCTACTTCAATCATATCTTTGCTTCAGACGGCTACAGCACAGGATATTACAGCTATCTGTGGTCTCTTGTCCTCGCAGTTGACGCATTTGACCTCTTCGAGCAGAACGGTGTCTTTGACCAGGCAACTGCCAGATCATTCCGCGAGACCTTCCTCGAGAAGGGCGGAAGCGAGGAGCCTATGACGCTCTACCGCAGCTTCAGGGGCGCAGACCCTGACCCTAAGGCCCTCATCCGCTCCAAGGGACTGTAAAAGGCTGATTGCCGACAATTGAAAGAGAGAGGCTGACCTTTCGGGCCAGCCTCTCTCTTCTTATTATGAGATCCCGTCAGACGGCGAGGTCTTTGCCGAGGGCTTCCCAAAGGGGAGCGTCGTAGCGGATGCGGACCTTGATGCCGGCCTCCTGGAAATAATACCTCACGGCAATCTCCTCCTCAATCCACGGCACAATCTCGTCTTTTTTCAGCCTCAGGAATTCCTCTTTCTCCATTGCAATGGCCTTGTCGAGGGCATCGAGCTGCTCCTTCATGGAGTCGGCAAGCCCGTCTTCCTCCAGCTCCTTGCGCATCTGGTCAAACAGCGTCTTGGCCGACGACCGGTAATCGAACTCCCTGCCCTTTGCAAACTCCACAAAGCCGTCATAATCATCGAAATGGAAATCATCCACTGCCGGGATGCCCTCATGCTCACGCACATACTCAAGGGCATACTGTTCGATGGTCCCGCTCAGGACAAGCGAATAGACGAGCCTGCTGTAGTGCTGCGGAGTCAGCTCCACATCAGGAGTGATGCCTCCTCCGTCACGGACAATGCGCCCCTTCGAAGTGCGGAACTCCCTCGTGAGCGAATCCGGAATATGGCCCACGCTGCCGTCCTCGTTGCGGTGGGCATAGTCCAGGGCCTGCACGCAGCGACCCGACGGCGTATAATACTTGGCGGTGGTAATCTTCAGCTGCCCGTTGTAGGGGAGCGGGCGGATGCTCTGGACAAGGCCCTTCCCGTAGGTGCGTTTGCCCATAATCGTGGCCCTGTCGAGATCCTGGAGCGCTCCGGCTACAATTTCCGAAGCAGAGGCTGAGCCACCGTCAACCAGCACGACCACCGGAATCTCCGTATCCACAGGCTCATACATAGTCCTGTAGTCAAACCTGTCGGTCCCGTCCTTGCCTATGCGCGACACCACGAGCGACCCCTTCGGCACAAACACTGACACTATGTCCACGGCCTCATTGATGAGTCCGCCGCCGTTGCCCCGAAGGTCGAGGATGAGCTTTTTCATGCCCTGACCCTTGAGCTTCTGCACCGAAGAGCGGACCTCGCCGGATACATTTTCAGTAAATCCCGTCTGGAGGATGTAGCCGGTTGTGTCATTGAGCATCCCGGCGAACTCCACGTCCGGCAGGTGGATCCTTTCGCGACGCACAGGCACCTCCACCGTCTCCCCGCTGCGCAGTTTTTTGACAAGGAAAGTCACGGTGGTCCCCGGCTTGCCCTTCATCCTTTCGCTGCACTCGCTGGCAATCAGCCCCTTGACACTCACCCCGTCAATCTCGAGGATCTCGTCCCCGCACACGAGGCCGGCCCTCTCGGCCGGTGACCCCTTGTAGGGCTCGTTGATGATCACGTTCCCATCCTTTTCCGGCTTGAAAATGACCGAGCCGATGCCCCCGTAGGTCTTCCCGATCATCATCTGGAAATCCTCATTCTCCTCTTCGGGCACATATATCGTATATGGGTCGAGGGCTTCGAGCATCGCATCGATGCCTGCCCTTTCAATCCTGTCCAGCGGCAGCGAATCCACATAGCTGCGGCTCAATTCCTTGAGAATGGCTGAGTTGATTTCAGTCCACTGACCGAGCTTGAAGCTTCTGGACTGACCCTGTGAAACCGCTGTGACGGCCATCAGCAGGCCGGCGGCAATAAAATGTCTTATCTTCATAATAACAAACCCACGTTTCGCATATGCGAAGCTTATACTGAAAAAAACCATTGCGGCAGGACGCAATACCCGTGCCGGAATCAAAGATACGGATTTTATTGCTATTTTTGCAGTCTGTCCGCTCCAACCTGCCATGTGGGCTCCTGCAGGAACACGGTTTGATGCGGCATGATACAGGGGCAGGCAGACACGAAATCATACAATACAATGGAAAAAATAGTTTTTGCCACGGCAAACAGCCATAAAGTCCGTGAAGCTGCCGAAATCCTCGGCCATGACTTTGAAATAGTGACAGCCGCACAGGCCGGCATCACCGGGGAAATACCCGAAACAGGGGAAACACTCGGGGAAAACTCCCTGCAGAAGGCTCTCTACCTTTGGGAGAGGCTCGGATGCGACTGTTTTGCGGACGATACCGGCCTTGAAGTCGATGCCCTCGGGGGTGCCCCTGGAGTCTACTCGGCGCGATATGCCGGGCCGGAGCACAGCTTCTCCGCCAATATGGCAAAACTGCTCCGCGAGATGGAGGGAGTCACGGACCGCCGCGCCCGGTTCCGTACGGTAGTGACACTTATCATCGGGGGCGAAAGGCACGTCTTCGAAGGACAGGTCTGCGGACGCATATCCGGGCAGGAGTCCGGAAACGGCGGATTCGGCTATGACCCGATTTTCGTCCCTGACGAATTCCCGCTCACTGACGGAACCATCGTCCCCAACGGCCGCGGCCTCTCATTCTCGGAAATGACTGACGATCAGAAGAATGCGATTTCCCACAGGGGACGCGCCCTCCGCGCAATGGCCCTCTGGCTCGGCAGCCGCACGAAATAATCCCCATTCGCCCGGCAGCTCCTTATGACCACGGACACAGAGCTCATCGTCCTGAACACCACAAAGTTCGGTGAAAACTCCATCATCCTGCACGCCCTTTCCCGGGATTTCGGAAGGCGGGGCTTTCTCATCCGCGTAGGCAGGAGGACAGGGGCGCTGACGCTGCTGCAGCCGATGAACATACTCGAGGCCCAGGTGACGGAGAACCCTAAATCCTCCCTGTGGACAGCCCGCAACCTGGGCGCAAAATATCCCCTGGAAGGGATCAGGAGCAGTTTCGACAAAAATGCCGAGACCATGTTCATGAGCGAGGTCCTCTACCGTACTGTCCACGAAGGAGCCGTTGAGGAAGGCCTGTTCGGGTGGTGCATGAAAATGATCCTGACCCTGGACTCGATGGAGTCGGACTACAGCAACTTCCATATCCGTTTCCTGCTCGAATTTGCCGGCGCGCTCGGATTCTCCCCGGAAACCAGGGACCTGGCCCCGTTTGCCGGGGAATGCATCGGCGAGCTTTCGAGGTTCATGGATCTCCCTTTCGGCGAATCCATGCTTATGCCGCTTACCGGGGCCCAGCGCAGCAGCATCTGCAGGGGGATTGTAAAGTATCTTGAATATCACACGGAAAGCACCATCAATCTTCGCTCCCTCGAAATTTTGCACGAACTATATCGGTGATATCTTTGCAGATTGATATAAAATTCATACATTTGCACGATAACCACATGAATATTTATTTACTGTATGAATAAAACCCTATTATGCAGCATCGCGGCACTTTCACTGCTTGCCGCAATGCCAGTGAAGGCTTCTGAGCCCGAAAAAAACACTAAACTGGTCGAAACCCTTTTTGCCGAAGTGCGTGTGAGCGGAAACGCCACCTTCACCGACGATGACAGCCAGGCAAAGTTCACTGGAGATTTCCTCAATGTGAACATCGCCGGACATATCACGGACAACGTTTCCTACCGCATCAGGCAGAGATTTACCAAGAACGTCTATGACGAGAATCATATCCTCAACGGGACCGATTTCGCATGGCTTACCTGGCAGATTGACGACAAATGGTCGCTCACGGCCGGAAAGTATCCCGATGCCATCGGAGGATATGAGTTCGACGAAGCCCCTATCGACCTTTACTACTGCAGCAGCTTCTGCAACAACCTCTACCAGTATTATGTACTCGGCATAGTCGGCGGTTATGCCGTAAAGCCGGGACAGAACCTGCTTCTCCAGATTTCCGAGTCCCCGCTTGCCAACGCCGCTCCCAACACCTTCTCCTACAACCTGATGTGGCGCGGAAGCTTCAGCTCATGGTGGAACACCCTCTGGAGCCTCAATTTCATCGAGGACCGTTCAAGCCGCTTCATGAACTACATCTCCCTCGGCAACCGGATTGTCCTTGACAATTTCACCTGGGAGCTCGACTTCCAGAACAGGGCCGGCTTCGGACAGGGCAACCCGTTCCTTACCGACTGGTCGGTCGTGAGCAACTTCGAATACAGGGTGGGCAAGTTCAACTTCCTTCTCAAGGGCGGTTACGACATCAACAAAAAGGACAATATTGACGACAAGGGCGTCGCTTATGACCTTGCAGTCCTCCCCGGCGACGAGTATTTCTATGCCGGCGGCGGTTTCGAATTCTTCCCGCTCAAGGGCCGCGACGACATCCGCATCCACGCCATCTACGACTGGAACAATGCCACAAAGGCCAGCCATTTCAGCGTAGGCGTCAAGTGGAGAGTCAATTTCGTGAAATAATTTATCAACTCATATTATTAACTAACTAAAACGTAGATTCATCTTATGAAATCTGCCAGGAAACGCAACATCTGGGAACCTCTGATTTTCCTTGTTGTCTTTTGTGCCATCTTCATCGGTCTCGGAGCTGTGATGGGCGGTCAGAACCTGCTCAACACCATCATGAAAACGGCCCACGACCTTATCCTCAACACGATATTCTACCTTATGGGTATCATCGTGATCACAGGTGCAATCGGTAAGCTTATGGCCGAGTATGGAGTGGTGAGCGTGCTTGAGAAGCTGCTCCGCCCTCTTATGAAGCCTCTCTACAACCTTCCGGGCGCAGCGGCCATCGGTGCGGTGATGACCTTCCTTTCGGACAATCCTGCCATTATGACGATGACCAAAAACAAAGCCTTCACTTCCTATTTCAAGAAGTACCAGCTTGTGTCCCTTACCAACTTCGGTACGGCTTTCGGAATGGGCTTTGTCGTGATCATGACAATGTTCGGCTACGGCTACGGCTCTGCTGCCCTTGTGGGCCTGTTCGGTGCCTTCTGCGGCTCAATCATCTCAACCCGTCTGATGCAGTATTTCGTACTCAAATCATATCCTGAGCTTGACGCTCCGGTCATCCCTGTCGAGGAGCAGGTGACAGAGAGTGAGGAATCCCTGGACAATGCCAGCAAGGATACCGGTTTTGCGCGCTTTCTCAATGCGCTCCTCGATGGAGGAAAGGACGGCGTGGAGCTTGCCATGCAGCTCATCCCGGGCGTGGTGATCATCAGTACCTTCGTGCTTATGGTCACATTCGGACCAAATGCTGACGGTACCTATGACGGAAGTGCCTATCAGGGTGTCCCTGTGATTCCGTGGCTTGCCGAAAAGATTGACTGGCTGTTCAAATGGTGCTTCGGCTTTACGGACATGAGGCTCCTGGCCTTCCCTATGACTGCTCTCGGTGCCGTGGGTGCAGCCCTCGGAGTGCTTCCTACGTTTGCCGCCCAGGGCATCCTTACCGGAAGTGCAGTAGCGGTCTTCACCTCAATCGGTATGGTATGGAGCGGCTTCCTTTCCACCCACACCGCTCTCCTTGATTTCCTCGGCTACCGCAAGCTCATTTCCAAGGCAATCCTTTCGCATACCATCGCGGGATTCTGCGCCGGCGTCATCGCACACCTCGTATGCCTGCTGCTCGGAATTGCATAACACTGCGTCAATGATGTAATACAAAGAGATTGACTGTCATTAAACGAAAGCATAAGGCACCTCAGCCCGGGCTGAGGTGCTTTTTTCGTACCTGGACGGAGGAATGGGGCCAGCCTCGAAAGAAGTGCCTGCGGCTCTTGTCGTTTTCCGGGAATTCCGGAGTCTGTCTTTCAGTTCAAGTCCACGACTTCTCTGCCTCACTACATCAACAGAGGTATTGAATACAGGAAAGCGAAGTGGGTGGATTTTGGGAAAGCAGCCTTTCAACTATTTGGAACAGAGACTGAGAACGCAGGAGTAGGACCACTCGCCGAAACAATAGTCTGCCGAAATGGATTCTCCCACTTGGATGGTCGCCCAAGATTCGGGATACCCTGCAATGTGATGGATTCTTGCAACGACAAAGTCCTCACCGACCTCCCCGATTTCGATGCTATGGTTCGGACGCCCAGCCTGTGGCCAGCTGACAAATCCCGGCTTGAGTTCCGTGAACGCAATCTCAAACACATCTATTCCTCCCATATCTCTCCCCGTAACCTCACATTCTTTGTAAGACCTATCCACCATCTTGAGTATCATATTGTTTTCCATACCATCAACTTTTTTCTTATTAAGTATACATTCTACTGCTAATATAAGATTTTTTTCACGTGTATCATCTGGCAAAGGAGACAATGCCCGGAAGGAATGGGACCGGGTAAATGCGATTCCTGGAGCCCTCACTGTAGCGCGGGTAAAAACGTGGTCCAGATACAGTTTATTGCCGATTATGTCGCGGTCTATGTCTCCGCTGTCATAGTTCTCCTCTCCGGGATTTCGTCGCTGTAGAGAATGGCGTACCGGTCGAATTTGTATCGAAATTGCTCGGCCATACAGATGCTGTTGCAATTGTGGTGGCTAAAATAGCCTGTCATCTCGACTACGCACTGTGCTTTGAGATGACAGGCTGTTTAGTCAATTTATTGTCGTATGGATTACAGCAAATTCATTGCTTCCTCAGTAGTCAATTCGCGATATTTCAAATATTTGTATTTCTTATCTTCCCACAATGGGCTATCGTAGTCGCTCCATGAATGGTAATCTCTGTTCTTCATATTGATTGTATAATATAATTTATTGTATTTTTCTTTCAATGTAGAGTAATATTCATTGTTGTTGCAAGTAAAATCTGGATTGATTGCTTTAAAGATGTCAATATAGAAATCCCAATATTTATTCATCTCTTTTGAAATTGTCTTTGCCATCTCATAGGATGGTGTATAATTCTCTTTGGTGCACGACCAGCCATAATAACGGTAAACTGTCATTCCGACAAACATCGCTTTTTGCCCATAACCTGATTCCCGGACACATACATAAGGTCCAATTTTGTCACAATCTTGAATATCTTCTGGTTTGGATACTCCCTCTCCCCAATAAGGCAACCTGAGTACCATACCCAAAGGGCATTTCTCGGTATTTCCGGCATTGTCCGGAATTGCAGAAGGCAGGATATAGTTGATCTGGGAAATCTGAGGTATGGAAGGAATATCAAAATATGCCTTGGCTACAATACCTTCATTTCCACCAGTATTCTCAATCCACGAACGTCCTTCGTTTTCGGGAAGTATAAACTCCGTTCCATTCTTATTTGTTTCAGTATTCTCGCTGAAAAGACAGGAATACTTCCAATAAGCATCTTCGTAGTCTTTTGCCTCCACGCATACGACAGTAGGGTCTGCATCGTTCAATGGAACGCCCCAGTTTAACTCTATGTCTCCGTTCTCATTTTCACATAACAAGGAGGCTGTGACAACTTCCAATGGTGAGGCCTCATAAGCCTCGTCCAAATCCTTTTGTATATCCTCTTTGTTGCAGGCGAACAGCAGAGCCAAGGAAGAGAGAAGCAATAGTGTGTATTTTGTTTTCATAATTATTCTTTATTACTGTTTGGATAGATTAGAGGTGATATTATCTGCCGAATTCAATTTGACAGTGCAACAGCACCATCAGGTGTAAAGTTATAC
>JBJEJU010000015.1:0-49913 GCA_051878275.1 Candidatus Cryptobacteroides sp. | reverse complement strand
GTGAGCGATAGCGAACGGCTATCATACTCTCATAAAATTTTTATAAATGTAAAAAAATTTTTGATAGTATGAAAATTCCAGCAAAAAAGCAGCCAAATCGTTGAAGATTCGGCTGCAATCCGTTTATTTCAGTCCAAAGCGGGCTATTTGTTGAGTTCGTCTGCGCTCTTGAGGAATCTGCTGAGCTCCTCGTCGGTGAGTTTCGGGTTCTGCATCTCCCCGGAGAAGTAGCTGTCGTATGCGCTCATGTCCACGAATCCGTGTCCGCTGAGGTTGAAGAGAATCACCTTCTCCTCTCCGGTCTGCTTGCACTTGAGGGCCTCCTGTACGGTGGCGGCAATTGCGTGGCAGGATTCCGGTGCAGGGATGATGCCTTCGCTGCGGGCAAAGAGCACTCCGGCAGAGAATGAGTCAAGCTGCTCGATGTCAATGGCTTCCATAAGCCCGTCCTTCATCAGCTGCGAGAGGATCACGCCTGCTCCGTGGTAGCGAAGGCCGCCGGCGTGCAGGGAAGCAGGCTTGAAGGAATGTCCGAGGGTGTACATAGGCAGAAGAGGTGTCATGCCGGCCTCGTCACCGAAGTCATATTCAAATTTACCCTTTGTGAGCTTCGGGCATGATGCAGGTTCAGCTGCGATGAAGCGGGTCTTCTTGCCGTCACGGATGTTGTGGCGCATAAACGGGAATGCGATTCCGCTGAAGTTGGAGCCGCCGCCGAAGCATCCGATCACGATGTCAGGATACTCTCCGGCAAGGGCCATCTGTTTTTCGGCCTCAAGACCTATGACTGTCTGGTGCAGGCATACGTGGTTGAGAACCGAGCCGAGGCTGTATTTGCAGTTCGGAGTGTTGATTGCGAGTTCGATGGCCTCGGAGATTGCGCAACCGAGGGAACCCTGGTCATTCGGATTCTTCGTGATGATGTCCTTGCCTGCGCGTGTGGACATGGACGGGGAAGGGGTGATGGCGGCTCCGAAAGTCTGCATGATCGATCTTCTGTAAGGCTTCTGCTGGTAGCTGACCTTCACCATATACACTGCACAGTCGATGCCGAATTTCTTGGTTGCATAGGAAAGGGAACCGCCCCACTGTCCTGCACCGGTCTCGGTGGTAAGGTTGGTGATACCCTGCTCTTTTGCGTAGTAAGCCTGGGCAAGTGCCGAATTGAGCTTGTGGGAGCCTGAAGGCGATACGCTCTCATTCTTGAAATATATGTGTGCCGGAGTTCCGAGAGCCTTCTCGAAATCGTATGCACGCACAAGAGGGGTGCACCTGTAGGATGCGTACTGCTGGCGTACTTCTTCCGGAATCGGGATCCATTCGTCGGTGGTGTTGAGCTCCTGGTCGGCACTGGCCTTGCAGAAGATCGGATAGAGGTCCTCCGGTTTCAGCGGCTCGCGGGTCGCAGGATTGAGGATGGGAAGGGGCTTGTTGGGCATTACAGCCTGCATATTGAACCAAGCCGTAGGGATTTCGCTCTCCGGGAGCAAGAATTTTTTGGGTTTCATACCGTTAAATAAAAATAGTTAATTAACCAAAAGTGTATAAAAAATCAGGCTGGCCTTGCAATGGGCCAGCCTGATAATCTTTGTTATGATTACGTGCCTATATTATCCCATTTGCAATAAGAAAAGCATTTACTGCAACTGCGATGAAGGCAAGGACGATGATCGTAGCGACGATGACACCGATGACCTTGAGTCTCTTCATCCATATTGTGCTGCACCAGCCTACTGTCTGGAACATGCTCCAGAAGCCGTGGGTAAGGTGGAACCACACCGCCACGAACCAGACGATGTAGATAAGGAGAACCCACCATCGGCCGAATGTGGCCAGAAGGAGATCGTACGGATTGGCAGCCTCGCCACCGGTCCATTCCTGAAGCTGCATGTCAGCCCAGAAGTGGGTGAGGTGGAAGAAGATGATGCCGAGGATGATGACTCCGAGCACGCACATGTTCTTGGATGACCATGAGTCGGTGGCAGCTTTGCTGGCTACCTCGTAGCGCTTGTAGCCGCCACGTGCCTTGATATTGTACCAGGTAAGGTAGATACCGTAGGCGATATGGATGATGAAGCCGGCAGCGAGTACAGGGACCATGATGGAAACGATCGGCAGTGCCATAAAGTCACAGCCGAGCTGGAAGAGTCCGTCCTCAGCACCGAATTTGCCGGTGAATGTGTCAATTACAGAGAAAAAATTGATGGTACCGTGCAGGAGAAGGAAAACGATGAGGAATGCTCCTGAAATCGCCTGAAGGAATTTCCTGCCTATTGAATAGTGGAATGCGTTAGCCATAAATTGTTGTTTGGTTTTTCAAATTCACTCTTGTCTTGCAAAGATAAAAGGTTTCTTGCAACATTCATAATATTTTTTTAATTTTGTTTCCGTTTGGCGCAAAAATCTTTTAGAAACGCCAACCGGCATCTATATGTACAAGAGAGTTCTGCTCAAGCTCAGCGGTGAGAGTCTCGGCGGCCAGGAAGGCCGCGGACTCGACAATGCAAGCCTCAAGGCCTATGCGGAGGAGATTGCTTCCGCGGCAAGGAAGGGCCTCCAGATTGCCATAGTCAACGGAGGCGGCAATATTTTCAGGGGCCTCCAGGGGGTCGGACGAGGGTTCGACCGTGTGGACGGGGACAAGATGGGTATGCTTGCAACGACCATCAACTCCCTTGCCCTTTCGATGTTCATAAAGGCTGAAGGCGTGGATGCAAAGGTGTTCACTGCGACTCCGATGGAGCCGATAGCCAAATATTATATGAGGGACGATGTGACCGAATTCCTTAACGGGGGCGGGGTGGCCCTGATTTCGGGAGGGACCGGCAACCCGTTCTTCACGACCGATTCCGGTGCTGCCCTGAGGGCTCTTGAAATAGGCGCCGATGCCCTTCTGAAGGGTACCAGGGTGGACGGAGTCTATACCGCCGACCCGGAAAAGGACCCGTCGGCAGTCAAATTCGGCGAGCTGACCTTCGACGAGGCCATCGAGAAGCATCTCAAGGTCATGGACCAGACTGCATATTCCCTGTGCAGCGAAGGCAATATGCCTATTATAGTATTCGACATGAACTGCAAGGGCAACCTTACCCGCCTTCTTTCCGGTGAAAAGGTCGGCACCCTTGTGCACAAATAAATAACACAACCAATCAACGCAATGTTACCCGAGAACGCAAAAAACATCGTGAATGCGGCTGACTCCAGGATGAAGGATGCAGTAGCGTTCCTTGAGGAAGATCTCAAAACCTACCGTGTCGGAAAGGCCAACCCTTCCGTATTCAACAATGTAGTGGTGGATTATTATGGAACCCCGACCCCAGTTCCCCAGGTCGCTTCCGTTACAGCGCCTGACGCAAAGACCCTTCTCATCCAGCCTTGGGAGAAGAGCATGATTTCAAAGATAGAGAAGGCTATCATGGATGCCAATCTGGGCCTCACCCCGTCCAACAACGGCGAATCTATCCGCTGCGTCGTGCCTGCCCTTACCGAGGAAAGGCGCAAGGAGCTCATCAAGAAGGCGAAGGCTGCCGGCGAGAATGCAAAGGTGGTTGTGCGCAATGCACGCCGCGATGCCGTTGACCAGCTCAAAAAGGCCCAGAAGAACGACGGACTCACCGAGGATGCCCAGAAGGAGGGCGAGGAGGAAGTCCAGAAGCTTACCGACAAGCACGTCAAGAGCATTGACAGCGTGATTGCCGCAAAGGAAAAGGACATCCTTACGGTGTAAAGCGCATTTCCTGCAGGCTGCGGGAAAATGGAAAAACAGGGGGTGCCAGTGCAATATGCCGGCACCCCGTATATAAAACGGACAGAATGACAAAAAGAGTAGCAATCCAGGGTTTTTCCGGATGCTTCCACGAAGAGGCCGCGAGGCGTTTTTACAGTGAAGCCGGAGAGGAAACCCTGGAAACAGTTGAATGTGCGACGTTCGACGGGCTTTTCAAGGCCCTTGACGACGGTCGTGCCGATGCTGCCGTGATGGCAATCGAAAACACCACTTCCGGAGGACTCATCCCCAATTTCGAGCTTCTCCGGAAGTATCCGAGGAAGATCAAGGGAGAAGTCTATCTCCATATCCATCAGAACCTTATGGCAATGCCAGGGCAGACCGTCAATGACATCAAGGAGGTCAGGACCCATTATATGGCCATCAACCAGACACGAGAATTCTTCGAAAGGGAGTGCCCGTGGATTCATCTGATTGAGAGCGAGGACACTGCAAAAAGTGCAGCGGACATAGCCAAGGAGGGCGTCATGGGAGTTGGAGCCGTGGCATCTGCAGTGGCGGCCCAGCGGTTCGGACTTGAAATCCTCCGTCCCGAAATCGAGACCTTCAAGACCAACTTCACGAGATTCCTCATCCTCGACGACAGCATCAATCCCGACAAGGCCGCAATCGACAAGGCCTCTCTCTGCTTCACCCTTCCGCACAAGCCGGGTTCCCTTGCCCACATCCTTACCATCCTGTCTTTCTACGACATGAATCTCACCAGGATCCAGTCGCTCCCGATTCCGGGCAGGAAATGGCAGTACTTCTTTTATATAGACATAAAGTTTGAAAGCTATGAAAGGTACAACCAGGCCCTTTCGGCCGTCAGGCCTCTCATAGACGATTTGAGGATATTAGGAGAATATATTTCAGCATTATGATAATCAAACCAGCACACAGGACAGAATCTGTCCGCGAGTATTTCTTCTCCATAAAGAACAGGGAGATGGCAAAACTCAATGCGGAAAGGGCACAGAAAGGCCTCGACCCAATCATCAATCTCGGAATCGGCGCCCCGGACGGTATGCCGCCGGCAGCCGCCATCAAGGCGCTCCAGCAGTCTGCCGAACTTCCGGACAGCCACAAGTATCAGAGCTACAGCGGTCTTCCGGCTCTCAAGGAAGCATTTGCAGCCTGGTACAAGCGCTACTATGGCGTCACCCTCGACCCGGTGACCGAAATCCAGCCGCTCATGGGCTCGAAGGAAGGTATCCTCATCATCTTCCTCACCTTCATCAATGAGGGCGACAAGGTCCTCATCCCGGACCCTAGTTATCCTACCTACACCTCCGCCGCCGAAATCGTCGGAGCCGACGTCATCAAATACGACCTCCTTCCGGAGAACAACTGGTGGCCGGACATCGACGCCCTCGAAAAGATGGACCTCACCGGCGTCAAGATGATGTGGACCAATTATCCGGGAATGCCTACCGGAGCAAAGGCAACCCCAGAGCTCTACCAGAGGCTTGTGGATTTTGCCCTCAGGCACAACATCCTCCTTGTCAATGACAACCCTTACAGCTTCATCCTCAACGACCAGCCTCTTTCAATGCTTGCCGCCGAGGGGGCAAAGGAGTGCGTAGTCGAAATGAACTCGCTGAGCAAGGCCCACAATATGTCCGGATGGCGTGTGGGACTCGTTGCCGGTGCTGCCGACTACATCAAGGAAATCCTCAAGGTCAAGAGCCAGATGGACTCCGGCACCTTCAAGCCTGTGCAGATTGCCGCCATTGCAGCCCTCGAGCAGGGTCCTGAATGGTTCGAGCAGCTCAACGCCGAATACCGTCGCCGCCGCGAGGCCGCCTGCAACCTTATGGACCTCATCGGTGCGGAGTGCAACCGTGATTCCGCCGGCCTCTTCGTATGGGGCAGGGTGAAGCCTGACAACAAGTTCCTCGTTGCCGGCCGCGATGAAGACAAGACACTCGGAGAACGCCTCTCCAACCGTTTCCTCTATGATGCGGGCGTGTTCATCACCCCTGGATTCATCTTCGGACACAACGGAGAGAACTATATCCGCGCCTCCCTGTGCGCAAAGGCTGAAGTCCTTGAAAAGGCAGCCGCAAAAATCAAGAATCTTCTCTAGGCAATGATTGTCGGAATCATAGGACTCGGCCTCATCGGAGGATCAATGGCCATTGACCTGAAAAGGCGTGGCTTTGCACAGACTGTACTCGGCGTGGAGTCGGAGCCGGTCAATGCCGCCGCGGCCGAAAAAATCGGGCTGGTGGACGAAGTCGTTGCCTTTGAAGACTGTGTCCGCAGGAGCGACATAATCGTGATAGCTATACCTGTCGGAGCGGCCGTAGGGATGCTCCAGAGCGTCCTGGACATGTTCAGGGACAACGGCTGGACGGACAAGACCGTCATCGACACCTGCTCCACCAAGGCCAACATCGTCCGCAGCGTGCGCTACCATCCGATGAGGAAAAGGTATGTGGCCACCCACCCGATGGCAGGAACCGAATATTCGGGCCCGTGGGCTGCGGTTCCAAACCTCTTCGACGGGAGGGCGTGCATCTTCGCGGACTCCGAGGAGAGCGACAGGGCTGCGCTGGCGGGGATAGAGAGGCTTTATGACGCCCTCAACATGCGCCCGACGTATATGAATGCGGAGAGCCATGATGTCCATACCGCATATGTGTCCCATATCTCCCACATCACCTCGTTTGCCCTTGCGCTGACGGTGCTTGACAAGGAGAAGGACGAAAAGCATATCTTCGACCTCGCTTCCGGAGGTTTCTCCTCGACCGTGAGGCTGGCCAAGAGCAATGCCGACATGTGGGTGCCGATTTTTTCGCAGAACAGGGACAATGTGCTCAAGGTTCTCGACACCTATATCGAAAAGATAGGGGGGTTCCGCCAGGCAATCGAGGACTATGATTCTGACCGTATAAGGGAATTGATAGAACAGGCAAACAAAATCAAGAAAATCATCAGATAATTATGGCAAATCTGGAATGTACCCCGGTATCGGAGTGGGGATTCTTCACTTTACCGCGTCCGATGGTAATCGCCGGTCCATGCAGTGCAGAGACCGAAGAGCAGGTATTGGAAACCGCCAAGGGCCTCAGGGAGCTCGGAATCAATGTGTTCCGTGCTGGCATATGGAAGCCTCGCACCCATCCGGGATGCTTTGAAGGCATAGGTGTCCCGGGCCTGAAATGGCTTCAGAGGGTTAAGAAGGAGACCGGAATGAGGGTCGCCACCGAGGTGGCAAGCGAGAGGCATGTCTTTGAATGCCTCAAATATGGAGTGGATATGGTATGGCTCGGTGCCCGCACCACTGCCAATCCTTTCCTTGTGCAGGAGATTGCCGATGCACTCAAGGATACCGACATCCCTGTGCTCGTCAAGAATCCTGTCAATCCGGACCTCGACCTGTGGATAGGTGCCCTGGAGCGCCTCAACCGCGCCGGCATCAAGAAGCTCGGTGTCATCCACCGCGGTTTCTCCTCATCACAGAAGATAATCTACCGCAACGATCCGGGCTGGAAGATTGCAATTGAGCTCAGGACCCGTTTCCCGGAGATTCCTTTTTTCGCTGACCCGAGCCATATGGGCGGTTCGCGCGACTATATCCTCGAGCTTTCGCAGAGGGCCCTCGACCTTGGTCTTGACGGACTTATGGTGGAGTCTCACTGCAATCCTTCGTGTGCCTTGAGCGACTCGAAGCAGCAGCTCACTCCGGCTGAAATCAAGGACCTCCTCTCAAGGATTGTGGTAAGGGATACCGATTCCGACAGCCTTGAATACAAAGAGGGAATCGACCATCTCCGTGCCCAGATTGACGTCATCGACGACAATCTTCTCTATATCCTCCAGTCGCGTATGAACATCAGCCGCAAGATCGGTGAATACAAGAGAGACCACAATATCGCCATTCTCCAGACTGCACGCTGGGATGAGGTTCTCGACGGAATGGTGAAAAACGGAAAGAAGTACGGACTGCCCGAGGATTTCGTGAAGGCGGTGTTCAACGCTATCCACGAGGTGTCGGTTCAGGCCCAGAATGAAATTCTTGAAGCTTCCCAGAAAGCGAAGCTCTGAAAACAGCCTCTTCCTCTTCGCTGAGGAAAGCGACTTTGATAGGTACCTGGAACAGTCTCTCCTTGAGCTTTCCGGGTATTTTTTTGCAGTCAAGCACCCTTTGGCTGTCCTTTTCCGTCGTGGCCACGACGGCAGTAGGGGCCAGTGCAGAGGCTGCCATGATGTGGGCTATGTCGAATTTGTTGTATTTGTGGTGGTCAGAGAATCTGAACCTCCTTACAATCTGATACTTGTCGCTGAGAAAGCGGCGGAGCGGCGTGTCCTTTGCAATGCCGGAGAACAGTATCATCTTCTTGGAATAGATGTAGCGGGTGTCTCCTTCCTCCTTGAACACCGGCTTGAGACCGCAGTAGTGGATGTATGAAAAGAACACCTTGACTTTCCTGCCGCTGCTGAAATGCCCCTCGCAGGTCTGCGGGTCCCAGCCGCTTATGTCCATGCCCTTGAGCCACGATGTCTTTTCCCAGTTCTCGAGGTATGCCGGGCATTTTGTCGCAATGATGATGTCGGCTTTTTCAATCCTTTCGGGAAGGTCGCGCAGGCGTCCCAGCGGGAGGAGCATATCCTTGCTGACCGGACGGTTCCAGTCCACGAGGATGATGTTCATGAAGGCATTGAGGGCCCTGTGCTGGAATGCATCGTCGAGGACTATGAGGTCTGCAGGTGGAAGAGTCTTGTCGGCGCACTTGCGGGCTTTTTTGTCAGTTGCCAGAAGCTCCGGATGGCAGAGGAACGTACATCCCTCGATCCTGTTGCGGTCCACGGCAACCGTCACATGCGGAAAATTCTTCTTTATCTGCAGCGGCTCGTCCCCGTAGAAAGCCGCGCTTCCGTCAATGCTGACCTGCTGGAAGCCTCCGCTCTTGCGCTTGTGCCCCCTCGAAA
This sequence comes from Candidatus Cryptobacteroides sp., assembly GCA_051878275.1. Lineage (GTDB taxonomy): Bacteria > Bacteroidota > Bacteroidia > Bacteroidales > UBA932 > Cryptobacteroides. Next base: position 41,209 of record JBJEJU010000015.1, on the reverse strand, counting down.
GGACGGCCACATTCTTTTCCCTCCATTCCGGAAGCTCGCCCAAAGTATTGAGAATCATCTCTGTATGGGGAGTCTTTCCTGTGCCCCCGGCCGTGATGTTGCCGATGCAGATGGTCGGGACCTCGGCGGAACTGCTCTTCCACACGCCCTTGTCATAGAGAGCGTGTCTTGCCTTGAGTGTGAGCCAATATGGAGCGAGGAGGTATTTGTCCAGCATATCCGGCAAATATAGCAATAATTATTTTGTTGTCCTATGATAGAGTATCAGCCCGTCCAGCGGTTCCTTTTCGATTTTTCCGGTTTTCATGCCGAATTCTCCTGCCACGGCGGCAAGCTGCTCGCGGAATACATAGGCAACGGAGCCGGTGCAGTTCAGCTCCAGGGAGCGCCAGTCCCCGTAGCGGCATACCATTCCGCTGAAAAATGCCCTGAAAGAATCCTTTACCAGGGTGCTGAAGTACGGGTCGCCTCCGATGTTCTCCCCGACAAACCTGCACAGCGATGCGCAGAACCTGTTGGGATGTGGCTGGCGGTAGATCCTGTCTATGATGCCGTCCCTGTCAAGGCCGATGGCCTTCCCGGCCGCAATCCTCACATTATCAGGCATATTCCCGCGCAGATAGTCGCAGATCAGGCGTTTGCCGATATATGCCCCGCTGCCCTCATCGCCGAGAATGAATCCCATGCAATCGACATGCTGCGAAATGCCGGTGCCGTCGTAGATGCAGGTGTTGGCTCCGGTCCCGAGTATTGCCGCAAAGCCGGCATTGCGGCCGAGCAGTGCCCTGGCAGCTCCGAGAAGATCGCTTCCGCACCATATGGAGGCAGCGGGAAACACTTTGCCCAGGGCTCCGGTGACGGCTTCGGAGTTGCCTTTGCCGATGCCGGCGCAGTAGAAATGCACCTCGGAAACCTCTTCCCGGCGCACCTCCTCAGGGATGCTACCTCCGATGCTGCGGACCATCTCCCCGGTATCAGTAAAATTGGGGTTGCATCCTTCTCCGGAGAATCTCACCACGTCATTTCCGCATATGGCGGCCCACGAAGTCTTGGTCGCTCCGCTGTCGGCAATCAGTTTCATTATTGTTCTTATTTTTGCAAAATTAAACAGAATTGCGTTACTTTACAATCTTCAATGTCAACTTACGGAACAAACTAGCAACCAATACACAAGTATGAAACACCTGCTTATGAAGGCGGCATCCGCATTGATTGCAATAGCCGCCCTTGTGCCCGCAAAGGCACAGGAAAACCATGTCACCACCCCGAATTATGACCTTGCGGAAAGGTTTTCTTCAAAAAGGGTCGGCAACATGGTATTCTCTACATCCGTGCGTCCCAACTGGTTCAGGAGCGGAGACCGGTTCTGGTACAGCTGGCGCACCTCCGAAGGCACTGCCTACTATATCGTCAATCCTGCCGCAGGCACAAAGACGCCGGTCTTCGACCTCGAAAAGCTCGCCATGCAGATTACTGAGATCACCAAAGACCCGTTTGACGCCAAGCATCCGGGCATCGGCGGACTCCGTCTGAAGGACGACAACACCTTCGCTTTCGAGGTGCGCACGTCCATCGACTCCACATTCCATTTCACCTATGACATCGCCTCGCGCAAGCTCACCGTCGTGGAAAAGGAGGAAGAGAAGATCTATCCTGACTGGGCCTGCGTTTCCCCTGACGGCACGATGGGTGTCTATGTCAAGAACCACAACCTTTTCGTGATGGACTCGACCTCGCTTCGCAAGGCGGTCAAGGACGAAAAGGACTCCACGATAGTGGAAAGGCAGCTGACTTTCGACGGCACTGCCGACAAGGCCTGGGGCGCCGACAATTATTCGGGCGATACCGAAAGGGACTCTACTGCAAGACATTACGCAAGTATGGCATGGTCTCCGGACTCAAAGCGTTTCGCGACCCTCCTCTGGGACCTTTCCCCGCTCAAGGAGCTCTGGGTGATCAACTCCCTCTCTTCCCCGCGTCCGGAGCTTGAGACCTACAAATACCAGATGCCGAACGAACCGGGTGCAAAGGGCGAACTCCATGTATTTACTGTGGCAGACGGCTCATCCCGTATCGTGAAGACATCCGCCTACAAGGACCAGGACCTCTTCCTCTACAATGCGCGCACCACCATCCCGGAAGGCTACAACAAATTCTGGAACAGCAAATGGATGGGCGATGAAAAAGGCTTCTACGTGGGCAGGGTCAGCCGTGATCTCAAGAGATACGACCTCTGCTATGTCCCTGTCGATGCGGATTCGCTCAATGTGGTTGTCCACGAGGAAATGAACACCTATGTGGAATACCGCAACCCGTATTTCATAAAGAACGGAAAGCAGTTCATCCACTGGTCAGAGCGCAACGGCTGGGCCAACCTCTACCTCTACAATGCCGACGGAACCCTCGTTCGCAACCTCACTGAAGGAGCATTCCACGTGGAGGATGTCATCTCCGTCAATGAGGCTGCCGGCTATGTGCTCTTCAGCGCCTGCGGTATCCAGAAGGGCGAAAACCCTTACCAGATGCATACCTACAAGGTTTCCCTCGGCGGAGGCGCCATCACCAAGCTGGATATGGACGATATGGATGTCCACTCTTCGTCTGACGACAACGGCCGCTGGTTCGTGGCCAACTATTCAAGGGTTGATGCCAAGCCTGCCGTAGCCCTCTATGATGCAGTGAAGGGCCGCAAGATCCTCGACCTCGAGGAAGCCGACTTCAGCCTTCTCTTCGCCGCCGGCTACAAGTTCCCGGAGAGATTCAAGGTCAAGGCCGCAGACGGAGTCACCGACCTCTACGGTGCAATGTACAAGCCGTTTGACTTTGACAGCACAAAGGTCTATCCTGTAGCCGATTATGTCTATCCGGGCCCACAGGTGGAGGCTGTCAACATCTCCTGGAGCAGGGGATTCTGCCGCACCGACCGTCTTGCCCAGCTCGGATTCATCGTGGTCACCGTCGGCAACCGCGGAGGCCATCCGAACCGTTCGAAATGGTATCACAACTATGGCTACGGCAATCTCCGCGACTATGGCCTCGAGGACCAGAAATATGCAATCCAGCAGCTTTGTGAGCGCCACAGCTATATGGATATCAACAGGGTGGGCATCCACGGCCACAGCGGCGGCGGATTCATGTCCACGGCAGCCCTGATGACCTATCCTGACTTCTTCAAGGTGGCTGTATCCTGCTCCGGCAACCACGACAACACCATCTACAACCGCTGGTGGAGCGAACAGCATCACGGCATCCAGGAGAAAGTTGTCGAGGGCGACACCACATTCGTTTACAGCATCCACACCAACCAGGAGCTCGTCCGCAATCTCAAGGGCCACCTTATGCTCGTGACCGGAGACATCGACGACAACGTCCATCCTGCCAACACAATCCGCGTAATCGATGCGCTCATCAGGGCCAACAAGAGGTTCGATTTCGTCCTCCTTCCTGGCCAGAGGCACGGCTACAGCGACATGGACGACTATTTCTTCTGGAAACTGGCCGACTTCTATTCCGAGTGGCTCATGGGGCAGAGCCGCAGGGGAGAGGTTGATATCAAAGGCCTCAACAACTATTGATCATGACAATCGGCACCCTTGACCTCGGCCCGCAGCCAGTGCTTTTGGCACCTATGGAGGACGTCACCGACGCATCCTTCAGGGTCCTGTGCCGGGAGCAGGGTGCCGATATGGTCTATACCGAGTTTGTCCCTTCGGACGGACTCATCCGTGATGCCGCCAAGGCCATCGCCAAGATGAAAATCTGCGATGAGGAGGCTCCGGCGGCCATCCAGATTTACGGCAACGACCCCCAGGCAATGGTGGAAGCGGCCAGGATGGCTGACCACGCCGACGAAATAGCCGGCGGAAGGGGCTGCGACATCATCGACATCAATTTCGGCTGCCCCGTGAGCAAAATCGCGGGGCGCGGAGCCGGAAGCGGAATGATGAGGGACCCCGACAAGATGGTCCTCATTACTGAAATGGTTGTCAAGGCCGTGCGCAAGCCTGTCACAGTCAAGACGCGTCTCGGCTGGGATGACAATTCCAAAATCATAGTCGGTCTTGCCGAAAGGCTCCAGGATGCCGGCATCAGCGCCCTGACAATCCACGGCAGGACACGCTGCCAGATGTACAGGGGCGAGGCTGACTGGACCCTCATCGGGGAGGTCAAGTCCAATCCCCGTATGCACATACCCATAATCGGCAACGGCGACATCACCACCCCGCAGAAGGCGCGGGAGGCATTTGACCGCTACGGGGTGGATGCAATAATGGTCGGGAGGGCATCCTTCGGCCATCCGTGGATTTTCCGTGAGATCAAGCATTATCTTGCCACCGGAGAGGAGCTTCCTTCCCTTGCCGTATCCGACAGGGTGGCCCTTGCAAAGCGCCAGCTCACCCTTTCGCTTGCCCTCAAAGGCCCTGTGACCGGTGTCCTGGAAATGAGAAGGCATCTGAGCTGCTATTTCAAAGGTCTTCCGGATTTCAAGGATACCCGCATCAGGCTGGTAACGGAGAAAGACCCCGACGCGCTTTTCTCCCTGCTTGACCAGGTGGATGAAAAATGGGGCACCAGCGGCGCCCCATGTGAAGATTCCAATGTCTATGGAGTATAAGGAGAGGCCTTTTGGCCAGCCTCTCCCGGGATTCATTTCACATCTATAATCATCTTTTCGCCCTTCAGGCCCGGGCTGTCGATCCTGACGGTGATTCTTCCCCTGCCCGTAGGCCTTACAATCGCGCTGCAGAGACCGTTGAACGCCTTCTGGCTGCCTGACTTGAACGGCACCAGGCTTGTAGGGTCACCGGCATCGGCAGCTACAAATTTCCCTGCACCTTCAACGGTGATTTTCAGGTCATTGCAGGCCGTCGGGACCATGCGCCCCTTCTTGTCGGCCACCTTTATGTCGATATAAATAAGGTCTCCATTCTTGTATTTGACGGTATGCCTGTTGCTCCTGAACAGTCCGAAGAAACACTTCCTGCCGCCGTTGCGGATCCTCCTGTCTCCTCCGAACTCCCCGCCGGGACCGCTTCCGAGCTCGGCTGCAGCCATCACCCTGGCAGGCTCTCCGGTTGTGGTCACCTTGTCGCGGGCCCATTCCTTTCCGTCTTTGTAGGCAATTACCTCCACGGTGCCAGGCTCATAGACGACATCGTCCCACCTCAGCCTGTATTCCTTGTCTCCCAGGACTTTGCGTCCCATGCTCCTGCCGTTTACAAACAGCTCGGCACTGTCTCCGGAGGTATAGACCATCACCGGAGTGACCTCGCCTTCACGTCCCTTCCAGTTCCAGTGCGGCAGAATGTGCGCCATCGGAAGGTCCTTCCTCCATCTTGCCTGATAGAGCCAGTACCTGTCCTTCGGGAATCCTGCAAGGTCGATGACTCCGAAATATGAACTCCTTGAAGGTACTGCTACGGAGCCTTTCTCCGCAAGTTCCTTCTCCGCTGCGGCACGGGCGGCCTCGTCATGGAAATTGGTAAGTATCGTAAGGTCGCTGTTGTACGGGGTAGGCTCGCCGATATAGTCGAAGCCTGTCCATACGAATTCGCCCGCGATTTCAGGGTTCTCGTCCTGTGCACGGAACTCGGTGTCAGGGGTCTGTGACCACGGGCATGCATACAGGTCATATGAGCTTACGTGGAAATCGGCGCGGCCTTCGAGCGGCTCTTCGCTCACAGGGAAACAGTAGAAGCCCCTTGAACTGATGGTGGATGCGGTCTCGCTCCCGAGCACCGGCTTCCCCGGGTTGGCTTTTATGAATTTGCCGTAAAGATGAGGCTTGTAGTTGAATCCATACACGTCAACAGTGTTGCGGAAATCCTGCTCGCTTGCCCACGGATTGTCGCTTCCTATGGTCGTGAGCCTTGTAGGGTCCTCTTCGTGACAGATTTCCGAAAGCCTGCAGGCGATGTGGTATTTGTCAGGATAGCCCTGCTCGCCGACCTCGTTTCCTATGCTCCAGAGGATTACGCTAGGGTGGTTGCGGTCGCGCCTTATCATTGCCCGCAGGTCCTTTTCGGCCCATTCATCGAAGATGGTTGCATATCCGTTAGGCTTCTTCGGCACTGTCCAGGTGTCCGTGAGCTCGTCCATCACCACGAAGCCGAGGCTGTCGCAAAGGTCGAGGAGCTCCGGTGCCGGAGGGTTGTGGGCGGTGCGGATGCCGTTGCAGCCCATCTCCTTGAGCATGTTGAGCCTGCGGACCCAGGCGGAGGTATTCCAGGCGGCACCGAGGGCGCCGGCGTCATGGTGGAGGCACACTCCCTTGATGAACGTGCGCTCCCCGTTGAGGTAGAAGCCGTCCCCGCGGAATTCGATCTCCCTTATTCCGAAACGGGTGCGGAGACTGTCGGTGCTGCCGCCGGCCTCCAGGGAGCTTACCATCGTATAGAGATCAGGCTCGTCGGGACTCCAGAGGGAAGGGTCCTCAACTTCAATCACCTGGGTGACTTCCATGCCGTCTTTCACGGCCTCAATACTGAGCTGTGCCGGCGTGCCAATGGTGACTTCTTTGCCGCTTGCAGGGTCTTTCCTGATGATGGTGGACGTCAGAACGCCGGCAGGACAGTCTTCCAGGGCATTGCGCAGGGTGGTGCTCACGGTGACCAGGGCCTTGCCTCCGCTTACGGAGGTGGTGATGCGCGTCCCCCAGTGTCCTATGCCCACAGGGTCGGTCCTGACAAGCCACACATTGCGGTAAAGTCCCGCACCGGGATACCATCGGCTCGATTCGGGCTTGTTGTCAATGTCGAAAGTGATGCAGTTGCCGCCTTCACGCAGGTATGGAGTGACGTCAAGCCTGAAGGAAGCATATCCGTAAGGCCACTCGCCGGCGAACCTGTCGTTGCAATAGACTTTGGCGTTGCTCATCGCGCCGTCAACCTCAAGGAAGAACCTTTTCCCGTCGAGCATTTCCGGGGTGAGGATGAAATCTTTCCAATACTTTGCAAGCCCCCACCATCCGAGCTTTCCGGTTTCGCCGGGATAGCTTATGTCAAAAGCCCCTTCTGCGCCCCAATCGTGCGGCAGGTCCACTTCCGGAGCCCTGTCCACGGCACCGCGGTCCATCCTGTATCTCAATTCGATTTCTTCCCTGTCCTGATTGTGGATAAAGAACCAGCTGTGGCCGAAATCTTCTCTTCCGGAAGGCTGGGCGGCGAGGGAAAGCGTCATCATGGACGCCGCCGCTAGGGCAATGAGGCGTTTTGTGTTCATTATTATAGGGGTTTGGTAAAACAGGACCCTTCGGGCCCGCAGATTTCAAAGATAGACAAATTCATCCTTTTTTCCTAAAAAGTTTTAGCGCCCTTTATGGAAAAATGACGCAGGTTTTGTTGATAAATATGTTGATAAATAAATTTTTATGCGTATATTTGCAGTCCCCCAAATTGGGGCGTAACATAAATAATAGATTTTTAATCATTTATGCCAACAATTCAACAATTAGTCCGCAAGGGACGCGAGACCATTGCTGTGAAGAGCAAGTCCCGCGCACTGGATGCGTGCCCTCAGAAGAGGGGTGTGTGCGTACGTGTGTACACAACTACACCTAAGAAACCTAACTCAGCAATGCGTAAGGTTGCCCGTGTACGTCTCACCAACTCCAAAGAGGTCAATGCTTACATCCCGGGTGAAGGCCACAACCTCCAGGAGCACTCAATCGTGCTTGTACGCGGAGGCCGTGTAAAGGACCTTCCGGGTGTACGTTACCACATCCTTAGAGGAGCTTTGGATACCGCCGGCGTAGAAGGCAGGACTCAGTCCCGCTCTCTTTACGGTGCCAAGAGGCCAAAGAAATCTAAGAAGTAATTTTTGTTTTAATTTCACCTTAATTTTCCAACAATGAGAAAATCGAAGCCTAGAAAGAGGATTCTACTTCCTGATCCGAAGTTTCACGACGTAAATGTAACCCGTTTCGTGAACAACCTTATGTTGCAGGGGAAGAAGAGTATCGCGTATTCTATTTTTTACGATGCCATTGACATGGTAGGCGAGAAGATGAAAGATTCTGACAAGGCTCCTCTAGATATTTGGAGGAAGGCTCTCGAGAACGTGACCCCTCAGGTCGAGGTAAAGTCACGCCGCGTCGGCGGAGCCAACTTCCAGGTGCCTACTGAGTTGAGACCGGAGAGGAAGATTTCAGTGTCAATGAAGAATATGATACTCTACGCCCGCAAGCGTTCCGGCCACTCAATGGCAGAAAAACTTTGTGCAGAGATTATCGCTGCATACAACAACGAAGGCGGTGCATTCAAACGCAAGGAGGATATGCACAAAATGGCTGAAGCCAACAAGGCTTTTGCTCACTTCCGTTTCTAATTGATTTCGTCGAATGGCTAAAAGAGATCTTAAATTCACCAGGAATATCGGTATCATGGCCCACATTGATGCCGGTAAGACAACAACATCGGAACGTATTCTGTTCTACACCGGCAAGACCCACCGCATCGGTGAGGTCCATGACGGTGCTGCCACAATGGACTGGATGGTCCAGGAGCAGGAGCGCGGTATCACCATTACCTCCGCAGCTACCACGGCATTCTGGCATTACAACGGAGACGTATATCAGATCAACCTTATCGATACTCCTGGCCACGTTGACTTCACTGTCGAGGTTGAGCGTTCGCTCCGAGTTCTCGACGGTACCGTAGCCACATTCTGTGCGGTAGGCCGCGTACAGCCTCAGTCCGAGACCGTATGGCGCCAGGCCGACAAGTACGGTGTTCCGAAGATCGCTTATGTGAACAAGATGGACCGTGTGGGTGCCGATTTCCTTGCCTGCGTCGAGGAAATCCATACCAAGCTCGGTGCCAATGCCGTTCCGATCTGCCTTCCAATCGGCTCTGAGGACAAGTTCAAGGGCATTGTTGACCTTCTCTCGAGGAAGGCATATGTCTATGACACCTCTGACCATCTCGTAAACTATGAGATCCAGGATGTTCCTGAAAATATGGTTGACGAGGTCGAAAGATGGAGGGACAAACTCATAGAGGCTGCAGCCGAATGCGACGAGGCCCTCATGGAGAAGTATTTCGAGTCCCCTGACTCGCTCACCGAGGAAGAGGTAATCGCTGCTCTCCGCAAAGGTACCATCGCAATGCAGATCATTCCTGCATGCTGCGGTTCTTCATTCAAGAACAAAGGTGTCCAGTTCCTTCTCGACGCCGTTATGCGTTACCTCCCGTCCCCTCTCGACAAGGGCAACACCGTCGGCACCGTTCCGGGCACCGACGAGGAGACCGTCCGCAAGCCTGATGCTTCGGATCCGTTCAGCGCCCTCGTGTTCAAGATTGCAACCGACCCGTTCGTGGGCCGTCTCGCATTCATGAGGGTTTATTCCGGAAGGGTTGACGCCGGCTCATATGTCCACAACACCCGTACGGGCAAGAAGGAAAGGATCGCACGTCTGTACCAGATGCACTCCAACCACCAGAATCCTATCGAGTTCGTTGAGGCCGGCGACATCTGCGCAGCTGTCGGATTCAAGGATCTCCGTACCGGAGACACCATCTGCGACGAGGCACATCCTATTGCACTCGAGTCAATGGAATTCCCTGATCCTGTGATCGGTATCGCCGTTGAGCCTAAGACCCAGGGCGACCTTGACAAGCTCGGAATCGCTCTCGGCAAGCTCGCAGAGGAGGACCCTACGTTCACAGTCAAGTCAGACCACGAAACCGGTCAGACCGTCATCAGCGGTATGGGCGAGCTTCACCTTGACATCATCGTTGACCGTCTCCGTCGCGAGTTCGGTGTCGAGATCAACCAGGGTGCACCTCAGGTCAACTACAAGGAGACCATCACCAAGCCTGTACAGCATCGTGAAGTATTCAAGAAGCAGTCCGGTGGACGCGGTAAGTTTGCAGACATCATCGTAGAGATCGGTCCTGCAGACGAAGGCGCAACCGGTCTCCAGTTCGAGAATGTTGTCAAGGGCGGCAACATCCCTAAGGAATTCATTCCTGCAGTACAGAAGGGATTCGAGTCCGCCATGGCAAACGGCGTGCTTGCCGGATATGAGGTTCCTTCAATGAAGGTGACCCTCATCGACGGCAGCTTCCACCCTGTGGACTCCGACCAGCTCTCATTCGAGCTTGCTGCAAGGATGGCATTCCGTCACGCTTGCCCTAAGGCAGGTCCTGTGCTTCTCGAGCCTATCATGAATCTTGAAGTCGTTACTCCGGAAGAGTATATGGGAGACATCGTCGGTGACCTCAACCGCCGCCGCGGACAGATCAATGCCATGGATTCAACCGCCAATGGCGCAAGAATCGTACGTGCATTCGTTCCGCTTTCCGAGCAGTTCGGTTACGTGACCATCCTCCGTACCCTTTCTTCAGGACGTGCAACAAGCACCATGAGTTTTGACCACTATGCAGAAGTTCCTGCTAATCTCGCTAAGGACATTATCGAGAAGAGCGGCTACAAAGCAGATGACGACGAATAATTGTTAACATTTGAAGAAGTATTGATATGAGTCAGAAAATCAGAATTAAACTCAAATCATTCGATCATATGCTGCTTGACAAGTCAGCAAAGAAGATTGCCGAAACAGTGGCTTCTACCGGTGCAAAGGTTTGCGGTCCTATTCCGCTTCCTACCAACAAGAAGATCTTCACTGTGAACCGCTCCACCTTCGTCAACAAGAAATCCCGCGAGCAGTTTGAGCTCAACTCCTACTGCCGTCTTCTTGACATCAACGAGTCCAATGCAAAGACTGTTGATGCCCTGATGAAGCTCGAGCTGCCTTCAGGCGTCGAGGTCGAAATCAAAGTCTGAGATATCAGAGCAACATAAGCGGGACAGACAGTCCCGCACTCAGGTCCCATAGCTCAGTTGGTTAGAGCAACTGACTCATAATCAGTGGGTCACAGGTTCAAGCCCTGTTGGGACCACAGAAGACATCCGCCCGTCGGATGTCTTTTTTTTGCCTTGGAACGCTTTTAATGGCCGATTTTTCTTATCTTCGCAGTTTGGAAAAATATTTTCTTATAACACATGGCCGAAACACCGATAATTGCCGTACAGCTCAACATCGAGCCTGACCGTACCGACAGTCAGGTGGATGCGTATTTCCACGCGGTAGGGCAGTGCGGCCTGTCCCATTGCAGGATTGTATTGCACGAAGAATACTGTCCTGAAGGCGGCTTCGGCATATATGACACGGCATTCCTTTCGGCAGGGAAGCATTCCGTCATGATAATTCTCTCCATTTCGGGACAGAAGGAGTTCTACCTTTCGGTTGTAAGGCATTTCGCCTCCAGTCCGCAGCTTCTTGCATGGGAATACAGGGACGGGGAGTGTGACTATGATTCCATAAAGGCAATCGATCCGGACCACGAAATCATCGTCACCGGAAAAAGCCTTACGGATTTTGCCAAAGATTCCCCGAAAGACGCCCTGGGTGTGTCGGTAATGCCGGGACTGGATTACGGATGGTTCCCGCGCCGCAGGATCGGCAAGGCAGTTGCCGCGTTCTGTGACATGGCAGCCTCCGCAGCCGGCGACAGGCCTTTCTGGGTGACTGAACTCCAGGGCGGAAGTAATATCTACAGCGGAGAGCATTGTTTCACCCCGACTCTGCACGAGATTTCCCAGTGGATATGGACTGCAATCGGAGCAGGAGCCAAAGGCGTGATAATCAAGTCTTTGAATTCTCCGGAAGATGAACTTCTTGCAGGTGAGATGAGTCTTCTCAATCTTCAGGGGCGTATGACACCGAGGGCTGAAGAAGTTGCCTCGATTGCCCGCACGATATCGCAGCGCCCCGAGCTTTTTGCAGCGGCCACTCCGGTAAAGTCCCCTGTGACTGTCATTTACACAAGGGAATCCCTGCTGGCCGAAAAGAAGTTATGCCATACAGGCAACTTCGACCCGGACTATGAAATGAGGTATGAAGGGGCTGTGGTCAAGTCACTTGTCGCTGCCTATGAGCTTATATCTGACAGGGGCATCATACCCGATATCCGGGAAATTTCAGAATATGACTGGGACATGGCTGATGCAAGAAGCCGTTGCGTGATATTTGCCGGCCAGATTGCTGTACCGACGGGCTATTATCCGCAGATTGCAGGCTTTGTCAAGAGGGGTGGATTCGTGTTTGTCGAGGGGCTCAGCTTCTGCTTTGACGAGCATATGAACTCGGTATTCAGCCGTGAATTCCCTCTTGCAAATGTCTTCGGAGGATATGTGGAGGAGTATAGCTGCAGACCGGGCTGCTATAAAGTAAGAATCGGAAAGCACAAGCTGTGGACGCAGCTCTTTGCCGGCTTTGTCCGCAACGAAGCCTCCGGCGAGAGCCTCAGGATGCTGCGCAACAAATACGGCCGTGGAAGGGTTTTGTGGATACCTTCGGCAATTGCATTCGGAGCAGCCGCTTCCGAGCACCGCAAACTCATCACCTCTTTCCTGAAGAAGGAGCTTGAGGGCATAATGGAAAGCCTTCCGATGGTGTTTTCGAGGCGCCGTTATGCCGTGACGATGCACCAGATGCAGACACCGGAAGGCCTTATGACCATAGTCAGCAACAACAGCGCTCACCGCAAGCGCGTGAAATTCCTCGGGGACAAACGGGTGTCTTCAATTGTGTATATGAATTATTACCACGACCACCCGGCAAAGGCAAGAAACAGAAAGATAAAACTGCGCACGGGACAGACTGCGGTAGTCCTGTGGAAGGATAAGGAACAGTAATGGAACTGCATAAGATTAAACTGAAGGAGACTTTCCCTTTTGAGGCGGGAGGCAGCATAGAGGGGCTTGAGATAGCATATCATTGTTCGGAAGGAGGGTATCACGGCCAGAAGGTTGTGTGGATTTGCCATGCACTTACGGCCAACAGCGACCCTTCGGACTGGTGGTCGTCCCTTGTCGGCAAAGGAAGGCTCATAGACACGGAAAAGTATTTCGTAGTCTGTGTCAATATGCTCGGGTCCTGCTACGGGTCCTCCGGCCCGTCATCCGTCAATCCACTTTCGGGGAAACCGTACTATTTTGATTTCCCGAGGGTTACGGTACGCGATATCGTCAAGGCGATCAATATCGTGAGAGAATCTCTCGGCATTGACAAGATCGATTTCCTGATCGGTTCCAGCATCGGCGGCTTCCAGGCCATAGAGCTTGCCATCAGCAGCCCGGATGTTGTGCAAAATGCCGTGTTCATGGCTACGCTTTCAAGGGTAACTCCTTGGCTTACAGGATTTGAGGAGTCCCAGAGAATGGCTCTTGAGGCCGACCCGTCGTTCCGCGAATGTGCAAGCCTTGAAGGAGGACGTGAAGGGCTCAAATGTGCAAGGTCCATTGCCCTTCTTTCCTACAGGTGCGATGCCGGCTACAATGTGCGTCAGTTTGAAACTGACGAGGATACCATATTCGCCGACAGGGCTGCCTCATACCAGAGGTATCAGGGGAAGAAACTTGCCGACAGGTTTGATGCTTATTCCTACTGGTATCTGTCATATGGGGTTGACAGCCAGAATGTGGGCCGTGGACGCGGGGGCGAGGAAAAGGCTCTTTCAATGATAAAATGCAGGCCGACGGTCATCGGTATAGACACCGATGTCATCTTCCCGGCAAAGGATATGGAGGTGATGGCCGGAAGGATCCCCGGAGCCTGTTACCACGAGATAAAATCCCTTTTTGGGCACGATGGATTCCTGCTTGAAAATGAGCAGATTACCGAGTTGTTTACTCCGATTCTTGAAAAATTATAAACGAACTTACACAATATGCAGGTACTTAAATTCGGAGGCACGTCTGTAGCAAGTGCCGAAAGTATGTCCCAATGTGCTGAAATCATCGCCGGGGCCGTATCGCGCGACAGGACGATTGTCGTTGTCTCTGCGGTCAGCGGGTTTACCGATGCACTGATCAGGGTAGGCCATCTTGCGGCAGACCGCGACGAGACCTACAAGGAAATCCTCGACTCCTTCCAGGCCCGCCACCACGAAATCATCCGCGAACTTCTTCCCGTTGAAAAGCACGAGGAAGTGACCGAGATGTGCGATGAGATCTTCGATTCGCTCCTGAGCATTTCCCACGGAGTCTATCTTCTCGGCGAACTCAGCCCGACCAGCCTCGACGCCATCCAGGGTTGCGGAGAGCTCATCTCCAGCCGAATCCTTGCCACCAAGCTCGCAAGCCGCGGAATCGCGACCAAATGGATTGATTCACGCGAGATTATCCGTGTCCACAGCGAAGCGGGAAAGGAAACCGTCGATTTCCAGAAGACATATGCGGCGGTCCAGAATATGATAGAGACCAACCCGATCACATCCCTATTCGTAGTGCCGGGATTCATCGCCGCCGACGAAAAGGGACGAATGGTCACCCTCGGACGCGGAGGCTCGGACTATACTGCATCCCTCTTTGCCGTCGGAAGCAAGTCCAGGGCCCTCGAGACATGGAAGGACGTCCCTGGAATGATGACCGCCGACCCGAAAATCGTGCCGTCATCCACCCTCATCAAGCACATCTCCTACCGTGCTGCGCTTGAGCTTTCGCACTTCGGGGCAAAGGTGATCTATCCGCCTACCATCCAGCCTGTTGTGGCCGAAAGAATCCCGATTTACGTAAAATGCACCTTCAACCCTGACGGGGAAGGCACCATCATAGAGCAGAACCCTCCGAGAAGCCGCGGCAACATCATAGGCATCTCCAATTCCGACAACATCGCCCTCCTCTCCCTCGAAGGAAGCGGAATGGTCGGCGTGCCGGGATTCTCCTACCGTCTTTTCCGCACGCTCAGCGAGAATGACATCAGCATCATCCTCATCACACAGGCCTCGTCGGTCAACACGATGTGCGTCGCCGTGTCGGAAAAGGATGCTGAGAAGGCCAGGGAAGCCGCAGACAGGTGTTTCGCATATGAAATCTCACTCGGCAAGCTCAATCCGCTGAAGGTAGAGACCGGCTATTCCATCGTCTGCCTCGTCGGTGACGACATCCTCGGACAGAGGGGGACAACAGGCCGCATGATGGCCGCACTCGGACGCCGCAGCATTGCCGTACGCGCTGTCGCACAGGGCTCTTCCGAGAGGAACATATCTGTCATCGTGGCCTCCGAAGATGCCCACGCGGCTATCAGATATATCCACAAGGAGTTTTTCGAGACATCCAAGTACAAGGACATCAACCTCTTCGTTGCCGGATACGGCACAGTGGGCAAGGCATTTCTCGACATCCTTGCCAAAAACCGTGAATCCATTGCCGAGCGTACCGGAAAACGACTCCATCTTGCCGGCATCTCCAACAGCAGGAAGTATGTCATCGACAAGGAAGGACTCAGCCTGCAGGATATTGAGGGCCAGCTTGCAAAGGGAAAGTCCGCAGCCGACGAAGCATTCTTTGAGGAACTCGCCAAGATTTCGCTCCAGAACTCCGTGTTCGTGGACTGCACGGCAAGCTCCGACATTTCATACAAATACCTCAACCTCTTCGAGAGGGGCTATTCTGTTGTCGCAAGCAATAAAATCACCTTTGCGGCACCTTACAGGCAGTACGAGATGCTCAAGAAGGCCGCTGTTGACAACCGTGTCTCCCTCAAATACGAGACAACTGTCGGAGCCGCCCTCCCGATTCTCGAATCCATCTCGCGCAGTGTCAACTCCGGCGATGAAATCCAGAAAATCGAGGCTGTGCTCTCCGGCACAATGAATTACATTTTCAGCACATATGCGGGAGGCACCGACGGAAAGACATTTGCCGACGTGGTGCGATATGCCCAGAAGGCCGGCTATTCCGAACCGGATCCGCGTCTTGACCTGAGCGGACGTGACGTGCTGCGCAAACTGTTGATACTCAGTCGTGAGGCCGGCGTGCCGCTTGATGAGGCCGATGTGCGCATAACCCCTGTCCTCGGCCCGGACTTCTTTGCCGGAAAAGTGCCGGAGTTCTTCTCGAAGCTCGACAGCAGCGAGGAGCAGTTTGCGTCCTCATACAGGGCTGCGGCCGACAAAGGATTGAGGCAGAGATTCATAGCGACTCTCGAAAAGACTCCGGAAGGCTATGTCGCATCGATGGCTCTCAAGGCCGTGGGCCCTGACCATCCTCTCTACAACCTCTGCGGGACCGACAATGCCGCCATCATCACCACCGCCTTCTACCCTTCTCCTCTTGTGGTGCAGGGCGCCGGAGCCGGGGCATACCAGACGGCAAGCGGTGTGCTCAATGACATACTTATGTAATTATTCGCAAATGCGGAACTCAACAAATGACATTATAATATGAAAGTAGCAGTAGTGGGTGTCACAGGACTTGTCGGCACCAGAATGATTGAAGTTCTCGAAGAAAGGAACTTCCCCGTAACAGAATTTTTCCCTGTAGCTTCCGAGCGTTCCGTCGGAAAGAAGGTCACCTTCCGCGGCCGTGAGTATACCGTCATCAGCGCAGACGAGGCGATTGCCGCAAAACCGGACCTTGCAGTGTTCAGCGCAGGCGGCGGCCCTTCAAAGGAGCTTGCACCGCGTTTCGCGGCTGTCGGATGCCGCGTCGTGGACAACTCCTCCTGCTGGAGGATGGACCCGACCAAAAAGCTTGTGGTCCCGGAAATCAACGCCGATGTCCTCACGGCTGATGACTATATCATTGCGAACCCCAACTGTTCCACAATCCAGATGCTCCTCCCTCTTGCACCTCTCCACGCAAAATACCGCATCAAGAGGATAGTTGTCTCCACATACCAGTCTGTCACCGGTTCCGGCAACAAGGCCGTCGCGCAGATGCAGGCCGAGCGTGCAGGACAGTCCTGGGGCGAGTACAAGGCATATTATCCTTATCCTATCGACGAAAATGTAATCCCTCATATCGATGTTTTCACCGAGAACGGCTACACCAAGGAGGAAATGAAGATGGTCAACGAGACCCACAAGATCCTTCGTGACGACACAATCGGCGTAAGCGCAACGACAGCGCGCGTGCCTGTACTCGGCGGCCACTCCGAATCCGTCAACCTTGAGTTTGAAAAGGAATTCGAGCTCGAAGACATCCGCGCAATCTGGGAGAACACTCCGGGAGTTACAGTCAAGGATGACACCGCCAACAATGTCTATCCGATGCCTCTGTATTCCCTCGGGCATGACGATGTGTTCGTAGGCCGTCTCAGAAGGGACTTTTCCGTACAGAACGGCATCAATTTCTGGTGTGTCTCCGACAACATCCGCAAAGGTGCGGCCACCAATGCCATACAGATAGCCGAGGTGCTCCTGCAGAAGGGCTTCCTGCCTGCAGAATAAAAAGATTTTTGTATTTGTTGCACTTTTTTGGTATCTTTGGGAATAATGTGCGGAAATACGTCCTCCGCCTAATTTTATAAAAGCTATGAAGCGAGTTACAATCCGCGATGTCGCGCGTGAAGCAGGTGTTTCCGTTACGCTTGTTTCTTTCGTTATGAATGCCAAAAGAGGCGAAGACGGAAAACTTGACTGCCCGGTCAATCAGGACACTGCCAAAAGGGTACTTGAAGTTGCCAGGAGGCTCGGTTTCAGGAGGAATCTCTCCGCCGCATCCCTCAGGAGCGGCAAATCCAACACCATTGCGGTGATTCCCAACGACATTTCCAACAAGTTCTTTGCCGGTATTTCCAGGAATATCGAGGAAGAGGCCATCAAATACGGCTACACCGTCTTCTTTGCAAGCTCCGAAGAGAATGCCGACCGTCTGTCCGATGTGATGGACGCCGTGCTTGCACACAATGTGGACGGAATCATCGTGGCTCCTTGTACCGGAGGCGAGGCGGCTATCCGCAAGGCGCTCGATGCAATGGTCCCGGTGGTCCTTCTTGACCGTGATATGGACCTCGGTGCGGAGGAAGGAGTGGGAAAGGTTCTTCTCAACGACGTGATGGCAGGACGTATGGCCACGCAGCAGATGATTGATGCCGGCTGCCGCAACATTGAGATGATTTCATATTCTCTCGGAATCTCGAGCCTCGCGCAGAGGGAAAAGGGTTATCGCGAGACTATGGAGAGCAACGGCCTGGCGGACCAGGTCAATGTCTATTATACTGATTACGGCAAGGTGGGCGATGTGGAGCAGTTCATAAAGGACGCCCTCTCGCGCGGCGCAGACGGCTTGTTCCTTCCTACCTATTCGCTTTCCGCCCAGGTGCTTTCCGCGATGAAGAGTCTCGGGCTCAGGACTCCTGAAGACCTCGCCATTGTAGGTTTTGACGAGAGCGACATCTATAGCCTCTATGCAACGACTATCACCCATATCGTCCAGCCTCTCAAGGCCCTGGGTGAAAAATCAGTCGATGTGCTCGTGTCCATGATCCAGGGTAAGGGATCCGAAAGCATCGTCCTCAATCCCGAACTTGTGCCGGGAGGTTCAACACATGCAAAATGACAGGTCAGAGTGTGTCCGCCGGGCGTGACACACTCTTTTTTTATAAGGCCCCTGTCTTGAGCCATTACCGTTCCCCGGGGAAATATGGCCTTTCCAGGCGGCTTCCCGACAGACAAAATTATTTGACACTATGAGACTGATAATCAGAGACAGCGCAGCCGAAGGTTCATTGTGGGCAGCCCACTACATTGCCTCCAGGATCAACGAAAAGGCTGCAAGGACATCCGAGCCGTTCGTGCTCGGACTGTGTACGGGTTCTACACCTATCGAAACCTACGCCGAACTCATCAGGATGGTCCGTGACGGGGAGGTGTCGTTCAAAAACGTCATTTCCTTCAATATGGACGAGTATGTCGGCCTTCCGGAAAGCCATCCGGAGAGTTACCATTCCTTTATGCACAGGTATCTATTTGACCACATCGACGAGCCTGCAGGGAATATCCACATTCTCAACGGCAATGCGGCAGACCCACAGGCTGAATGTGCCGCCTACGAGGCAGCAATCGAAAAGGCCGGAGGCTTTGACCTCTTCCTCGGTGGAGTCGGTGAAGACGGCCACATCGCATTCAACGAGCCGTTCTCCCCGCTTTCATCCCGCACAAGGGTAGTGACCCTTACCCGTGACACCCGTGAGGTCAACTCCCGATTCTTTGACAATGATTACGAAAAGGTGCCCAAGCAGGCGCTGACCGTTGGAGTGGCCACCGTGCTCGGAAGCCGAGAGGTGGTGATCCTCGCATTCGGGAGCAAGAAGGCCCGTGCCGTAAGGGATGCCGTAGAAGGTCCGGTATCGCATTATTGCACCCTTTCAGGACTCCAGAACCACGAATTCGGCACGATCGTATGCGACGAACTTTCTGTAGGCGAGCTCAAAGTCAATTCCTACAGATATTTCAAGGCTATTGAAGAAGCAGAGCGATAATTTGCTATATTTGCATAATAAAAGATAATCGTCAGAATCATATAACTATTTCATATGGCAAACGTAGAAGAACTCAAAAGAATCTCTTCCCAGGTGAGAAGGGATATCGTCAGAATGGTTGCCCTGTCCCAGTCCGGCCATCCGGGCGGATCCCTGAGCAGTGCGGATATTCTGACCGCGCTTTATTTCAATGTAATGAAACAGGATCCTGCAACCTGGACCCGTGACGGAAAGGGACAGGATATGTTCATCCTTTCTGCAGGACACCTTACCCCGGTTTATTATTCCGTTCTCGGCAGGGCAGGCTATTTCCCGGTATCGGAGCTTGCCACCTTCCGCCAGTACGGTTCCCGTCTTCAGGGACATCCGTCAATCCGCAAGGGACTTCCGGGCATCTTCCAGGCATCCGGTTCTCTCGGACAGGGTCTCTCGGCAGCAGCCGGTCTTGCTCTCGGCAAGAAGCTCGACGGTGAGGACAATTTCGTATATACCCTCTGCGGCGACGGTGAAAGCGAGGAAGGACAGATCTGGGAGGCAGGCATGTTCGCCGTTTACCACAAGCTTGACAATCTCATTGCATTCACAGACTGGAACGGCCAGCAGATTGACGGTACAGTCGCTTCCGTAGCAGGTGAAGGCGACCTCGAGGAAAAATGGAAGGCTTTCGGATGGAATGTCATCATCGCTGACGGACATTGCATGAAGGATATCCTCAGGGCATTCGAAGAGGCAAAGGCCAACAAGGGTACCGGCAAGCCGACAATGATCCTCTTCAGGACCGATATGGGCCACGGAGTTGATTTTATGGCAGGTACATGCAAATGGCACGGAAAGGCTCCTTCAATGGAACAGTGCGAACAGGCTATGACCCAGCTTGAGGAGACATTGGGTGATTTTTAATCGGAGAAAGAGTTATGAAAAAATACATCGACACAGGTAAAAAGGACACCCGCAGCGGTTTCGGTGCTGGTCTCCACGAGGCAGGAAAGGCTGATTCAAGGGTAGTTGCCCTCACCGCCGACCTCAAAGGCTCCCTCAAAATGGACGATTTCGCCAAGGACTTCCCTGAGCGTTTCATCCAGTGCGGTATCGCAGAATCAAATATGGTAGGTGCTGCTGCAGGACTTGCCATCACCGGAAAGATTCCGTTCATCGGCTCTTTCGCCGAGTTCGTCACCGGCCGTGTTTACGACCAGGTACGCCAGGAGGTGGCTTACGGCAAGACCAATGTCAAGATTGCATCTTCACACGCCGGAATCACCCTCGGAGAGGACGGTGCAACCCATCAGACCATGGAGGATATCGCCCTTATGCGTGCCCTCCCTGATATGGTGGTCATCAATCCTTGCGACTACAACCAGACAAAGGCTGCCACCATCGCGGCTGCAAAATATGACGGACCGGTATATCTGCGTTTCGGCCGTCCATCAGTTCCTAACTTTACTCCGGCCGACGAGCCGTTCGAAATCGGAAAGGCTTATGTGATGAATGAAGGAAAGGATGTGACCATCTTCGCTACCGGCCATCTCGTATGGGAATCCCTCAGCGCAGCAGAGGCTCTCGAGGCTGAAGGCATCAGCGCAGAGGTCATCGACATTGCTACCATCAAACCTCTTGACGAGGCTGCAGTCATCGCTTCGGCACGCAAGACCGGTGCGGTCGTATGCGCAGAGGAGCACAATGTATGCGGCGGTCTCGGAGAGCTCGTTGCAGGTGTTCTCGCACTCAACTGCCCTACCCCTGTCGAGTTCATCAACGGCGGAGACCGTTTCGGCCAGACAGGTACCCCTAAAGTGCTCATGGAGGCCTATGGACTTGATGCAGCGCATATTGCAGAGGCTGCCAAGAAGGCCATCTCACGCAAATAGTAAATTTCAGATTCTTGCAAACAATCAGCCCGGAAGGCCGCGAAAAGTGCTTTTTGGGCTGATTTTTGTTGTTTCGGACCGGCGTGACAGACAGGGAAATCATAGCTCTCTACAGGGAGGGCGGCACGGAAGAGGCTTTCAATGCCATAGTGAAAAACTATAGTGAAAGGCTCTATTACCATGTACGCACCATCCTGGATTCCCACGAGGACACGGATGACATCCTGCAGGAAGTGTTTGTAAAGGTTTGGCAGGCACTTCCTTCCTTCAGGGGAGATTCGGGACTGTTTACCTGGATTTACCGGATTGCCACAAATGAGGCACTCAATTTCGTCAGGAGAAAGAAGGTGCGTGCAGCCCTTATGTTCAAGAGCATTTCCGGAGAAGATGAAGGAAGAATCGGGGATGACCCGTACTTCAACGCATCTGAAGCCGAGCGCAAACTGATGATGTGTCTGCGCAAACTGCCTCACAAGCAGCGTATTGTGTTTTCCCTGCGCTATTTCGAAGACCTCGGCTACGATGAAATATCAAAGATTACCGACACCTCGGTCGGTTCGCTGAAGGCCTCATACCATATTGCCGCAGAAAAAATCAAAGCTGAATTGGACGGAAATTTTTAACTTTATGCCAGGGAAAGTGTCTAAAAAGTGATGGACAACAGAAAACAGACTCAGCAAAGGATTTACAGGGCTCCGGAGGGTTATTTCGAAGACCTGGAAAAGCGTCTTGCGGCCATTCCTGCCTCCTGCAGTGGGGAAAGGGTGACATTGTGGACGCGTGTATCTCCGTATCTTGCGCTTGCGGCTTCATTTGTGGCCATCGTACTTTGCGCTACCGCCATTCTGAAAAAGACTGCGGGAGTCCCTGCGGAAGAGGATGATACTGACTATATCGCTTTCAGGTACCTGATTCCCGAGACGGCTCCATACTCTATTTATGACGAATCCCTGATTGAGGATGAATCGTCTTCTTTGGACAACGTTGTTGATTATCTCATAGATTCGGGCGTTTCACTCGCCCAGATCGGTTATTTGGCTGAAAATTATGAATAATATCATCAGGATTGCAGTCTCTGCTCTTGCTGCATTGTCGTTTGCCGCTGCCGGTTTTTCTCAGAATGTGCCGCAGCAGTGCCCAAAAGAGCAGCCCGGTTTCCAGAAGACCGGATCACAGAAGGGAAAAAGGGATTGGAAGGAGACCATGAAGGCGGAAAAAATTGCCTTCCTCACTTCCGAAATGGAACTTACTTCGCAGGAGGCGGAGGTTTTCTGGCCGTTGTACAATGAGGCCGAAGAGAGCCATTTCAAATCAATGGATGCAGTGATGCAGGCCTACAAAAATCTTGAGACTGCCGTTGCTGCAAAGGAATCTGAACAGAAGGTTTCCGCTGCGCTCGACGCCTATCTCAAGGCTGTCAGGGAATCCAACAACATTGATGCGGAATATGTTGCCAGATACAAGAAGGTCATTTCCACGGAAAAAGTGGCCAAATTGTTTCTCGCGGAGGAAAAATTCCGCAGGCAGCAGATTTCCCGTTTCCACAGGGGGGATGCCCCGGGCAAATAGTCCTCAGGCCCAAAGGTAGAATTCTTTCATAAGGTCGGTGTACTCTTCGGTGTACCGGCCTTTTTCCTGTATTGTGAGTCCTTCTTCTGCCGGTGGGATCACCCTGTTGAAGGAAAACTCTGCAATTATCCTCATTGGCGCCTTGTGCGGGACGGTGCGAATCCTGATTATCCTGAACGGGTGCAGCCCGCATGTCCGTGCTGTGCGCAGGAGGTCCTTTTCGCAGTCGGAGGGAAGGATGACGGAGAGCCGTCCGCGGGCGGAAAGGTGTGTGGAGGCGTATTCGAGCAGTGTCCTGTACGAAAGGGGAGCGTCCTGCCGGAGCTCTTCTTCGCGGGATGCCGCATGCCGGGCAGTGTTCTTCCTGGGGTCCGGGTTGGGCAGCGTCGCATCATAGAAGGGAGGATTGGAGACTATCAGGTCGAATGTGCCGCTGACGGACTGCAGAGGGAGGTTCTCCGCGCCGAGGATCCCAGCCCAGGGAGATCCGGAGAAATTGTCAGCGGCCTCTTCGGCTGACGGACGGTCGATGTCGATTCCGAGGATGCTCCTGGAGGCCTGTCCTCCGAAAGTGGAATAGCGCTGGGCGAGCATCATGGCGATAGTGCCGGTACCGGTGCCCGCATCGAGGATGCTGATGTCATCGCCGCAGATGGTTGAGCAAGCCCCGAGCAGAACCCCGTCGGTCCCCACCTTCATCGCGCTGCGCTCGTTGCGGACGGAAAAATGCTTGAATCTGAATATGTTGTCTCCCATGCTACCTGCCATTGTCCACAAAGAGCCCGTCTCTCATAAACAGGGTCCTGTCGCACATTTCGGCAAGGGAGGGGTCGTGTGTCACGATGACGATTGTCTGCCCCGTACGGTCGCGCAGGTCGAAAAACAGCTGGTGGATGTCTTTCTTGGTGACACTGTCGAGGTTGCCGGACGGCTCGTCGGCAAACAGTACTGCAGGATTGTTGACAAGTGCGCGTGCGATTGCCACCCTCTGGGCTTCTCCTCCCGAAAGCTCTGACGGCTTGTGGCTCAACCTCTCCTGAAGGCCCATTGTCTCCAAAAGCTTTTCGGCTGCGCTGCGGGCCTCCCTGGTGCTCCTGTGTCCGATCAGGGCCGGAATCATCACGTTTTCCAGGGCTGAAAACTCCGGAAGGAGGTGGTGCGCCTGGAAAACGAATCCTATTCTCCTGTTGCGGAAGCCGCTCAGGGCGTTGCCGCCGAGGGACAGGACGTCCGTGCCGTCGATGGCGAGGGAGCCTGCGTCGGGGGTTGACAGGGTGCCGAGTATCTGCAAAAGAGTGGATTTGCCCGCTCCGGATGCTCCCATTATCGACAGCACTTCCGATCTGCGTACTTCAATGTCGATTCCTTTCAGCACTTTGAGGTTGCCGAAATTTTTTTCAATTCCTTTTGCCTGTATGATCATAGCCGCCAACGATTATTTCAGGGACTGGTGTCCCCCTTTGTCGCAATCCCAAAATTACCACATTTTTGCCGATCTTCAAAGATGCAGCCTTTGTCCTGATGCTCCCGAACAAGAATAATTGAAAAAATTTTGCAAATCAGAAAAACGTTTGTATCTTTGCAATCCCAAACGGTAGAGAAAATGCTGTTGGGGCCTTGGAGCTTGAGCTCAAGGTTAGTGTATCGGGGTGTGGCGCAGTTGGCTAGCGCATCTGGTTTGGGACCAGAGGGTCCTGTGTTCGAGTCACAGTACCCCGACAAAGAAAAAGACCGACCATCAGGCCGGTCTTTTTTTTGTCGGGGCACCTCTCAACCCCAGTCGCTTTCAGCGACAGCCCCTTTCAGGGGCAACCGCCTGCACTGCTTTCCGGCGGGCGTTTCCGCTATTCGATTTTCTTTGAAAATCTCATTACCGCTCCAACGCGGCGCCTGATGGCGCCATTCGTTTGATTTATCCGTTTTTCAAACACAAAGAGACGGAATTCCTTTAAACCTGACGCTACTAATAAGGGTGACTGGAGGCCGGAGCCTGCAGTCACCCTTGCTGTTAGTATGTATTATAGGGTTAACAGTTGCTTTTGATCCGTTATCCGACAACCCAGACAAGGACGTGTCCGGCGAAAACCATGTAGGAAAGGTCAAACTCCTCCTCGTAGCCGTCCTTGTGGATGAAGGTGGCCTCAAGTTCGCCTTCCCCCCTCGGGTGGAAACGCTCCACCTCAATCTGCTCCGAGAAATTCACATTATAGACCGAAACCCTCTTGAAAATGGCCTCCTTGGCGCACCAGTAAATGGCCAGCTGCTCATTCTTGCGGTCGTCGTCGATGTCCTCAATCTCGTCTTCGGAAAGAGCCTTCTTCTCCACGGCGGAGAAATCCCTGTCCAGCGACTCCATGTCTATGCCCACATCCTCCTCGTCGTGAAGGATCACCGCCACGAAATCCTTTGTATGCGTGATGCTGATGTTGGTCACCATATTCTCGAGGTAAGGCTTGCCGTTGTCGTGATGGCTAAGATAGACTTTGTCCTCGAAGAGCTCGTTGAGAAGGGCGCGGACTGCAAGCTTCTGCTTGCGCAGGGCCTCACTGCGTATGAAGGATATCTCCTCCATCTCATCGGCAGGAGTTGCGCTGAGGTTGACCAGCTCTTCTTCTGTTTCGGTGATCTGCCAAACGGCAATCGTAGCTTCGTTTTCCAGTTTCTCTTTTAGATAAAGTGCCATAAAAGCTATTATACTGATTATGAATTATATGGGCCTAAATTTCCGATAAATGACAAGCCTGTCCGTGACGAAAAGCCATAGACAACGGAATAGCCTTCCGGATTGCTTTCACCCGAATCTGAAATGATGAGATATGATTCCGGAAACACTTGCAAGGGCGGGTCTTCAGAACCGAGACCTGCGAAATTGCCTTGTTCGAAATTTATTGGACTGGGAGGCTCCATATACAAGTGTCAAAATTTTCGATGCAAATATAGTAATTTTTTGAATAATAAAGCGTCATTTCCGCGCCCTGCCTTTTTTTTTGCATCCGAACAGGTTTTTTACATCGCTAAAATGCTTATCTTTGTGACGGATTTGGAAATACCAAACGCATTAAATTTTAATTCATAATAAATTATGGGATTTTTGACAAATGACAAGCTGGTCATCGTAGGCGCTGCCGGTATGATCGGTTCAAACATGGCCCAGACCGCCATGATGCTCAAGCTTACTCCAAACATCTGCCTTTATGATGTTTACGAGCCGGGTCTTATGGGCGTAGCAGCAGAGATGGACCACTGCGGTTTCGAAGGCTTCAACCTCACTGCCACCACAAATGTCGAGGAGGCTCTCACAGGTGCCAAGTACATCATCTCTTCAGGCGGTTTCCCGCGCAAGGAGGGTATGACCCGCGAAGACCTTCTCAAGGGCAACTGCCAGATCGCCGAGGACTTCGGCAAGAATGTCAAGAAGTATTGCCCTGACGTAAAGCACGTTGTGGTTATCTTCAACCCTGCTGACCTCACCGGTCTTGTAGTTCTTCTCCACTCCGGTCTCAAGCCTGAGCAGGTGACCACTCTTGCAGCCCTTGACTCCACCCGTCTCCAGACCGAACTCGCCCACTATTTCGGCGTTCCGAAAGCAGAAGTCACCGGTGCCCACACCTATGGCGGACACGGCGAGTCCATGGCAGTGTTCACATCGGCAGTAAAGATCAGCGGAAAGCCTCTTTCCGAGATGAACGTACCTGCAGAGGATTGGGCAAAGATCCAGCACGATACCGTCCAGGGCGGTTCCAACATCATCAAGCTCCGTGGCCGTTCTTCATTCCAGAGCCCTGCATACTGCTCTGTCAAGATGATCGAGGCTGCCATGGGCGGTGACAAATACACCCTTCCTGCAGGAACTTATGTCAATGACTCCAAGTTTCAGAACGTGATGATGGCAATGCCTACCGTCATCGATGCTACCGGTGTACATTTCACAGAGCCGGAGGGTACTCCTGAAGAGCTTGCAAGCCTCCAGGCTTCCTACGAGCACCTCTGCAAGATGAGAAACGAGATCGTTGAGCTCGGCATCATCCCTGCAATCGGGGATTGGGGCAAATACAACCCATATCTGTAAACCGCAATAAAAGACAGGGGGGGACAGCCGCCGGGCCGTCCCCTTTTTTTGTTCCGTGTCGTGGTGCTATTTCTTCAGCCAGAGCTCCGGATTCTGCGGCTTCGTGCCCTGCCAGATCTGGAAATGCAGCTGTGTCTCCCCGTCGAGAGTGTCCACAGTGCCGATTATGTCACCTGTCCTGACCTTGTCACCGGCCTTGACGGACACTATCCCAAGCTTGCAGTAGAATGAGAAATAGTTGCCGTGCTGCACGAGCACACACTTGTTGTATCCCGGCATCACCACAATCTGCTTGACTACACCCTCAAAAACAGCCTTGACCCTTGTCCCAGGCGCCACTGCCATGGTGATGCCATTGTTGAACGGCAGTTTGACGGATGTATAGACCGGATGGTAGTGCTGCCCGTATTTGTCGATTACAGGGCCGTCTGCAGGCCATGGGAGCTTGCCCTTGTTCTTGGCAAACTGGGCATCGAGCGCATAGTCAACCGTTGTCTTCGAACCGGTTTTGGCGCTGCCGCTTCCGGAAGAACCTTTGGTTGCCTCGCGTATGATCCTTTCAATCTCCCTGTTTAGCGCCTCCACCTGTTTTTTCTTGGCGGCAAGCTCCTTTTCGTATTTCTTGCGGTCCTTCTTCAGCTTCGCGACAAGTTTCTGTGAATCATCCTCTTCGCTTTTCAGCGAATTGAGCTCCACCTGTCTCTTTGCCCTAAGTGCTTCGGCATCGGCCTTCATTGCCTGGAGGCGTGTGCTTTCCTCTTCGATTTCAGCCTTTGTCCGGAGAATCTTTTTGGCCTGGGCATTCATCTGCGATGAAAGATTCTTGAGATAACCCATCCTGCGCATTGCCTGACCGATGTTTTCGCTGCCGAAAATGTACATATACCACACCTTGGCATCCCTGTTCCTGTAGGCATTCCTTACAAGCCTGTCGTAGTAGGTCGTGAGCGTGTCAAGCCTTTTCCCAAGCACGTCCAGCTCCTGCTGCTTTCGGGCAATGCTGCGCTCAATCTCCTTGATTTCGCGGTTGCTTTCGCCGATGAGGGCATTGCGGTTGGAAATCTTCTTCTGCAGGAGCTTGATTGACGAAAGGGCCGAGCTGCTCTTTGCCGAATTGTCCTTGAGCTGCCTGTTGATGACGGCAATCTCCTGCTCGAGCTTCGCACGCCTGTTTTCCTGTGACCTTGTGTCCTGTGCGGACAATTGCAATGCGGCCGTGACCATAAGCATCACGGCAAACCACAGGGCAACAATCCGCTTCCGTAACATATTCTATTCGTCCTCCTTGATTTTTTCGGCCATATCGGCATATACCTTGGCCAGGTCATTCTCTCCCAGGGCCTCAAGCACTGCCGAATAATGCAGCAGCACGGTCCTGCTCTCCTTCCCGCCGTAAAGCATGGCATGCTTGAAGAAAGGCTTGGCCTCGAGGTCTTTGCCCATAAGGTGGAGAATCCATCCGAACGTATCGAGATATGTCGCATTGTCCGGCTCGGCTTCCACCGTCTTTTTGCTCATCTTGTAGGCCTTGGACATCTTTTTGCCCCCGAGCGAGAGATAATAGGCGTAATTGTTGAGCACCGGAGCATAATCCGGATTGATTTTCAATGCCTTCTCGTAATACTTGAATGCGTTTTTCTCGTCGTCCAGCAGATGGTACATGTCCCCGATGCCGGAATATGCGCCGACAAGCACCTCACTGTCGCCGGGATGTCTGCGTATCAGCTCCTGGTATGCCTCAATGACCTTGTCGTAGTGCCCGAGATTGTACTGTCCGAAGGCAATCTGCTCGAGGAACACCCCCGGGAACCGCTCCTCGGCCTTGCGCGCCTCCTCCACAAGTGCTTCATAATCTTCGCAGACCTGCAGGATGCCGAGGTAATATCCGGCAGAAGATTCATTGTCCGGATCCGCTTCCATAAGCCGGTGTCCGAGCTCCTTCGTCCGGTCCTTGCGCCCGGTATAAAAATAGTAAAGGGAGCTTGCCTTGAGTACGGAGGAATCCTTTGCGTGGTGCTCCAGCATGGTCTCGAAGGTGGAATCCATGCTGTCCATCCACGTCTGCATGAACCGCGGGTCGGTGTTGCGGATGACCTGTGACAGATAGTCGGCTTTTGCCGCGCCTTCAAGATTGTCGTCTGCCATGATTACGCCGATTTCCCTGAAATATTCCGGGTATTTGCGTGTCATCCTGTAGGCCTCGGCCTTTCCCAGCCTTGCCGGAGCGTATCCGCTGTCAAGGGAAAGAGCCTCGTCGTAATAGGCAATGGCGGTGGAGTCATTGAACATCCCCATTTCATGGTCGCCGAGCATAGACAGCACCTGCGGGGAGGAATATTCCTCATTGTAGGACTTCAGCACCCCGAGGGCTTCTTCCTGCTTTTCCTGCTGGAGAAGAATGCGGTATGAGGTCATCACAGTGCCGTCATTCTTTCCGTTGACGGCCTCGATGTCCCTGATTGTGGCCAGAGCCTCGTCATAGCGGTTTTCCCTGAGGTACAGGTCCACAAGATTGTAGGAAATGTCCGTTTTCTTGGGGAAGTCCTTCAGCAGCTGGTTGTACTGGGCAATGGTCATATCGGTCTGGCCGGCCATCCTGTATGCCCCGGCAAGGTTGTAGCGGTACCAGTAGTTGGTGCTGTCGAGCCCGGCTGCCTTCCTGAGATTGGCGCACGCATTGTCATAATCTTTCAGGAAAAGATTGCACAGGCCCTTGTAGTACCACGCGGCGTCATTGGCAGGGTCGTCTTTGAGAATCCCGTCAAGAATTTTCATCGCGCCGTCAAAATCCCATTCGGAATACCTGCCCACGGCGTCGATTATCCTGTCGTTCGAGATGCCCTGGGCACAGGAAGGCCGGCAGGTAAAAATAACAGCGGCAACTGCGGCCGCCAGGGAATATATTGCAGTGCGTATCGTCATAACAAAACTATGATGTACAAAAATAGTACAAATTCGTCAGAAAATGTCTAATTTTGGGCCAGTTCTGAAAAAATGGAGGCAGATGCAACGTTTTGGCGGTTTTTTGCATCTTAACAATCAGGACCGTAAGCAAAACGAGACCGTACAGTCCGCGTCCGACCAGTGGGCAGAGCTTGTGGAAAAGTGCAGGAAAGGTGACGGAAAGGCCCAGAAAAAGCTTTTCGACCTTCTTTCTCCCAGGATGTTCGCAGTATGTATGCGGTATATGGGCAGCAGGGATGCTGCCGAGGACGTGCTCCAGGACGGTTTCGTGACCCTGTTCTCCAAGCTCGACAGCTATGCCGGGGACGGGTCTTTTGAAGGATGGTCCAGAAAGATCTTTATCAACACTGCGCTGATGGAGCTGCGAAGGAAGGATGCCCTGAAGATGGGCGTCGGTCTGGAAGAGGCTTCGGGTATGGCCGGCGGGGGTGCCACCCAGATACAGAATATCGGGTACAAAGAGCTCATGAAGCTCGTGATGAGCCTTCCGGCAGGGTACAGGACGGTATTCAATATGGCCGTCATTGAAGGTTATTCCCATAATGAAATTGCGCAGGAGCTCGGTATCTCTGAGGCGACTTCGCGTTCGCAATTGCAGCGGGCGAGGAAGATTCTCCAGGAGAAGATAAGGAATATGTAAGATGCAGAACGATATTTTTGAGTTCGATTCCATGGTGAAATCCATGCTTTCCGGGGCGGAGGAAGAAGTTCCTTCGCAGGCTTGGAGTACCCTGGAGTCAAGGATGCGGAAGACCCGTACGGCGCTTCTGTGGCGCCGCGTTGCGATTGCAGCGTCTGCTGCTGCAGCAATAGGTGTCATCGCATTTTTTGGGCTGCGTCAGGACGGGAACAATTCTGACTTCCAAAATATAGAAACAGTGGCATTTGCCGATAATCCCAAGGAGGACGGCAGCCACGCAGATGAAAACAACCCGGCTTCGGAGACTGTCAAGACTGTCAGGACGGAAACGGTGATTGCGGATGTTCTTGAAGTAAAGAAAGCTGTCAGGCCGGCAGCGGATGCCCCGGAGATGGCAGCGGTGCCGGAGGATGCCTCCACGACAGTTGCAGAGGAGGTGATTGTTGTCTCCGCGCCTGAAGAAACTGAGTGCGCTCTTCCGCAGGAAAACGGAAAATATGCAGGGGAGACTGGCTCCGCCGAGGCATTTGCCAGGATGGAATGGGAAGACAGCCGCAGGCAGTCGGGCCGCAGGAGAATATCCCTTACCGCAGGAGGCGATATGCAGACAAACGGCCACCCGGGATCTGTCACCCGGTCCGCACATTGGCTTGCATCGTCCCACGACAGTCCTGCAAAGACCACCGTCACTCAGACAAGCACCAATTCCACTTATTCAATTCCGATGTCCTTCGGTCTCAAGGTCCGCTTCGACCTGGACCGCAGGGGGAAATGGTCTCTCGGCACGGGCGTGACATATTCCCTTATGGAAAGGACATTTACAGGGGTGTATCAGGAGGTTGGGGACGGTGTTGTGCTCAACACCTACAACTCCGATATCCACAACACCCTCCATTACATCGGCGTTCCGGTCAACTTCTACTATGACATTATCAGCGGAAGCCGTGTCAACTTCTATGCATTTGCCGGAGGCTCCGTGGAGAAGCTGATTTTCAACAAGTACCGTGTTGCCGGATACCCGGGGGTCAAAAGCTACGGGGACACTGCTGACAAGCTTCAGTACTCCGTTGCCGCCGGTATAGGCGTCCAGTTCAAGGTCAATGATTTCTTCGGCCTGTATCTCGATCCGGGCATCCGCTACTACTTTGACAACGGCCAGCCGGTAAGCATCAGGACCCAGCAGCCTCTTATGATGAGTTTCGAGGTAGGAGCCAGATTCAATTTCCGTTAGGATTATTTCCTGAAGATTTCAATTCATCAGGGGGCCGTAAAAATTCATTCCAAACTGTTAAGAAACGTATAAAGATGCGTCAGGGGATTGCCCGGGCGCATCTTTTTTCTGTACTTTTGCCGAAACGGAAAATGAGACTGTATGACTGTGAAAACTTCAATCGGGATAGTGCTGCTTGCCGTCCTTTGTTCGTGCGGCATCCTTGAGGATGACCGGTCCAGGATGAGTGCATTCCCGCGTTCCCTGCGTGCAGAATATGGCGGCAGCGGGTCCTCTGCCGCGGAGGTGGCCGATACCTCCGTTTTTTTGCTTGGCATAGAATATCCTGACGGCTATGACTGGCGGTCTGACCCTGATTACGGAAATGTGGGCAACCTTGTGGTGTATCGCGACCAGAAAAGGCTGCTGACCGTCCGGGCCGGTGCCCAGTACGGGATAAGCCCGGATTCTGACCGGAACAGGATAATCGGGGGACACCTGTATTCGGACTATTCCGCAGGGGGGATGACTTCGGTGAAAAAGGATGGAGAGATGCTTTTCTCGTATGAGGGGGAAGAGGTTGTAATGGATGTGGAGGTGCGTGGGGAAAGCGTCTATACACTGGGCAGGAACCGTTACGGTGAAGGCTTTTCCTTCAGGAAAGACGGTGAGGCGGTTTTTTCGCTCGAATCGGGCATCCTGCTCGGGAATGCATATTCCGACCCTTTGTATGAGGACGGGGGAGAGATGTGTTTCAGCTATTATACTGAATCCAAAGGGGGGAGGAAATACTATCTTTATGCAGGTCAGGGGCCAGCCCAAATAGAGCTGCCGGACCAGTCGCTCTATGTGCTTGCGATGAGGAGGATTTCCGGAGAGGTGTTCTATGCGTGCACCACGCAGTATTCCTATGGCAATCCTGTGATTTTCCGCGGAGGCCGCAGTGTGGTCTGCAAGCACCAGCCTCTTCGTACGACCAGGAACTGCAGGTTCCTGGTCTCGGGGGAAAGGATCTGTCTTGAAGGGGATGCCGTGGAATATGACGGGACCCTTTCCAGGTGTCTTTGGGAAAGCGACGGGACACTCGCGGGCAAGGGGACGGGCATTGTAGGCTTCTGTATATCGCAGGAGGGGACCGCTTATGTCGAAGCCGGGCAGGAAGGCTGGGTTGACGGTTTCTGTGTGGACGGGGAGCGTTTCACTCCGGAAGACAGCGTGAAAATCTATTCCCCGGATTGTGCGGCATACCGTGACGGCAGGTTCTATGCCGCCTTTTCCCCGGCAGGGAAAGAAAGAAGCCCGTTCCTGTGGCGGAACGGGCGTAATCTTGCATATCTTCTGAACGGTTATATCTCAGGAATCTATTTCCCGGACAATGGGGATGATGGCGTACCGTAAAGATGTCATCTGACCTCGTGGCACCATCCGTGGGTGTCTGGAAGTTCTCCGTTCTGGATGCCTGTCAGCGTCTTGTAGAGCTTTGTGCAGACCGGTCCCACCTTCTCCGGTTCCCCGAAGGTGAATGACCTTTCAATCTCCTCGCCGCCGAGCACAGGCTTGATGTCGATCCTGTACATAGGAGTGATGACAACGGCTGTGCCGCAGGCTGCCGCCTCGTCGAATTCGGCGAGCTCGCCTACCGGAATCTTCCTCTTCTCAACCTCCATTCCGAGGTCTTTTGCTACCTGCTGGAGCGACTTGTTGGTGATTGACGGGAGAACACTGTCGGAAAGCGGGGTTACATAGGTGTTGCCCTTGATGCCGAAGAAATTGGATGAGCCGTATTCATCGACGTACTCCCTTGTCGCGGAGTTGAGGAACAGGAGCTCCTGGTATCCCTGGTCGTGGGCCATCTTGTATGGCTTGAAGGTGGCCGCATAGTTTGCACCCAGTTTGTAGCTTCCGGAGCCTTTCGGCGCAGCCCTGTCGAAGTCGCCCGGGATGACTGCGCTGAATGACCTCATGTTGGAGCCGTAATATGCTCCGGCAGGGGCGCAGATGACGGCGAAGAGGGCATCCGGGTTAGGCGTGAGCTGCATCTGCGGATGAACGCCCATCAGGATAGGACGCAGGTACATCGATGCACCGTGTCCGTATGGAGGCAGGAATTCGAGATTGTTCTTTACACACTCCTCGCACATTGAGATGAAAAGGTCTTTGCCGGGAGCCGGCATGCCGAGATAATCGGCGGTGCGCTTCATTCTGGCGGCGTTTTCATCCGGGCGGAAAATCACAATCTTCCCGTCCTTCTGGGTGAAAGCCTTGAGCCCCTCAAAGCAGGCTACAGCATAGTGGAGCACCTGTGCGAAAGGGTCGAGAGTGAAAGAGAAATTTTCGGTCTTCTCTGCCGGAGACCATTTTCCGTCCTGGAAACGGGACAGGATGACGGTGCGTGTCCTGTAGGCGTCAAAGCCTATTGTGTCCCAATTTATGTTGCTCATAATAAACTGATTAAGAAGCTGTTTTGCAAATGCTGTCCTGGAGTTGGCTATTTGGCTTTGTCTATGTACCCTGCCACCCAGTCTCCGACTTCGGAGGTGCTGTAGGCTTTCTGGGACGGGGCAGCGAGGTCCTCGGTTACTATGCCCGCATCGATGGACGCAGAGACTGCCTCCCTGATGGCTTTGCCTTCCTCCATAAGCCCGAATGCATATTCAAACATCATTGCTGCTGAAAGGATGGTGGCCAGTGGGTTGGCGATGTTCTTGCCTGCGGCCTGGGGGTATGAGCCGTGGATCGGCTCGAAGAGGGAGGTGTGTTCGCCTACGGAGGCGGAAGCGAGAAGTCCCATGCTGCCGGTTATGCAGCTTGCCTCGTCGGTGAGGATGTCCCCGAAGGTGTTTTCTGTGACGATGACGTCAAATACCTTCGGGCAGCGGATGAGCTGCATTGCCGCATTGTCCACAAAGAGGTAGTCCACAGTCACTTCCGGGTACTGCGGCTCCATCTCCTGGGCAATCTGGCGCCAGAGCCGTGAGGACTCGAGGACATTGGCCTTGTCCACTACGGTGAGGTGCCTGCGCCTTCTCATTGCATACTCGAAGGCAAGCTTGAGGATGCGTTCCACCTCGGGACGGCTGTAGATGCAGGTGTCGTAGGCAGTGTTGCCGCCATCTTCGCGGCCCTTTTTGCCGAAGTACATACCTCCGGTAAGCTCCCTGATGCACATGAAGTCGGCTCCGTCAACGAGTTCTGTCCTGAGCGGGGAACGGTCTATGAGCGAGCGGAATGTCTCTACCGGGCGCAGGTTGGCATAAAGCCCGAGTTTTTTGCGGATTGCGAGGAGTCCCTGCTCCGGGCGCACCTTTGCGGTAGGGTCGTTGTCGTATTTCGGGTCGCCGACAGCTCCGAAAAGGACGGCATCCGAATCCATGCATATATTGTGTGTCTCTTCCGGGTAGGCATCTCCATATCTGTCGATTGCACAGGCACCGACATATCCGAATGTGTACTCGGCAGTGTGCCCGAACCTGCGGCAGACGGCGTCAACGGCCTTGACGGCCTGGCTTACCACTTCCGGGCCGATGCCGTCGCCGGGAAGCTTTGCTATTCTGAAGTTCATACAGCGTAATTTTTTATTTCAGAGTTTTCAATGATGTTGAGCATTTTGAAGGTGGCCTTGATGGCGGCTTCCGTCTGGTCCGAATCGACTCCGCGGGTCTTGAAGCTGTGTCCTCCGAAGTCCCATTCGATGGTGGTCTCCACAAGTGCGTCGGTCTTTCCTCCGGGAGGGATGCTCACCGAATAGTCTGTCAGCCTCGGATGGGCTTTGCCGAGCCTGTCGTAGATCTTCCACAGGGCCTTCATAAAGGCGTCATACTGTCCGTCCCCGCGCTCCGTGTCCTCGTATTCGTCTCCGTGGATTTCTATGCGCAGGCTTGCCACAGGGTGCATTCCGCGCGCAAGCATAAGACTGTAGTTGACAATGCGGATGTTCTCCTCTACGGTGCTGTCGTCACCCCTGAGCACGTCTGCCACGATGAACGGAAGGTCCTCCGTGGTCATGGTCTCCTTCTTGTCGCCGAGTTCCACGACGCGGCTCGTGACCTTCTTCATCTGCTCTGCAGTGAGGCTGATGCCGAGGCTTTCGAGGTTTTTCATTATGTTGGCCTTGCCGCTTGTCTTGCCGAGCGCATAAGTGCGCCTGCGGCCGAATCTCTCCGGGAGCAGGGCATTCTGGTAGAGGTCGCCCTTGCGGTCACCGTCGGCGTGGACACCGCTGGTCTGGGTGAACACCGAGTCTCCCACGATAGGGGAATTCGGGGCAATGCGCACTCCGGAGATGCTTTCCACGTACTTGCAGACGTGGATGAGCTTGCTTTCGTCCAGCGGGTTTGCCAAATGGAGGTGGTCGTTGAGAATCCCGATCACCCCGGCCATTGATACATTTCCGGCCCTTTCCCCGAGACCGTTCACCGTGGCGTGGACTCCCTGCACACCGGCTTTCAGCGCCGCGAGGGTATTGGCCGTGGCGAGGTCATAGTCGTTGTGGGCGTGGAAGTCGAAATGCCGGTCAAGGTAGCGCGACGTCATCTTCCCGATGAGGGCATAGGTTTCATCCGGGCTCAGCACCCCTAGGGTGTCGGGAAGCATATATCTCCTGACGGGGGTGTCTTTCAGCCCGTCCATCAGAAAATACACATAGTCTTCCGAATTGAGCATCCCGTTGGACCAGTCCTCGAGATAGACATTGACGCTCATCCCTTTTTTGACGGCGATGTCGATATTGCGCCTGATGTCGTCCAGGTGTTCCTGCGGAGTCTTGCGCAGCTGGCCTGTCACATGCTTGAGGGAGCCCTTCGTGAGGAGGTTCAGCACCGTACCGCCGCAGCCGGCAATCCAGTCAACGGACCTGCCGTCGTCCACGAAACCGAGTGCCTCCACCCTGTCCAGATGGCCGCACGCGGATGCCCAGGCACAGATTCTTGACAGGGCATTGCGCTCTCCCTCCGACACCCTTGCGGAGCACACCTCTATGCGGTCAACCTTGAGCTCCTCGAGAAGCAGCCGGGCAATGGCAAGCTTTTCGCCCGCATTGAACGAGACGCCTGCGGTCTGTTCGCCGTCCCTGAGCGTTGTGTCAAGTATTTCTATCATATCCTGCGGCTGTTCTCGTACTCCTCAATCCTGTCTTTTGTCCCGAGAAGGTAGTCAATGTCATCGAGCGCGTTCATCAGACAGTATTTTTTGTATGCATTGAGCTCGAAATGCTCCGAAGAACCGGTGGCGAGGTTGGTCACGGTCTGGTTCGGCACGTCCACGCGCACCTTTGTGCCGTGGTCGGCTTCGATTGATGCAAACAACTCTGCAAGAAAACATTCCGAAACGGTCACCGGAAGCACGAAATTGTTGAGCTCATTGTTTTTGTGGATGTCGGCGAAAAAGCTGGAAATCACCACTTTGAATCCCGCTCCGGCAATCGCCCAGGCTGCGTGCTCGCGGCTGGACCCGCTGCCGAAATTCCTGCCTGCCACAAGGATGCATCCGCTGTAGGAAGGGTCGTTCATCACAAAATCCTTCGGGCTTCCGTCCGGATTGTATCTCCAGTCACAGAAAAGGTTGTCCCCGAAGAATTTCTCGTCTTTTGTCGTGGCCTTCAGGAAACGCGCCGGTATGATCTGGTCAGTGTCCACATTCTCAAGCGGAAGAGGAATGCAGCTGCTCTCAATTATGTCGAATTTCTGTTTCATAACATTCAGTCCATTAATGTTCTCGGGTCTGTAACCACACCAGTCACGGCAGCTGCCGCCGCAGTGAGCGGGGATGCGAGCATCGTCCTTGAGCCAGGTCCCTGGCGGCCCTCAAAATTGCGGTTGCTGGTCGAGACGCTGTATTTTCCTGCAGGAATCTTGTCGTCGTTCATGGCAAGGCAGGCGGAACATCCCGGCTGGCGGATTTCAAAGCCGGCCTCAGCGAGGACCTTGTCAAGTCCCTCATCCTCAATCTGCTGCTTCACCATCCATGATCCCGGAACAAGCCACGCAGTGACATTATCTGCCTTGTGGCGGCCGCGTGCAATGGAAGCGAATGCGCGGAAATCCTCAATCCTGCCGTTGGTGCAGGCTCCGAGGAACACATAGTCAACCTTGTGTCCGAGAAGCTTTTGCCCCTCTTCAAATCCCATATAGTCCAGGGCCTTCTGCGGGCATCCTTCAGGGATGCTTCCGGTTATGTCCATTCCCATTCCGGGGTTGGTGCCGTAGGTGATCATCGGCCCGATGTCTTCGCCACGGTAGGTGATTTCGCGGTCAAACACGGCATCGTCGCCGCTGCGAAGGGTTTTCCAATACTCCACGGCCCTGTCCCAGTCCTCTCCCTTCGGGGCATACTCGCGTCCCTTGAGATAGTTGAATGTGGTCTCGTCGGGAGCTATGAATCCACCGCGGGCGCCCATTTCGATGGAAAGGTTGCACAGGGTCATCCTTCCCTCCATTGACATGTCCCTGATGACCTGACCGGCATATTCGATGAAATAGCCGGTGCCTCCGGAAGTGGTGATCATCTTCATGATGTAGAGTGCGACATCCTTTGCCGTCACTCCTTTGCAGAGCTTGCCTTCAATGCTGATTCTCATTGACTTGGGCTTCTGCTGGAGGATACACTGCGATGCCATCACCATCTCCACCTCGCTTGTGCCGATGCCGAATGCCACCGCACCGACGGCCCCGTGGGTGGAAGTGTGGGAGTCTCCGCAGACAATCGTCATCCCAGGGAGGGAAAGACCTCTCTCGGGACCTACTACATGGATGATTCCGTTGCGGCGGTCCATCATCGGGAAATGGGTGAGTCCGAATTCGGCAGTGTTGCGGGTGAGTGCATCCACCTGTTTCCTGCCCACCGGATCCTCAATCGGCTTGTCCTGGTCGTGGGTAGGAGTGTTGTGGTCCGGCATGCAGAAAATCTTCTCCGGGCGCAGGCATTTTATGCCTCTTTCACGCAGTCCGTCAAAGGCTTGCGGACTTGTGACCTCATGGCAATAGAGCCTGTCGATGTAGAGCTGGACCGGTCCGTCCTCAATCCGGTTGACGACGTGGCTGTCCCATATTTTGTCAAATAGCGTATTCATTTTGTATCAGTCAGTTCCTTATTTTGTTGATGGCGTCGAGATATGACTCGATGGAGGCTGTGACAATGTCGGTGTTGATGCCGAATCCGTAGTAGGACCTGCCTTCGGACTCCACCTGGACATGGACCTTGCAGGTGTCGTCGGAGCCCTTGCTTACACCCTGGATGGTAAATTCCGTGAGCGTGACAGGCCGTTTGATGATCTGCCTGACAGCCTTGATCGCTGCATCCACAGGGCCGTTTCCGGTAGCTGCCGCCTCGAATTTCTCGCCGCTTATGTCAAGTCCTATGCTTGCAACCGGCTTCATCCCAATGCCGCTTGTTGCCTGCAGCCAGTCCACCTTGACGTGGTGGTCGTGTGTCCTGTCGGCTCCGGCGAGCATGAGAATGTCCTCGTCGCTGATTTCCTTTTTCTTGTCGGCGAGCCTGAGGAAATCCTGATATACCTTGTCAAGCTTTTCGTCGGAAAGCGTGACTCCGAGCACCTCGAGCCTGTATTTGAGGGCCGCATGTCCGCTGCGGGCCGTGAGCACGATGGAGTTCTCGTCCAGGCCGATGTCCTTCGGGTCGATGATTTCATAGGTCTGTGCATTTTTCAGCACTCCGTCCTGATGGATGCCCGAAGAGTGTGCGAAGGCGTTTTTGCCGACAATTGCCTTGTTGGGCTGCACCGGCATATTCATCAGATTGGACACCATCCTGCTCGTAGGATAGATCTTGGTGGTGTTGATGTTGGTCTTGAGCGGAATCTCGTTGTGTGATTTCAGTATCATCGCGACCTCTTCGAGGGAGGTGTTCCCTGCCCTTTCGCCCACACCGTTGATTGTCACCTCAGCCTGTCTTGCA
The DNA here is from genome assembly GCA_051878275.1 of Candidatus Cryptobacteroides sp. Classification (GTDB taxonomy): domain Bacteria; phylum Bacteroidota; class Bacteroidia; order Bacteroidales; family UBA932; genus Cryptobacteroides. The sequence continues at coordinate 1,708 of JBJEJU010000015.1, read as the reverse complement.
CCGTTGAGAAGGCCCGCCATCGTGTTGGCTGTCGCCATTCCGAGGTCATTGTGGCAGTGCGTGGAGATGATGGCATTGTCGATGCCGTCCACATGCTCCACGAGGTATTTGATTTTGGCACCGAATTCATCCGGAAGGCAGTAGCCTGTGGTGTCGGGGATATTCACCACCGTGGCACCGGCCTTGATGACGGCTTCCACCACCCTTGCGAGATATTCGTTGTCGGTCCTTCCGGCATCCTCCGCGTAGAACTCCACGTCATCTACATACTTCCTGGCGTATTTCACGGCTTTCACCGCACGCTCGAGGATTTCTTCCCTCGTGGAGTTGAACTTGTAGCGGATATGGTAGTCGGAGGTGCCGATGCCGGTGTGGATACGGCCGTGCTTTGCATACTTGAGCGCATCCGCGGCTACATCGATATCCTTTTCGACCGCCCTTGTCAGGGCGCATATTGTCGGCCAGGTGACAGCCTTCGAAATTTCGCGCACGGAATTGAAGTCGCCGGGGCTCGACACCGGGAATCCGGCTTCAATCACATCCACCCCGAGGGCTTCCAGCGCCTTGGCAACCTGGATTTTCTCAACAGTGTTGAGCTGGCATCCGGGCACCTGTTCGCCGTCCCTCAGGGTAGTGTCAAAAATATATACTCTGTTCCTGTCCATTTGCTAGTCGTTTTCCGGGCGGAGCTGCCTTACCACGGCACCTGTTCTCCAAAGCTCGCTCTCACGCAGCGCTTTGAGTTCTTTTTCAAGGCCTTCACGATAGTCCGGCTTTGAGTTGGCGTCGATGGAAATCTGTGCCTCGTTGCCGCTTGCAACGCTCTGGTAGAGCTTCTCGAATACCGGCTTGGTGGCATCGTGGAAAGGTCCCATCCAGTCGAGGGCACCTCTCTGGGCGGTTGTGGAGCAGTTGGCGTACATCCAGTCCATACCCTTTTCGGCAAAGAGAGGCATAAGGCTCTGGGTAAGCTCCTCCACGGTCTCGTTGAAGGCCTCTGACGGGGTGTGCCCGTGCTCGCGGAGGGTCTCGTACTGTGCGAGAAGAATGCCCTGGATGGCTCCCATAAGGGTCCCGCGCTCACCGGTGAGGTCGGAGTAAACCTCGCGTTTGAAATCGGTCTCGAACAGGTAGCCTGAGCCTACGCCGATGCCGAGGGCGAGAGTCCTCTCGAGGGCGCGTCCGGTTGCATCCTGATACACTGCAAATGAGGAATTGATGCCGCGGCCCTGGAGGAAGAGACGGCGCAGGGATGTGCCTGAGCCCTTCGGAGCTACCATGATGACGTCCACATCCTTAGGAGGAACGATGCCTGTGCGGTCGGAGTAGGTGATGCCGAATCCGTGGGAGAAATAGAGGGCCTTGCCCGGGGTGAGATGTTTCTTCACGACAGGCCACTGCTCGATCTGTGCCGCATCGGACACGAGGAACTCGATGACGGTAGCCTTCTCGCAGGCCTCTTCAATCTCGAAGAGTGTCTCTCCAGGCACCCATCCGTCAGCTACAGCCTTGTCATAGGATTTGCCCTTGCGCTGTCCCACTATGACCTTGAAGCCGTTGTCACGGAGATTCATGCTCTGTCCGGGACCCTGGATGCCGTATCCGATGATTGCGATAACTTCGTCTTTGAGTACTTCGCGTGCGTGTTCGAGGGTAAACTCTTCGCGGGTGACTACATGCTCGTCAACACCGCCGAAATTGATTGTTG
>JBJEJU010000014.1:0-53399 GCA_051878275.1 Candidatus Cryptobacteroides sp. | reverse complement strand
ACCTTCCAGTGGCCGCCGAAATCGCTCCCGACTCTCTCGATAATTCCTCTTGCTTGAAGGTTTGCAAGATGTTCTTTGATGGTGCCATCGGCTTTCCCAAGTATGCTGCAAATCTGAGTTCGTGTGGCATTGGGGTTTGATACGAGAATATCGATGATGCTCTGGGCGGTTTTTCCGATTTTTCTCTGGGCAGTTGCGGTCGCTTTTGATGACTGCCGACTTGAGATTGTCAGGGTGTATTCTACTGTTATTTGTTGACTGGTTTCAAATAACCCAGGATTTGAGATTAGGGAAGAGAAGAAGAAGTTTTGACACTGTTGCGATACTCAAGCGGGGTCATGCCTGTCTATCATTTCCTTGGGGGAGGCAGAGCGCCTTGCGGGTGTTCCCGAAAAAAGTATAACAATTATCCCCGGGCAGCGGCAGGAAATCATTTTGAGATTCAGTCAAATTGGCCTATTTTTGTCTCCGGACAACGAAAATAAAATGATTGTGGCATCAGAAAAAATACAGAAGACCCTTGCCTGGCTCGAGGAGCACGGCATCGAATATGAGATACATTACCATCCTCCGCTTTTTACCATCGAGGAGGCGCTTGCATACTGGAAGGACATCAATTCCACGCACTGCAAAAACCTGTTCATGCGCAACCACAAGGGGAACAGGCATTACCTTATCAGTTTCGAATGCCACAAAGACCTTGACATCCATTCCCTCGAGCATATGCTCCATCAGGGAAAACTGAGCTTTGCAAGCGCGGAGAGAATGGACAGGTGTCTCGGTGTGGCTCCCGGCTCCGTATGCGCTTTCGGCCTTATCAACGACATCGGCATCGAAGCCGGCGCGGACCCGAAAGAGCTCTTCGAAAACGGCCACCGGGTCAAGTATTTCATTGATTCTGACCTGCGTACGGCCGAAAAGGTCAGTTTCCATCCGTGCGACAATACGGCAAGCGTAGTCCTTAGCAATGAAATGTTCATGAAATTCCTCAATCTCTGGGGCGGTGAATATGAATGGCTCGACATCCCCGGACAAGGGCAGCAGCAATAGGGTGTCCCGCCGCCGGGCGGGGCTGTCATTCGGGCTGGCCGAACGACAGCCTCAGGCCGAAGTTGAGATTGCGCCCGAAGCCCCAGAATCCGGTGAAGGTGGAAAGGTCGTGTGAAGAGCCGTCTTTTCCGCGTTCAATATAGCTGCAGTCCAATATGTTCTCCGTCCCTCCATCCCCAGTCCTTGCTGTAACCGGTCCCGTACTGCTGGACCTCCTGCGGGGAGAGTCTCGTGGACCTCTGGCCGTGCTGCTCTGGGGAGCCGAGGAAATTGATTGACAGCGTGTTGTGCCTGTCGATGGTCTTGTTGACATTGAGCATGAATGCAAAGGAATTGATGTCGGTGCAGTCCACATAGCCCTGTCCTCCGACATAGGAGCCCATTGCGAGGATGCTCCATCCGTGGGGGAGCTGTCCGCTGCTGTATTGCAGATACACCTTTCCTGTGCCGAAGTCGGAAATGCCGGTCCCGACTTCAAGCGACATCCTCTCCGCGGCAGTATTTGTGACAATGTTGACCGATCCGCCGACCGAACAGTCCGTAAGCATGGAGGCACCGGCACCTTTTTGGACCTGGATTGCGGAGGTTGCCCCGGCAAGGCCCATCCAGTTGTTCCAGTACATCCCGCCGGAGGTGAGCCCCGAAATCGGTATCCCGTTGAGGGACACGGAGATGTTTTCCTGTGAAAAGCCCCTGATGTTGAGCTTGGCATCTCCGTAGCTGCCGGATTCGGAGGTGGCATACAATCACGGAATGCCGGACATCAGTTCCGGATAGGTCCTGGACCAGGAACGGTCGCGCAGGGCATCGTTTGTGACGGTTGACAGCCTGAGAGGGCTGCTTGAGGTGTTGGCGAAGGAGGCTGTAGTGACTGCCTCCCGGAGTGTCATAGGTTCGCCTTCCCATATCAATGAATCAGCATCGGGAACCACAGCCTCCTTATGATTGGGAGTGGTGCCGAATGCCTGATTGCCAATTGATATGCAGAGAAGCAACACCGGGAAAAAACTTTTTTTCTCATAAGATAAACCTTGAATGTGTAACTTTTCTGCATACAATCCAAGGCACGCACGCCTGCCGGCGCGCTTCTTCTTCCATCCAGACTGTCAGCAGGTCCCTGGGGGACTGCATTACTGTCGGTACCGTAATCCCAACGGTTCGTGCCCAAGAAGGCTCGCGGACTTTACCGCCGATCGGGAATTTCACCCTGCCCTGAAGTGTTGCGTCGCAAAGATATAAAAAATTGAATAAAAATTTGGATTTTTTGTGGAAATATCGTTTATTTGCAAAAATGTTGGTTTAGAAGATAAACCTGACAAACTGAAAAACTTCAACGTACATTGTTCAAGAGGATTATTGCAGGCATAGGCTGTGCATTATTGGCGGCAATCTCTTCCACTTTTGCCATCGCGAAAGGGGAGGTTTTTTCTTTTACCGCTACTTCTCCTGAAAAATTGTCCGTCAAAGTCTATTTCAACCGCAGCTCCTCCGACATCAACCCGGAGCTGAACGGCAACGGAGAGCGTCTCGAAGACTTTTTCACAGCTCTCGACAGCCTCGCAAACACTCCCGGCACAAAGATCGACAGCGTGGTCCTGCTCTGTTCATCTTCTTCTCCCGAAGGACCTTCAGCACTCAACAAATCATTGAGCTTAAGGCGTGCATCCTCGCTTGAAGCCCTGTTCAGAAACAGATTCAGCGCTGATGTGAGTGTATGCGTCAAGTCCGCAGGCGAGGATTGGGACAATCTTGCCATCCTTCTGCGCAGTTCCGACATCAGGGGGAGGGAAGAAGTTGCCGGCATAATCGAGAATACCCCGCAATATATATTTGAGAACGGAATAGTTGTCGGCGGCCGAAAAAAAGCGGTTATGGACTATGATGCCGGCCGTCTGTGGAGGGAGATGGACAAAAGTCTTTTCCCGCTCCTGAGGCAGGCGGAACTGACTGTGTATTATACCGTAAGGCAGCCTGATATCATCTCGGGGAGCCTGCCGGCGGGAGCCGTTATGGAGGCCGGACTGGAGATTCCGGAAGGTGAGCCGGTGTGGCCGTATGTGATGGGTGTCACGGATGAGCCGCCTGTAGAAGAAGTCCTGCTGGAGACCACAGGAGACCGTCGTGCCTCCGGGGGGGGTAATCCGATTCTTGCACTGAAAACCAACATTTTGTTTGACGCCGCTTCAATAATCAATCTTGGACTCGAAATCCCTTGCGGGGAGAGGTTCAGCATTGCTGCGGACGCATATTTCCCGTGGTGGCGGGATAAAGCCAGGGACATAACCGTACAGATGCTCGGGGCCGATGTGGAAGGCAGGTACTGGTTTGGCGACAGAAGCCGAAGGGCACCGCTTACAGGCTTGTTTGCAGGCATTTATGGCGGAGCCGGCTATTATGATTTCCAGCTAGGCAACCTGACCGGAGGCGACGGAGTGCAGGGAGATTTCTATATGACGGGCGGCATCTGTGCCGGATATGCCCACAGGATCGGGAGCAGCCTAAGGCTTGAGTACAGCATCGGCATCGGATATCTTCAGAGCGATTACCGCCAGTACATCACTGCCAAGGACACAAAGTATGGCGATATCAAGGTCATACCTTATCCTTGGGAGGTAAAGAGGATCTCCGGGATCCTGCCTACAAAGGCATCGGTATCGCTGGTATGGCTGATTTCTTCAGGAAAAGGAGGTGCAAGATGAGAAATCTTATTAAACTTCTTGCACTCCTGATGCTTGTGGCAACAGTTTCCTGCCGCAGGGACCATCTTTATTATGCATCCTCCGACACAGCCACGGTGCTTGTGGAGCCCGACTGGACCTCCTCGGGAGTACATCCCAACGGTGTCAGCGTATTCGCCTTCCGTGACAGCGACGGCTCCCTCTACAAGAGGTTCCCGCCTGTCAGCGCATCGGAAAAATGCTATGTCCGTCTGCCGCAGGGCGATTTTACCCTTGTAGTGATGAACGATACCCCGGAGGAATTCGGCGGGAAAATAGATTTTACCGGCTATGACAATATCGCCACATTCCAGGCAAGGGGAGTACGGGACGAGGGGACGAGCAACAGGCTCAGGGAGCATCTCGCTTCAAAGGCCGATGAGGAAGAATACTGCATAGTGGAGCCTGACACGCTCGCGGTATCGGTCATAAAGGGAGTGCACATCACTCCGCAACAGATAGATTACTGGTATGACAGGCCCCAGGGTGACTCCCCGGTGGAGACTGCTCTCGTTGTGGAGACCTCCCCGGCACCGGTCATCTCAAAGGTAAACATCACGGCTCACGTCACGGGACTCAAATACGCCAGGGGCACGACGCTTTCGTACCTTCGGGGAGTTGCCGGCGGACATTATATGGGACTCGGGGAGAACTCCACGGACGGGGTTGCGCACGCGTTCATCCTCAACAACAGGAAATTTGACCCGGGCTCCGACTCGGACGGCACCATCACGGCGAACTTCCTGTCCTTCGGGCTCATAGGGGACGGCAACTCCGGCGGAAGGTACTTCCTCGACATCAACTTCGTGCTGATTAACGGCGAACCCTATCCTCTGTCATTTGACGTCACCGACCTTATCTCAATCGATGTGACGCTGTCGATGCAGCTGTCGCTCAATCTCGACCTTGAAATAGAGCTGCCCGAGGTCGTGGGCGAAGACGAGGGCGGATTCAATACCGACATCAACGAATGGGAAGACGAGACGGTGGACATACCGATGTAAAGAACAATATACTTTAACGAAAGAATAAACAATAACAAACATCAATAAACTCTAATTTTTTACCATTATGAACAAATCAACATTTGCCCTTGCAGCTCTTGCCCTCATTGCGGCATCCTGCACCAAGACTGAAGTTGTGGGCAGCGGACCTGAAACCTCCGGCAGCGGAATCAATTTCTCCGCCTACACGGCCAAACCTACCAAGGCAACACAGACTGACGTGACAACTGACAACTTTACCTCTTTCAATGTTACCGCCCTCGGCAAAGGTGCCATCTATTTTGACAATGTGAAATTTGAAAAGAACGCTACTTCCGGAGTTTGGGAAAGTACTCCTCAGTATTTCTGGCCTGCTTTTGCACTTGATTTCTATGCGTACAATACTCCGGAAAAAGGTGATTTTACAAGGAATATAGATGCCAATAACGAGACTTTGACTTTTGCTCCTTCTTCTACTCTTGCTGAACAGGAGGACCTTGTGGCTGCCTATGCAGATGATCAGACACTTGCAAAGACTGAAAATAACTTGGCAACAAAGCTTACTTTCAATCACTACCTTACCCAGGTGATTGTAAAGGCAAAGAACAGCAATTTAACCTACAAAGTTGAGGTTGACGGTGTCAAATTCGCAAACCTTGCCGGAGAAGGTACTTATTCCTTCAGCACCAATAAAATGGTAGCAAATGCAGAAAAGGTCAACAAAGAGGCTTCTTCAGATTACAAAGCCACGTTTACTGCTACTGAATTGTCAGGCACTGAAAAGGAAGTAATGACAAATGAAGATAATGGACGTTGGTATCTTATTCCGCAGGAAGTCAAGCCTTGGGACCAGGCGAACAATAAAGACAATGCTTCTGTCGAGGCTACAAATTATGGTACCTACCTTGCCCTCAAAGTAAAGATTACTGCGAAAAATGGCAATCTGAAGCTTTATCCTGCGTCAGGCGATGAGTCTGCCTGGATGGCTGTACCTGTACCGGTTGCCCCGGATGCAACTAAGTTTACACTGGCTCAGGGAAAGAAATATACCTTTATCATCAATTTCTTCTCTGACAACAGCAAAAGCGGAGCGGGCTTTGTCGATCCTGAAATGCCGGGAGATCTTGACGGAGATAACCAGACCAACGATGCAGGAAAACCAATCGTCGGCAGCGTAATCAAGTTCAGCGCAGAAGTTAATGAGTGGGATGAGACCAATACTGAGATTACCATCTATCTCTAATCCTTACCGGCCGGTGGGGCCTGATCGCCCCTCCGGTTGCCAATCAAACTGTTATGGGAAAGCTTAAATATCTGTCCATCATTATGTTGCTCTCGGCGGCCGTGGCCTGCCGCAAGACCGGTGTGCAGTCTCCGGAAGAATTGCCTGTGGCTTTCTCGACAGGGCAGACCAAGGCAGGCCTGTCTTCGGTATTTGAAAATTTCAGGGTGTGGGCAGCCAGCGTGAGCGAAGGCGTGAGCACCGACGTGATGGTAGGCTACAGGGTAAATTATGACACGGCGCAGGGCTGGACCTACATTTCGGGAGAAGACACTGAAGGGCAGGAGCTGAAGTTCTGGAACGCATCCTCTTCGGAGTTCCGCTTCCACGCCGGAGCCCCGCAGGGCAGGGTAAGCGACATCTCCGGGTCCGCACTTGTGCTTGCCATGGAATCAACCCGTACCCTGAGCAACACCTCCCTGTACAGCGAGCCGTATAGGGCCCTGCGCACTGACCCTTCTTTCGGAAGTACCGTGAACCTGCTGTTCAAGTATGCCAATGCCCGCGTCAACCTATCATTCAGATATCTGTCTGATGTCGGGGTCAGTATCACCGATATAAGCCTCACCCCGTCTTCGCCGTATGCAGTCTCGGGCCGCCTTGCCTTTGGCTATGACTGGGAGAGGAATTCAGTGACGCCGGGAGCTTTGACCGATGTCACGACATCTTCTGAGCCTCTTGCATTCAGCGGAGTCGATATCCAGGCGCAGTCCGGAGAGGCTGTAGCGACGGGGAGCCCGTGGTATATGGTCCCTTCTGCGGATGCAAAGGGGCAGTGGACGCTTTCGCTGAAAGTCAACGGAGAGGAAAAGCAGACTGTATTTACAATAGACAGGGCCTGGGAGCCCGGCAAATCATACGTTTACAGGTTTGAATACACGCCTCAGGCAAATCTTGTATTTGTGGGCACTGCTACGGAACTGTTTGTGGGAGAAGACCTCCAGGATGGAGGAGAACATAATTTCAGTTAGAATCGGACTATTGGGATGAAACTGTTTGGAAAGTCATATATTATTGTAGCGCTGGCCGTTTTCCCTGCTGCATCGTGCAGCAGCGAGGATGTTCCGCAAGACGGCAAGTCCTTGGCCAAAGTGGAGATGGCATTGGATACGCAACCCGCCACGAGGGCCCATTTCGAGGACCGTGACGGTACCGCCACATTCGTATGGGATGCAGACGGCAGCATGATTGCTGCCGTCTCAAAGGACGGTTCCCTTGTGCAGTGGAACGGGGGAGAGTGGTATTCTCCAATGCACATTTCCCTGATTGACCCCGGTGACAGCCACAAAGCCTTGCGTGCCACATCAGGACTTACCCTTCCAGCAGATGCTGCAGATGCGGGCGATCCCCTTTTCTTCCTCTCTCCGGTCAACGGCTCGTCTCTTTGCTCTATTGAAACTTCTGCCCAGGCAGTGTCGGTAACTTTCTCCATGCCAAGTGTTTTTGAGCAGAGTGCCTCGGGCCGTCTTGAAGAATTCGGGGACTATTGCTACATACGCGGCGAGTCCACAGTAAAAAGCACCCCGTCAGCGTCGGACAAGAATTTTGCCGCCGCTTCCACGACTTTCCGCGCAATCCCTGCCACTTTCCGCTTCAATGTCAGGAACACCACGGACCGTGACATCGTCCTCGAGTCGGTGAAAATCACCTGCGACAAGCTATTTCCCGACAAGCTCTGCTGGAAAACTGACGGCTCAGCGGTGACGGTCTCCGAGCCGGAAGACAAATCGGGCTATTTCAATACCATAAAAACCTCAATCGATGCGGGCTACGGCGAAAGGATAGGGGCAAAGGACGGGGAGACTGTCCACACGGGTACCTACTATGCTGTCTGCCTGCCGTTTGACAGCGAGTCCTCCCTTGACGGAGCCACTCTTGCCTTCATCCTCGAGACTTCGGACAAAATACATACATTCAATATCCCTGCTGCGGATTTCTTCAGGGAATCTGCCTGCAAAAAATTTGAGAGCAACAGGATCTACACCTTCAATTTCGCCCTGAATGATAATTCTGTCGAGCTTGAGGGCGTGAGCATCTCCGACTGGGTGGGAGACCCGTTCAATGTCCCTACCGAAGAGGTCTCGCTCTTTGTCAAGGTCAGCCCTTCATACTGGGTGCAGGACAGGAAGAATGTTTATACCTACGGCTTCATGAAGATGTACGGCAACACATTGTGGGCCGAGTGCAATCTCGGGGAATATCTCTACAGCTCCTTTGATGTCACGCTGAACTGGCATGAAGTCACCCCTGCAGACGCCTCCGACGAGGATTACCTGGCGCCTTATTTCGACAACATCACCGATTTCAAATGGAAGACCCCGACCCGGGAAGACTTCAGCCAGCTTTTCGGCACAGAAGCCAATATCGAGATGTGCAGGGATGGTGAATCCGGAGTCTATGGCCTGAGAATCAAAAGCGCAATTACCTCCGGGGCGTCAATCTTTCTTCCGAGTACGCTGACCACGAAAACGGAATATAACGACTCCGGGACAACCACCATCAACAGAGTTTTCGACGGCTATTATTGGACCCGCGATGAGGATGAGACGGAGACGGACACTGACAAGGCATATCTTCTCCACTTCGCTTTCAAGCAGACTGAAACGGTGGTTGGGGAGACATCCTCGTTTTCGGAATACGGCAAAGTCCTTAATGGAGGAAATGATATTTATGAATTCGTGACAGAAGAAAAAACAAAGAACCACACTGTAAGAGCTATTCTTCAAAATGACTGATATAAAGATATTTGCATTGACTTTTGCCTGCGCCGCGGCACTGCTTTCCTGCAGCAGGGAGGATTTTCCCGTCGCTTCCGACAGGCTGTATGTCAGCGCTGCTTCCGTGGCTTTTTCGGAGCAGGGCAGGGCTTCCACCAAGTCCGAGAACATCGGCTTTCTTACCTCCTTCGAGGCGGGCGATGCAATCGGAGTCACCGCAGTCGATGCCCAGGGCAATGTGCTTGATGTGTGCAACAATGTCAGATTTGTCTATAACGGGGACGAAGTGGTGGACGGAGTAGTATGGTCTTCCTTCCTCAATGACAGGGGCTACGGCTTTGTGGAGAGGGTTGCGGGTGCAAAATACTTCGCATACTATCCGTACAGCGACCAGTGGAACGGCTGCACCCTGGAAGAGATAGTGGACAATTTTACCGTGATGGAGGACCAGAGCACCAAGGAGAACTTTGACAGGAGCGACCTTATGGCTCCCGACGAGCCCATCTCCCCGGGCAGCGGCGAACTGCGTTTTGTCCTGAACCACAAGATGGCAACCATTTCCCTTTTCTACAACAACGAGTGGAAGCCAGACGGAGTCACCCCTCTTTATCCTATCCGTCTCAACCCGGGCACAACTCCATCCGGCCTTACCATAGACCATACCTATCGTGCCGAATTGCCGGGAGGCACAAAGGATCTCCGCCGCAGGTACCTTGTCAATCCCAAACCGGTCGGCAATCAGGCAGTAACTGTAAAGATTGTCGGAAGCCTCGAGGAGACCAATGTCCGTTATTTCAGCTATTCCATTGATATACAGGCAGGTTACCTCTATTCGATATCCTTCGAGGGCGAGCCTATGGTGCCATATACCGACGGGGTGGACCTCGAGCTTGACAATGTGGAGTTTGTGGACCGTGACGGCAATACCACGACCCTGGGACATACGGTCATATGGTCAAAGTACAATCTCGGTGAGTCAGTGGGGGAGAGCTATCCTTTCGATCCTGCATCAGGTGACCGCGGGGCAAGGAAGGGAAGCAAAGACCCTTATGCCAGGGGGGATTACTATTGTTGGGGCGCTACTTTCACGCAGTACGACAACGGCATCTCCGGCTATCACGGCTACGGCTACAACAATTATTTCGACAATGAGTACAAGATTGCCCCGCTCGGAGGCACAATAAAGGAGACTGAATACGATGTGGCGCACGCAAAATGGTGGCGCGGCAAATGGCGCCTGCCTACCGAGAATGAGTTCAGGGCGATGTATGCGGGCTGCACGTTCGAAGTCGTTGACAGTTACACCGAGTCCCACCAGAGGTATCTCGGGCGCACTACCGGAAAAACCACTTTCAATGTCATCAAGGTCACAAGCAAGAATAATCCGGAGAAATACATCTATTTCTCCACGGGAGGTTACCTTGACGGCACCATGGAAGTCGAAAAGGATGAGGAAGGCAATGTCACCGAATCGGGAGACGGAAAGAAAAATGATGGACTCAGGTACCCGGCTACGGCTTACTATCTGAGCAGCAGTGCTTCCCCGACAATCCTCAGATGTGTGTCATATGCCTATTTCAATGCTTCGGACCAGATGATCAAGGTTGACGGAAGCCGCTATACGGGAATGCTTGTGCGTCCGGTTTACAGTCCAAATGAGAATTGAGATGAAAAACAGAATAATCTACATATTGTCTGCCCTGCTTGCTTTTGCAGGCTGCTCTGCGGAATCTGTCCCTGACAATTCGGACAGCGCAGGGTGGACTCTCTGTGCGAAGGTCTCCGATATGCAGGGCCTTCCTTCCACAAAGGTCTCGTACAGCGGGGATTATGGCGAGCACACTGAGTTTGTGACAGGTGATTTCTTCGGTCTTTTCGTGCTCGGGGATGACAACTCTGTCAAAGTCTCCAACCTCAAGGTTTACTGCTCCGGCCTGGACAATGACGGCAATACCGTCTGGTCCATTTTCAAGGAGGGTAGCGGCGAAGGCAATACTTCCAACTATCCGATGTCCGACATCCTCGGGCTCGGGACAGGGTACTTTGCGTATTATCCCTATGATGAGGGTGCGGGCAGCATCAGCTCCGTAGAGGGGATCAGGTCTTTTGTGGAGACGTTCCACAATGCTTTGCCGTCAGACCAGAGTGCTTCGTTTACAAAGTATGATTTCCTGGTTGCAAGCAATATAGAAGGATGCAGGTACGGTGAGGTGAACCTGTCGGGAAAGACAGTAAGCCTGACATTTGCCCATACCCTTGCAATGCTGCGCTTCACAATCCCTACCGGTGCTGTGAAATATGATTATATGTTTGACGGAAAGGATTTTACGCCATACGTTATGGACTCATCGGACGGCCATGACGAGTGCAGGTATCTTTTCAGGCCGGGATGCATCCTGGATGTGACCGTAAAATATGTATTTGACGGAAAGCTCTACAGGTTCGGGACCGGCAATACCAAAAATATCTGGCCCGTGACCACAAAGGCCGGACATTGCTATTATCCTGATGAGGATGTGCAGAAGGTGCCGTACAGCGTGGCTGTGGATATGGGGACCTCAGTCATGTGGTCAAGTTTCAATCTTGGAGCCGAAGAGTATCCTGATGCGACTAAGGACAACATAAGCTCCCTGCAGGGATACTGGATCATGTGGGGAGTGAACGAGGTGACTTCTTCCGTGGGCAACAATGCATATACCAATTACAACAATGCTTTCACTGACGGCACGAAGCCAAAAGAACTGCCTGCGGGCTATGATTACAGCGGCGATCCGAAGTATGATGCTGCGCGCAATCTTTGGGGCGGACAGTGGAGGACCCCTACCATTGCAGAATGGAATGAGCTCTATGCGGCCTGCACTTATGAATACCTCAGTGATTCCAACTCTGTCAGGTTTACAAGCAAAACAACCGGCAATACCATCACGCTTGTCTATGCCGGCTTCAACAATGGCCAGGCACCTGCCCAGACCAACCGCGGCTATTACTGGTCAAGCACTTCCGGTGAATCCAACATCGCCAAGGCCAACTCGACGCTTTTTTACGAGTCCACCGGCAGACCTTCGGTCAATACCAATGCGGACCGTTATACGGGACTTCCGGTCCGCCCGGTATTTACAAAGTAAAGAAACCGGCCCTTTTGGGCCGGCTTCTTTTTCTGTCATCCCGACCGGGATGCTTTCCGCTCTTTTCTGTCATCCCGACCAAGCTGGGCGCGTGGAGGGATCTCCCCGAAACAATTCCTAAATGTCGAAATCAAGCCCGGTGTACCTGACGGTGTTGGTATTGGATCCGTCGTTGTACTGCATTATGGACGCTTCCGACTTGCTCAGCATGATTGTGGTGCCGTGACGCTTGTCTGCGCGGTATTCTCCGAGCTCGACTTTTCCGTCAGCATAGGTGTAGATGCCGAATCCGTTCCTCTTGTCCTCAAACCAGCAGCCCTTGTACCTGTCTCCGCGGCTGTAGGAATACTCGCCGAAGCCCTGCATATAGCCGTTGACGAAGTTGCCGATATACTTGTCGCCCGCGGCCCAGCAGTATGATCCGTAGCCGTTCATCTTTCCGTCCACAAAAGTGCCTTCCTTGATGTCGCCGTTGGCAAAAACGATGCGACCCTTCCCGTTGTAGAGGCCGTTGCGGATTTCGCCCTCATAATATGACCCGTCCTTGAAGTCGATTCTCCTGTATGAGGACGAAGAACTGTCCTCCCTGTTGAATATCCTTACTGCTTCTTCAAGAGTCATGTCCGGATAGTCAAGCCATTCGCGGAGCTGATTCCAAAGCTCCTCCTCAATATTGGTGATCTGTCCGTCTGCACAGATGATGGCACCGGCAAAGGCGCATACTTCGCGTTTCTGCCCGTCAGGGAGATTGCTGACAATGGTCAGGGCATCATTCATGCTGAACTGTCTGGTGAGTTCGAGCATTGATTGAAACTCTTTTTCGTCTGAAACACCGAAATAGCCCATTTCATTGACAATCACCCTGAATTCATCCTCGGTGGAGTTGTCGTCGATGTCGGCCACCTGCATCGCCATCTTGAGAATGGCCGCAAGCTGAAGATTTGAAAATTCCATAGTATAATGCTTTAAAATTTAGTCCTTTGCAAATATAGAATTATTTTCTTATTTTTGCTCTATGCGGATTCTCCAATTCATAGTGTCGCTGCTCATCCTGTCCCTGCTTTCCGGGGGCGGGGAGTCCGTATCGTCCGACCCGCAGCATCAGGCCTGCCGTTGCGTTTCCGTAGGCACATCCCGGGATTCAGCCCGTTGCGGTGCCCAGAACCGTGACATCTGCCTGTCCGTCGGACAGGGTTATTCCTTTTCCGGACATGAGGAAGGCAGCCACGTCTCTGTACGCCTGACCGGGAGGACCCGCAGCAGTTCCTCCCATACCAAATCCGCCTTCCGGATTGTCAAGTCCGGCAAACTCATCGACAACAATTCACATCCATATCTTACAATGCCTTTCAATACCCTCTCGGGGACTCAAACTGCCGAAAGGTATCTGTATTCAATCTGCTGTCTCAGGCTATAGGATTTTCTGTCCCGGACTGTCGGGATTTCCCGATCTGCAAGTATCTGACCTGCTTTGACCTGCATTTCCCACACTGCGTGCGGAACTGCTGACGCACCGTTCTGCCGCCGGACTTAAATCCTTTTATAAATGACGACACTTTTCCTGATTTTTATGGGCATCGTGGTGCTTCTCTGCGTATGGCTCAACAACATATCGTCCCGTATCGGCATACCCACCCTCCTTGCATTCATCGTGCTGGGTATGTTCTTCGGCAACAACGGCCTTGTGCCCCTGCATTTCGGCAATTATGACATTGCCAGGGAAATATGTACCGTTGCCCTCATATTCATTATGTTTTATGGCGGTTTCGGTACTAAATGGGATGCTGCAAGGCCTGTTGTCCGCGAGGCTGTGGTCCTGGCTTCGCTCGGTGTTGCGCTCACCGCGGGACTTACAGGCCTGTTCTGCCATTATGCGCTGAAATGGGGCTGGGCGGAGAGCTTCCTGATGGGGTCTGTCATCAGTTCGACGGATGCCGCTTCCGTGTTTTCAATACTCAGGTCCAAGAAACTCGGCCTCAGGAACAACACCGCCCCTCTCCTCGAGATGGAGAGCGGAAGCAATGACCCGTGCTCGTATATGCTCACGGCAATGATGCTCGGCATCATCAACGGGACCGCCTCCGGAGCAGGCATTGCATGGATGCTGTTTGCCCAGATTGCTTTCGGACTGGCCTGCGGTTTCGGGATTGCGAAGATTGCCGCCCTGGCCCTGGAACGCATCCGCATCAAGGGAGACGGCTATGATTCGCTGTTCATCCTTGCAACTGCAGTACTGGCGTATGCCATACCTGACCTGATCGGGGGCAACGGCTACCTGAGCGTCTATATTGTGGGCATCATTCTGGGCAACAGTGATTTTCCGGGCAAGAAGGCCCAGGTCAATTTCTTTGACGGGGTCACCGGGCTGATGCAGGTGCTGATTTTCTTCCTCCTCGGCCTCCTTGCCAAGCCGGCAATGCTCCACAAGGCCGTCCTCCCGGCTCTGGCAATATTCATTTTCATGCTTCTTGTCGCCCGTCCCGTTGCCGTCAGCTCCATACTGATCCCGTTCGGAAGGCATCCGCTCCGGCAGCAGGCGCTGATATCGTTTGTCGGGCTGCGCGGTGCGGCTTCCATCGTGTTTGCGATAATGGCCGTCAGCGGAAGCGGGATGCTCGAGCACGACCTGTTCAATATAGTGTTCTGCATTGTCCTCATTTCCATATCACTTCAGGGCTCGCTGATACCGGATGTGTCCAAAAGACTGAAAATGATTGACTTGAGGGACAATGTGATGAAGACCTTCAATGATTATTCCGAAGGGTCCGAGATGCAGTTCGGCAGCATCGGCATCGCAAAGGGGAGTAATTGGGACGGCAAGAAAGTCCGTGACCTCGGGCTGCCCCGCAATGTGCTCATAGCCCTTGTGATAAGGGACGGGGAACGCATTACTGCGCACGGGGATACCGTAGTCCGCTCCGGTGATACGGCAGTCCTGGTCACAAAGACCTTTGACGATACGAGCACATTCCTGCTGGAGAGGACAGTGAAACCCGGCGGAAAGCTTGACGGCCACGCGATCTGCGAGTTCAGGGGTGAGGGTCTTGTGCTTCTTCTCCGCAGGGGAGAAAAGGAGATCATTCCCCACGGGGATACTGTGATGATGGCCGGAGACAGGCTTGTGATCCTGAAAAGCAAGTGAGCTCCGAATAAAAGTGTAAGCTGATTTACGATTTATATTTCACTTTGATACAACAATCGTTTTAGGTTCTTTTCAATGTGCTTTTTGTTGAGTTAAATCAAGGTTTTTTTGAAAGTTTTCAAAATTATTTCAAAAATGTAACGGTTTACAACCCATGTAATTAGTTGATAATCAATATTAAAACGATAAATTTGACAATTTTTTGCAAAAAAATCTTTGAAAATGTTTGCAGAATAAGGAAAAAGCTGTACCTTTGTACCAGAGTTAAGGGATGAGGTTCTCTCTACCGAAAGCTTATTGGTTATTAGTTTTAGTGTTATTAATTATGTGGTTAGTTTGAGCTTCGCGCGTGACGCGCCAATGCTCAAGAAAGCAAAAAGAAGTCCAATCTGACGGACTTCTTTTTTGTGTTATAGGGCTGAACTTTTGAAGATAAGATACTATAGGGTGCTGTGCCTGCAGCAGAACCGGTGTTGTACGCCAGGTTATTGCTGATTGTCGAGCCGGAATATTTCCGATACTTTTCTGAAGCCGCGCCTTTCAAAGAAACCGTGGGCGGAATGGTTGTTCTTGCCCGACTCGAGATAGATGTCCGTGATGCCCTTCGACCGAAGCCAGCCCAGGCCTGCAGCCATAAGGGCGCTTCCGATGCCTGCTCCGCGCACATTCTCCTTGACAAGCACGTCGCACAGCATACCGAACGGGTCCGCCCCGTCCTCCTCTATGTCAGCCACGCAGAATCCGACAATACCGTCTCCCGATACCGCCTTGTAAACTACGGCATCTTCGGATGAGATTTTTACCGTGATGTATTTCAGCCACATCCTTCTGCCGTCCGGGGCGGGAGCGGGGGAGCGCGAGCCGTCCGTGCCGGTCACCATTACGGCAGTGCCCATCTGCATCTCCCCGTGGGAAATGTATTCGCGGTGCGCAGATATGTGATCCATGAAAATGTCGGCAAGGGTATCCCTGTCCGCTTCAGATGCTGTCGTTATGATGTAATCCATAGCTTGATTTTTTTGATGATCCGTTTGACCATGTTGGAGCATACGAGCAGGATGCCGAAGGCGGCGATGGCTGCCACTATCCACAGGAGAATTACGGAAAAGCTCTTGCTGCCGAATCCGGAGGCTTCCACGAACGGCATCTCGGCCGGTCCGAAGAACAACTGGAAGGTGGATGCCACCGATACGAGGGCAAGTATGAAGTTGAGGAAGGTGTCCGACTTCATGGCTTTGTAGTCGCTGATATTGTGAAGGCTGTTGTCAACGAGTTCCGTAAGGCTGTTGAGCACCTCGGTGTCGGACTCGAGCTCAAGCCTGCGGGTAGTCCTGTCGAACATCACCTTGTGGGACATGAACCTCGAATACTTCACCACGTCGAGCTGCAGCTCCAGACGCGACAGGCGTATGCTCAGGGATGCATTGTGGGCAATCAGGTCGCTGTACGAGTCCTTTTCCCTGCCCACGTCGAGGGTGGCCCTGATGAGCTGGTCCTTGGCATATCCGATGACGAATTTCTTTGCCAGCACCATCTCGAGGATAAGAAGGTATTCAGGCCAGGAGACATCGTATTTCTCCCTTTCCTGAAGGTGCTCCTCCCAGTCAACGGGCGAGCCTGCCCCGCGCCGTCCGTAGGTGCCGAATACGACGCAGACATTGTGGTTGACAAGCACGAGGTCATCCGTGTCAATGGCGATGTTGCCTCCGCAGACCTCGTCGTAGGCCTCGCTGTCGCGGTATGGCCATTCCTCCGGGTACATTGTCATGAGCCCGATGAGCTCAGGCTTGTGGAAGTCCCTGATATGGTTGATGATGTCTGCTTCGGAGAGCCTCGGCTCCCTGTCGTTTGCAAACAGGTCGGTCACCGTGCCGTCCTCTCCGGTTACCGGGTGCATCAGGCTTTCCCAGATGTCCACCATTGCGTAGTGGAAATCTCCGCAGGTGTCGTCGGAATAGGATGCCATCATCTTGCCGGCAATCTTCCTGTCTTCGCGGCTGATGCCCTTCTTGTTGGCGGTGCAGTGCTTGGTTATGAAGGACTTGTAGCGTGAGCAGACGTGCTCGAATGTCCTTCCTACGCCGTTCAGGGGCAGGTCGAGCGGTGATGGTGAAAGGTCTCCGGATTCGTTGATCGGGAAGCCGGTCGCATCGAAATCGGTCACCTCCATATTGATGTCGGTCTCGGACTTGCCCTTGTTTTTGCTCCAGTGCTCGGCGCTCAGGTGGGTCGCAAGAAGTGCAATGATGTGGTCGGTGCATACCGGCTCCGACATCTTGCAGAGCCTGTCGCTCCCGTTGAACACAAAGCGGTAGGAAAGCGATACGGTGTTGCCGAAAAGGACGGACATCTTTACTTTGACGTGTCCTGAAAGCAACACGGGATAAGGGTCTGTCAGTGACATCCTGAAGCTGAATCCTCCCAGCTCGAATCTTTCGATGCTGCTGTTCTCATTGTCATCCTTCGGGCGGGGAATGTTGAAGATAAGGCTGTCGATGCCGTTTTCGACCGGCCTGACAAAGGAGCGTACTGCTCCGGAGGCGGGGAGCTTGAAATCCTTGAAGTCGTCAATTGCGAAAATCTGCAGGAGGACGACCGAAAATTCCTTGTAGCGGAGTCCGTGTCCGTCCACGGAGCAGCAGTAGTCGTAGGAAGCCATATTGTCAGAAATCCAAAAGCATATTATATACAAGGTGTACCGGAAGGCCCATTATGTTGAAGTACGAGCCTTCAATCCTGGTGATGCCGATGTAACCTATCCATTCCTGTATCCCGTAGGCTCCGGCTTTGTCAAAGGGCCGGCAGGTGTCGATGTAGCGGTCAATCTCCTCTTGCGTGAGGTCCCTGAACCATACCGTTGCAGTGTCGGAGGCCGTCTGCATATGTCCGGGCGAGCGGAACGTGACCGCGGAGACCACGTGGTGGCTGCGTCCCGAGAGAAGGTGGAGCATCCCCGATGCATCCTGCCTGTCGCGGGGCTTTCCGAGCACTTTATCTCCGCAAAGCACCATTGTATCGGAGGTTATGAGTATCTCGTCTTCCTCCAGGGGCCTGTGGAAGCCGAGGGATTTGCCTTCGGACATCAGCTTCGGGATGTCCATATGGGGAGTGTCAGGGGAATAGACCTCCGTGAAGGTGTTGCCGGTATCGACCGTAAAGTCAATGCCGAGCCCCGCAAGAAGCTCCCTGCGCCGCGGCGAAGCGCTGCCGAGGATAATGTGTCTGCCGTGAAGGTCCATCAGAACAGTTTTTTGTACTGAAGAGGGTCGAATGTCCATTTGCCCTGGGCCTTGAGCACCATCTCGATGGCATTGCGCACGCAGCCGTGCCCTCCGGGGTAATCGGAAAAGATGTCGGAGGCTTTGATGACCTCTTCGCAGGCATCGCTCGGACAAAGCCCGATGCCGGACATCTTCATTGCCCCAATGTCGGGGATGTCGTCTCCTACGAACATGATCTCCTCGGGGGAGTATCCGTGCCTTTTGCAGTAGTCCTCAAGCTGTTCGGTCTTGTTGCGGGCGCCGAGATAGATGTCCTCGGCCGCAACGCCGCTCGTCAGGAACCTCTCCTTGATGGAAAGGCTCCTGCCTCCGGTGATTATGGCCACTCCGAAGCCGTGCATCACAGCCATCCTCACTCCGAAGCCGTCCTTGGAGTCGAAGGTGCGGTAGAGCTCGCCCTTGAGGTCGCAGAGGACCCCGCCGCCAGTGAACACTCCATCGACATCGAAGGCGAAGGCTTTGATATTCTTGAGCTTGGTCATTATTTCTATGATTTTTCCCCTTTTCCGAGGCCGAGGTCGCCGAAGTTGATGGTACTTCCTTTCGGAGGACGCGCCGTGATGTCGATCGGGCCAAAATGCTCCTCATATTTGATGATGTTGTCCTGGAGGGCGTTGAAGAGCCTCTTGGCGTGCTCCGGGGTCATGACGATGCGGTTGGAGATGTCCGGCTTGGGAAGTCCCGGGAGCATGGTAGCGAAGTCGATGATGAATTCGCTGTGGGAGTGGGTGATGATGGCAAGGTTGGAATATGTGCCTTTTGCAATTTCAGGCCTGATTTCGAGGGAGACCTGCTGCGGATTCGGTTTGTCGTTGTTTGGCATAAGAATCTGTTTTGAAATGAACGCCCGCCTGTGGGCTTATAACAACAAAGATAGCGATTTTTTTTGCTTCTGGTTCCCTGAATTGCTATATTTGCATGATTGGGCCGGAATCGGCCTGTGTTAAAGAAGAATTATTTGCAGATTTATGGAACTTCCGGCAAAATACAACCCCTCCACCGTTGAGGATAAATGGTATGCCTATTGGCTTGAACACAAGTTCTTTCACTCCGAACCTGATGAAAGGGAACCTTATACTATCGTGATTCCGCCGCCTAATGTGACGGGCATCCTCCATATGGGCCACGTGCTCAACAATACGCTCAATGACGTGCTCATCCGCAAGGCACGCATGGACGGCAAGAACGCCTGCTGGGTGCCGGGAACCGACCACGCCAGCATCGCGACCGAAAACAAGGTAGTGAACAAGCTCAAAGGTATGGGAATCAACAAGGAAGACCTTACCCGCGAGGAGTTCCTCAAGTATGCCTGGGAGTGGAAGGAGGAGCACGGAGGCATCATCCTCAAGCAGCTGCGCAAGCTCGGCGCTTCCTGCGACTGGGACAGGACCAAGTTCACGATGGACCATGACCTCACTGAGGCTGTCATCAATACCTTTGTGTATTTCTACCGCAAGGGGTTGATTTATAAGGGTGTACGTATGGTCAACTGGGACCCCGCCGGCCTTACGGCAGTCAGCGACGAAGAGGTGGTCCACAAGGATACCAAGAGCCATTTCTATCATCTGAGATACTATATTTCCGACGGAAACGGCAATCCGACCGACAAATATCTTGTCATCGCGACCACCCGTCCGGAGACCATCATGGCCGATGCGGCAATCTGCGTCAATCCTGCTGACGAACGCCATCACTGGCTCCGCGGCAAGAAGGTACTTATCCCGCTCATCAACAGGGAGATACCTGTCATTGAGGATGACTATGTGGAGATGGATTTCGGTACGGGATGCCTCAAGGTCACCCCGGCACACGATGTCCATGACTATGAAATCGGCCTGAGGCACAATCTTCCGGTAATCGACATCATCGACGAGCACGGACGCCTCAACGAAAAGGCACAGATTCTTGTCGGTGAGGACCGTTTCGATGCAAGGAAGAAGATTGTGGACATGCTCCGGGAAGCCGGCAACCTCGAAAAGGTCGAGGAATACACCTCCCCGGTGGGCTATTCGGAGCGTACCAACGCTGTCATTGAGCCGAGGCTTTCCGCCCAGTGGTTCCTCAAGATGGATGCCCTTGCAGCAGAGGCGCTTGACGCGGTTGAAAGCAGCAGGGTGAAGCTCATCCCGGAGAAATATATGGCCACTTACCGCCACTGGATGGAGAACGCCCACGACTGGTGCATCAGCCGCCAGCTCTGGTGGGGACAGCGCATTCCGGCATATTATCTTCCTGACGGACGCTATGTTGTGGAGCCGACTGCAGAAAAGGCCCTTGATGCTGCAAGGAAGCTCGACCCGTCAGTCACCGCTGCGGACCTGAAGCAGGACGAGGATGTGCTCGATACCTGGTTCAGCTCCTGGCTATGGCCTATTTCCGTATTCGACACCAACCGCCCGGGACATCCGGAATCGGCTCCGAACAAAGACCTTGCATATTACTATCCTACAAGCGACCTCGTGACCGGACCGGACATCATTTTCTTCTGGGTGGCCAGGATGATTATGGCCGGAGGAGAATTTATGGGCGAAGTTCCTTTCAGGAATGTCTATTTCACCGGAATCGTCCGTGACAAGTTGGGCCGCAAGATGAGCAAGCAGCTCGGCAACTCTCCTGACCCGCTTGTGCTCATAGAAAAGTACGGGGCTGATGCAGTCCGCATCGGAATGCTCCTTTGCGCATCGGCCGGCAATGACATATTCTATGACGAGTCGCAGGTGGAGCAGGGACGCAATTTCTGCAACAAGATATGGAATTCGTTCCGTCTCGTAAGCGGCTGGAAGGTTGATGAATCGCTTCAACAGACCGAGGTTGACAAGGTGGCAGTCAAGTGGTTTGACAACAAGCTCAGCAAGACTATCGAGACCGTTGAGGACCATTACAGGAAGTTCCGCATCTCGGATGCCCTTATGGCCATCTACAAGCTTTTCTGGGACGATTACTGCTCCTGGTATCTTGAGCTTGTGAAGCCGGCATACGGCGGTGCTGTCAGCGCCATGACCTACAGGGCTACGCTCGAGTTCTTCGAGAAGCTTTTGAAGATGATCCATCCTGTGATGCCTTTCATTACCGAAGAGCTCTGGCAGGCCATGGCCGAAAGGAAGGAAGGCGAGACCATCATGTATCAGGGGACTCCGGTTGCAGGGCAGTATGACGAGGACGTGATTGCCGGATTCGAGGCAGCAATGGGTGCCGTCAACGGAGTGCGCGGCATACGCCAGCAGAAGAACCTCTCTCCGCGCGAGGCCCTGTCTCTCAAAATCAAGGGTGAATTCCCGTCAGAGTTCCTTCCGGTTGTGGAGAAACTCGCCGCGGTATCTTCGGTTGAGCATACAGCAGATTTCGGAGGCATGGCGGGAGCGTCATTTATGGTGGGTACCACCGAGATGTTCATCCCTCTTGCAGGAGTGGTCAATGCCGGGGAGGAAATTGCAAAGCTCGAGGCGGAACTCAAGCACCAGGAAGAGTTCCTCGCATCCGTCAGGAAGAAGCTTTCCAATGAGAGCTTCGTGGCGCACGCGCCGGAGAAAGTCGTGGCCATCGAGCGCAAGAAGGAGGCTGATTCCCTCTCAAAGATAGAGAGTTACAAGTCACAGATCGCAGCTTTGAAGAATTCGTAGCCTATGTACACTTTTGAGGTTTCTTTTCCGGTCAGGTATTATGAGACCGACCAGATGGGAGTGGTCCACCATTCCAACTATATCAGGTATTTCGAGTGTGCGAGAAATTCGATGATGGACTCGTGGGACTATCCTATCCAGCAGTGCGAGGCCGACGGCGTGACCATCCCGATTGTGGAGGTACAGTGCAAATACCGTTTTCCGGCAAGGATGGGTGACACCCTTACGGTGAAGGCTTCGATCGGGAAGGTCCCTGCGGCAAAGCTTGTGATACTCCAGAGCGTGTGCAATCAGCACGGGCAGGTCTGTGCCGAAGGGCAGGTGGTGCTCGGCTTCCTCAACAAAGCTACCGGCAGGCCTGTGCGTTGCCCGGAAAAACTGCTTTCCATCATCGGAAAGCTCATTGAAGACAGCGAACAACAATAAACCATTATCATTATGCTTGTATATCCGCTTGGCGTGATCGGCCCGTGGGAGATTGTCATCATCTTCCTCATTGTACTGCTTCTGTTCGGAGGCAAAAAGATTCCGGAGCTTATGCGCGGACTCGGAAAAGGTGCCAAGAGTTTCAAGGAGGGCGTTGAAGAAGCTACTGCAGAGCTGAAAGAGGCCAAAAAGAGTCTTGATTCAGAAGAGGGAGAAGAAAAGAAAGACCGTCAGTGATGGCTTCCTCAGATGCCGAAATGTCTTTCTGGGACCATCTGGACGTACTTCGGGGTACTTTGGCCAGGTCTCTTGCCGCAATACTTGCGGCAACTGCCGTTGTCTTTGCTTTCAAGCAGTTTGTGTTTGACAGAATCCTCCTGGCACCGTCCAGGAGCGATTTCTTTCTATACAGGTGGCTCGGAATCAACTTTTCGATGGACCTGATCAATACCGACATCTCCGCCCAGTTTTTCATCCACCTGAGGACATCATTTGCGCTTGGTGCCATAATCGTCTTTCCGTACGTGTGTTTCGAGGTGTGGAGATTCATTGCACCCGGACTGTACGAAAAGGAGAAGGTTGCGGTCAGGAAAGCATTCGGATTTGCCGGACTGCTTTTCTATGTGGGGCTGGCTGTCGGGTATTGCCTCGTGCTTCCCGTTACCCTCAACTTTTTCCAGGGCTATTCGGTCAGCGACAGTGTCGTCAATACAATCACGCTCAACTCGTATATTTCGATGCTGACGTCGATGGTCCTGCTGCTCGGGATTGTGTTTGAGTTTCCGGCCGTCATCGCGGTGCTGTCCAATATGGGACTCGTCAGGAGGAAAACCCTGAAAGGACTGAGAAAATACGCCGTTGTCATAATCCTTGTGCTTGCGGCAATCATCACACCTGCCGACCCGTTCTCGATGATTGTGGCCGCGCTACCTCTTTACGGACTATATGAGCTGAGTATAATTACATGCAGGTCATAATATAATATTAGCTTGCTTTTACTATGATTTCAATCAACAACCTGACCGTTTCCTTCGGAGGATACAACCTTCTGGACGACGTCAGTTTCCATATAAGCGAAACCGACAAGATAGGACTTGTCGGGAAGAACGGTGCCGGCAAATCCACCATAATGAAGCTGATATGCGGGATGCAGTCCCCGACATCGGGCCATATCGACAAGCCTTCCCATCTTACAATCGGCTATCTGCCGCAGATAATGGAACACCGCAGGGGTGTGACAGTGATGGAGGAGACCATGACCGCATTCAAGGCCATACAGGATCTGGAGGATGAGCTTGCCTCAATCAGCAGGGAATTGTCTGAAAGGACTGATTATGAGTCAGATGAGTATATGTCCCTTGCGGAAAGGGTGGGAGAGTTGAGCGACCGGCTCGCCATGGAGCACTCCGAGCCGCCGACGGTGCAGGCGGAGAAGACCCTGCTCGGACTCGGCTTCCGCGATTCGGATTTCGGGCGCAACACCGAGACTTTCAGCCAGGGATGGAATATGAGGATCGAGCTTGCCAAGATTCTTCTTTCAAGGCCGGACGTGCTGCTGCTCGACGAGCCCACCAACCATCTTGACATTGAGTCCATCGAGTGGCTTGAGTCCTATCTGAAGGCCTACAGAGGCTCCATGATGCTGGTTTCGCACGACCGCAGATTTCTCGACAATGTGACCAACAGGACCGTGGAGATACTTCTCGGCAAGGTGCACGACTACAAGGTGCCGTACAGCAAATATGTGGAGCTGCGTGCCGAAAGGATGCAGCAGCAGATGGCCGCGTATGAAAACCAGCAGAGGATGATTGAAAAGACCGAGGATTTCATCGCACGCTTCCGCTACAAGCCTACCAAGTCCAACCAGGTGCAGTCCAGGATCAAGGCGCTTGAGAAGATCGACAGGATTGAGGTGGACGAGACCGACAATGCTACGCTCACTGTCAAGTTCCCTCCGGCACCGCGCTCGGGGGATGTGGTCTATAAGGCGTCCGGTCTTTCGGCCGGCTATCCGGGAAAGGTGGTGTTCAGCGGTGCCGATATCGAAATCCGCCGCGGTGAGAAAGTGGCGCTCGTGGGAAGGAACGGAGAGGGAAAAACTACCCTTATGAGGGTGATTATGGGGCAGTTGGACCCTCTTGACGGCACTTCCGCGGTGGGGCACAATGTCCAGATCGGGTATTTTGCCCAGAATCAGGAGGATGTGCTGGACAAAAAGCAGACGGTATTCTCGACATTGGACAATGCCGCCACGGGTGAGGTGCGCACAAAACTCAGGGACATCCTGGCGCAGTTCCTTTTCAGGGGTGAGGATATCGACAAGAAGGTGGAGGTCCTCAGCGGAGGGGAGCGGGCCCGTCTGGGCATGGCCAAACTGATGCTCGAGCCGCACAACCTGCTTGCCCTTGACGAGCCTACCAACCATATGGACATAAAGTCGAAAGATATTCTCAAACAGGCCCTGAAGGCATTTGACGGCACTATGGTTGTGGTTTCCCACGACAGGGATTTCCTCACGGGACTTGTGGACAAGGTCTATGAGTTCAGGTACGGCCGTGTGCATGAGCATCTCGGAGGCATCCAGGATTTCCTCGACAGGCGCAGGATTGAGAATCTCCAGGAGCTCGAGCGAAGGTTTGTGCCTGCGGAAAAGCCTGTTGATGATGGCGCCGTGGCCAGGGAGAGCGAGGCAAAGAAAGATTTCAATGCCCGGAAGGCTGTCTCGAAGGAGGAAAGGAAAATACGTCAGAGGATTGATTTTCTCGAAAAGGAGATCGGGCGCCTGGAGGACTCCATGAAGGGTATCGAGCAGATCCTGTCCAATCCTTCGGAGAAGGACGATGTGATGGAGCTCACCCGTACCTACCTCGAACACAAAAGGGACCTTGAAGCCAGGACGGACGAATGGGCCTCGCTGATGGAAACATTGGAAAAATAAAACATTCAGAAAAATGATTTACAAATATTTGACGGCAGTTGCCTGTACATTTGCTTTAAGCATTGCCATTGCCTTTGCGCAGAATTCATCCTCTTCTTCAGACACTTCGCTGACGGTAAAGTCAATAGACCTCGAGGGCATTTCCGGCATCCAGGCGGGAGATGTTTTCCGTATTGCCTACGAACAGTCCGATGACTGTTCGGTCGAATGGGAGGTCAACTCCGGCCTTCAGGACTATGTGGAGATCTATGCCAAAGGAGGAATCCTCTTTTTCGAGTTCAACCGCAAGGGGCTTCCGTATGAGCTTCAGAAGAAGTATCGCCAGAAGGACAACAAACTGGTACTCAATGCCATTGTCAGTGTCCCGTCGCTGAAGAGCATTTCGATAACTGACAATGTGGTACTGACTTCATACGAGGGCTCATCTGTCCGCGCCGACAGTCTTGCTGTCACCGTATCCGGCAATGCGGACTACCGCGACCTTGCCGTCAAGGGGACATTCGTGACCGTTGATGCCTCCAACAAGGCTGATGTTTCCATACCGGTCTCTGCGGACGAAGTGGTGCTGATTTCTTCCAATACTGCAAATCTTTCAGCATCAGTCAATTGCAAAGCCCTTACCGTCACAGGCAGGAATTCCTCAATGCTCAAGGCAGCCGGCAAGGCAGAAAAGACGACAGTCAACG
This sequence comes from Candidatus Cryptobacteroides sp., assembly GCA_051878275.1. GTDB lineage: Bacteria > Bacteroidota > Bacteroidia > Bacteroidales > UBA932 > Cryptobacteroides. Next base: position 27,432 of record JBJEJU010000014.1, on the reverse strand, counting down.
GCCAGGGACGCGAGGTTGACCTTCTTTCATTGACCGTGCCGGAGATGGAGGTGATTCTTTCCAACGGCTGCCGTGCCTATGTCAATGCAGGTACCCTGCTGTCGCTCGACCTCAAGGGAGGAAGCCTCGCTTCATTCAGCGGAGACCCGGCCATTGAGATTGTGGGCATCCAGAACTCTTCTGTACAGCATTTTACCGGAGAAAAGAAAAAGTAACCCTATGATTGTACTTGATTCCCATTGCGATACGCCTTCGCAGATTATGCGTCTGCGTGACCTTTCCGTGGACAATGCCTTCGGTCAGGTCGATTTCCCGAAGCTCCGGCGCGGGGGAGTTGACGCCTCGTTCTTCGCCCTGTTCACTCCTGCCTCCATGGCTCCGGATGCTGCTACGAGATATGCCCTCGAGATGATTGCAGGCGTTCACGATGCCGTGGAGGCCTGTCCGGAGACTGTTGCCATGGCATATTCTCCGGAGGATATTGAAAACAATAAGGCCAAAGGTTTGATTTCCATACTTCTGGGGATGGAAAACGGCTCTCCTGTCCAGAAATCGCTTTCACTGCTTAGGGAGTTTTACCGGCTGGGAGTGCGTTATATGACTCTCACGCACAATGGCGACAATGAAATAGCCGATGCCGCCTCTCACGGTACCAGATGGCACGGCCTGAGCCCGTTCGGCAGGGAAGTCGTGGCGGAAATGAACCGTCTGGGAATGATCATTGATGTGGCCCATGTCTCGGATGAGACATTCTATGATTGCCTGAAGTATTCCACGAAGCCTATTGTGTCCACACACTCGTGCTGCAGGGCCCTTGCCGGGCACCGGCGCAATATGACAGACGACATGATAAGGAAGATGGCCGACAAGGGGGGAGTCATCCAGATCAATTTCTATCCGGCATTCCTGAGCGGAGAGTTTGACAGGGCTTATGACAGGGCCTGTGCGGAGAACCCGTGGTGGGAAGAGGCGGACAATGCTTTCCGTGCCGACCCGGCGGACCCTGCAAAAAGGGATGCCTGGCAGAAGGCATATGCCGAAATGGCCGCGCTTCCGAAGCCTGGCGTGAAGGAAATTGTCGATCACATTGACCACGCCGTCAAGGTGGGCGGCATTGACCATGTCGGGATAGGAACAGACTTCGACGGCATCGGGGTGGCGCCTGCCGGGCTCGAAAATGTGGGCTGTCTCGGTGTCGTTTTCGATGAGATGCAGCGCCGCGGATACACTTCTTCACAGATTGAAAAAGTGGCCGGCCTCAACTTCCTCAGGGTCTTCAGTGAGATGTAAAAAAGAGTATTTTTACTATCAAAAAGGCGTATAACAAAAATGTTATACGCCTTAACTATTTTGTTACAATTATTGGTTGTCAATCATTTAATTCCGATTTCACCTTTTTGAGCAAAAAGAACAGGGCTGAGGCTGCAAAACGCTCGATATTGCGCTTGCGGTCGTTGTGATACTGGAATTTTTCCGTCTGCGTACCCTTTTCAGAGCTGATTCCGACCCATACTGTACCACCCGGATTCACTCCGTCACCCTCTGCTCCGGCAAGTCCGGTAGTGGCAACCGAGAAGTCGCTTCCGGTAAGTTTTCGTACGCCTTCGGCCATGGCTGCAGCCACCTCGCTGCTCACCACCCCGAACCGGGCAACGGTGTCAGCCGGGACGCCGAGCACCTTTTCTTTGACTGCAACTGCGTAGGATGTGACGGAGCCCAGATAATAGTCGGACGCGCCGGATACGGTCGTAATCAGGTGAGATATCTCTCCGCCGGTGCATGATTCGGCGGCGCTGAGCGTCTTTCCGTGTTTTTTGAGAAGTACTCCGAGGGCGTGCTCGAGAGTATCGTCCTCAAAGGAATAGATGTATTTCCCCGCAATAGCCTCCAAACGCCCGATTTCCGCGTCCATACGCGAGTTTGCCACGTCAGGTGAGCCTCCATATACCGAAAGCCTCAAACGCACGCCTGTGAGCGGATTTGGCAGGTATGCAAGGTGCATGTCGGACGGAAGGCTGTCCTCCCAGGGTGCAATCAGTTTCGAAAGCGCCGATTCTGCCAGGCCGTAGACCATTATGTTGCGGTGGGTAATGGATTCTGTCCTGTTGTGGGCCCGTATGTCTGCAATCACATCCGGAAGCGCCGCCGCGGTCTCGAAAGGGACTCCAGGCATCGAATACAGCGTGCAGGGATGCCCGAAAAGGCTTTCTTGCATCCTGAACACCATGATCGGAGCGGTTCCGCGCCTGTTCACTATGACTTCGCAGGTGTCCGGGACCATTGCCTGTGCTTTGTTGATGTCAAGGACGTCAAGTCCCCTGGAATGGAGTATTTCGTGGACTTTTTCGAGCTGTCCTGCGTGCCCGACATATCCTTTGCTGCCGCTCAATGCTGCCAGGGCGTCTTTGGTGATGTCGTCCTTTGTGGGGCCGAGGCCTCCTGTTGTGATGACTATGTCGTTGTGTCTAAGCTCTTCAGACAAAGTATCGATGATTTCCTGCCTGTTGTCGCCTATGGAAACCATCTTTCCTGTCCTGATGCCGAGCGTGCCGAGTGCGCGCGAGATCTCGGACGAATTGGTATCGATGACCTGCCCTATGAGGATTTCGTCACCGATTGTACATATGGATGCTGTAACCATTGCTATTGTTTGATTTTCTGGCTGTCAAGATATTTCAGTATGTTTTTCACAAGTTTGGGGCCTTCGTAGAGTATGCCTGTGTAGAGTTCTATAAGGGAAGCTCCGGCCTTGAACATTTCAAGCGCATCTTCCGGCGACATCACTCCTCCAACTCCCACAATAGGAAGTTTTCCGCCGGTTATTTCCCTGATATGGCGTATTACGGACAGGGTTTTCGCCAGCATCGGGGCGCCTGACACGAGCACGTCTTCATCTGACAGGCGTCCGCCGATCATTCCGGGACGGTTGGAAATGGAGTCCCCGACCACAATTCCGTCGATTCCGTAGCGCAGGCAGTAAAGGAGGATGGCATCCAGCTGGTCCGTCTGCATATCTGGGGATACCTTCAGGAGCACAGGCTTGACTGTGTCCATATCCGCCCTTCTTTCGAGCAGGGTGTCCATCACCTCGTTAAGCGAGGAAACATCTTCAAGGTGCGACCTGACGCCCTGCGGAGCAATCGCAATGTTGAAGACAAACATGTCCACAAAGTCGTACAGCAGTGAAAAAGCCGTGTCAAAGTCCTTTGAGATGCCTTCGTCCGGGGTGTTGCGGTTGTAGGTGATGCTTGCCGCCACGATACCGTCCGGGCGGTTGTTCTTGATGTGTTCTATCGCGTTGATTATGCCTTTGTTCTCGTGTCCGTTCCTGTGGACGAATGCCCTGTCGCCCGGTACGGCCATGCTGAGGGCCTTGGGGTCTCGCCCCTGGGCTTTTGGGGTAAGGGTGCCTATTTCGATGAACCCGAATCCGAGGGCAAAAAGTTCGGCGCAGTACTCCCCATTGGGGTCAAAACCAGCTGCAAGTCCCACCGGATTGGGGAATTCCAGTCCGAAAAGCTCCTGCTTAAGGGATGGGTATTCACGTTTGTAGTGGAGCTTGAGCAGCTGTCTTCCAAGAGGAATCCTTGTCGCGAAACGCAGCAGCGAGAGGGCTGTCCTGTGAACCCTCGTCGCACTTAGGCGCATAACCAGCGGTCTGAAAATCTGTCTGTACATCCCTTTACGAGAAGCTGTTTAAATCCGACTGCAAATTTAACATTCTTCAAGGAATTATCGTCATCAGGGATTCCTCAAAAACATGTCCAGGCGGAAGGGATAGTCCGGAAATGGGGATTGCGTCAGCGGATTTCCTGGAAAGTGTTGTCATTGAAAAACACTATAATTCTTGAGATATGTTTTTGAGTGTCAATTGTTTTGGCGGGATATGGCCTGGCATTTTCCCTCTCCGTGGAGGGCGTTTCCTGCTGCAGGGATGGGGGAGCGGAGGAAATACGCGATTCTCCGGGACTTGCCGGGGAACTGTCAGGCTGAGCGGTAAACAGGTTTTCCGGCTCGTCTTCCGGAGCTGCAGATGCGGAAGGTGCGGTGCCCGGGACCGCCTTTTCATTGGCCAACCCCTTGTACATCTTGCCTTTACCTATGAGCAACCATTCGATGTTGAGGGAAGGGTAGTGCTCGATGACGCTCTGGATAAAGTCATATCCGGGCTTGTTGCGGCCGTTGAGTATGTGGGATATGCTGGCCTTGGCTACACCGAGGGTATTGGCAAACTGCGTGTTGGATATGTTTTCAGCTGCAAGGAACTGTTTGAGTCGTTCGTTCATATATCAAAAAAATAGCCTTGTCCGAGGGATAGTAATTTAAACATCGGGTAAACAAAAATAAACAATATTCCGTGGATATACAATAGTGATACGGACGGGAGAGAGAGGAGTGGGGGAGCGCCAGGTCGGGCGAATATATTAAATTTATTAATGAAATAAATATTACTAAAACATTGGTTAATAAATAAATGATAGCACGATAATATTTAAAGCAACAGTTTTGTTAGTTTACATACGGATAATAATTTTTCGTTTACAATATTACTTAAATGTTGAATATAGAAGATTTCTTAAAACCATTGGTTATCATTGAAATACTATGAAATAATAATATGATAATAATCACTTATTTTACAAAATTATGTGTTTACAATTTACAAAGGTAAAATTTGTAAAAATATTGTAAACTTTACAAAAATGTACTGTGAATTGCCTTTTGTGGATGTTGAAAACGATGTGGATACTGCCTGGGGATATCCACAATGCTGTTTTTGACAGGAGATGGGGGTCCACAGGAGCAGTGAACAAGTTGACAACATCCAAAGTCGCCGGGATTTCAATATTAGCGTACGATTGTGTATTTTTGCATATATTTTCAATTGACAAGATAAAACAGACTTTGATGATTCCTGAAATACACATTGAAGATTACTGCTATCCGCTTCCGGATGATAGGATCGCCAAATATCCCCTTGAGCGGCGCGATGCATCCAAACTATTGATTTACAGGGACGGAAATGTGGATGAAACAGTGTTCCGTACTCTTGCGGAACATCTCCCTTCCGACGCCCTGATGGTCTTCAATGACACCCGCGTGGTCCCTGCACGCCTCCATTTCCAGCGTCCTACCGGGGCACACATAGAGATTTTCTGTCTCCAGCCGCAGCAGCCTTGCGAATACAACCTTGCATTTGCAGCGACGGAGCGCTGTATCTGGAAATGTGTCATAGGCAATGCAAAGCGCTGGAAGGACGATATCCTTTCTCTCTACAATCCCGACGGCAATCCGGATGTAGCCTCGATGGGGCTGTCCGCCCGCCTTCTCGCCCGTGACGGGGAGACCGGTACCGTGGAGTTTTCATGGACTGACGGTTCCCCCTTTTCCAGAGTGCTTGAAATCTGCGGGAGCGTGCCGATTCCCCCATATCTCAACAGGGAAACGGAAGCCATTGATACAGAGCGTTATCAGACTCTGTATGCCAGGATCCGCGGTTCTGTGGCCGCTCCCACTGCCGGCCTCCATTTCACTGATGCCGTTCTTGACGCAATCCGTGCAAAAGGCATTGAGACACAGACAGTCTGTCTTCATGTCGGGGCAGGCACCTTCCTACCGGTGAAGAGCTCCAATGTTGCGGAGCATCCGATGCACAGGGAGCCGTTTGCGGTATCGCGTTCGCTGATTGCAGAGCTTGCGGAAGGCAGAAAGCCAGTGATTGCAGTCGGCACCACTTCGGTGAGGACCCTCGAATCCCTCTATTATATCGGTGCAGGCATTCTAGAGAACGGGAAAATTGAAGACGTGCGCCAGTGGGCCCCGTATGAGAAGGAATGGGGATGGACGACCTCCGAAGCACTCAATGCCATTGTCAAATATCTGGACGACAATAATATGGATACATTGGTGGCAGGTACCAGAATCATTATTGTCCCGGGATTCAGGTTCCGCCTTGTGGATGTGCTCGTGACCAATTTCCACCAGCCTGAAAGCACCCTCATTCTCCTCGTTTCGGCTTTTGTGGACGGGGACTGGAGGACAATATATGATTATGCGCTGTCGCACGGATTCCGTTTCCTGAGCTACGGGGACAGCTCGCTGCTTTTCAGAAGGAAATAATATTTGCCAAATAGCGCCATTTGTTGTATTTTTGGATATTGAACCAAACCTGTAACCTCTGTCAATATGGAAGAAACAATCAATATCAACGATTTTTCCGATATCCGTCCGTATGAGGACAATGAAGCTGCACAGGCCCTTTCAAGGGTTGCAGAGCATCCCGTGGTGGCCCAGGTGTCAAAAGCCCTGTTTCCTGAAAAGCCTGCCGGATATCTTGCCTCAGTACTGAAAAGCATAAAGACCGTGGATGAATTCCAGGTGCTCGTGATGTCGAGGGCAGTCGAATGGGTACTTGCCAATACTGCCCACAATTTTTCTTACAGCGGAATAGAGAATCTGCGCAAGTCCGGCAGGAAGTTCCTTGCAGTATCCAACCACAGGGACATCATCCTCGACCCGGCAATCACACAGATTGTACTTTATCGCAATTCCATCCCGATGACACAGATTGCCGTAGGAGACAATCTGCTCAAAAACAAGACAATAGAGGACCTTATCAGGTCCAACAGGATGATAAAGGTCATCCGTGGCATCTCTGCAAGAAGCCTCTATCTTTCCTCCATGATGCTTTCGAAATACATCCGCCAGACCATCACCTCGGGGACTTCGTCCGTATGGATAGCACAGAGGGAGGGCCGTTCCAAAAACGGGATCGACACCACCGAGCAGGGCCTCCTGAAGATGTTCGACATGAGCGGAACCGGAGACTTTGTAAAGAATTTCGAAGAGCTCAACATCATCCCGATGAGCATTTCATATGAATATGAGCCTTGCGACATCCTAAAGGCGCGCGAGACCCTGATCCGCAGGACAAAGGACTATGTCAAGGGTGAGAACGAGGATATCGTGAGCATCGTCACGGGCATTCGCCAGAGCAAGGGCGACATCCATCTGAGCATCGGTGAGCCTCTTACCCGCGAGGAGATCGTGGAGGCATCCAAGTGCCAGAAGAATGACCGCTACCAGGCTATCCGTGCTGCCGTTGACAGGAGGGTGATCTCCGGGTACAGGCTCTGGAAGACCAATTATATGGCCTATGACATACTGAATGGCGGAAACAGGTATGCGTCCAGGTATTCGGAGCAGGAGCTCTATTCTTTCAGGCAATATATCGAGTCAAGGCTCCGCAGCGTTGAGCCTGAGCTTGACAGGGATGCCCTCAGGGAGATTCTTCTCGGCATCTATGCCAACCCGGTAATATCAAAAGAGCAGGCTTAGGGCCTGCTCTTTTGAGTTTCTTGACTGTCCCTGCGGTCGTCCAGGTGGATGTCCATCTGCGGGAACGGGAACTGTATCCCGTTTTCAGGAAGCTTCCTGTAGATCTCCTCGCGCACGGCGTAAAGTACCTTCCAGTAGTCATCCGTATTTACCCAGGCGTACAGTACAAACTGCACCGAACTGCTTTTGAGGTCGTTGAGATATACGGTCGGGTCCGGAATGCCCTCAACTCCGCGAAGCACGTCGGGATTGGCCTCCACGATGCCCAGAAGGACTTCCCGTGTCCTGTCGGCATCGCTTCCGTAGGCTACATCCACCTCCCATTTGCATCTGTGCTGCGGTTTTTCCGAGAAATTGTCGATGTTGCCGTTGAACAGGGCACCGTTGGGGACTACGATTATCGAATTGTCGTAGCATTTGAGCTTTGTGCTCGCGATGTTGACTTCAAGCACCGTCCCTTCATATCCCTGTGCCTTTATATAGTCCCCGGCCTTGAAAGGCTTGAAGATCAGTATCAGAATGCCTCCGGCGAAATTCTGCATCGTGCCGCTCAGGGCCATGCCTATTGCCATACCGCCTGCAGCAAGGAGGGCTGCCAGCGAGGTGGTGTTGATGCCGAGCGTGCTGACCGTGATGATGACAAGGAAGATGGTAAGAGTGATGGAAACGAAGCTCTTGACAAAGGTTGCAAGGGTCTTTTCCGTTCCCCGTTTCACAAACACCGAATCCAGCAGCTTCTTGACCTTCTTTATCAGCCATGCCCCGACCAGATATATGAGAATGGCTGCAAGCAGCTTCAGGCCGAATCCTATTGCCGTCTCAAGAAGGTTGGTCAGGACGGTATTGGGATCCTTTGCAAGCTCCTGCGAGAAGTTTGCAATGGCTGTCCTGACCGAATCGGCGTGGGCCTGGGCCTGTTCTACGGCAGCTTCGTCAAGGGTGGTTGTAAGCAGTTTCAACATTTCTAAAACAATTTGTCAACTTCGGATATGATGACCTCCGACGGAAGGTCCGGCGAAAGCACAAGGTCCGGAGATTTCTGGACATATCCCATATATGTGGCGTTGAGCATGCCGCCTCCGGTAATGTTCAGCATTACGGTCTCGTCTTTGCCGACATCGCCATTGTCCAAAGCGCGTGCCAATCCGCTCACTGCGCAGGCAGCGGCAGGAAGGATGTCGCATCCCTCGAATTTGAAGAACTTCAGGATCCAGTTGACAATGTCGTCGTTGGTTGCAAGGTACATGTCCCCGTGTGAAGCCTTAAGCACGTCGTAAAGTCCTCCTGCGATGGAGTAAGGCGGTTTCCTGTTGGAGAGAACGGTAGCAAGGATGATCTCGCTGTTCTTGCGGGAGACGTCTGGGTCAAGCGGCAGGAGCTCGCGCGAGCCGGCCTTCCAGGAATCGTACATTATGGAGTACGGAGCATTCTGGCACGCATATACCCTCATGTTGTTTTTCCCGAAACGGCCGTCGGCGGCAAGCCTTTCGGCATTTTCCCAGGCGGCTATGGCTCCGGTACCGCTGCCCACGGCCTGGAAATATGCATCCGGAATCCTGCCGATGGCCTCCACTGCGGAAAGTACCGTGGTACCCATTCCGTCCCTTCTGGCAACGTTCTTTGCGCCGCCCTCAAGCATGAACCTCGGGTCCCGGGCAATCTTGTCCCCAAGGGAAATGGCGTCGAAATAGTCTGTGCCCGAAGGGGTTGCGATGACTTTCACGCAAGGCTTAAGGGCCCTTCTGAACCACAGGTCATTGATGTTGTCCAGAGGGATGCAGATTACGACTGGTATGTTGTTGTCGGAGCATACGCGTGCAAAGGCTCGTGCGGTGTTGCCCGCCGACTGGACTACGAGGATTCTCCTGTTTCTCTTCGGGAGGCGTCCGCAAACGGAGAAAGCTTCCGTTTCCTTGAATGAGCAGGTCTCCATGCGTGCACCGATTTTCGGCCAGTATCCGGAGAATGTTATGTAGAGGTTGCTCATCCCGAGATGTCTTGCAAGACCTGTGCTCCTGTAGGTTACAGGTGCGTGGGAGTTTTTGAGCGTATGCTGGATCGGGAGCCATTCTGCATATCTGTAGAGCCCGTACCGGCCTTCCTTCGGGTTGAAGAATTTGCTGTCATATACTGCGCGGACAAGCGAAGGGGTCTTGGACTGGGGATCGGCAAGGTCCCATCCGCTGTCTTCGAAGATGTGTCCGTCTGCCACATTCTCAAGCTTGTATGAGGTAGGTTTGATTCGTGCCATGTTATAAATATTTAAAGGTTTATGAACAGCCAGACCATATATGCCGCTTCGCAGGCAAGCATTATGATACCGTCCGTCCGGTCTATTTTGTTCTTTTTTGCAACATATGCGGAAGTAAGTATTACCAGAGCGCTGACAATGAGCACCCCGGCGTCCACAAAGTTGATTGCCTCAAAGGAAAGGTCGTGGATGATAGCCGAGCCACCGAGGATGAGCAGGAGGTTGAAGACATTGGAACCCAGTATGTTGCCGAGTGCCATCTGCCCTTTTTTCTTTGCTGCCGCCACAATGCAGGTTGCAAGCTCCGGGAGGGATGTGCCTCCGGCAAGGATGGTGATTGCGACGAATTTGTCGCTGAGTCCCGCCTGGCGGGCTAGTGCCGTGGCAGAGTTGACGAACTGTTCACCTCCGATAATCAGCGATGCAAGCCCGGCAATGACAAGTATGATGCTCACGGCTACCCCGTAGGTCTTTTCACCTTCTTCTCCGGCCGTATCGTCCTTTTTGCCCGTCTTGAATGAATAGACCATATATGCCATGAACAGCACGAGAAGGACAATTCCGTCGATGCGGCTGAGGGTGTCGCTTCCTCTCCTGAAGATGGTGCCGTTGAGACCGAGAAGGAGCACAAGGACCGTGGCGATGATGTTGATGGGGATGTCGGCCCTGAGATTGTTCTTTGTGATTCCGATCGGCATCAGGACGGCCGACAGGCCGAGAATGAGCAGGGTGTTGAAGATGTTGGAACCGAAAATGTTGCCGATGGAAATGTCTGCGTTGCCCTGTAATGCGCCCATGAAGCTCACCACCATCTCCGGAGCGGAGGTGCCGATGGCGACAATGGTGAGTCCGATGACAAATTCGCTGATGCCTGCTTTCCTGGCAATGCTTGAGGCACCGTCAACAAGGAAGTCGGCTCCTGCCACGACCATTGCGAGCCCGACTATGAGAAGAAGAACCTGTGTCAGCATGACTGTTTGAGTTTAAGGGCGCATACATTTTCGACATGCTGCGTGTGCGGGAACATATCTACAGGCTGCACCGCTGTGATTTCATATTTCTGGCAGAGTATGGCAAGGTCGCGCGCCTGTGAGGCAGGGTTGCAGCTCACATAGACGATTCTCTGCGGCTGGGCGTCAAGGATGACCTTTGCCACGTCAGGATGGATCCCGGCTCTCGGAGGGTCGAGGATGATGACGTCCGGTCGTCCGTGCTGCGAGATGAATGAAGGTGTGAGTATGTCTTTCATATCCCCGGCGAAGAATGAGCAGTTGTTGATGCCGTTCCTTCGGGCATTGTCCTTCGCATCTTCGATGGCCTCCGGTACATATTCGATGCCGATGACTTTGGATGCCTTGCCGGAGACGAATTGGGCGATGGTGCCTGTGCCTGTGTAGAGGTCATAGACTGTCTCGCTGCCGGTGAGTCCGGCAAACTCCCTGGCTACGCTGTAGAGCTTGTATGCCTGGGGGCTGTTGGTCTGGTAGAACGACTTCGGACCTATCCTGAATGAAAGTCCCTCCATTGTCTCATAGATGGAGTCTTCTCCTTTGTAGAGGATGCACTGCTGGTCGGAGATGGAGTCGTTGAGCTTGGTGTTGATGACATAATAGAGCGAAGTGATCTGCGGAAATGCCCCGGCAATGGCGTCAAGCATTGCCTTGCGCACCGGTTCGTCCTCGCGGGCGAATATCAGGATGAGCATCACCTGTCCGTCTGTGGTAGTGCGGATGAACATATTGCGCAGGAAACCGTGGTTCTCGCGTATATCATAGAACTCCAGTCCGTGCTCCAGGGCGTATGCCTTTATGAAGTTCCTGATGGAGTTGGAAGGCTCCTCCTGGAGGTGGCAGTCGCTGATGTCCAGCACCTTGTCGAAAAATTTGCCTACGTGGAATCCAAGGCCGCAGCGGTCGCTTTCCGGGATGTCGGCGGGGTCTTCCCCAGAGAGAATCCACCGTTTGGACGAAAAGCTGAATTCCAGCTTGTTGCGGTAGTATTCTATCTTGTCGGAAGGCAGGATAGGGGAGATTTCAGGGATATCTAGATGGCCGATCCTCACGAGCTGGTCCCATACCTGCTGTTGTTTTGCCTGGAGCTGCATCGGGTAGGGAAGCGGCTGCCAGCGGCATCCTCCGCACACCCCGAAATGCCTGCAGAACGGCTCCAGACGGTGCACTGACGGCTTTACAATCCTTGCCACCGAACCTTCCATATAGTTTTTCTTCTTTTTGTAAATCCGGATGTCAACTACGTCGCCCGGAACTGCGAATTCGGTAAAAACCACCGTTCCGTCCGGACCGTGGGCAATGGCCTTGCCTTCTGCAGCCACGTTTTCGATGGTGACATTTTCAAGAAGAATGTCTGTCCTGTTTCTTGCCATTATATACCTTTTCTTATGAGAGCCTGTGAAATGTTTATGATGAAATCACCCATTGCCTCGAGTTCGGAAAGAAGGTCAAGGAAATACCCGAGTGCCTGGTAATCAGAATCATGGGTATCCATCTTGTTGATTGTTTCCTCACGCAGGAAGTCCCTGAGGCGGTTGATTTCGTCTTCCGCCGTCTCCGAATCGCGGATGTCGGTTGTCCTGCCGGTGGTGTAGGCGTCCTTGAGGTGCCAGTTCATTATCACGAAGGCGTTGCCGACCTTCTCGGTGAGCTTGTTGAGCTTCGCAATCTGGTCCTCGGTGAATGTGATGTTGTGGATTCTGGTGCGCTCCAGCAGGCGGGATATGTTCTCGCCGCTGTCTCCGAGGCTTTCCATCTCGCTGATGATGCGGTAGAGCATCTTGGCGAGGGAGTTCTCCTCGGTGCTGAGCTCCTCGGCTGTCACTTCGTTGAGATAATGGGCGATCTCATATTCCATTTTATCGGTAACTTCCTCGTAATAAACGAGTTTCTTTCTTATTTCCTCAAATTCGTCAGGATTCTTGGCATTGATGGCCTTCTTGACGAAACCGAAATCCTGATAACATACCGCACCGAAATTGATGGTCTCCTTGAGGGCGAGCGAGAGGGAGAGGGAAGGGGTGCCGAGGCGGCCGGCGGTGATGAAGCGCAGCTTATAGTCTTCCTTTTTCTCCTCCGCCACCTGTTCGGTAATCACGCGGCTGACAAAGCTTACAAGCGGTCCGGTGAACCATATCAGGAGGCAGGTGCCGAGGATGTTGAACATCGTGTGGGAAAGGCATACACCGTACAGCGGTCCGTTGACTGCTCCGAAAAAGCTTGATACAATCCCCGTAAAGGAGCAGAACGGATTGAAGAGAATCAGTATCAGGATTGCTCCGAACACATTGAAAAGCAGGTGGATAAGTGCTGCCCTGCGGGCGTTGACATTACCTTTGGCCGCAGCGAGGGTGGCTGTGAGGGTAGTACCGATGTTTTCTCCGAGCACCATTGCAACGGCAAGGTCAAATCCTATGCTTCCAATGCTCAACATTATGATTGTCAATGCTATAGCTGCGCTTGAAGACTGAAATACCGTAGCAAGTACCATTCCGGCCAGAAGGAACAGGAAGATGGAGCCGGCGCCGTGTGAGGTCCAGGATGAGATCATGTCGGCAAAGCCCGGTGCGGCTGAAATGGATGTCATCGAGGACTGCATGAAGGTAAGTGCCACGAAGAACAGCGCGATACCAATTACAAGCTGGCCTATGTTCTTGAGTTTCTGATTCTTTGACATATTCATCAGATATCCCAGGGCCATCACTATGTAGGCGTAGGGACCGAATTTGACCGAGAACAGGAATACGGTGATGATCCAGGCCGTGACCGTGGTTCCGATGTTTGCGCCCATTATTGCGGCGGCGGCCTGTGACAGGGTCATCTGTGCAGAGTTTACGAGGCTGACAATCATGACGGTTGCAGCCGATGACGACTGGATGGTCGCAGTGAGTCCGCAGCTTGCGAGAATGCCCCGGAACCGGTTGCCGGAAGTCATCGCAGGCAGGAATGTGCGGAGTCGTCCGCCGAAATATTTCTGCAGTCCGTTGCTGAAGATGTTCAGTCCGTAAAGCAGAAGGGCAATCGAGCCCAGCAAGGTCAGAATACTTAGTACCATATTAACATAATATCAATTGTGTAACAAACCCGAAAGGGGAGTTACGGTTAAAAATTCATTCTTATGCTCATCTTCAAGGCTCCGAGGAGCGATTTGCTCGACCTTATGTCTTCCTTATATACAATATTGCCGGAATACGGGTCCGTCAGCCGGTCCGGATGGACAAGCGACGCGTTGAGGCCGATTCCGTAATCTATGCTAAAACGCTTTGATATGCTTTGTCTTATCCCAAGTCCCAAATCTGCCAGGCAGCAGAGTTTTCCTCCGTTTTCCGGAAATCCTGCTCCGGCTGCCGTACTGATGAAAAGTCCTTCCGTGCGGTCGGCATTGCGGAACCAATGCCATCCGAGCATCACGGGAAACAGTCTTGTGCTTCGTCCTGCACCATTCCATCCTGCGCTGATTGTCAGTTCGTTACGTCCTGTACCGATGCCCAAATAGGCGTCGATGAAGCCGTTGAAATGACCTGCGGTATTGATTTCATCAGTTTCCGCAAGGTATCTGTCGGCGGTCAGGAAGGATGCCCTGTCCCAGGATGCGAAAGATACGGATGTCCCCCAGGATACGCCCCAGACAAATCCGGGTGTCCCGGCATATGCCGCGGTGCCCATCAGGACTAGTATTGCAATCAAAGCCGAGCGTCTCATATCAAAATCTGTAAGTTATTGATATTTCGGGATAAAGGATATCCCTAAGCCCCGCCTTGTAGATGCTCATCGAGGTGTCGTAGCTGTTCCTCATATCCATATGGAAGCCGAATTCCCCTGAAAGATAAAGCTTTATGGCTACATTGGACGCAAATGAAAACCTGAATCCCATATTGCCGTACAGGGCAGCCATGTAACCTTTCCTGTAATCGTCCGTGTCGCTGACATATCCTATGCTCATGCCCGGGCCTGCAAAAAAACGTGCAACTGCGCCTTCGGCAAGATTCCAGCTCCTGAAGCAGTACTCGATGTTGTACAGGGTCTTTATGCCCGGATTGCGGGCCTTTCCCGCAATTGTCCCGCGAAGGTCAAGCAGGATGCTGAAATACGAGGCGGACTCTCCCCTGTCAATCACCGCATATACTCCGGTGGATTTGCCGGAAAACGTTGTCCCCCAACCTGTTGGACGCCCACCTGCATACAGGTTGAGAGCCGACAGGAGCACTGTCAGCATCAGCAGTGAGGTTTTGGCGCACGCCGTCATCAGGCAAATAGGTATTAATCATACAAATTTAGCAAGTTATTTAGGTTTCGCAAAAAAGTATGAAAAAACAGGACATCCTCTGCATATCATGACAAAATATTATGAAAAAAAGCTAAATTTGCAATCCGTACTAAAATTTGTGTAAACCGATATGGCAGTTACTATCAAACAAGTCAGCAGCAGAAGGGATCTCGGCAGATTTGTTGATTTTCCCAACAAGCTCTACAAAGGAAACCAGTATTTCGTACCTAAAATCTTTACCGATGAGATAGCCACCCTCGACCCGAAGAAGAATCCGGCTTACGAGTTCAGCGAGGCGGCACTGTTCCTCGCCTACAAAGACGGCAAACTTGCCGGTCGCGTGGCGGCGATTGTCAACCATCGGGCAAATGAAAAATGGGGCCACAAGGAGGTCCGCTTCGGATGGATTGACTTCATAGATGACCGTGAAGTGTCTTCGGCGCTGATGGACAAGGTGATAGAGTTCGGAAAGGAAAGAGGGATGGATTCCGTTGCCGGTCCTCTCGGCTTTACTGATTTCGATCCGGAGGGAATGCTCGTGGAGGGTTACGACCAGCTTTCGACAATGGCCCTCATCTACAACTATCCATATTATAAGGACCATATCGAGGCAATGGGTTTCACCAAGGCTGCCGACTGGCTCGAGTTCAAGATCCGTGTCCCGGAGCAGGTGCCTCCGAGAATCGCCAAGATCTCAAAGATCGTGAGCGAAAAATACGGATTCAGGGTACGCAAGCTTACCAAGAGGGAGATCCGCAGGGAGCGTCTCGGATACAAGATTTTCGAAATCATCAACGACTGCTACGGTGAGCTGTTTGACTTCACTCCCCTCACCCCGGCCCTGATTGACAAATATGTGGATGCATATCTCGGCCTGCTCAATCTGGACTATGTAAGCGTGATCGTGGACAAGAACAACGAGATGCTCGCCGTCGGAATCACGATGCCTTCCATTACAAGGGCGCTCCAGAAATGCCGCGGAAAATTTTTCCCGCTCGGATGGTTCCATCTGCTCAGGTCTATGTTTGTCAAGAACGAGGGATGCGTGGAGCTTCTCCTCATAGCAGTGCGCCAGGAATACCGCAATCTCGGTCTCATAGCATTGATTCTCAATGATCTTGTCCCGCGTTACTATGCCAACGGAGTCCGTTTCGGAGAGTCCAACGCGGAGCTTGAGACCAACACCCAGATGATTGATGCCTGGAAACTGTTCGACACAGAGCAGCACAAGCGCAGAAGGGCATATAAAAAAGAAATCTGACAATTTTGACCGTAATGAATGAAGTCCTCCCACCGCTTCCGGAGAGGATGCGTCCCCGGACTCTCGACCAGTACGTAGGCCAGCGCCATCTTGTAGGTCCCGGTTGCGTCCTGCGCAATCAGATCGAGTCGGGCAAAGTGGGTTCATTCATTCTCTGGGGCCCTCCCGGTACCGGCAAGACCACCCTTGCGCGTATAGTCGCTTCTTCTGCCGGACGTGATTTCTACACACTTAGCGCCACCTGCTCGGGTGTGAAGGAAGTGCGGGAGGTCATAGACCGGGCGCGGCAGGACAGGGAGTCAGTTTTCGGTACGCAGAAAGGCGCCCCTATCCTGTTCATTGACGAAATACACCGTTTCAGCAAAAACCAGCAGGATGCCCTCCTCGGTGCCGTGGAAAACGGTACAATCGTACTTATAGGCGCCACCACGGAGAATCCTTCCTTCGAGGTCAACAGCGCGCTCCTTTCGCGCTGCCAGGTCTTTGTGCTGAAGTCGCTCGATGTCGAAGACCTTGAAGCATTGCTTGAAAGGGCGCTTAAGAATGACGTGATCCTCAGCCATCTGGATATTGTAGTCAAGGAAAAGCAGGCCCTTTTGAGATACAGCGGAGGAGATGCCAGGAAGCTTCTCGGTTCGCTTGAGGCAGTGGTTGACAGCGCGGACAGGTCCAGGCAGATTGTCATCGACAATGCTTCCGTCACTGCCTGCCTCCAGGAAAATCCCGCCCGCTATGACAAGGACGGGGAAATGCACTACGACATCATCTCCGCCTTCATCAAGAGTGTGCGCGGTTCGGACCCCAATGCCGCTGTGTATTATATGGCAAGGATGCTGGATGCCGGGGAAGACCCCCTTTTCATTGCAAGACGCCTTTGCATACTCGCTTCCGAAGACATCGGACTTGCCAATCCCAACGCGATGCTGCTCGCCAATGCCTGCTTCCTTACTGTGGAGCGCATAGGCATGCCCGAAGCGAGGATTCCCCTGAGCGAAACAGCAATCTATCTTGCATCATCAGCCAAGAGCAACTCTGCCTATCTTGCAATAGACAGGGCACTTGAAGTTGCCCGCAAGACCCAGGACGCCCCGGTGCCGCTTTATCTTCGCAACGCTCCAACCAAGCTGCTCGACGAGCTCGGATATGGCGACGGATACAAATATGCCCACGATTATCCGGGTCATTTCACCGATTTGGAATTCCTTCCGCAGCAGCTGTCGGGAACGGTGTTTTACGAGCCGGCCGACAACAGGCACGAATCCACCCTGAAGGCATATCTTTCCGCCTGTTGGCCAAAGTATTACGGTACTGAAAAATCAAAGGGGAAATAGTCACGAGCCGGCTGGAAACATCCATTGTCAGAACGGATAGCCTACGCCGAAGTGGACGGCATAATTGTCCCGCCTGAACCATCCGGAAGGCCCTATCCAACGGTCCCCTTCATCATTGGCCGGGTCGTGTATCTGGAATCCCGCGTCAATCCTGACGAGAATCACATTGAGGTCGAGCCTCAGGCCGAGTCCCCAGTTGGCCGCCAGACTGCTCAGGAAGGTATCCGCCTTGATGCGTCCCAGGTCATACAGGGAATCATTGCTGTCGGACTGGAGCGTCCAGACATTGCCCGCATCCACAAAAAGAGCCCCGTAGAGCTTCCAGAAAGCAGGGAACCTGAATTCCAGATTGGCCTCGAGCTTCATGTCTCCTGTCTGGTTGGGGATAACGAAAGTGCTCTCCTGTTTCACCCTGCCCGGTCCCACGCTCCTTGCCTGCCAGCCCCTGAGGCTGCTTGCACCTCCGGAATAGAAATGCTGCTCGAACGGGAGCACGGAGGAGTTGCCGTAGGCGTAGCCCGCGCCTGCGAGAAGCCTCGTGGCAATGCCGAAGTCGTCATTGCGCCCGAATTTCCAGGTGTGTCCAAGCGAAATTTCCCCGCGGACATATTGTGAAAACGGTGTGTTCCAGAGCATTCCGGAGCCGTTGGCATCTTTATTCATCAATCCCTTGAATGCGCTCAGCACATTGCCCGCAAGGGCGAAATTGAGCATTGCAAAGCTGTATGACGATTTCGGATTCACCCCGTTGTCGGTGTTGTAGTAGAGCTGGACGAAGGTGCCGAGGTCGAAGTGGTTCTGGTAGGCATTGAGCATGAACGGATTGTTCTGCAGTTTCGAGTAGAAGGACTCGTCCATGTTGTCGATCTTGACAATGCTCAGCTGGAGGGGAAAGAACTGGTAGTTGAGATTGCCGCTGTAGCCGCTATAGCCGTATGAGGTGGAGATGATGTTGCGCGTGTATTCCGGGCGGCTCTGGTAGTTGTAGGAAGCCTTGATGTCGGTATGTGGCACAGGGCCCTTGAACAGGCTGTACGGGAGCCCCACGAAACGCGGGAGGCTGATTCCCGCCGACACTCCCAGCTCGTTGCTGTGGACATTGTCCTTACCCGGCTTGAACTGGAATTTGCCCATGAATCCGACATTGAGAAGCTCTCCGCCGTGGAAGAGGTTCCTGTCGTAGAAAGTGAGCTCGGGGGAGATGCCGAAAAGGCCGCTGGAGTTGGTTGAGGCTTCGATGCCGACCTTGAATCCATTGCGGCGCGCAGGGGTGAGTCTGATGTCGCAGTCCACTGCGGAAGAGTCCGCCTGGCTCAACTCAATATTGACGCTGCTGAGCGATCGGAGGGCAGAAAGTCTTGAATATGTGCGGTTTACCGTTTCTTCGCTATACGGGTCCCCCGGGAAGATGGTATTGAGATTGCGGATGACTTTGTCGTGGATACGGAAAGATTCCGGATAATAGACATTTACATTGCCGAAGTGGTTGCGGCTCAGCACCACCGCCTCGTTGGGCGTCTCGTTCCTCGTGTATTCGCGTATCTGCATCCGAAGGATGGCGCTGTCGGGGATGGAGGTCGTGTCCGCCTCGAAATAATAGTAGTTCTTGGAGAATCCGTAGTGTCCCAGACGGCGCAGGTATGCCGCGCTGCGTGCCGATTCGGCCTCGAGAGACGCCTCGCTCAGCCAGTCCCCCTTCCGGATGGTCACATTGGCCGTGTCCGTGAGGAAATCGGCTGCGATGTCTCCCCTCTCCGGAAGTACATATGACACCGACTGGACCGGGTAGCGCTTGCCGAGGCTGATGCGGTATGTCGCACGGACCTTTTTCCCGCGGACGGCCACATCGGTGCCTACCGTGCTTCCGTAGTAGCCGAGATGCTCGAGCTTCTTGCCGATATTCTCTGCCGAGGCATTGAGCATATCAGCGTCATAGACCACCGGTGCCTTGCCTATTTTCCTGAGAATCTTCGACATGCCGCTCTCCCCTTTCTTGCCTGACCAGTTATAGACGTATATCATCGGATTCCAGGTGTCCGCCTTCTGCTTGATGTACGGCTGGATCTCGGAAGTGTTGAAATCCTTGCCGTTTTCGACGACGATTTCGTTCTTGACGAGCCGGTACTCTCCGGGCGCAAGAACCCTTGTGGTGCTGCATGAAGATGCAAGCATCGCAAGAAGCGGGAATATGAAAGCGGTTTTTTTCATATGCATCCAACAAATTTACCTTATTCGGAACATATTCTCAAATTTTTGTTATTATCTTTGCGAAGTTTTTCCGCCGGCAGGATGCTGCGGAGCAGTGATACTAAACAACAATTTATGAATTAGCTTTTTTACATAGCAGAATAATGAAGAATAAATATGTCGATCTGGTAGGTCAGACCTTTGACTTCCCTCAGGACGAATTCCGTGTTGAAGACGGAACCCTCTATGTCAATGACATCAACATGATGGACATCATCAAGGAGTACGGAACGCCATTGAAGATAACCTATCTTCCGAAGATCACCAGCCAGATCCAGAGGGCGAAGCGGATGTTCCGCAATGCAATGTCCAAAGTAAGTTACGACGGAGAATACCATTACTGCTATTGTACGAAAAGTTCCCAGTTTGAGTTTGTGGTGGAGCAGGCCCTCAAGAGCGGGGTCCACATCGAGACATCCTCGGCATACGACCTCAACCTCATCCAGAAGCTTTACGAAAGGGACCTTGTGGACAAGGACCTCATTGTGATCTGCAACGGCTTCAAGCGCCCCCAGTACATCGAGAACATCGGCCAGTTCCTGCGTGAAGGCTGGAAGAACGTCATCGACATCCTCGACAACAAAAACGAGCTCGAGGACCTTGACAACGTGATTCCCGACGACATCGCCGAACCTGTGAAGGTAGGCATCCGCATCGCGGCCGAGGAGGAGCCTTCTTTCGACTTCTACACCTCGCGCCTCGGCATCAGGTACAGCGACATCATTCCATTCTACAAGAACGGCATCAGCCGCACCCCGAAGTTCTCCCTCAAGATGCTCCATTTCTTCATCAACACGGGCATCAGGGACACCTCATACTATTGGAACGAACTTTCCCGCTGTCTCAACCTCTACTGCGACCTCAAGCAGATCTGCCCGGAGCTCGACAGCCTCAACATAGGCGGAGGTCTTCCGATCAAGACTTCCCTTGCGATGGACTATGACTACAAGTATATGATCGAAGAGATTGTATATCAGATAAAGACGGTGTGCGAGGCCCATGGCGTGCCGGTTCCGGACATCTATTCCGAGTTCGGCAACTTCACCGTGGGAGAATCCGGGGCGACCATCTTCAAGGTGCTGGATGTCAAGCAGCAGAATGACAGGGAGTGCTGGTATATGGTGGACAACTCCTTCATGACCACAATGCCTGACACCTGGGGCCTCAACCAGAGGTTCATACTCTTCCCCATCAACAAATGGAATGACGAGTATCACAGGGTGTTCATAGGCGGCCTTACCTGCGACAGCAAGGACTACTACAATTCGGAGGCCCACGCCAATGCAATCTTCCTCCCTGTGATGAAATCGCGCCGCGACCCTCTCTACATCGGATTTTTCCACACAGGGGCATATCAGGAGGCCATTTCCGGCTACGGCGGAGTAAAACACTGCCTCCAGCCGTCCCCTACTCACATCCTCATTGACAGGGACAAGGAGGGAAAGATTGTGACCAGGCTCTTTGCCCCGGAGCAGTCTTCCGAGTCAATGCTCAAGATTCTCGGCTATTAGGATGCCTATATCAAACAATCAGATAAAGCTCGTAAAGTCCCTGCAGCAGAAGAAGTTCAGGGATGAATACGGGCTTTTCGCGGTTGAAGGCGAGAAGATGGTGGCGGAGGCCCTCAGGTCGGGATTTGCCGTGGAGCACGTTTTCCGCCGCGAGGATATCGGAGATGATGCAATGGCACGCATCAGCGCCCAGTCCTCCCCCTCTCCTGTGCTTGCGGTAGTCAGGAAACCTGCCTCCAATGACCTGAGGCCCCGGCGCGGGCTTTATCTTGCCCTCGATTCCATACGCGACCCCGGCAATCTCGGCACCATAATGAGGATTGCGGACTGGTTCGGCGTGACCGGCATCTTCGCTTCCGGAGACACCGTTGACCTTTTCAATCCCAAGACCGTACAGGCCACCATGGGGGCGATTTTCAGGGTGCCGGTGCGCTACACAGGCATCCCGGAGGTGTGCCGTGAAGCAGTAGATGGAGGCGGCCGCGTCTATGGGACATTCCTTGACGGGGACAATATGTACGGTGCCTACATCGAAAGGCGCCAGGACCGTCCGGTCATCATTGTCATAGGCAACGAGTCCAACGGGATTTCCCCGGAAGTGGCCTCGGCTGTCACCGACCGCATTTTCATACCTCCATATCCGGCCGACGACCCGGGCTCGGAATCGCTCAATGCGGCTGTCGCCACGGCAATTGTGGTAAATGAGTTCAGAAGGGGTTTGTAATCAGCCCCTTTTTTTATATTTTTGTTTTCTCTACCGCCGTTTGTGCGGAGTACCTTTCAGTAACCGATACAATTTCTGAATATGAGCGAACAGATACAGGGTGAATTCACCTCAAAATCCTACGAATCCCTGATGCGCATCAGGATCAAGAAAGTCCTTATGATATGCAGCAATTACGACGCCTTCATCATGGAGGAGGACGGCCGCATTGAGTCAAGAATCAAAAAGGAATACTCGGAACTGAACATATCCAATCCGCCTGCCTTCACCTGGGCCAACTCCTCCGAAGCCGCAGCGGAGATACTTTCGCAGGATTCGGCGTTCGACCTTGTCATCTGCATGTACAATGAGCAGGACAAGGGCATATTCAGTTTTGCCGAAAAGCTCAAGACCGGAGGCTGCAGCATCCCGTTTGTCCTGCTGATGCACTATTCAAAGGAAATCCGCAGGAAGGTGACCGAGCAGATGCAGAAATCCTCCGTGGTGGACTATATCTTCAGCTGGCACGGCAACGCCGACCTCATCCTCGCCATCATCAAGCTGCTCGAGGACAGGATGAATGCCGAAAATGACATTCTCAATGTCGGTGTGCAGGCAATCCTTCTCGTCGAGGACTCGATCCGCTACTACTCCACCTACCTTCCGGAGCTGTACAAGCTGGTCATCACCCAGAGCAACGAGTTCCTCCGTGACACCCTCAATGAGGACCAGCAGAAGAACCGCAAGCGTACCAGGCCGAAAATCCTTCTTGCAACCTGCTACAATGACGCCGTGGAGACCTTCAACAAATACAGGGGCTACTTCCTCGGCGTAATAACCGATGTCGGGATGGTGATGAATATGGGCGATGACATCAAGACCGAAAACCTCACTGCAGGCTTCGACCTTGTCCACCTGATCCGCGCCGAGTATCCGCTTATGCCTATTCTCATGGAATCATCACAGGAAGAATACGAACAGAAGGCCAGGGAACTCAATATCGGCTTCGTGCGCAAGTATTCGCGTACCCTTTTCCTGCAGCTCTCCGACTTCATCAAGGAGGAATTCGGCTTCGGAGACTTTGTGTTCAGGGACGGAAGCGGAAAGGAATACGGGAGGGCAGGCTCCCTTATGGAGCTGCAGAGCATCGTGGACAGCGTCCCGGACCAGGTGCTTGTCAGCAACACCTCCAGGAACATGTTTTCCAAATGGTTCTTCGCGCGCGGACTCTTCGGACTCGGACGGCGTTTCCGCTCGGAGCATCACGTCATTGCCAGCGAGGCAAGGGACTTCATGAAGGAACAGGTCCGCCAGTATCTCCACTCCATAGGACGCGGCGTTGTGGCCGGTTTCAGGGAGGACGCATACTACGACTACATCACGTTTGCCCGCATCGGCGAAGGCTCGATGGGCGGCAAGGCGAGGGGCCTCGGATTCCTCAACAAGCTGATAGAGAAGCACAACCTTTCGCACGCCTACGAGGGCATCACAGTGTCGATACCGCGCACGGTCGTGATATCAACCGATTATTTCGATATGTTCATAGAGGAGAACAACCTCGAATACATACTTGAATCGGAGATGTCCGACGATGAGATCCTGTCCGAATTTGTGGCTGCGCGCCTTCCGGACAGCCTTATGCCGCTGCTGAAAGCCTATCTCGAGACAACCACTTTCCCGCTTGCAGTGCGCTCGAGCTCAAAGCTTGAGGACTCAAACTACCAGCCGTTCGCCGGAGTGTATTCCACCTATATGATTCCGTGCGTGGACAATAAGGACCAGATGCTCCGACTTCTCGGAAAGGCTATAAAGAGCGTCTATGCATCGGTCTATTACAACGGCAGCAGGACCTATGTCCACTCTACCGGCAACCTCCAGAGCGAGGAAAAGATGGCTGTCATCCTGCAGGACATCTGCGGCTCGGAGCACGACGGGCTCTTCTTCCCGATGATGTCGGGAGTGGGACGCAGCGTCAATTTCTATCCTCTTGAGGGTGAAAAGCCGGAGGAAGGGACGGTCAATGTGGTGTTCGGACTCGGAAAGGCCGTGGTCGAGGGCGGAAGGACGCTCCGGCTCAACCCGATGTATCCCAACAAGATACTCCAGCTCACGAGAATGGATCTCGCGATGAAGGACACGCAGGGCATGATGTATGCGCTGGACCTCCGTCCTGGTGCATTCAAAATTTCGCGCAACGAGAGTGTCAACTTTGTAGAAATACCTGTTTCCCAGGTTGTTGACAGCTGCCCATACCGCAATCTTGTATTCTCATCCTACGACTTCTCGTCCGACAGGATTGTGCCGGGGGTGCAGGGTACGGGACCGAAGATTGTCACCTACGACGCCATTTTCCGTTACGGGAAGTTCCCTGTGGCAAGAGTGCTCCGTGATGTGATGGACATCTGCCGCAAAGAGTTCAAATGCGACGTGGAAGTGGAGTTTGCAATAGACGTCAAGCCGGACGGAGACCTCGTGTTCAAGCTGCTCCAGGTGCGTCCTGTCAGCGACTACAGCAGTATTGCGGACAGCAACATAGATGATGTGATGGCGGAGATGGGCCCTGTCATAATCAAATCGGATACTGCCCTCGGCGCAGGATACATCAATGACATATCGCATATTGTCTATGTCCCGGCGGAAAACTGGAACAGCCTCGAGTCCGTGGCGATAGCCGAGGAAATAGCAGCAATCAACACGGCCTTCCGCCAGCACGGGGAGGACTATATGCTCATCGGCCCGGGCAGGTGGGGCTCTTCTGTCCACAGTCTCGGCATCCCGGTTGACTGGAGCGACATCTCAGAAGCCAGGACTATCGTGGAATGCGGCATCCCGGGACTGCAGGTCGAGCCGAGCCAGGGCACCCATTTCTTCCAGAACATCACATCCCTCGGCATAGGCTACCTCTATGTGGATACGGTATTCAACAAGGATGCACTCCACACGGAATATCTTTCCGCAATGAAGTGCATCCATCAGGGCAGATATGCACGCGTGCTCGAATGTCCTGAAGGCCTGTTCGGATACATCGACCGCAACCGCAACAGGGCTGCCGTCGGCCGTCACCGGCTTACCGGGCAGGACAAAGCCTGACAATCGTGCCGTCGCAAGCTTTCACGTGGACCCTGACCGGAAGGTCGGGGTTCAGTGTTTCCGTCTTGTCCATCCCAAGCCATTCGAAGGCATGCTCCGGAATAGATATCGAGATGTCGGAGTCGCAGCAGGAGAAATTGCATACGACAAGCAGGGTCTCATCCTCCCAGTCGCGCAGGAAAGCGAAATGCTTGTCCTTGTTGAATCCGTCCGAAGCGTAATTGCAGTAGCAGAGGTCATACATATCCCCCCTGCCTATAGCATTGTCCGTGGCAGCAAAACGGGTAAGGGACGAGAATTTCTCCAGAAATGCCTTCTGCTGGCTGTCCAGGGCATCGTTGTCACCGTGAATGTATCTGTAGAGGGCGCGAACCGACGAAGGACTCCACCAGTCGAAAATGGTAGTGCGGCCGTTCACGCTGCTCAGGCCCTCCTCGTCCATTCCCTTCTCCCCCACTTCCTCCCCGAAATAGACCATAAATGCGGCCGTATTCAAAAACAGGGCGGCATGCAGGGCTGCAAGGGACTTTTCCGGATCACCGGCCATAAAACTGCTGGCGTAGCGGATCTCATCGTGGTTCTCAAGGAAATTGAGCATATGCGGCTGCACATCCCCGAGGAACTGCCAGTTCCAGGTCAGGCGGCGTGCAGACTGCCAGTCCTCCACCGGCATCCCGCTGTCCTCGACATTCTTGTGGACGACGTCGGCGAGTGCGTCAAACATACCGGACTTGTCATAGAGATAGTCGAAGCCCACCTCATGGACATACTTGGAGTAGAGATTCTTCTTATAGACCTCGGCGACGAACATAAAGTCCGGGTACTCCTCGTGAACCTTGGCAATCAGCCATTTGAAAAAGTCTGCCGGGACAAGCTCCACCATATCGCAGCGCATCCCGTCCACTCCCTTCCGCGCCCAGAACAGCACTACCTCGAGCATCTTGTCCCAAGTCGCCGTGTGCCAGTCGCAGTAATTGAGCTTGACGGTGTCGTACCAGTCGTTGATGCCCGGAGCGGCCCCGAAGAAATTGCCGGATGCCTTTGCAGGGAATTCCCTGAAGGTGCCGTTTCCGGCAGGGAGACGGAGTTCCTCCCCCGGGTAATAGAAGAAATCGTTTTCCGGTTTCCAGTTGACCGAGGTGTCGTCCTGCGCACCGAATACAGGGTGTCCGGCGGCATCACGGCCGTCCTTCCAAGGACGCGGGGAAAATCTGCCGTAGTCCCTTGCAACGTGGTTGGGAATAAAGTCAAGGAGCACCTTAAGTCCGGATGAGTGTGTCCTTTCGACCATCTCTTCAAATTCTTCCATCCTATTGTCGGGATTGTCCGCAAGATACGGATTGACGTCAAACCAGTCCGTAATTGAAAACGGTGATCCGGCATTGCCCTTCACCCAGGCCGCATCGGAAGGCGTACATCCGCAAGTGTCGCAGAGTGTGGCGTGGCGGATGACTCCGGTTAACCATATGTGGCTGATGCCGATGGATTTGAGATATTCAAGGGACCCCCTGTCCATATTGCGGAACTTTCCGCATCCGTTCTGTGCGAGTGTCCCTCCCTTGACCGGGCTTTCGTTGAGATTGCCCCAAAGTCTCGGAAGTACCTGATATATTATTGGCTTGCCCATATTGTATAGTTTTTTGAAGATTATGTGCTAAACAACTATCCTGATGCAGGCGGCGCAGGTCTCCCCCACCATCTCCGCCACATACCACGAGCCGTCATCTGCACGGTGCCTGTAGAGGGAAACGGTCTCGCCCGGATGGGTCTCGTGGTTGAAATTGACATAGACTTCCCTGATGCCTTTTTCGCTTACCTGCCGGTAATCAATGCAATCGATTGCCCATTCCACATATTTTACATTGTTGGTATGGCCCACTATGTCGATATCCGAGTATGAGACCCTGTGCTCCCCCGCCTTTTCCGGAGCGGCGCCACGCGGCATAATCACCTTGGGACACGGTTCCCCTATCGCATCGGCATTGTACATGGTGCTGTCCGGCACGAAATCGGTAAGTTCCGTGCTGCGGAGCATACGTCTTGTGGCAGTGTTGATTGTAATCCAGGAGCTGGTACATCTGACGGCTATGTTGCCGGAGGCGTCTAAAAGTTCGAAATCCCTGAGGAAAAACGGCCCGGAAAGACCCTTGTGCCAGGTGGTGAGGGTGACACGGTCCCTCCATAATGGAGCATTCTCGACAATAAGGTGCAATCTTGACAGCACCCAGGCCGCTTCCCTTTTCTGAAGTTCATCATAGCCGAAGCCCAAATGGGTTGCAGCACGGTATGCGATTTCCTGTGCATAGTTCATAAATGCGTCCGCTTTCAGTCTGAAAGCGGAGTCAGATTCGTAGCACTGTACCGTAATCTGCTGAGAATATTTATTTTCCTCTGAAAAATTTCCGCTCATATATTCCATTGAA
>JBJEJU010000013.1:0-53962 GCA_051878275.1 Candidatus Cryptobacteroides sp. | reverse complement strand
GATTTGAACTCATGACCTCATCCTTACCAAGGATGCGCTCTACCCCTGAGCTACACCGGCTTTTCAATTTGGAGCGGAAAACGAGGTTCGAACTCGCGACCCTCAGCTTGGAAGGCTGATGCTCTACCAACTGAGCTACTTCCGCGAAATTGGTGGGAGGAGAGGGATTTGAACCCCCGAAGGTATAAACCAGCAGATTTACAGTCTGCCCCAGTTGGCCACTTTGGTATCCTCCCGTATGTCTTGCCGTCTTTTCAGATGACCTTGAGCCGATAGAGGGATTCGAACCCACGACCCCGAGATTACAAATCACGTGCTCTGGCCAACTGAGCTATATCGGCAGCGTTGTCTCACATTCTTTCGAACGGGATTGCAAAGATAGGCATTTTATCTTAAACTGCAAATCTTTTTTAGGAATTTTTGTCAATCTCTTCGATTTTTCTCAAAATCCCGTCCCTGTCGATTCCGCATTCGTGTCTCTGCGCATCCTGGCGGTCCTGCGGGATGAACCTGTCGGGGATGCCGAGCCCGTGTACCCTGGCTTTGCTTCCGCGCGCTGATGCAAATTCGCAGACCTCGCTGCAGAGTCCTCCGATAATTGTGCCGTCTTCGACCGTAATGATGTCGTCAAATCCTGAAACGGCCTCGGAGAGAATGTCCCTGTCCGACGGCTTGAGGAAGACCATATCATATACTGCCGGGCTCCAGCCGTGGGCCTGCCTGAATATGTCGGCAGCCTCGGCGGCCCTGTTTGCACAAGGCCCTATTGCAAGGATTGCAATGGACCGGCCTTCCCTGAGCCTGTAGCCCTTGCCTTCGGGCAGGATCTCCATCGGGGCGTTCTTCCAGTCCGTGCCTTCTCCGCAGCCGCGGGGATACCTTATTATATAAGGACCGGTCTTTGCGTGTAGGGCGGAGTACATGAGCATCTTCAGCTGCGTCTCGTCCCTCGGTGCCGCCACGACCGTCCCCGGGATGCTCCTGTAGGCAGCCATGTCGAAACAGCCGTGGTGAGTGGCCCCGTCTTCGCCCACAAGTCCGCCCCTGTCGAAGCAAAGGATGACCGGCAGGCCCTGTAGGGCAACATCGTGGATGATCTGGTCGTATGCGCGCTGCGAAAAGGATGAATAGATGTTGCAGAACGGTCTCATGCCTCCGGCGGCAAGTCCCGCCGAGAATGTCACGGCATGTTCCTCCTCGATGCCCACATCGAAGAATCTTGAAGGCAATTCCTTGGCCAGCAGGCTCATGCCGCATCCGGAAGCCATCGCCGGAGTGACACCGACAACCCTCCTGTCCATTTTCGCGAGGTCCACAAGCACCTGCCCGAACACATCCTGGTACCTGTCGGCAGTCCGGGCCGACACGGCTCTTTCCCCGGTTTCAGGATTGAATTTGCCGGGAGCATGCCAGGTGGTCGGATCTGCCTCTGCCGGGCCGTAGCCCTTTCCCTTGACGGTGCGGACGTGCAGGAGCTTCGGTCCGCCGATGGACCTGAGCCTGCGGAGAGTGTCCACCACCGAGGCTATGTCGTTGCCGTCAATAGGCCCGAAGTACCTGAAACCCAATGCTTCAAACAGTGCTCCTCCCGATTGGCGGACCAGGTTGGACTTGGTGTCCTTGGTCAGTTTCTGAAGATTGCGCCTGAGGCGGCCGTCTCCCATGCTGTCCCATATGCGTTTCTTGAGGCTGTTGTAGCGGGGGTTGGTCGTGAGCCTGAGAAGATACTCGTGGGTGGCTCCCGTGTTGCAGTCGATTGCCTGATTGTTGTCGTTGAGTATGACGAGGATGTCGTCCCCGGATGAACCGGCGTTGTTGAGCCCCTCGAAGGCAAGCCCGCCCGTGAGCGCTCCGTCCCCGATCAGGGCAATGACCTTCTGCCTGATTCCCTGCATCCTTGCAGCCTGGGCAAGTCCGAGGGCCGCGGATATGGAAGTGGAGGAATGCCCCGTGCCGAAGGCATCGTAAATGCTTTCCTTTATGTTGGGGAATCCGCTTATGCCGTCCCTCTTGCGGTTCTGCCTGAAGGCTTCCCTGCGCCCCGTCAGAATCTTGTGGGCATAGGCCTGGTGACCTACGTCAAAGACAATCTTGTCTTCCGGGGTGTTGAATACATAATGCAGTCCCACAATGAGTTCCACTGCGCCGAGGCTTGCCCCGAGGTGTCCCGGATTGTCCGCGCAGCAATGCACTATGTAGTCCCTTATCTCTCCGCACAGGGCTTCGAGCTCGTCCTCCGGCAGTCTGCGAAGGTCTTCAGGGGAATCTATGCGGTCCAGTATTCTGTACATTTCCTATAAATATAGTTCACAAAGATAAGAAGGCGTTTTTTTATTTCAAAAAGTAATCAGGTTCAAAATCTTTTTGATTTTTATGATAAAACCATTACCTTAGCACGTTGTTACAATAAACCGATTAAACCAATAAAATATGGCAGAGAAACTCAGAAAATTCCTGAATGACTATCCTGCAGCCCGCTGGGCCGCCCTCGTGCTCATCGCACTGATGATGTTCTTCGGCTATATGTTTGTGGACGTAATGTCCCCAATCCAGGCGCTTGTAGAGTCTGAAAGAGGCTGGGGCCCTTCAGTATTCGGCACTTACGCAATGTCGGAGTATTTCCTCAATGTCTGCGGCTTCCTCATTCTTGCCGGCATCATCCTCGACAAGATGGGTATCCGCTTCACCGGTGTCCTCTCGGCGTCCCTGATGTTCGTGGGCGCATCCATCAAATTCATCGGAGTCAGCGACTGGTTCCAGACCACAGCCTTCTGCGAGTGGCTCGGTACATGGTGGACCTCGATGCCGGGCAGCGCCAAGATGGCCTCCCTCGGCTTCATGATATTCGGATGCGGCTGTGAGATGGGCGGTACCACGGTATCAAAGGCGATAGCCAAGTGGTTCAAGGGCAAGGAAATGGCTCTCGCAATGGGTATTGAAATGGCAATCGCCAGGGTAGGCGTGTTTGCTGTGTTCTCAATCAGTCCGCTCATTGCCGACAAGCTCGGCGGAGTCCAGGCCCCGGTGGGTTTCTGTACTGTCCTCCTTCTCATCGGACTCATCAACTACATCATCTTCTCCGTAATGGACACCAGGCTCGACAAGCAGCTTATTGAGGCCGGCGAGATGAGCGAGGAGAAGAATCCTGAAGATGAATTCAAGGTATCCGACATCGGCAAGATTTTCAGTTCTCTCAGTTTCTGGGTTGTCGCCCTGCTCTGCGTACTCTACTATTCTGCAATCTTCCCGTTCCAGAGATACGGCGCCAATATGCTCCAGTGCAACCTTGAAGGCATATCGGCCGCTGCTGCCGCCAACATATTCCGCTGGTTCCCGATCGGAGCTGCCGCAATCACTCCGTTCCTCGGATATTTCCTTGACAGGAAGGGCAAGGGTGCGACCATGCTCATGATGGGTGCACTCCTCCTGATTGCCTGCCATCTCGTGTTTGCATTCCTGCTTCCTGCAACCCACAGCAGGGTGCTCGCTTACTGCACAATCGTGATTCTCGGCATCAGCTTCTCGCTCGTGCCTGCAGCCCTGTGGCCTTCTGTACCCAAAATCATCGACGAAAAGATCCTCGGTTCGGCATACAGCCTCATTTTCTGGGTCCAGAACATCGGGCTCTGCTTTGTTCCGAAGCTCATCGGCAATGTGCTCGAGTCTTCAAATGCCAACAATCCGGCCGTGATAGCCGCCAAGGCTGCCAATGCAGAGTTCATACCTTATGACTATACAGTCCCGCTCGTGATCTTCGCCTGCTTCGGCATTGCCGCCCTTCTGATTTCAATCTACCTCAAGGTGCTTGACAAGCAGCGCGGTCTCGGACTCGAACTCCCTAATATCCAGGACTAAGTGAATACAATCAATAAATCGGGCAAGCCTGGCAGATACGTCTGCTGGCTTGCTCTTTTGTGTCTGGTGGTGCCGATGTTTGCGTCGTACTTTTTCGACGATATGTTCAGCACCCTGTCCCATCTGTTCAAAAACCCCGGGATGCTCGAACTGGGATGGGATTCTGCAGCCTACGGATTCTATGCCGGAGGCTATTCGTTCCTCTGCGTCTGCGGCGGCCTGATTGTATGCGGTGTGCTGCTCGACGTGTTCGGCGTGAGGATTGTCGGCTCCGTTTTTGTTGCCCTGATGGTTATCGGAGCGGCAACTGTCTATGTGGCAATTACTTCCGGATGGAACCCGCAGACCTCCCTCACTGTGGCATATGCCGGCTGTATGGTCTTCGGGCTCGGTAGCGAAATAGCCGGGGTGGCGGTGACAAGGTCCATAGCCAAATGGTTCAAAGGCCGCAACGTGGCCCTTGCCATGGGGCTTCAGCTTGCCATTGCCCGTCTCGGAACCGCGGCCGCTTTCATTCTTTCCCCGATTCTTGTTGCCGAACAAGGTGCAGGGGAAGTATATTCCCTTTCCGAGACGGCGGCTCCTGCGGTGGTGGGACTGTCGCTCCTCGTCCTGGGTGCAATCCTCTGGGCGGTGTTTGTCGCAATGGACTACCGTTTCGACAGGGCAGCGGGCATCCCTACAAAGAGGGGAGAGGTAAGGGAAGAGGACAAATTCCGTTTCTCGGACATTCTCAAGCTCTTGACCAACAGGAATTTCGTGATGATCTGCCTGTTGTGCGTGTTCTTCTACTGCTGCATCATTTCTTTCAAGAAGTTCGGAACTTCAATCGTGATCCCACGCTTCGGGATGGACACGGAGTCCGCCAAATGGATGATTACGATGATCCCGTTCTTTACAGTGGTGTTTACTCCTCTGTTCGGCTCGCTTGTGGACAAAGTGGGGAAGGCAACAGTCTGGATGCTTTCAGGGTCCGTTCTTGTGCTTGCCGCACACCTTGTCCTTGCCTTCGCACCGCAGGGTGTACCGTTCTACGGGTATCTTGGCATTGCAATGCTAGGTGTCGGCTATTCGCTCGTACCTTCGGCAATGTGGCCGTCGGTTCCGAAGCTTGTCCCGGAGAAGAACCTCGGCTCCGCATACTCCATAATATATTGGGTGCAGAATATGGGCATGCTGATTGTCCCGATTTTCGTCGGACGCGTGTTTTCATCCGCCGGTGAGGCCGGACGCAGCGATGTGATGTCGGCTGTCAGTGCAGAGCTTATCTTCGTTACACTGGGATGCCTTGCCATAGCAACGGCCTTCCTGCTCCTCCGGACATCAAAAAAGCACCCGGAACTGGAGCTTGACCGCCCTGCACAATTTTAACAATCGTCCAATTGTACGTGTAAAATTATCCAATTCTTTTTTTATGAAGGATTGGATAATATTTTTTTCTTTTACTTTGTAAAATGTTTTAGGGTGCACGTTGTGCCCGGTACGAAATATCTTATTCCAAATATTACCAACAATTTTTAACCAAAAAGAACATGAAACGTATTTTACAGTTCTGTCTGTCTCTTTTGCTTCTCGGTGCGGCCGTTCCTGCAATGGCCAGCGTCGTGGTGAAAGGTACAGTCTCTGACCCATCGGGACAGCCTGTCATCGGTGGCGGCGTTGTTGAAGTTGGAACAGGAAACGGTGTCATCACCGATGTTGATGGAAAATACACCATCACGGTGGCATCCTCAAGTTCCGTCCTTCAATTCTCCTGCATCGGTTACAAGACGGTTGAAGTAACTGTCGGAAACCGTAGTGTCATTGACATTGTCCTCGAAGAGGAGGCGTCTTTCCTCCAGGAGGCCGTGGCCATCGGTTACGGTACCCAGAAGAAAGCCGACATCACTTCATCGGTACAGAGCGTGAAGGCTGAATCCTTCAACAAAGGTGCCGTTCTTGATGCCGGACAGCTCATCCAGGGAAAGGTGGCAGGTCTTTCTATCAATATTTCTTCCGGAGACCCTTCCGCTTCATCATCCGTGATGCTCCGCGGTACTTCATCCCTCTACGGAAGCACCGATCCTCTCATCCTCATCGACGGTATCCCGGGATCATTCTCTACCGTTGCAGCTGAAGATATCGAGAGCATCGACGTCCTCAAGGACGGTTCCGCAACCGCAATCTACGGTACCCGCGGTACCAACGGTGTGATCATCATCACTACCCGCAACGCAAAGCGCGAGATGCCGGCAACCGTGGAGTACAACGGCTATGTATCTTTCGCCAACTGGGTAAAACGTCCTGACTTCATGCAGGCAGACGACGTCCTCTACAGAAGGACTGAGGAAGGTGGCGGATATGCATTCTCCGGTGCCAACGAGATCCCTGCAGCAGGCGCATATACCGAGACCCCTACCGACTGGCTCTCCGAAATCAGCCGCACTGCAATCTCACACAACCACAACGTGTCCATTATGGGCGGTACCAAGCACAACACCTATACCGCCAACATCACCTACACCGACAAGCAGGGTACCATCAAGAACACCGGCAACTCCAACATCCGCGCCCGTGCAATGGTATCACAGTACCTCTTCGACGACAAAGTGAAACTCACCGCAGAGGTAATGGCCAACGAGATGAACAGGGATTCCCAGTTCAGCGCTTCATATGCTTACCGTCAGGCCTGCATCCAGGGTGCCCTCCAGCCTGTCTATGACGAGAACGGTGACTATATCAAGAGGGATATCTACCTCTACGCCAACCCGATGACCTACATCAACGAGCAGCTCGGAATGTACCGCAGCAGGAACGTCCGCTTCAACGGTTCAGCAGAGTACAAGCCGATCGAGGACCTCACCCTCAAGGCAATCTACGTACGCAAGGGCCAGAGCACCCTCAGCGGCTACTACAACACCCGCAAGGACGAGTCCACTACAAAGAACGGCAAGAACGGTACTGCAGGCCGCAGCACTTCCGACTATGTTTACAATAGCCTTGAGCTTTCCGCTTCCTACAAGAAGGACTTCGGCAACCACCACATCACCGCAGTTGCAGGTTATTCCTACGAGAACGGCGTGAGCGAGAACTTCTCCGCAAGCAACTGGAACTTCCCTTCAGACGCTTACCTCTGGAACAGCCTCGAGATGGGTAATGCCCTCAACGAAGGCCAGGCTTCAATGTCTTCATACAAAAGCGAAAGCACCCTCATCGGTCTCTTCGCACGTTTAACCTACAACTATGATGACCGCTATCTCGCAATGGTTTCATACCGCCGCGACGGTTCCTCAAAGTTCGGTAATGACCACAAGTGGGGTAACTTCCCTGGCGTATCTCTCGGATGGCGTATCAACAACGAACCGTTCATGAGGGATTTCACCTGGCTCAACAACCTCAAGCTCCGTGTCGGATACGGTATCACCGGTATCGACGTGTCTTCTCCTTACCAGTCACTCGCATCTCTCGACTATTCAGGAAACTATATGTACAACGGCCAGTGGATCCAGACTCTCCAGCCTGTCCGCAATGCCAACCCTGATCTCCGCTGGGAGAAGAAATACGAGTTCAACGTAGGTCTCGACTTTGCAGTCCTCGACGAAAGGCTCAGCGGTAGCATCGACGTATATCAGCGCGACACCAAGGACGCCCTCTACTACTACAGCGTACCTACCCCTCCATATCAGTACGGCTCAATGATGGCCAACGGCGCCCACATCCGCAACCGCGGTATCGAGGTGCTCGTAAATGCTACCCCGTTCATCTCCAAGGATTTCGAGTGGAATACCTCTATGACATTCTCATACAACCAGAACAAGCTTATGAGCCTCTCTTCAGGCCAGTTCGAGACATCCACCGACTACTTTGACACAGGTTACACCGGAGAGCCTATCCAGAAGACCACACACCGTGTACAGGTAGGCTGGCCTATCGGCAACATCTACAACCTCAAGTCAATCGGTATCAATGACAGCGGCAAGTGGGTAGTCGAGAGGATCCGTTACGATGAGAACGGCAACCCTGAGAGCAAGTACTACGGTCTCGCTTCCGATGCTACATACAGCGACTGGCAGGTGCTCGGAAACGGTGTTCCTCAGTACTATGTCAACTGGAACAACAACCTCCGCTACAAGAACTTCGACCTTGCAATCACTATGCGCGGTGCCTTTGCATTCCAGATCCTCAACTTCCAGAAGATGTACTACGGCAACCCTACCATCCTCTACAACTGCCTCAACAGCGCATTCGACCTCCACGAAGCAGTGGATGAACGTACCGGAGAAAAGACCGGCAACCTTGTCAGGATCAGCGACACCCAGCGTATGGTAAGCTACTATGTAGAGGACGGTGACTATTGGAAGATCGACAACGTTACACTCGGATACACCATCCCTGTAAAGAACAAAGTCGTCAAGAAGGCGCGTATTTACGGTACCGTCAACAACCTTGCCACCATCACCGGCTATTCCGGACTCGACCCTGAGGTCAAGATCACCGGATTTGACCCTGGTACTGACGAACGTGACAAGTATCCGACAATCCGTACCTTTACCCTCGGTCTTAACATCACATTCTAAAAATTGACTTCAGTATGAAAAAGATATCATTTTCAATTCTCGCACTGGCGGCTGCAGCAGTAGTCACAACCGGCTGTTTCGATCTTGAGGAGAAAGCATACTCAGAGATCGTCCAGAAGGACTTCGTGCCTACGGATCAGGACGTTGCCGCTCTTCTTGCAAGTTCATACTCCGAGTTCGGAGCAATGATGGACTGGTACGGAATGTTCGATGCCCAGGAGGAGGCTGCCGATGTGGTCATTACCCCTGCCCGTCCTAACGGTTGGGTTGACGGCGGAGTTTACCAGCGTATGCATGAGCACACCTGGAATGCCGATGACCCGGGTTCCCCTGCTTCCCTTTACGGCTACTGCTTCTCCGGTATCAACGCGGCAAACCGTGTGCTTGACCAGGTCAAAGACGGCTCACTCCCTTGCGGAGAGCTCGAGGATGAGGTAATCAATGAGCTCAAGGCTGTGCGTGCCCTCTGGTATGCAGTGCTTCTCGACTCCCACGGCAACGTGCCGATCGTTACCTCTTATGTTGACTACAACGAGGCCAACCCTCTCAAGGAAGGCGAAGAGGACAAGGGCCCGAAGCAGAGTTCACGTGCACGTGTCTATAAATTTGTCACCAGCCAGCTCCAGCAGATTATCGATGCTGACGTCCTTTCAAAGGAAAAGACTGCAGCCCTCTACGGCCGACTCAATATGTGGGGCGTCAAGATGGCTCTCATGAGGGTTTACCTCAATGCTGAGGTCTATGTGGGCGAAAGGCACTATCAGGAGGCTCTCGACCTTGCAGAGGACATCATCAACAACGGTCCATACTCACTTTCTGCAACCTATGCCGAGATGTTTACCCCGGATGTTTCCTACACCAATCCTGAGGTCATCTTCGCCATCCCTTATGACAACACCTACTATACAGGCCAGCATGTGTTCTCCATGGGTATGAAGTTCTATCCTCCTTCAGAGGGCAGGGACCACTTCGGATACTCATTCTCAACCTGGGGAGGAAACTGCGGAAACCCTCAGTTCATCAAGTCCTATGACCCTGAGGACAAGCGTCTTGAAGACACCTGGCTCCACGGTCCGCAGATGAAGAAGTCCAATCCGGAGGAAATTGCCTGGTGGGCACTCAACTACCTTCCTTCCATCACCGGAAACGGCGGCGGCGAGGAGAACCCGCTTACCAGCATCGATTTCGGTTGCCGCCAGAACAAATTCAAGGCAGACGTTGATGCCCCGAGAGGCAACCAGTGGAGCAATGACTTCCCGTGGTTCCGTCTTGCCGAGGCTTACTACACTGCTGCAGAGTGCATCCTCCGCGGTTCTGCTTCCAAATACGGAAAGACCGCTTCCGAGTATGTCAATGCTGTCCGCAGCCGTTCAGTCGCTACCCCTCTCTCCGATGCAGACCTCAAGGTGACCACTTCAAGGGTCCAGTACGGTCTCTGCACATTCGGCGACTGTACCTCAGCTATGCGCAACATCCACGAGAAGGCTCTTATGCTTGATAATTCCGGCAACTGGGTAAGCGATCCTGAGCGCAAGCTCCACGACTGGTCCGACGTTGCCGAGGCTCTTGAGGCTTCACAGATCCCTCAGCCATCCGGCCATGACAATGATGCCATCCAGCTTGCAGGTATGTATGACGAGTGGGGATACGAGTTCGCTCTCGAGGGACTCCGCCGTCAGCAGATGATCCGCTTCGGTACTTTCAGCAGCCGCAACTGGTTCAACCACACCGCCATCGGTGATACACACACCGCTCTCTTCCCGATTGACAAGGGTACCCAGAACGACAATGAGAACATCGGCCAGAATCCTGGATATGCTTCTGCAAACGGAGAATATGCCGAGAATGTGGCTATCAATGACCCTCTTCCTGACAATCTGTAGTTGAAATATTGTCAGAAAACAGAATGTCAAGCGAAACAATTAAAACAATGATTGTATGAAAAAGAATTTTATCACAATAGCACTTGCTTCAATTGCAATTGTCGGCTGCAGTCCTGACTATGTCTGGGACAATCTTCCGGTAGTCCCGGAACCGGAGCCGGTCATAACTTATGAGGGAGAGGGCAATCTCATATATTTGGGCAGCAATGCCGAGACTCCGCACACCTACTCCTGGAAGGCTGACGGCAACACCATCAGGATCGATGTGAATATCGATTCCGAATATTATATTGCCGGTGACGAAGATGCCAAAGTTGATGCCGGAGGCTGGCAGATTGGAGCATTCCAGCTTTCGAAGCTCTCCATCGGTGATTTCCTCGGCGGTATCGTTGTAGGTGACGATCTTAATGAGAGCAATTTCTATCCTGTTGATCCTGATGGAACCTATCCGGAGGATATGACTTCCTACAAGCCTGGCATGTGGGTTGATGTTGACGGCACAGCCTGCGGATGGGGCGACGGCAAGATGTACTGGCAGTGGTACGTTTGGGGTGGCCACGAGGACAAGAACGGCAATACCATCGGATATGATTATGATTACCTGACTTATCCTGACTATCTTGTAATAGGTACCAATCCTGGCAATATCAAGGAAGCTATCGGCAATACAATCGAATCCAAGATGAAGATTGCCCTTGGCGATCTGGAGTATGACTTCATTGTAAGTGTCAAGTTCTCCGGTGCAGAGATTGAGGAGCCTGAAACCGAAGGCTATCAGGAAGATTACATCAAAACTATCAATGGAGATATCATCTACTCACAGGGTGTCTATGGCCCTCACGCATACAGCTGGGAGCTCGGACGCGACGGAGTCAATGTCGAGGTTTGGGCATATGCTCCATCAATTGCATCCAACGGTGAATGGGCATACCTCTTTACCGTTATCAATCCTGACGAACTTGTTTCTTACCTCGGAATCGAAGATATCGAGACCCTCAACAGTCTTGAATACTTCTATCCTCTCGAGGCTGACGGTTCTGCATATCTCAAGGATGGGGCAAAGGCATGGACTTCATATGCACCTGGACAGTGGTATGATGAAAATGGAAACGGCAGCGGTTCAAACGGTGCGCTCTTCTTCCAGTATCAGTTTGGAGATCATAAATATGAAAATCATATCACAGAAGGTCTTCTTGTAATCGGTACCAATCCTAACAATGTCAGTGCACTTGCCGGCAAGACCGTTGTCGGTAAGGCTATGATCTGCGACAAGCCGTTCACAGTCACGATGCACGTTCTCGGAGAGTATCCTACCTCCGGAGAGGGCTCTATCGGACGCAACAGGTACTCTTGGGCTCTTGAGGACAGCGGCATCACCATCAATGCAGAGTGCTCACTCTCTGACGGTGCGGAGAACACCTGGCACTGCTTCGGTTTCGCACTCAACCACGAGTGGATCAACGCCAAGTACGGCATCAAGATCGAAGAGGACGCCCAGGACATCGAAAAGTTCTATCCGCTCGATCCTGACGGCAATTCATACGGCAAGTGGTCTTCATATGAGCCTGGACAGTGGTTCGGTGCTGACGGGTACAACGGGACCGAGACTTCTCCGACCATCGGATTCTGGCAGTATTACGCTTACAAGACGTATGATTACGAGATCGCCGACTTCATGTTCTTCGGAAAGAGTCCTGAAAGGGCAACTGAGGGCTTCGAGGCTACTTCAAAGGCCAAACTCAACAATCTCGACTGGACTGTAAACTACAAGATCGTTCAATAATCGCAAATTCAAGATTACTACTGACTGACTATATATTTCTATGCCCTGGACAGAGGGGAGCCGGTTACCGCTTGACCTGAACTTGGACTGTGTAATCTTTTTCATAAGTATTATGAATTATTGGTCAGCTTGCACCCTTCTGTCCTTTTGAATAGTGATTATTTTATTTTTAGTTGAGAAATTCTATGGGTTTTTCCATAGAATTTCTTAACTTTATCCCCCAAAGAGCAAATTTTATCTCTTAAAAATAAAAACATTTTAACACACGAAGAACGATATGAACAATTCAATTGTAAATTTCCCTTGCCCGGCCAACGAACCGGTCAAGAGCTATCTCAAGGGTTCCCCGGAGAGAATCGCACTTGATGCAGAGCTCGAGCGTCAGTACAACACTGAAATCGAGATTCCTATCATCATCGGCGGTAAGGAAATCCGTACCGGCAACACCGGCAAGGTAACCTGCCCTCACGAGCACGACCATGTCCTCGCAACCTACCACAAGGTGTCCGAGAAGGAGGTCAATATGGCCATCGAGGCAGCCATGGAGGCACACAAGGAGTGGTCCAGGACAGACTGGACAGTAAGGGCAGCCATCGTTCTGAAGATGGCGGAGCTTCTCGCCACCAAGTACCGTCCGATCCTCAATGCCGCATGTATGCTCGGACAGAGCAAGAACATCTACCAGGCAGAGATCGACTCGGCCTGCGAGACCATTGACTTCTTCCGCTACAATGTTCACTTCGCATCGAAGATCTACAGCATGCAGCCTAAGAACGGCACCGGCAACATCAACTACACCGAGTACCGTCCGCTCGAGGGATTTGTGCTTGCAGTCACTCCGTTCAACTTCACCTCAATCGCTTCCAACCTCTGCATGTCACCTGTCCTGATGGGCAACGTGGCCCTCTGGAAGCCTTCAACCACCTCCCTCCTGAGCAACTACTATCTCATGAAGCTCTATGAGGAGGCCGGCCTCCCTGCAGGAGTCATCAACTTCCTCCCTGGCAGCGGCGCCCTCATCGGCAACACCTGCACTGCTTCCCGCTACTTCGCAGGCATCCACTTCACCGGATCCACCGGCACCTTCAACAGTCTCTGGAATGCAGCCGGCTCAAATCTCGGAAAATACATCTCATACCCTCGTCTCGTAGGTGAGACCGGAGGAAAGGACTTCATCTTCGTTCATCCTTCAGCCGATCCGAAGGCAGTTGCCACAGCAGCATTCTGCGGCGCATTCGAGTTCCAGGGCCAGAAGTGCTCCGCCGCTTCCCGCATGTACATCCCTAAGAGCCTCTGGGGTGATGTGCTCGGCCGCATGAAGGAGCTTGCAGCCGAGGTCAAGATGGGTGACGTGATGGATCACGACAATTTCATCAATGCAGTCATCGACCAGGCTTCCTTCAAGAACATTTCTTCCTATATCGAGTATGCAAAGGCTGCATCCGATGCACAGATCGTAATCGGCGGCAAGTGTGACGACAGCAAGGGCTGGTTCGTCGAGCCTACCGTGATCGAGACCTCAAACCCTCACTTCAAGTCAATGGAAGAGGAGATTTTCGGACCTGTGCTCACAGTTTATCCTTACGATGACGACAAGGTGGATGAGACAGTGAAGCTCTGCGACGAGACCTCTCCATACGGACTTACCGGCGCTGTGTTCGGACGCGACCGTATGGCAGTCCAGAAGATCGCCGACAGCCTCCGCTATGCGGCCGGCAACTTCTACATCAACGACAAGCCGACCGGAGCAGTTGTGGGCAACCAGCCGTTCGGCGGTTCAAGGGCATCCGGTACCAATGACAAGGCAGGCGGCGAGTTCAACCTCATCCGCTGGGTGATCCCTAGAGTTGTGAAAGAGACCCTCGTTTCTCCTACCGACTACCGTTATACTTATATGAAATAAGCCAACCATGACCAGTATGAAAAGATGTTTTATCCCGGCAATTGCCTCTCTTGCGCTCCTCTGCTCATGCGGGGGCAACAATCAGCAGTCTGCACAGGAAGTCGAGACCCTCGACATCCCGGAGTGTGTCATCACCACTCCGCCTGATTCGCTGAACCTCGATCCGTTCTACAAGAAGTACATGAATGTGAACGGTATCCACGTAATGTCATCCTGGAGGGTTCCGGATTCCTGCTTCGTTGCAGCCCACAAGACTCTCTATGCAATGACAAGCATGCTTCCGGAGGATGTGCTCAACGCGATGACGAGAATCAACACGCGTGTAGCCATCATGGCACGCTATGAGGGCACGACCGACATTCCTGAACACAGGTATCTCGTGAATGACACCACACTCAACTGGGATCTCCGTGCAAGGGGACTGGGCGGTACTCTCCATGAGCCGATCACCAGCTGCGCCGAGGAAAATATCCTTGCATACCAGATTGACAAGTATCACGCAGAGGACATTCTCATCCACGAGTTCTCCCACTCCATCCATCTCATCGGCATCCTCCAGGTTCATCCTGAGATCAACGATGAGCTGACAGCCCTCCTCGAGGCTGCAAAGGCCGAGGGCAAGTGGCAGGGCACTTATGCCGGTACCAATATCGAAGAGTATTTCGCCGAGGGCGTGCAGGACTGGTTCAATGTCAATGCCGAGACGCCATACGCAGACGGCAAGCACAACTGGATCAACACCCGCGAGGAGCTCCAGGAGTATGACCCGGGCCTCTACAATCTGCTCGCGCAGTATTTCCCGGCAACCACTCTCCAGATCAGCAAGCATAAGAAAGTGAACGAGATAGGTCCTTACAAAAATCAGTAAACCACTTTGATTTTTCCGTAGGGGATGGCGGTTTCGCCATCCCCGTACGGGAATAATGACACGACAATACCATGTTCGCAAAAGAAACCTATATCCGCCGCAGGGAGCGTCTCAAAAAGGACGTCGGCACCGGCATTCTCCTGTTCCTCGGCAACAATGAAGTAGGTATGAACTATGAGGACAATACCTATCATTTCCGCCAGGACAGTTCGTTCCTCTATTTCTTCGGCATCGACTATGCCGGTCTCGCAGCAGTTATCGACATCGACGAGGACAAGGAAATCGTTTTCGGCAACGAGCTGACAATCGATGACATCGTTTGGCAGGGGACACAGCCTACCCTTAAAGAGAAGAGTGAAGTTGTGGGCATCCACAGCACCCTTCCGCTCGGAGACCTTGCCGGTTATCTTGCACGCGCTGCGGCAAAAGGCCAGAGAATCCATTTCCTCCCTCCGTACAGGGGAGACCACAAAATCTGGCTCAACGAGCTCCTCGGCATCAAGCCCCAGGAGCAGAAGGCCGCCGCATCCGTGGATTTTGTGAAGGCAGTGGTTGCACAGCGCAACCATAAGGATGCAGAAGAACTTGCAGCCATCGAAAAGGCTGTTGACATCAGCACAAGGATGCACCTTGAGGCATACAGGCTTGCAAAGCCGGGCGTGCGCGAGGCTACGGTTGCCGCAGCGGTGAACCGCATCGCCTCCGACGAGGGCATCGGACTCAGCTTCCCTACCATCGCTACCGTCCAGGGACAGATCCTCCACAACCACGGTTATGTGCACACTCTCGAGGAAGGACAGATATTCCTTCTCGATGCGGGTGCAGAGTGCGCGGAGCACTATGCAGGCGACCTCTCGTCAGCATTCCCTGTAAGCGAAAAGTTTACCGAGCGCCAGGAATTCATCTACAATCTCCACCTGGCATCGTTCCAGGCTGCCGTTGACACTCTTGCGCTTGGAGTTCCGTTCCGCAATGCGCACATCGCAGCCGCTGC
The DNA here is from genome assembly GCA_051878275.1 of Candidatus Cryptobacteroides sp. GTDB lineage: Bacteria > Bacteroidota > Bacteroidia > Bacteroidales > UBA932 > Cryptobacteroides. Next base: position 38,120 of record JBJEJU010000013.1, on the reverse strand, counting down.
GAAGATTGTCGAGGGCATGAAGGAAATCGGCCTTATGAAGGGCAATGCCCAGGATGCGGCGGAGAGCGGTGCATACGCAATCTTCTTCCCTTGCGGCCTCGGCCACATGATGGGCCTCGACGTCCACGACATGGAGAACCTCGGAGAGCAGTATGTGGGTTATCCTGAGGGAGTTGCAAAGAGCACCCAGTTCGGGTTCAAGTCCCTTCGCCTTGCCCGTCCGCTCGAGGAAGGTTTCGTGTTTACCGTGGAGCCGGGCATCTACTTCATGCCTGAGCTTATCGACAAGTGGCACGCGGAGAAGAAATTTACCGAATTCATCAATTACGACAAGATCGAGGACTGGAAGGGATTTACAGGTCTGCGCAATGAGCTCGACTATGTGATGACAAAGGACGGCGCACGTCTCCTCGGTACTGTCAAGAAGCCTATGAGCATAGAGGAAATCTATGCTGCAAAAAATGCATAATCAATTGTAGCGTAATAAGATAATAGAAACATACATTACAGGACTATGAACTTTCCAATCAAATACCCCGAGAACAATGAGGGTATGAACGCAAGAATCAAGAGACTCCGCAAGGAGAGCGTTGAGACTCCAGCAACGCTCACCATCGAGAGGGCTCTTATCGAGACGGCTTTCTATAAAGAGAATTACGGAAAATATCCGATTGCGATTCTCAGGGCCAAGAACTTCTATGAGATCTGCAAGAAGAAGACCATCTACATCGGAAAGGATGAGCTTATCGTCGGAGAAAGGGGACCTGTGCCGAAGGCTGTCCCTACATTCCCGGAGCTTACCTGCCATTCCGTAGAGGACCTTCATGTGCTCAACACCCGTGAGCTCCAGCCTTATCTCATCAGCCAGGAAGACATCGACACCTATGAGAGGGAGGTCATCCCTTACTGGGCCGGCAAGACCCAGCGTGAAAGGATCTTCAACCATGTCTCAAAGGAGTGGGAGGAAGCTTACCACGCAGGTGTGTTCACCGAGTTCATGGAGCAGAGGGCTGCCGGCCACACCGCCATGGACGGAAAGATGTACAAGCGCGGTCTCCTCGACGTGAAGAAGATCATTGCAGACGAAATCGCTGCACTTGACTATATCAACGACCCGGAGGCAACCGACAAGCAGCAGGAGCTCGAGGCAATGGACATCTCCTGCGATGCCGCCATTCTTTTTGCAGAGCGCCACGCCCAGATGGCCGAGGAGCTCGCCGCAAAGGAGACCGATCCGCAGAGGAAGGCCGAGCTCGAGAAGATTGCCGATGTGTGCCACTGGGTGCCTGCACATGCTCCGCGTGATTTCTGGGAGGCAATCCAGATGTACTGGTTCGTCCACCTCGGAACGGTCACCGAACTCAACGGTTGGGACAGCATGAACCCTGGCCACATCGACCAGCACCTCTATCCGTTCTATGAGAAGGGTGTCAAGGAAGGCACTCTCACCCGCGACAAGGCGAAGGAGCTTCTCTCCTGCCTCTGGATCAAGTTCAACAACCAGCCTGCACCTCCGAAGGTCGGCATCACCGCCAAGGAGTCAGGTACCTACAACGACTTCACCAACATCAACATCGGCGGTATCGACCGTGACGGCAACCCTGTGGCCAACGAGATTTCCTATATGGTCCTCGAGGTGCAGGAGGAGCTCCACGAGCTCCAGCCGGGACTCAGCATCCATATCGCCCACAATACTCCTGACGAGTTCCTTCTCGAGGGCTGCAAGGTCATCAGGCAGGGCAACGGTTATCCGTCCGTATTCAACCCTGACACCTATGTGCAGGAGCTTGTCCGCCAGGGCAAGACTCTCGAGGATGCACGTGAGGGCGGTTGCTCCGGATGTATCGAGGTGGGAGCCTTCGGAAAGGAGGCATATCTCCTCACCGGTTATCTCAATACCCCGAAGATCCTTGAAATCACCCTCCACAACGGTATCGACCCTGAGACCGGAAAGAAGGTCGGCATCGAGACCGGAGATCCTCGCGGGTTCAAGACATACGAGGAGCTCTACGAGGCATGGCACAAGCAGATGACATATTTCGTGAACCTCAAGCTCGCGGTCAACAACTACATCGAGCGCATGTTCACCCTCTATGCCCCTGCCACCTTCCTGAGCCTGTTCATCGATGACTGCATCGCCCGCGGAAAGGACTACTACAGCGGCGGAGCAAGGTACAATACCACATATATCCAGTGCACCGGCCTCGGTACCATCACCGACAGCCTCTCAGTGCTCAAGAAGCAGGTGTTCGAAGACAAGAAATATACTATGGACGAGATCATCAAGGCCTGCGATGCAGACTTCGAGGGACTTGAGAAGATGCGCCAGTATATCCGCAACCATACTCCGTTCTTCGGCAACGATGACGAATATGCAGATTCCATCGCAGTAAGGGTATTCAACGACCTCTGTGACGCAATCGAGGGCAAGCCGAACACCCGTGGCGGCAAGACCCAGCTCAATATGCTCAGCACCACCTGCCACAACTACTTCGGTTCGGTACTCGGAGCCACCCCTAACGGACGCAAGGCACACTTCGCCATCAGCGACGGTACCTCGGCTTCCCACGGTGCAGACGTCAACGGCCCGTCCGCTCTCGTCAGGTCGCTCGGCAAGCTCGACCAGGTGCGCAGCGGCGGAACCCTGCTCAATGTACGTTTCGTGCCGGCACTGCTCAAGAGGGAACAGGACCTGCGCAAGTTCTCCGACCTCATCAGGGAGTACTTCAAGCTCGGCGGCCACCATATCCAGTTCAATATTGTGGACACCCAGACCCTTCTTGATGCCCAGGCCAACCCTGACAAGTACAAGGGCCTCCTCGTCCGCATGGCAGGATACAGTGACTACTTCAACGATATGAATACACAGCTTCAGAACGACGTCATTGCAAGAACTGAAAATGAATCATTCTAGTCTGATATTCGATATCAAGAGATTTGCGATAAATGATGGTCCGGGTATTCGGACCACCATTTTTCTAAAGGGCTGTCCCCTCCACTGCGTGTGGTGCCACAACCCGGAAAGCTGGAGTCCTCTCAAGCAGAAATCCTACAAGAAGAGCAAGTGTATCGGATGCAAGAGCTGCATCGAGGCGTGCCCGCAGGGCGCCCTCCAACTGACTCCGCAGGGCATCATGCCCACTTCCAACCCTTGCATCGCCTGCGGAAAGTGCGCCGAGGCTTGCCCTACGCTCGCAATGGAGATGACGGGCAAAATCTGGCCAATGGACGAGCTTATGGCGGCAATCAAGAAGGAAAGGGGCATTATGGAGGACAGCGGAGGCGGTGTGACCCTTTGCGGGGGAGAGCCGCTGATGCATCCCGAATATACTGTCGAAATCCTCAAGGAGCTTGGCCGCAGGGGATTCCACAGGACGGTGGACACCACCCTCTTTGCAAGCCGCGAGGTTGTGGATGAGGTGGCGCGCAACTGCGAGCTCTTCCTTGTGGACCTCAAGGTGATGTCTTCGGAGAAGCACAAGTTCTGGACGGGTGTCCCCAATGAACGCATTCTTGACAATATCAGGCATCTTGCCGAAATCGGCGGGGATTTCTTCATAAGGATTCCGCTCATCAGGGAGGTCAATGCCGACGATGACAACATCGAGGCATCCGCTGCATTCCTTGCATCAATCCCGTGGAAGCGCAGGGAGGTCAATCTCCTGCCGTATCACGACATCGGAAAGGGCAAGCACGAGAGGATGTGGCAGGACTATAATCCCGAGGGCTATGCGATGACCACTCCGTCGGTCGAGGAGCAGCAGCACTGCATATCGATTTTTGAAAAATACGGGATAAAGGCCATTATCGGAGGATAGGGGATTACCCTTCCTCCGAGGCCTCCAGGATGACTGCATCGACTGCCTCTTTGAGCGAGTCATAAGGATAGCCGCGACCGAGACCGTATTTCAGAAGCTTGAGCCTGGCGTCCGGGCAGTCCGCCACGGTGCGGTACTTTGCCTTAAGCACGCTGAACATCTTTTTATCCGCCGCTTCCGGGGAGATTTCTCCGAGGGCGGCGGTTATTGTATCACTGTCTATCCCCTTGGCCCTGAGCATATAACGTATCTTGTCGGACCCCCATCCCTGGAGCGAGGACTTTTCCCTTGCAAAAGCGGCTGCATACCTGGCCTCGTCCACGAACCTGTCTTCAAGCAGGGACGCCACGATCTCTTCAACCGCCTGTCCGGCGTCTATGCCATCAAGGGCTGCCACGGCCTTTTCCACCTTGGGGCGTATGTCCCTGAGGCAGTATTCCCTGCGGACGCATTGTGCCTGGAGCCTGGCCAGGACCTTCTTCAGTCTTTCATCCATAGTCGTGTCAAAAGTCAAAACCGATGCTCAGATATACTCCGACATCATTTGTGAGGGTGGACCAGTGAATGTCTCCCTTGATAGGGCCGATGACGGAGTTGTAGGCATACTCCAGTCCGAATCCGGCAAAGGCTGAACTGAGGTTGAAATCAAACAGCTGCTTGAGCTTCGGTGCTGCGGTGCCGAAATTGGCCGTGGCTGTCAAGTAGTTGTTCTTGAACAGCTTGTAGCGGAAATCCGCGCCTGCTATGGCCATATAGTTGCCCACAGCGACAGCATTGGTCACACCCATGAACGGGACCTGCTGGTCGAGATATCTGCCTGCGATGCGTCCTCCGACAAGATTGACATAGGGGAGCTCCACGCCGCTGCCTATTGCCATGCGCGAATGGACGAACGGCAGGATGGATAATTTGCTCCCGAAATTGGCAACAGTCTTGAAATCTATCTTTGCCACGTGGAACGGATCGACCTTGTGCTTGAGTCCTCCGAATACCCAATCGTAGCCGCAGGAAATGCTCATTCCCTTGGTCGGGAAATAGATATTGTCAAATGTCTCGGCCTTGAGGGTGGCGAACAGTGAAAGGTAGGTATTGCTCATATACCCGCTTGTCTCCTCCGGGAAATCCGACATCAGCACATCCTTGAGCCTGAGGTTGTCGCTCTGCATCCCAATCTTGAAATCCATCTTCGCAAGCTTGATGTTGGAGAGGTAGAGCCTGGTCTTGGTGTCGTAATATTCCATGTTGAAGTTGTTGCTTCCAAGCAGGAACCTGTTGTGGTCCACATACTTGAAGCTTGCAACTGCATTGATGGTAGGACCCGATGCCGTCTTGTAGTAATAGTGCCCCTCTACAAACGGGTTGGTCCCGATCTTCCCGGTAAGTTCGAACGCATGGCCCTGTATGCTGTTGACATTCAGCCCTATGTTGATGAGGGCTGACACGACTTCTTCCGTGTCGAACCTTGCCCCGATGCCCAGCTGGTTGATCGGGCCCTTCCTGCAGTTGAACCTGAGCCTGAAAGGTTCGCTGCTGCCGAGCAGCTCGTATGTGACGAAGTCGAAAGCCCTGGTGCTGTAGATGTAGGCCTCCGCCCCTTCGATTTCCTCTTTCCCGAGCCTCATTCCCGGCCTTATGTCGATATGGCCCATCAGGTATTCAAACTCCCTGCGTGTCACCCCGTCGATCTCGATGTCCTTTATGAGCACTTTCTGCTCCTGGAGGTTGATGGCCTTCGGACCCTGGAGCCGGAGTGTGTCGCTTCCGACCAGCTGCTTCATCGCCAGAAGGTCGCCTTCCTTGGCAATGGCACTCTCCCAACCCCTTTCGATGATGGTGTCGATGCTCTTGTCGTCGAAACTGAGCATGTCATAGCCTTTCAGCTCGGGGACAAGGGTGATGTCCGCAAGGCGGTGGTTCCTTTCATAGGACTCGCGCCCGAACATATCGATAAACTGAGTCAGGAGGTCGGAGAAATTGTTGATTTTGTCATAGTCCAGATATCCGCTGCTCAGGTCAACCCCGATTACGAGGTCGGCTCCTAGGCTGTAGGCGAGGTCGGTAGGGTAGTTGTTTCTCATGCCGCCGTCCACCAGCACCATCCCGTCCGTCTTGACCGGGGTGAAAAGTCCAGGGATGCTCATGGTGGAGCGCAGTGCCGTGTTGAGCTTGCCGCTGTACCAGATTTTAGGCTTGGCTGTCACCATCTCTGTGGCTATGCAGGCAAACGGTATCGGCATATCGTAGAAGACCGTATCGCCCTGATACCCGACCGTAAGCTGGCTGAAGAGGTTGTTGACGTTGTGCCCATAGACCATTCCGGAGGGAAGGCTGCGCATCAGATTGTCTTTCAGCTCTTTGGACTTGGAGTCCTCGGCTCCCAGCTGGATGTCGTCCCCGTAGATGTGCTCTTCGATGTTGTTGTCCTTCTTCCTGTCGGCATAGTAGAACGGAATCGAAATCACATATTTCTGCCGGTATTGCTTTTCCGAGAGGGGGATGTAGCTGTCGGGCAGCCTGTCGCTCAGGAGGATATTCCAGTCGAGCGCACGGATCATCGTATCTATCTGTCCGGCGGAATATCCGGCGGCATACATCCCTCCCACAAGGCCTCCCATACTTGTGCCAAGTACAAGGTCAATCGGCATGCCGATGCTTTCGAGATAGCGCAGCACTCCGATATGGGCGGCTCCTTTTGCTCCTCCTCCGCTCAGCACGAGGGCGACCGTCGGGCGGCCACCGGCCCTGATGGAATCCATCCGCTCCCTGATTGTGTTTTCGGCTTCGATGTCATAGGCGGGCTCGATGCCGTAGGAGTACGGCACCTTCTGGGCCCTGACCGTAGTGGACAGTGCCAGAAAACCTGCAAGCAGGAGCAATATGCGGATTCCCGGTCTCATCATTCATTGTTGTGGCGCCCGGCGAGCATCCCGCACGCGGCGTAGATGTCTTCGCCCCTGGAGGCGCGTATTGTGCAGGTAATGCCGGCGCTGCACAGCCTGTCCCTGAACATTTCCATCACCGGAGCAGGCGATGTGCCGTAAGGGAAGTCTGGAATCTTGTGGAAACGGATGAGGTTCACCCTGCATTCCATCCCCCGGAGAAGCCTTATGAGGGCGTCGGCGTGTACTTTGTCGTCATTGAGTCCTGAAAACATCGTGTATTCGAAGCTCACCCTTCTCTGCCCGCTGAAATCGTATTGCCTGATGAGGTCCAGCACGTCCTGGAGAGGGTATGCCTTCTGCACAGGCATGATCTGCGCCCTTTCTGCCGGGAGCGGGTCGTGAAGGCTGATGGCAAGATGGCATCTGGTCCCGTCGAGGAACCGTTTCAGGTTGGGAAGCACTCCGATTGAGGATAGCGTGATGCGCTTGGGACTCCATCCGAACCCCCACGGCTCCGTGAGGACGGTGATGGCGCGAAGGACGTTCTCATAGTTGTCCAGGGGCTCGCCCATTCCCATAAAGACTGTGTTGGTGAGGTCTTCGCTCTCGTCAACGGCTATGTATTGCGAGATGATGTCGGCGGCGGAAAGGTTGCCGTGGAATCCCTGCCTTCCTGTCATGCAGAATTTGCACCCCATGCGGCAGCCTGCCTGTGAGGATACGCAGAGGGTGCGCCTGTCTTCGTCCGGAATCATCACGGCTTCGACTGCGCTCTTTTCAAGGTCTTCCCCGGAATCGGCTGCGCCAAGGCCGCTGCGGTGGCTGCATGACACTTCCAGAAGATATTTTCTTGTGCCGTCCGAAGACTCCATGCAGGACAGGACAGGGGACACCCCGACCTCGTATTTTTCGGAGAGCCTTTCCCTTCCGGCTTTGGATATGTTGGTCATCGCGTCGATGCTCCTGACCTTCTTTTTATACATCCATTGCGCAATCTGTCCGCCGGTAAATGCCGGCAGACCTTCCTCCACTGCTATCGCCCTGAGCTCTTCGGGCGTTTTTCCGAGCAATCTTGTCTTCATTTCAATTCTAAAGTCCATCTACAAAAATAAAGAATTTTTTTCCAGATTGCAGGGTTTTTCGTTAACTTTGTGGAATGGGCGTAGGATGTTCAGGAATAATTGGACAATATGCCCGGGTATTTTATCACCGGAAGCGATGCTTCCAACAAACTTCATCAATTTTTTATGGCTAAAGAAACACTTCAGGACAATGCTGCGGCAAATGCCGGAAAACTCAAGGCGCTGCAGGCAACGATCGACAAGATTGAAAAGGATTTCGGGAAAGGAACGATCATGAAACTGGGTGATCAGCCACAAAACGATGTTCAGGTTATCCCGAGCGGCTCCATTGCCCTCGACCACGCCCTCGGTATCGGTGGATATCCGCGCGGAAGGATAATCGAGATTTACGGACCTGAGTCCAGCGGAAAGACCACCCTTGCCATCCACGCGATTGCGGAGGCACAGAAGCTCGGAGGCATTGCCGCCATCATCGATGCGGAACACGCCTTTGACCGCTCCTATGCCAAGTCATTGGGCGTGGATCTGGAGTCCCTCCTCATCTCGCAGCCGGACAACGGAGAGCAGGCGCTCGAAATCGCCGACAATCTCATCCGTTCCGGAGCCATCGACATCATAGTGATCGACTCCGTGGCTGCGCTTACTCCGAAGGCAGAGATTGAGGGAGAGATGGGCGACAACAAGGTCGGCCTCCAGGCAAGGCTCATGAGCCAGGCACTCAGGAAGCTTACTGCAAATATCAGCAAGACCAACACCTGCTGCATTTTCATCAACCAGCTCCGCGAGAAAATCGGAGTGATGTTCGGCAACCCTGAGACCACGACCGGAGGAAATGCGCTCAAGTTCTATGCTTCTGTGCGCCTGGATGTGCGCCGTACCACCCAGATCAAGGACGGGGAGGAGGCGCTTGGCAACCGCACCAAGGTAAAGGTCGTCAAGAACAAGATGGCTCCTCCTTTCAAGAAGGCGGAGTTCGACATTGTCTATGGACAGGGCATTTCAAAAATCGGCGAGATTGTGGACCTCGGTGTGGAGATGGGCATCGTGGGAAAGAGCGGATCCTGGTTCAGCTACAATGAGCAGAAGCTTGCGCAGGGGCGTGAGGCCACCAAGCAGCTGCTTACCGACAATGCGGAGCTTGCCGAGGAGATCGAGGGCAAAATCCGTGAGGCTCTCAAGAATGTCGTTGACGAATAGTCTTTTTGCAAGTCATCAAAAAATCAGGCTGGCCCTTTTGGACCAGCCCGTTTTTTATCGGGAATTTGCGGCATTATGCAAGACGCTCGCGGATGGCCTTTGAAGCCTCTTCGTAACCCGGCTTGTCGAGAAGGGCAAACATGTTCTTCTTGTAGGCCTCCACGCCAGGCTGGTTGAACGGATTGACTCCGAGGGTGTAGGCGCTTACTCCGCAGGCGAACTCAAAGAAATAGAAGAGCTCCCCGAGAGTCCTTTCATTTATGCGCTCAACGGAAATCTCAATCTGTGGCACGCCTCCGTCGATGTGGGCGAGCCTTGTGCCGAGCTGCGCCATTGCGTTGCAGTGCTCCACGTTCTTGCCTGCGAGGAAGTTGAGCTGGTCAAGGTTCTGGGGATCGCTGCCGATTACGACTTCGCGGTTGGACTTGCGGATGTTGACCACGGTCTCGAACATCACGCGGTCGCCTTCCTGGATAAACTGGCCCATGGAGTGGAGGTCAGCGGTGTTGTTGACAGATGCAGGGAAGATGCCCTTGCCGTCCTTGCCTTCAGACTCTCCGTAAAGCTGCTTCCACCATTCTGCAAGATACTGGAACTTGGGATTGTAGCTGACCATAATCTCGATTTTCTTGCCATATTCGGTGTAGAGGAGGTTCCTCATTGCGGCATACTGCACTGCAGGGTTGCATTCGCACCTCTTTGAGAGTTCATTTTCCATTTCGCGGGCGCCTTCGAGCATCTCCCTGATGTCGAAGCCTGCGAGGGCAATCGGGATGAGGCCCACAGGAGTGAGGACGGAAAATCTGCCTCCCACATTGTCCGGAACCACGAATGTCTTGTAGCCTTCCTGGGTGGAGAGTGTCTTGAGGGCTCCGCGGGCAGCGTCGGTCACAGCCACGATACGCTCTGCTGCATCCTTGTAATTTTTCTCGATGAATTCCTTGACGAGACGGAATACTACTGCCGGCTCGGTGGTGGTGCCTGACTTGGAGATGACTACGCAGGCGGTGTTGCGCTCTGCTGCAAGGTCCATGAGTTCAGCCACATATTCTTCGGAGAGATTGTTGCCGGCAAATACCACGTCAGGATTGTCCTTCCTGGCGAGAAGCTTGGAAAAGTTGTGCGAGAGGGCCTCGATTGCGCAGCGTGCCCCGAGGTATGAGCCTCCGATGCCGATGACAATCACCAGGTCAACGCCCTTTGCTTTCCAGAGTTCCTTGACCTTTTCACATTCTTCGAGAAGGCCTGCAGGGGTTGCAGGGACCGGGTAACCCTTTTCAGCTTTTCCGCAGGAAGGGTCGAGAGTCTCCGACGGGAGATGCTTCCATCCGAGGAAATCGTTGCCTGCGCCCTGCTCTGAGGCGAGGGTGTCGAATGCGGCAAGAGCCTTTTGGGTGTATTCTTTGAATTGTGCAGGATTGACAAAGGAGCTGCATCCCTCCAGATTGATGTTGATCATATTGTTGTTTGTTAACTGTTTCCGTTCGAATCACAAATATAATATTTTTTGTTCATCAAAAGTTGTATTTTTGCACCGTTATGCCGATAAATCTCACAGCCTCCGCCGACCGTTTCGAAAGTGTTTTTGCGCGCAACTGCATTGTGCGCAGGATAGACCGGCCGACGGCCGCAGCGTTCTTTTCCAGATACCATTCCCTTGGGGACACCGGGGGAAGGTACTGCTACGGGGTTTTTGTTGAAAGGGGTGCGAGGAAAGGACAGCTCGTGGCAGCGGGAATGTTCTCCCCGGCCCGCCGCTGGATGCGGGACGGGCGGGAGATAAGGTCTTATGAATGGGTGAGATATGCCTCCGTGACCGACATGAGGGTAATAGGAGGTATGGGCAAGGTGCTTGCGGCTTTCGTGCGGGAGGTTGCCCCGGACGATGTGATGAGCTATGCCGATGCCTCCTGGTCGGAGGGGGATGCCTATGTCAAACTCGGCTTCGTCCCCGAGGAGCCGAAGGTCTTTCCTGACGGAAATGTGAGCCTGAAATTCCGCAAGGTCTTTACTTCCTGCGACCCTTGACCGTACGGCCGGCCGCCTGTACCGCTGAAGCTTTCTTTGCCTGGCGCACAACCTTTCCGGAAGGCTTTCTCGAAGATACACCGGAAGAAACATGCCTTCTTGCACAGCTGCTTGGAGCAGAGGCTTTTATACCTGCTGCACCGCTGCCTGAAACCCTCCTTCCAGCAGGGAGCGGACGTGCCGCCCGGCATGATACGGAAGAAGCGGAGGCGGAAAGTCTCTCCATTGTTATAGGCAGATAAGGGACACCGTCGTTGTAGGTGTAGAGATTATGCTCGGTGACGTCGATGTACTGCATCGACTTGAATGTGCAGATGCTGCTCTTTCCGCCGTCCGGGGCAACTTCCACTTTTTCCGGGGCAACCTGGGCCTCCATCCCGTCTTCGGAAAGGGTTGCCGTGGCAATCGGAATCTCTTCGTCGAGGATGTAGTAGTCTTCCCCGCCGATGTTGACCATTCCGAGAAGCATCACGTCAAACACTCCGATTTCGTCGTCTTCGAGTGTGCCGAGGTAGGTGGTCTTGAACTGCATCTGCCCTGTCTCCGGGATAAATGATGTTTCGTATTGATAGTCAGGGCAATAGGTGTTGGCAAAATCGCTTGAGCTGACTCCTGTCTCCCAGTCGTTGACGATATAGAAATAGTTGTTCTCGGAGCTGCTCACAGTGATGTCGTAGTAGTAATAGCCGGATACCGGCCTGTCGGTGTCATAGTTGTATCCGCCGCCCTGGCCCCCGATGCGCCAGGTACCGAGCCATCTGTTGAACTCCTCCGTGGCCTCTTCCTGCGGTGCGTTGAAGTGGAGTTCGGACCAGTTGCCGGTCAGGTAACCCCTTCTGTCAACCCCGAATGCGTATGCAGTCCAGTCGCCGGAGCGGAGCCTGTCGAACTGGATGTTGATATCCCCGTTGTACACAATCCCTGAGAAGTCCTCGTCCTCCGCAAGAGAGTCAGCAATCCCGTCAAGGACGTCATTGAAAAATGTCACCTCGCTTCCGCCGTAATTCTCTTCAAGGTATTCTGGATAAGCCAGTTCCACATAATAGCTGTAGTCACATCCGTTGGGTGTCACCCTGATCTCGTCCACAATCACGTCCTTTCCGTTCTCCTTGACGGTAACCCTCGGGGTGTAGGACATTTTCCAGGAGTTGTCCTTGCGGTATTCCACCTCGGAGGTCCTGAACTCGAGCTTGGAGTAGTGCCAGCCCTTCTCTCCATAGATTGACTCCACGGCTACGGCAATCCATTCTCCCGGCTGGGTGTCGAGCATGTCGAACACATTGTCGGAATCTCCGTTGTACACCCAATCCCGGTTGATCTCGATGTCCTCGAGGTATGACTGGATGTTTCCGCGGTAGCGGCTTTCGAATTCTGTCCTGCCGATGACGTCAAGGTAGTAGTCCTTCTCGTCTGAGGATTTTACGCTGATCACATCGACAATATAGGTGCCGTCTTCTCCCACGTCGATGCTTCTTCCTATATAAGTGATTGTCCACGAAGGGTTTTCAATGTATTTGTCGGTTATGGACGGATTGCCCTCGTCGCCGGGTTCGCGCCTGTGGTCGCTTCCCTTGCTGCATGCGCATGCAAGGAGGACGGTGGCTGCAAATGCGAAAAATGCCGTTATCCTGTTTCTTTTCATACTATCAAAAATTTTTACATTTATAAAAATTTTGTGAGAGTATGATAGCCGTTCGCTATCGCTCACTCTCACGATGAAAATCATTTGATATCGCCCATGGGCGAAAATATATCAAAGATTTTCATGTTCGGTTTCATAGTGCTCATTATTAGTGAAGTTCCGCAGGTGCGGAACTGTAATACTTTACATAAGTTCTGCGAATTTAGTAAATTTGTACAATATTCCGTAAATAATCAATCATATGCATACGAGAGAAGAAAAGATGGAGCAGTTCGGACGCCTGCTCGACATAATGGACAAGCTCAGGAGCGAATGCCCGTGGAACAGGGCGCAGACCATTGATACCCTGCGTCCCATGACGGTGGAGGAGGTCTATGAGCTCAGCGATGCCGTACTGAAAAAGAATGAGGCGGAGCTGCGCAAGGAGCTCGGGGATGTTCTCCTCCATATAGTGTTCTATTCGAAGATTGCACAGGAGGAGGGCCGCTACGATGTGGCAGATGTCATTGACGGAGTGTGTGAAAAGATGATTTTCCGCCATCCCCACGTGTTCGGCTCCCTGAAAGCGGAGGATGCGGAGGCTGTCAGCGAAAACTGGGAGATGATGAAGACCAAAGAGAAGGGGGGCAACAGGAGGGTGCTTTCGGGAGTGCCGGATTCGATGCCTTCGGTGCTGAAGGCTTTCGCCATGCAGGACAAGGCCCGCGGAGTAGGTTTTGACTGGGAGAAGAAGAGCCAGGTCTGGGACAAGGTCCATGAGGAGCTCGGCGAACTGCGTACCGAACTCGAGGCAATGGACCGGGAGGAGGGACACGCCGACAAGGCCGTCTGTGCCCCGGCAGAGGGCTCATCACAGGCGTTTGTGGAAGCTTATGACCGTGCGGAGGAGGAACTCGGCGACTTTATGTTCGCGACAATCAATGCTGCAAGGTTCTACGGACTCAACCCCGATACTGCGCTGTCGAGGGCTTGCGACAAGTTCCGCCGCCGTTTTACCTATCTCGAGGAGCAGACTCTCCGCAAGGGACTCAATCTCCACGACATGAGCCTTTCGCAGATGGACGCGATTTGGGACGAGGCCAAAAGCAAGGGCCTTTAGCGGTTTTCTGATGAAAACTTCAAAGAATTGATTATCTTTGTAGAATGAACTTATTTCCGCGTGTACGGAACCAATAACCCTGTATGTATAGAGTCGAAGAGGTAACAACCGGAAAGCAGCTCGGACAATTCATCAGTTTTCCGGACATCCTCTACAAGGATTGTCCGCAATATGTGCCGGCGCTGCATTCCGACCAGAAGAATTCCCTTACCAAAGTGTCTTCCCTGAAGTATTGCCGGAGGAAGATGTGGCTTCTGCGTGATGCTGCCGGCAAGGTGGCAGGCCGTATCTGCGCAATGATAAATCCAAGGTACAATGAACGTTACGGAAAGCGACGCGCACGTTTCGGGTGGTTTGACGTCACGGATGACCTTGAGGCTGCAAAGCTTCTCCTGGATACTGCCGAAGCCTGGGCGAAGGATAACGGGATGGACGAAATCCACGGCCCCCTCTACTACAATACGCTCGGCAAGCAGGGTATGCTGGTCGAGGGTTTTGAGAATGTGCCTCCCTTCAACTGCATCTACAACTATCCGTACTACAGCGGGCTGGTGGAAAAGCTCGGATATGTGAAGGAATGTGACTGGGTGCAGTACAAGGTGCCCGTGGACCAGGAGATGCCGGAAAAGATTGTCCGTCTTTCAGAGGTGATGCAGAAAAGGTACAACCTCAGTGAAGGAAGTATCGACTCCCTCAAGAAGGATGCCGCCACGGTCAGGAAGTTCTTCGATGTCTATAACAGCAGCTTTTCCGAGTCGGTCTATAACTTCATCCCGTTCACCGATGAGGAGATAGGGGAGGAGGCAAAGGCCTCGATGCCGTTTATCAGCGACCGTCTCAGCTCGGTGCTGGTGGACGAAAACGGCGAGCTGGCGGCATTCGGCATTGTGTTCCCGAGCATTTCGCGGGCACTCCAGAAGGCCGGGGGAAAGCTTTTCCCGTTCGGATGGTTCCATCTTCTCAGGGCGATTGCCTCGAAAAAGAATGATACCGTGGACCTTATGATCAACGGCGCCGTCCCGAAATGGCAGAATACAGGCATTTCTTCCGTTTTCCACGTCATCCTCTCGCAGAAAATCCGCAATGCCGGGGTCAAGACTGCAATCACCAATCCGCAGATAGAAAACAATTCGGCGGCGCACGTCTGGTCAAAGTACGACAATGAGTTGTATATGAGACGCCGCTGCTACATAAAATCAATATAGCAACCAGTTATGGCAACAACACTACTTGAAAAGGTGCTCAGCCTTCAGGACAAGTACGAATCCCTCCAAAAGCAGCTTTCAGATCCGGAGGTGATGTCCGATATGAAAAGATATGTCCAGCTCAACAAGGACTACAAGGAGCTCGAGCCGATCATCAAGGCCGGTCTCCAGTATAAGAAGATGCTCGATGACCTCGCCAGCGCAAAGGATATAATGCTCAACGAAAAGGACGAGGACCTCAAGGAAATGGCCCGTGAGGAAATCTCCGGAATAGAGCCGAAAATACCGCAGATGGAGCAGGATATCAAGCTTCTGCTCATCCCGGCCGATCCTGACGACGGCAAGAATGCGATGGTCGAAATACGAGGCGGTACGGGAGGTGATGAGGCTGCAATCTTTGCAGGCGACCTTTTCCGCATGTACTCCAAGTTTGCGGAGTCGAAGGGCTGGAAACTGGAGGTTACAGACCAGACCCCGGGCACTTCCGGCGGCTACAAGCAGATTGTCTTCAAGCTCAGCAGCAGTTCCGACGGGGTATATGGTGTGATGAAATACGAGTCGGGAGTGCACCGTGTCCAGCGCGTGCCGCAGACCGAGACACAGGGCCGCATCCAGACGTCGGCAGCGTCGGTGGCTGTGTTCCCGGAGGCTGGAGAGTTTGATATTGAGCTGAATATGAGCGACATACGCAAGGATACCTACTGCTCTTCCGGTCCTGGAGGACAGGGTGTCAACACTACATATTCTGCCGTGCGCCTTACCCATATCCCGTCGGGTATCGTGGTCCAGTGCCAGGAGGAGCGTTCCCAGCTGAAGAACTTCGACCGTGCGCTGGAGGAGCTCCGTACCAGGCTCTACAATATGGAGCACCAGAAGTATCTCGACAGCATTGCCGCAAAGCGCAAGACCATGGTTTCGACCGGTGACCGTTCCGCGAAGATCCGCACCTACAATTATCCGCAGTCGCGCGTGACCGACCACCGTATCAACTGGTCGATGTACAATCTCCCTCTCTTTATGGACGGTGATATACAGGAATGCATTGACCAGCTGCAGATTGCAGAGAATGCGGAGCGCCTGAAGGAGGCGGGCGAATGATGGCTGGAGGCAGGGAATCGGAGGGCCTCAAGGCTCTCGGCAGGAAGACGGAGTACTGCCAGGACTATGCTCCGGAGGTGCTTGAGACATTTGAGAACAGGCACCGTGACAATGACTATTGGGTCAGGTTCAACTGCCCGGAATTCACTTCACTGTGCCCTATTACGGGACAGCCGGACTTTGCTGAAATCCGCATCAGCTATGTGCCTGATGTCAAAATGGTTGAAAGCAAGAGCCTCAAGCTCTACCTTTTCAGTTTCCGCAGCCACGGGGATTTCCATGAGGACTGTGTCAACAAGATAATGAAGGATCTGATACGCCTTATGGACCCGAAATACATTGAGGTGACGGGTTACTTCACTCCAAGAGGGGGCATTTCAATCTATCCTTATGCCAATTACGGCCGTCCCGGTACAAAGTGGGAGACACTTGCGCAGACAAGGTTTGCCAATCACGAATAGCAAAAAGATTCAATAAAGAAAACAGGCTGGCCATCGGGCCAGCCTGAACTTTATTGTTTGTCTTCGATGGGAACAAGAGCGAAACTCAAGTCTCCCTTGCAGCAGAGTTTGCCGTTGACTTCAAGTCTTGCGCTGCAGAAGAAGATGGAACTTGCACCGGCATCCCTTCTCGAGATCATCTTTGCGGTAATCTCGCAGAGGTCTCCCGGACGGACCATATTCTTGAACTTCACGTGGTCGAGTCCTGCGTAGAGGGTCATATGTCCCGGAATCTCATCTTTCACGAGGATTGCGCAGCTCTGTGCCATTATTTCGCACTGAATTACGCCCGGTACTATCGGGTTGCCCGGGAAATGTCCTCTTGTGAAAAATTCATCTTCCTTGATGCGGTATTTGGAGTGTCCCACTCCCTCCTCATCGATGTAGCTTTCCTCAATCAGGAGCATAGGCTCCCTGTGGGGAAGATACTGTTTGATTTCTTCCTTGTTCATTGCGGTTTGGTTTTTACGTCTTTGTCGGTACTATCCGTTGTATTTCCTGAGTGCGAGGCAGGCATCGTGTCCGCCGAATCCGAGAGAGTCGGAGATTCCGAGGGTGATGTCGCTCCTGACAGCGGTGTTAGGTGTGTAGTCGAGGTCACATTCAGGATCAGGACAATCGAGGTTGATTGTCGGTGTCACTATGCCTTCGTTGAGGGAAAGCATTGTGGTGATGGCTTCCACTGCGCCGGCAGCGCCGAGCATATGGCCGGTCATTGCCTTGATGGAAGTGATGTGTGCCTTGTAGGCGAAATCGCCGAGGGCAAGCTTGTAGGCTTTGGTTTCTGCTACGTCGTTGAGCTTTGTGCCGGTGCCGTGTGCGTTGATGTAGAGATTGTCTTTCGACTGGTCAAATCCGGCTTCTTCGAGCGCTATGCGCAGGCAGGCGGCCTGTGTTGTACCGTCAGGTCTCGGTGCAGTTGCGTGGTATGCGTCGCAGGTGTTGCCGTAGCCGACAATCTCTCCGAGAATCTCCGCACCGCGCGCCTTTGCGTGCCCGAGCTCTTCCAGGACCATTATTCCGGCTCCGTCGCCCATTACGAATCCGCCCCTGTTGGCATTGAACGGAAGCGATGCGTATTTAGGGTCGGTGGCGTGCGAGAGTGCCTTGGCATTGGCAAATCCGCAAATCCCGAGCGGAATGGTCGCAGCTTCGCAGCCTCCTGCGATGATTGCGTCGGCATAGCCGTGCTTTATGGCCCTGTAGGCCTCTCCGATGGAGTTGGTGGAGGTGGCACACGCGGTCACTACGTCGATGCACGGACCTTCAGCGTGGAATTTGATGGCAATGTTGCCTGCTGCTATGTTGGAGATCATGGTCGGGATGAAGAGCGGAGAAATCCATTGTCCCGACGGGTCTTCAACCATTTTGGCGGTTTCCCTGTACTGTACTTCGAATCCGCCGATTCCCGAACCTACATAGACACCGAGCCTCAGAGGGTCGATATTCTGGCCTTCGCCTTCGGAGATGAGCCCTGACTGGGCCACTGCCTGATATGCGGCTGCCATACCGTACTGGCTGAACATAGCCTGCTTGCGGATGAAACTTTTGTCCATTCCGTATTTTTCCGGTTCGAAATTCTTGATCTTGCCGGCAATGCGGACAGGAAGCGCGTCGGTAGGGAATTCATTGATGAAATCGATTCCGCAGACGCCCTTCTTGAGGTTTTCCCAAAATGTAGGAACATCGTTTCCGATCGCGGATACAACGCCCATTCCGGTAATCACCACTCGTTTGTTGTTGCTCATTTCTGTGTTGGGTTTTGGTTATTTGCTGATAAGACATCCGGCACCTGAAAGGAGTTTCTCGGCGCCTTCCATTATGTCACGCACGATGTCGCCGGCCTTTTCCTTTTTGGTAATCATGCCGGATACTTCGCCCGCAAGGAAGCTTCCCTCAGTGAGGTTGCCGTCGAATACGGCCTTGCGCACAGCTCCCGTGCCGAATTTGAGAACCTCCTCGTTAGGCACTTCCGGATCGTACTCCATCTTGAAGAATTTCTTTGAGAAAGGAGTCTTGAGGCACCTGCAGGCATCCCCGAGGGATTTTCCCGTGATGATGGTGCTTACGTCAGAGGCCTTGATGAGCTTCTCCTTGTACACTTCGTGGACGTGGCATTCGTCTGCAATGAGAAATCTCGTGCCGACCTGCACTCCGCAGGCTCCGAGCATAAATGCTGCTGCTGCACCGCGTCCGTCAAAGATACCTCCGGCTGCGAGAACCGGGATGTCGAGGGCGTCAATCACCTGAGGCACAAGGGCCATAGTGTGGATGTCGCCGATGTGGCCACCGGATTCGGCTCCTTCTGCGATTACTGCCGTGGCTCCGAGTTCCTGCATCTTGAGCGCGTAGGCTACCGATGCGACAACCGGAATGACTTTGATGCCGGCAGCTTTCCATTTCTCCATGTATGCGCTTGGAGAACCGGCTCCGGTCGTTACGACCTTGATGCCTTCTTCGATGAGCATGTCTGCCACTTCTGCCGCATTTGGCGCCTGAAGCATGATATTGACACCGAATGGCTTGTCGGTCAATTCCCTGCATTTGCGTATCTCATCGCGCACAGCCTCGGTCCCGAAGTTGATGGACGAGATGATTCCGAGTCCGCCCGCATTGGATACGGCTGCAGCAAGTTTGGCGTCGGCAATCCAGGCCATACCGCCCTGAAAAATCGGGTATCGGATACCCAAAATCTCACAAATCTTACTTTTGATCATAATCCTTTACTATGATTTATAGTATATTCTTAACCTGCAAATATACTATTTTTATTTTTATATGTCGGTCCGGGTATGTTGCTTTACCATCTCACCACCGCTGCAGCGGAGAGAAGTCCTGCGCCGAATGCGCTGAATACCAATATGTCACCTTCCTTGAACATGCCTTTCCGGTTGCATTCGTCCAGAAGGATGAGGCAGGATGCCGAAGATGAGTTGCCGTGGTCGTGGATATTGGTCGGGAATTTTTCCTCCGGCTCTCCGAGGTACTGCTTGATGGCATCAATGATGCGGATGTTGGCCTGATGGACCATGTACCAGGATACCTGCTCCTTTGTCATTCCGAGTTCCTTGAGGAGTGCCTCCACTTCTGTCGTGGATGCGCTGACGGCAAATTTGAAGACTTCGCGGCCCTTCATCTGGAGAGGGACGGCGCTTGTGCATGTCTGGCTGTACGGGGTGGCGTTAAGAGGGATGGTTTCCCAGATCTTGTCCGGAGCAGGCTGGCTGTGAAGCCTGGTGCCGAGTATGTTCTCTCCCGGTCCGAGTACGGCGGCAGCGGCTCCGTCTCCGAACAGCACGCAGGTGCTGCGGTCATTCCAGTCGCACATCTTGGTCGGTTCCTCGGCGCATACAATCAGCACATTCCTGGCCTTCCCCGCTTTGTAGTAGGTCTCGGCGATGTCCATTGCGTAGAGGAATCCCGGGCAGGCACAGTTGATGTCGATGCACGGGGCAGTGATTCCGAGCTTTGATGCGATGATGCAGCTCAGGCTCGGTGTCGCATATTCGCAGATGACGTTGGAGCAAAGGAAGAAGTCTATGTCCCCGGCCTTGAGCCCGGCCATTTCAAGCGCCCTGGAGGCGGCCAGGGCGCCGAGGTCTTCGAGTTTTTCGTCGGTTATGACGTGGCGGGTACGTATGCCGGTGCGTGGCACAATCCATTCGTCGCTCGTGTCCAGGAATTGGGACAGCATATCGTTGGTGACAGCCATTTCAGGAATGGCGCTTCCGGTTCCGATGATTTTCATTCTGTCAGTTTTTTGTCCAGGCTGCTTGCCCGAAAAATTTAAAAAATAGGTTCAGGATATGAAGCTGCCTGTCATTATGAACGCGTTCCGCTGATGGATCCGGCAGGGAACCGGACAGCTTCCAAAACTTCCACGCTGCAAATTTATACGCGCGTGTCCATCAATGAAAATCTTTGTGGCAGGGGGCTGCATAATGTGGTCTAAAGACGCTTTGCGGTGGCGTATTGCCCGCATATGTGGCGAAATCGGATATGCTCTTGATACGTATTTTTATCGCGATTTGATGAAATCTTTTTATATTTGTGGTTGCTTATGAGTATTCTTGGAAAGAAAATACCCGAGTTTTTGAGGGCAAAGTACCAGCTGATAGCCACCGTGACATTTACGGCGCTGTTTTCCGTCGTATTTATGCTTGTGACCATTCCGTTCTCCCGCAATGCGTGGTTCGGGCTCGGAGGTTCCAAGTCTTTTGCTTTCACGGCGGCATTCTTTGTGCTCAGCCTCCTTATCATTATCATCAGCAAGCGTGTGATGTACGCCACGCGCGGAATGATCCAGATGACCTATCTGCAATATATTTTGTGGAATATGGGAGAAGTTGTCCTGATTAGCGTGATGTACACCTGTTTTACCCTCCAGGGCGAGACTCTCGGCATCATTTCGCTTGAGAACAGCAATTTCTGGTATGTTATCTACAGGGCTTTCTGCTATTGTCTCGTATCCCTGATTTTTCCCTATATCCTTGCCGGGATGTTTTTTGCGCTTGCGGATATGACCAATACAATCCGCCTGATGAACACCAGTGACGTTGTCTCCGACGAGGCTTCGGCTCCCAGCAAGGGCGTGCAGAAAATCACTCTCTATGACAACAACGGAGTGATGAAGCTTTCCGTGAGCCTCTCCAATCTCTTCTACATAGAGTCGGATGATAATTACATAATTGTCTGGTATTCAGATAATAAAGGCAATCTGAAAAAGTATATGATCCGTTGCCGCCTCAAGACTGTGGAGGAGAGTTTCCGCGGGAGCAGCCTTGTGAGGTGCCACAGGAAATACATTGTCAATATGGACAAGGTTAAGGTGCTGCGAAAAGAGAAGGACGGCTACGAACTCGATCTCGAGAATGATGCCATCCCTCCTATTTCGATTACCAAGACCTATGCGGAGAATGTCCTGAGCAGGTTTACTCCCAAAGCGTCTTAATTTCCACCGGGTGCCCGTCGTTGCCCCGGATTCCATTTTGGCCCCTATTTTATCAGGTTGCCGAGTATGCTGCGGCAGAGCGACCTTGTGACTGCGGTTGCGGTGTCGCTGACCACTTTCCCGGCTGTGCTCTTTTTCTTGGATGAGGTGGTTTTTTTGCCTCCCATCGCACTGCTTACGGAGTTGCCGACGCTTTTTGCGAGGCTTGCCGAGACGGCGGTCACTACTGAGGCTGCAATCACGCTGCCGAGGGTTTTCTCCTTCTTTCCGCCTTTTTTGGATTCAGCCTTCTCCTGTTCCTTGCGGGAACGTTCCTCTTCTTCCTTCAGGCGCTGTTCTTCTGCGGCTTTTGCCTCTTCTTCGCTCTGTTTCAGCAGCACTTCGAATGCGCTTTCGCGGTCAACGGCATTTTCGTATCGTCCGTAAAGCCGTGATTTCCTGATTATTTCAGTACGCTGCTCCGGGGTGATGGCTCCGATCTGGCTCAGCGGGAAGAGTATTTTGGCCTGTTCCACAATGCCTGGAGCCCCCTTTCCGTCAAGCAGTGAGATGAGGGCTTCGCCCGTGCCGAGTCCGAGGATGGCGTCTTCTGTCTTGAATGCAGGGTTGGCACGGAAGGTTGTTGCGGCGGTCTTGACTGCTTTCTGGTCTTTCGGGGTGTATGCCCTGAGGGCGTGCTGAACCCTGTTGCCGAGCTGGCCGAGAATGTTCTCCGGGATGTCGCTTGGAAGCTGTGAGATGAAATATACGCCTACCCCCTTGCTCCTGATGAGGCGGATGACCTGTTCGATTTTGTCCACAAGTGCTTTCGGAGTATCATCGAAGAGCATATGGGCCTCGTCGAAGAAAAATACGAGTTTCGGCAGGTCGGTTTCGCCGACTTCCGGAAGCCGGGCATACAGGTCTGACAGCAGCCAGAGCAGGAAGGTGGAGTAGAGCTTCGGGTTGAGCATCAGTTTGTCGGCTGCGAGGACGTTCATCACTCCGCGCCCGTTTTCACACTGCATCAGGTCGTAGATGTCGAATTCGGGTTCTCCGAAGAATATGCCCGCACCCTGGTTTTCAAGTTCGAGGAGGGCACGCTGGATGGCTCCGATGCTGGCGGAGGTGATGTTGCCGTATGCCGTCGTAAATTCGGATGCATGCTGCGCCGTGTAGTTGAGCATCGCGCGGAGGTCCTTCATGTCGATTATGAGAAGTCCGCGGTCATCGGCGATGCGGAAGACTATGTTGAGAACGCCGCTCTGGGTGTCGTTGAGGCCCATGAGGCGGGAAAGGAGCTGGGGGCCGAGGGAGGATACGCTGGCCCTGAGGGGATGGCCCTGCTCGCCGTAAACGTCATAGAAGCGGACCGGGCAACCGGAGAACACTGGGTCCAGGATGCCGAATTCGGGCATTCTCTTTTCAATGAAGCCGCTCATCCTGCCCGGTTGGCTGATTCCGGAAAGGTCTCCTTTCATGTCTGCCATGAAGCAGGGGACTCCCGCCTGGCTGAAAGTTTCTGCAAGTACCTGGAGGGTTACGGTTTTACCTGTACCTGTGGCTCCCGCAATGAGGCCGTGGCGGCTGGCCATCCTGCCGCAGATGCTGATAGGTCCGTTGTCGCTGTGGGCTATGTACAAGCCGCGTTCATTGTCAAGCATAGTATCTTTTTTTTGATTTTTGTCAAAAATAATAAAAAAATCCTTGGAAGTTGAAAAAATATGCGTATATTTGCATCCGCGTTTGAGGGAAACCTCACAGCTAACACCCTGGTGCGGTAGTTCAGCTGGTTAGAATGCCGGCCTGTCACGCCGGAGGTCGAGGGTTCGAGTCCCTTCCGCACCGCAAAAAAGTCCTGAAGAAATTCAGGGCTTTTTTGCGTATGGGGGGGGACCGAACTCGGGCGCGGCCAGGTCTCCATCAGTATCTTCTCCACCTACCCTCGTGAAATTCATCTGGGCGGTGGATATGCCCTACAGGGGTGTAGAAGAGGGGTGGGCGTTCCAGATGAGGGCAATTTGTCTCCATCTGGCACGCGATAGTGCCCCACAGGTACCTGTGGAGGGCCTGCCCGTTCCAGATGATTTTCACGAGAAGTAAATCTGGCACCACAGGATCGGCAGAATTGGGTGTGACCGGGAGCCGCTCACGAGGACAGCAAAGCAAGTTGCTTTATAGCATTCCCCGGGAGTGGGGTGGGGATTCCCGTTATTTCAAAGCGATTATCCTGCGTTAGGGATAGTCGGGCAGAACAAAAGAGGCTGACAAAAGTAGCTGACTAAAAGGTCAGCCTCCTCTTCTTGCTAAACTTCAAAAAAAGGCGGCGGAAACTCCGTCGCCATTCAGCTTGATAATCCCGTCTGTTACCTTGAGGCAAGCTTGCTGTCATACATGTAGAAGGCGGCCTTGTCATCCCCGATCATCTTCAGTGCATCAATGGCATCCTGGCAGTTGGCCTCTTCCTCAATCTGCTCGGTCACATACCACTGGAGGAAAATGCTTGTAGCATAGTCTTTGTCGGCGGCTGCGATATCGCAGAGATTGTTGATCATTCCGGTTACTTTCTTCTCGTGTGCGAGAGCATTCTCGAACATCTTCAGAGGACATCCGTCCCAGGAAGTCGGGAACTCTGCAATAGGGGCCAGTTCCACACGGCAAAGCTGGCTCTGGAGATATCCCACAAACTTGAAAGCATGCTCCATCTCCTCTTCATACTGCTTCCTGAACCAGTTGGCAACACCCTTGAGGCCGTGCTCGGCTGCATCCATGGACATTGCGAGGTAAAGGTATGCGGACCACATCTCCGCATTGATCTGGGCGTTGATCGCCTCCTGCATTTTCTTGCTGATCATTATGATAACATTTACAAGTTCAACTTTTCAAACATTATTCAGCCGAAAACTGATCCTTGCCAACGCCGCAAAGCGGGCAGACGAAATCTTCAGGAAGGTCTTCAAAAGCTGTTCCGGGAGCGATTCCACCTTCCGGATACCCTGCTTCGGGATCATACTCCCATCCGCAGACATCACATACATATTTTTTCATAATAAATCTGTTTTTTGTAGGGAATCTTCAAAATCCCCAATGAACCATACTTTGTATCCGGGCATGCCCGCAATACCTTTCAAAGGTAGATATTTTTCTCAATATATCCTTCTATTTTTTGCGTTTGTTGCCGGGGAGGATTATCTTTGCAAAAACGGTTGTGATGAACAGATATTTGGTTATGGGTATTCTGTGTTCGATATTGGGAATGAACGGCTGCAATGCCCAGTCCGGCAAATACAGGACGGTGGATGCAGAAGAGTTTGCAAAGGTGATTGCCGACACAAGTGTCGTGCTGCTTGACGTAAGGACCTCCGAAGAATATCAGCAGGGCCATATCGGCGATGCACTCAACATTGACGTGCTCCAGAACGGTTTTGCGGAAAAGGTAGCGGAAGCCGTTCCGGAGGGCAGGACCATTGCGCTGTATTGCCGCAGCGGCAACAGGAGCAAGAAGGCCGCATCCGTCCTCTCCGGGAAGTATGCCGTCATCGAGCTCGGCACCGGATATCTCGGATGGGTGGAAAAGCAGTGACGATTATTCCGTAAGTTTGCATTACCCGGCGTAACAAATCCCATCAGATATGAACGACGATTATTATCCTGACGATCAAGTCAATCAGAGCGAGTCAAACGTGCCCGCTCCAAGAAACCTGCAGGATTACGGGAGTCATTTCTCCGAATCAGAATTCTGGACCAAGCTCAAGAAGGTTTTCAACAAACTGGGCAAGGAGGTGACCTACAGGGCGCTGCTTCTCTACTATGTAATGGCTTCAGACGAAGTATCCATCCAGGACAAGGCCCTGATTGCCGGAGCCCTGGGCTATCTTATCCTCCCGGTGGACCTTATCCCGGACTTCATCCCGGTTGCGGGCTTTACCGATGATGCCGCAGCCCTTCTTTTTGCGCTGGGCAAAATCAGCAAATCCATCACCCCTGCCATAGAGCAGAAGGCTAAGGACAAGCTCTCCGAGTGGTTTGACTAATCCCCTTTGCAATGAAACCGAACATGAAAATCTTTGATATATTTTCGCCCATGGGCGATATCAAATGATTTTCATCGTGAGAGTGAGCGATAGCGAACGGCTATCATACTCTCACAAAATTTTTATAAATGTAAAAATTTTTGATAGTATGAAAAAGCCTATTAAGATAACTCTGTGGGCGATTGCGGCTGCAATCGTCTGCGGACTCGGCATATTCCTCTACGGCGCATGGTCGATGTTCGGAGACCAGTTCCGGGCAATGGGCACCCTGAAAATGTTGCGCGAGGGTGTCTATACATTTGAATATCACGGGGATTACGGCTTTGACCAGTTCCTTGCCGCTGGCGGAGCCCAGACCGATGCGGAGATGGGGGAGTATATCGCCGGATTCTTGTCGAAAGGCTATGCCGGGACATCTCCGCAGACCCCGCAGGGAGGATGCAGCACATTGGCCGACAAAAGGGTATTCTGCCGCAATTTCGATTTTACTACGCACGGCAACTGTGTTATCATCAAGACATTCCCCAAAAACGGATATGCCTCGCTTTCCACAAGCAATTTTGCGTTCATCGGGCTCGGCGAGGACTGGCATCCGGTTTCCGGCATGGACGGAATGACTGCCCTTGCCTCAATCTATATTCCGCTCGACGGGATGAATGAAAAGGGGGTGTGCGTAGCTGATCTGATTGATCTTGACGGCAATACGGACATAATCGATACCCCGAGGCCGGACCTTACCATAGTTGCCGCCATCAGGCTCGTCCTTGACAAGGCGGCATCAACGCGCGAGGCTCTCGAGATGCTCCGCGGCTATGATGTCTTCCCGTCAATAGGTATGTCCCACCATCTTGCCATCTCAGATCCGTCCGGTGACAATGTTGTCGTCGAGTGGAGTGCAGACCAAATGTATGTAGCTAAAACGGATATTGTTACCAATCACAGTCTTGCTGCACCGGCAAGGGATTGCGACCCGGCGCCCCTCGGAATGGACGAGTCATTGTCCCGTATGGAGAGACTCCGCGCGGCCGTCATGGGTGACAACCCCGTGGAAGACGGGATATCCGCCCTTGAAAGCGTGTCCTACGGCCCTGAGACCATATGGTCCGTAATCTATGACCACGCTTCATTGAGCGGCACATGGAGCTTCGGTGCTGACTGGTCCGAGCCGCTCCGGATCAGTCTGAGATAGCCGCTTCCAGCACCCTGGCGAGCTGGTCCGGGCAGGAAGTGCCACGCCCGGAGCAGTTTATGCCCTTGAGCCTCTTTACGGCTTCTTCGACTGTCATTCCCTTGATGAGGGCACCGATGCCCTTGCCGTTGCCGTTGCAGCCATTTGTGAACTCAACCTTGCGGATGATGTCGCCTTTAATTTCGATTTCAATTTTTTTTGAGCAAACTTTTGCGCTCGGAACTGCCGTGATGTGGCGGATGCCGTCAATCACTTCGTTGCGGACAATCTGAAAATCCTCTCCAATCATAACTGTTACCTGTGTCATATTCCTTTACTCATATCTGGCAAAAACGGGTATGTCTCCTTCTAATACAGGCTGTCCAGCGTGGCTGCCTCCCAGGCCGGAACCGTAGGGTCGTCCACGAAGGCATCCACAATGCGCCTCTGGCCTTCCATCACGTTCCTCTCAAGGAACCACTGCTGCTCACGCCACAGGTGCTGCATATTGTCGGCAATGTCGTGACCGTGGTCCCTGTAGCGGTAGATATTGTAGCTGTAGCCCTTTTTCTTTGCCAATGAAGCAAGGACCGACGAACCGAAGATGCCGTATTTCCCGAAATGGATCTTCTTGTAATTGACTGTCTTGTCGGCTGTTCCGTGAAGAAGGAGCATGGGGCAGGGCTCATTTTTATACTTCACCTTGCCGGTGTTTGAGACGATGGCCCCGGCAAATGACATCACCCCGGCATAGTTGAACCCCTCCGGAAGAACGGTTGCAAGGGCGGTGCGGTTGCAGATTTCCTGCTCTGCCGCAAGTGCTGTCATGGCCCCGGCGCTGCTGCCTGCAATCACGATGTTGCCCGGATCCACGCCGAGTTCATCCGCATTTTCCAGAATGAATGAGGTCGCTGAAAACACATCTTCCACTGCCATCTCGACGGCGTGTCTTGTTGCCCTTGCTGTAGCAAAAATCTTCAGCGGGCTGAAACTCATGTCCACACCCTTGAGGCCCAGGCGGTAATCCACGGTAATGAGCCTGTAGCCGTTGTCATTCAGCATTTTGAACCATTCAAGGTAGCTTTCGTGCGAACGCTCGCCGCGTATGAAGCCGCCTCCGAATACAAACAGGATGGTCGGCTTCCCCTTCCCGTCATATGAGGTGAGGCTTCCCGGGGTGGGCTCATAGACGTCCATATAGAGGTCGCAGGTATCCCTGTGCCCGAAAAGGTAGGTGCCTGAAAGATTCTGTGCGCGCACCGTCAGTGCAAGCGCGCACACTGCCAATATTGTTGAAATCAATCTTTTCATAATCATAGTCAACTGTTTGAAGTGTTTTTAAAACATATTCCGGAGGCCCTATGCCTCCTCTGAAGTGGCTTCCATAAGGCGGCGGATTGCCTTGACATTGCCGAAGAAATGCGCCGCAATCACCCTTACTACGGTATATGCCGGAATTGCGAGCAGCATGCCGATGATGCCACCGATGTTGCTTGCCACAATCAGCACGATGAAAATCTCAAGCGGGCTTGATTTTATGCTGGTCGAATAGATGACCGGCTGGAAAAAGAAATTGTCGATCATCTGTGTGATGGCGAAGATGGCCACGAGGGTGATTATGACCATCAGGATGTCCATATTTCCACCCGCCGCCGCGGCGGAGCTGTACTTGAGGATCACTCCGAGCACGGTCCCGATTGCCCCGCCGATCCACGGGCCGACATACGGGATCACATTGAGGATGCCTGTCATGAAGGCGATGCCCAGCGCTGTGGTCACCCCGAGCCTTGCCACGAGCCAAAGCCCGGTGAAGCTGATCAGGGCCACGCCGGTGATTTCAACCATCAGCCCGACAAAGTAGCGGGAAAGCAGTTTCTCGATGTCCCCGATGGTCTCCATTGCCTTTTCCTCGTACCTGTCCGGCACGATTGCGCCCACAATGCTCCTGAACAGATGTTCGTCCTTGATGAAAAAGAAACTGATGAAAAGCACCGAGAATGCCCCTACGGCAAACGAGCCAATGGTAGATGCGACCGACCCCACCATTGATGTCAGTGATGCCGGGTTGAACTGGTCCTTGAAGAACGAGACGATGGTGTCCACTATGCTCCAGTCATTGCCAAGTGAAGGAAAACGGCTTATCATCCAGCTGTTCAGCTCGCTTATCATCGTCGAGAACGAGGCCGATGAAATCGATGCGGACTGGAAATTGGATGATATGTTCATGATGATGCCGTAGGCAACAGGCACAATCTGTGTCACGATGCCCAGTACCAGGATGATGATGAGGGCAAGGGCAATCACGGCGCGGACGGCATTTGGCAGGCATTTCCCCTTGATACGGATTTTTCCGAGCAGGTTTTTCAGGGGAATGCCGATGAGGGATACGACTGCGGCGGCTATTACTGCCACAATCACGCTCTTGAAATACCAGCAGATGACCAGGATTATGGCCGCTGCAGCTGCACCCATGATATACCGGGCCAGCCTGTCTATGCTTCTTTCGCTTTCCATTGTTCCAATATGAAGGTTGTAAGTTCTTCTGCATTATCGGCTATCCTCCACGGGGAATATGCCTCGAGTTCCTCCCTGCTGCGGAATCCCCAGGTCACCCCGACGGTCCGGACGCCCGCATTGATGCCGGTCTTCATATCCACATCCGAATCACCGCAGTACACGGTTTCTTCCTTTTTTATGCCGGGGACGCAGGAAAGGATTTCCCCGACGATTTCAGGGTCCGGCTTGATGGGCATCCCCTCGCGCTGTCCGAGCACCCTGACGAAGTCATATTTCCCGAAATAATGCCTTATGATTTTTTCAGCCCCGTCCTGATACTTGTTGGAGGCCACTGCAAGCTTCACTCCTCCGGAGGACAGGCGTTCCAGCATTTCAGGGATTCCGGGATACGGTGCTGTACGGTCACATTTGTGTGCATCGTAATACGGAATGAAGAGGGAAGCCATCCTGGCTACGTTTTCTTCAGTAGCCGCATCCTGCGGCAACGCGCTCCGGAAAAGATTGTAGATGCCCCTGCCGCAGAAGATCTTGTAGGCTTCTGTCGGGTGCTCCGGGAAGCCGAGGGCCCTGAGCGCATGGTTCGTGGCCGCTCCGAGGTCCTCAACGGTGTCCAAAAGGGTGCCGTCGAGGTCGAATATTGCGATTTTTGTGTTGAACTGGTTCATTTTTTTCAAAAAATGTAGCTTGTGAAGCGGTTTTGCGCAAGATGGCGGTACCTTTGCTGCAGAAATCACGAAAGAACCTTTCTTTCACAAACATTTTGAGTTATGAGAAACACAGATTACAATACCGATGTCCTCAATACCGTCATCTCGTCGGAAGCCTCACTCCTTACCCTTGAGGAAATCATCTCCGACCTCGGACTCGAAATCACTGCTGTAACGAGACCGTAGTGTTTTCCTTGTCCGGAGTGAGCGTCACCCGGAGCCTGCGCAGTCCTCCGTCGGATGAAGGTTTCTTGCCGAGTGCGCGGTCCGCTATGATGAACTCCGAAACAGGGTCCTCTATGTATCTCATTATCGCCCTCTTGAGCGGTCTTGCCCCGTATGCCGGGTCGTACCCTGCGTCAGCCACGAATTTCTTTGCGGAAGGGGTGATGGCTATCTCGTAGCCGTTTTCGGCCGCCCTTGCCCGGAGCCTGCGCAGCTCGATGTCGATGATTTTTCCGATGTCATCCTTGCCCAAAGAGTTGAAGAACACTTTCTCATCCACCCTGTTGAGAAACTCCGGAGGGAAAGCCTTCTTTACGGCCTTTTCAAGAATTGAGGTCTTTTCCCTGCCGATGTCCTTCCCCGCAGTGTTGAAGCCGATACCGTTGCCGTACTGCTCGATATCGCGGCTCCCGACATTGGAAGTCATTATCAGGATGGTGTTGCGGAAGCTTACGGTCCGGCCCTCGCTGTCAGTCAGGCGTCCGTCATCGAGCACCTGCAGCAGGATGTTGAAGATGTCGGGATGGGCCTTTTCAATCTCGTCGAGGAGTACCACGCAGTAGGGCTTCCTGCGCACCCGCTCGCTGAGCTGTCCGCCTTCTTCGTAGCCCACGTAGCCCGGAGGCGCTCCGATGAGCCTCGATACGGAAAACTTCTCCATATACTCGCTCATGTCTATCCTGACCATATTGTCCTCCGAATCAAACAGATATTCGGCCAGGCACTTTGCGAGCTGTGTTTTTCCGACACCGGTCGGACCGAAGAACAAGAACGAGCCGATGGGCCTCCCGGGGTCCTTGAGCCCGGCACGGTTGCGCCTGATTGCCCCCACAACCGTGTCTATTGCACTGTCCTGGCCGATTATGCGTCCCGCAAGCCTGCTCCGCATCTTCATGATCCTGTTGCTTTCCGATTCGGCAACTTTGTTGACAGGTATGCCGGTCATTCTCGAAACGATTGTCGCAATGTCTTCGGCAGTGACAGTTTTCCTCCGGGAGTGGCGGAGCCTTACCATCGATCCTGCTTCGTCCATCGCGTCTATTGCCTTGTCCGGCAGGGATTTGTCGGAGATATAGCGGTCAGTGAGCATCACGCAGGCTTCGAGGGCCTCGTCGGAATAGGTGATGCCGTGGAATTCCTCGT
Organism: Candidatus Cryptobacteroides sp.; assembly: GCA_051878275.1. Taxonomy (GTDB): domain Bacteria; phylum Bacteroidota; class Bacteroidia; order Bacteroidales; family UBA932; genus Cryptobacteroides. The sequence goes on along the minus strand of JBJEJU010000013.1, from coordinate 6,845 downwards.
AATTGGAGCGCAGGCGGTGCAGTATTTCGATGCTCTGGCGTGTGTCAGTGGCCTCTACAACTATTTTCTGGAAACGCCTGTCGAGCGCCCCGTCCTTTTCGACTATTTTTGTGAATTCGTCAACTGTGGTCGCCCCGATGCACTGCAGTTCTCCGCGGGCGAGGGCGGGCTTGAGCATGTTGGCCGCATCAAGGCTTCCCTGGGCACCTCCTGCACCCACAATGGTATGGAATTCATCGATGAAAAGTATGAGGTCCGGGTCCGATGCCGCGGTCTTGATGATGGTCTTCACCCTTTTCTCGAAGTCACCCCTGTATTTTGTGCCGGCCACGACGGAAGCAATGTCAAGTGAGATGATCCTCTTTTTGGCAAGTGCCGGGGAAATCTCACCGGAGGCTATCCTGAGGGCAATTCCCTCGACAATTGCGGATTTGCCGACGCCGGGCTCGCCGATGAGCATCGGATTGTTCTTCTTGCGTCTTCCGAGGATTTCGATAACCCTGTTGATCTCCGTATCGCGTCCCACAACCGGGTCGAGCTTTCCTTCTGCGGCAGCCTTGGTAAGGTCGTAGCCGAACTCCTCTATGTCATTGGTCTTTTCCTGCTGTCCGCCCTGTGGCGCTTCGCTGCCGATGCCGTCCCCGTCATCCCCCTGCTCTTCAGGGGCCTCATCCTTCTTGAGATTTCCGCGCGTAAGCATCCCGTTCTTTTCCATATGGGCCCTGATGCGCCCGTAGTCAAATCCGGCACTGCGGAGGTATGCCATACTGTAACTTCCCGTGGATCTGCACAGTGCAAGCAGGAGGTGCTGTGAGCCCGTTTCCGTGCACCGCAGCTGTGTCGCTTCGAGTATGGTAAGGCTCAGCACATTCTGCGCCCCGCGTGAAAAAGTGATTTTTTCGAGTTCGGCGTAGGGGATGGTCTCGTTGGTGGTGATTTTCGAGTCTATGAATCTTTTCATCTGCTCGAGGTCCGTGCCCATTCCCTGCAATGTGCTGTAGGCATTGTTCTCCCTGTGCCGTATGATTCCGAGGAACAGGTGGTCGGCCCCTATGCCGTAACTGCCTGTCCTCATCGCCTCTTCCCTGGCGAAGTTTATGATTGCGTTAAGTTCTTCTGAAACTCTGATGTCCATGGTTCTGTCAGGATTCTTGTCATCCTTTTACAAAATTAACATTTTTTTTGCTAAATTTGCGTGTTATTGACTTATGTGATATATTGATTTCAGGCCCGGATTCATGGCCTGACAGGAAAATACAAGATAAATGGACGAAACAGAAGTAAAGAATACCGGCAGGATCGAGCAGGTCAACATTGACCACGAGATGCGCAGCGCGTACATTGACTATTCGATGTCCGTCATTGTGTCGCGTGCGCTCCCTGATGCAAGGGACGGTCTGAAACCGGTGCAGAGAAGGGTTCTTTTCGGCATGGAGGGCCTCAACCTCGGATATGCCGGACCGACCAGGAAATCAGCCAGGATTGTCGGAGACGTGCTCGGTAAGTTCCACCCGCACGGTGACTCCAGCGTCTATGACGCAATGGTACGCCTTGCCCAGAGCTGGAACCAGCGCTACCCGCTCATCTTCGGCCAGGGCAACTTCGGCTCAATGGACGGAGATGCAGTCGCCGCAATGCGATATACTGAGGCCAAGCTCCAGAAAATCACTGACGAAGTGCTTGCCGACCTCGACAAGGATACCGTAGATTTCCAGCCGAACTTTGACGATACAATCGAAGAGCCGACCGTGCTTCCGACCAAGCTTCCGCTCCTGCTTTTGAACGGATCTTCCGGAATTGCTGTCGGAATGGCCACCAACATGGCTCCCCACAACCTTGCCGAGGTGTGTGACGGAATATGTGCATACATCGACAACCCCGACATCACCGTTGATGAACTGATGAAGTACATCAAGGGCCCTGACTTCCCGACGGGAGGCATCATCCAGGGCATCCAGGGCATAAAGGACGCCTATGAGACCGGCCGCGGCCGCGTGGTGGTGCGCTCAAAGACCGACATCGAGGTTGCGGACAACGGCATCGAGACCATCGTGGTGACCGAGGTGCCTTATATGGTCAACAAGCGCGAGCTCATCGAAAAGATCGGCCAGATGGTCGAGGAGAAGCGCATCGAGGGCATTACCTATGTCAATGACGAGACATCCAGGGAGGGCCTCCGTATGATAATCAGGGTGAAGAAGGGCTTCAATTCCGGAGTGGTGCTCAACACGCTATTCAAGAACACTGCCCTCCAGTCCAGCTTCGCAATCAACAATGTAGCCCTTGTCAACGGCCGTCCTGTCACGATGACGCTGAAGGATATGCTGAAAGTGTTTGTGGATTTCCGCCATGAGGTGATAGTCCGCAGGACAAAATTCGAGCTCGAAAAGGCACAGAAGAGGGCGCACATCCTCGAAGGCCTCCTCAAGGCAATAGACATTATCGACGAAATCATCCGCGTGATCCGTTCCTCCAAGAATCCTTCGGAGGCAAAGGCCAACCTTATGGAGTCGTTCGGATTCTCTGACGAGCAGGCCTCTGCAATCGTTGCGATGCGCCTGGGCCAGCTCACCGGACTGGAGAGGGAGAAGCTCAAGGCTGAATACGATGAGCTTGAGAAGTTTATCGCCCACTGCATCGACATCCTCGGAAGCGAACAGATGCAGCTTGATATCATAAAGGAAGAGACCCGGGACATCAAGAACCGCTTTGCTGATCCGCGGCGGACTGAGATTGTCCCTTCCGCCGACGAGTTCAACCCGGAGGATTTCTATGCCGATGACGATGTGGTGATAACAATATCACATCTCGGATACATCAAGAGGACGCTGCTGACCGAGTTCAAGACCCAGAACAGGGGCGGAGTCGGGCTCAAGGCGAGCGCTACCAAGGACGATGATTTCATCGAGCACATCTATGTGGCCAATATGCACAGTACCCTGCTGTTCTTTACGGAGAGCGGGCGCCTGTACTGGCTCAAGGTATATCAGATTCCGGAGGGGGCCCGTGCCTCAAAGGGCCGTGCAATCCAGAACGTGCTGAATATCCCGGACGACAAGATACGCGCCATCCTCAACGTACGCAACCTTGACGACAGGGAGTTCGTGGAGAACAACTATGTAGTGCTGAGCACAAAGCGCGGACTTGTCAAGAAGACCACCCTCGAAGCTTATTCAAGACCGAGGGCCAACGGAATCAATGCCATCAACATACGCGAAGATGACCAGCTTCTCGATGCAGTGCTCACCACCGGAAGGGACCAGCTCCTGATTGCCGCGATGAACGGACGCTGCTGCCGTTTCGAGGAGTCCGATGCAAGGCCTCTCGGAAGGACTGCCGCCGGAGTGCGTGGCATCAATATTGAAGATGACGATGAGGTTGTCGGTACCATTGCCTACAGCCCTGATGCAGAGGATGCTGCAGACCATACCGTGCTGGTTGTCAGCGAGAACGGCTACGGCAAGAGGACTGATTTCGACGAGTACCGCATCACCAACAGGGGAGGAAAGGGCGTAAGGACCCTCGACATCACCGAAAAGACCGGAAAGCTCGTTGCCATCAAGAACGTTACCGACAATGACGACCTCATGATCATCAACCGCTCGGGGCTTACAATCCGTATGGCCGTGTCCGACATCCGTGTAGCCCACAGGGCCACCCAGGGCGTGCGCCTGATCAACCTCAGGGAAGGTGATGCGATTGCCTCCATCTCGGTGGTGTCCAAGAGCGAGGAGCCACAGGCAGGGGCAAATGCCGATAATGCCGCCGACGCCGGAAATGTTGAAAATACCACTACTGAATAATAACTCAAAAACTATAAGAGAAATGAAAAGAATTCTTATTGCGCTTTCACTTATCGCTTCCATTCAGGTAGCGGGCGCACAGGTAAAGGTGATAACCGATGCCAAGAATGCCGTTGACAAGGCAGTGGCTGCGACCGAAAATCCAAAGAAGGCTGAAAAGGCTGCTACCTGGATTGCACTCGGCAAGGCATATGTAGGTGCATACGACGCTCCTGTCGGCAGCGTATGGGCAAATGCCACCAAGCAGGAACTTGCCCTCGTGATGGGCAATGAAAAGCCGTCTGCAACCGAGACCGTTGAAATCGGCGGTGAGGTCATGACCAAGGAGGTCTATGAGACCAAGAATCTCTATTTCCGCGGCAACGGTACCCTCGCCATCATCGAGCCTACCGTATCTGTTGTTGAAAACCCTCTCGGAAAGGCAGTTGAGGCTTATGCAAAGGCCCTCTCCCTCGATCCGAAAAAGCAGAAGGACGTTACTGCCGCTCTCGAAGCCATCAACGGCAAGCTCGTGAACGACGGTTACAACCAGTATGTGTTCGGTGACTATGCAGCTGCAAGCAAGGCTTTTGAGCAGGCTGCACAGTCCCTTGAGCCTATTGCAAAAATCGACACCAATTCCATCTACAACGCCGGTTTCACCGCACAGTTTGCAGGACAGAACGACCGTGCAAAGGACCTCTTCAAGAAGTGCTACAACCTCGGCTACTATGCAAACGAGGGCGATATCTTCGCAAAGCTCGCGGCTGTTGATCCTTCAAATGCAAAGGGTTACCTCGAGGAAGGCTTCCAGAAGTTCCCTCAGAGCCAGAGCATCCTCATCGGTCTCATCAACTATTACATCCAGAACAATGAGGAGCCTTCACGTCTGTTCAGCCTTCTTGACCAGGCAAAGGAGAACGAGCCTAACAACCCGTCCCTCCTCTATGTGGAAGGCAATATCAACAAGGAGCTCGGCGACCTCGAGAAGGCTGCAGCATGCTACAACAAATGCGCTGAAATCGACCCTAACTATGAGTTCGGCTATATCGGCCTCGGTACAATGTACTACAACCAGGCAGTTGATATCCAGACCAAGGCCCAGGAAGAGTTTGACGATGCAAAGTACGCTGCTCTCGTAGCTGAGTTCGAGAAGACCCTCAAGGCCTGCATCGAGCCGTTTGAGAAGGCTTACTCCATCACCTCCGACAAGGATATCAAACTTGGTGTTGCCGAGTATCTCAAGAATACCTATTTCCGTTTCCGTGACCAGGATGCTTCATACCAGGCCGGATATGAGAAGTACAATGCAATAATTGCAAACGGCGGCGAATAGTCCGTCAAAGGATACAGTATAAAGGAGCAGGCTGACCGGTCCGGTCAGCCTGCCTTTTTTTGTTTTGCCCCATGTCTTTAAGGCTGCTATGTCTCAGATTGTCTCGCGGATGTTGTAGTGGTTCCTCTCCGAAGAATTGCGGGAAATCATCTCGCAGATGAAGCCGGCAAGGAAGAGCATTGTCCCGGCAAGGATCGCGACAAGGGCGATATAGAAGAGCGGCTGGTCAGTGACCGGTCGGAAACGCAGCCCATGCGCCTGGTTTACAAGCTTTTCGACGATGATCCATACTGCACAAAGAAATCCCAGAAGGAACATCAGTATGCCGGAAAGGCCGAAAAAATGCATAGGCTTCTTGCCGAAGGTGCCCAGAAACCACAACGACACGAGGTCGAGCATCCCGTTGACAAACCTTTCCATCCCGAACTTGCTCTTGCCGTACTTGCGCTTCTGGTGGTGGACCGGCTTCTCCCCGATGTTGCAGAAACCCGCATTCTTTGCCAAATACGGGATGTACCTGTGCATTTCGCCATATACTTCAATATTCTTCACGACTTCGTTGCGGTATGCTTTCAGCCCGCAGTTCATATCGTGGAGCTTTATGCCTGTAATCAGGCGGGCGGTGGCATTGTAGAGCTTTGAAGGCAGGTTCTTGGTAAGCACATTGTCCTGCCTGTTCTGCTTCCATCCCGACACGAGGTCATACCCGTCTTCTACAATCATCCTGTAGAGCTGGGGAATCTCGTCCGGAGAGTCCTGCAGGTCTGCATCCATCGTGATTACAACCCTGCCGCAAGCTTTTTTGAATCCGCAGTAGAGGGCTGCCGATTTGCCGTAATTCCTTCTGAACCGTATTGCGCCGACGGACGGATATTTCTTTGAAAGATCCGTTATGACATCCCATGAGGAGTCGCGGCTTCCGTCATCGACCATGATGATTTCGTGCGACCATCCCCCGGCCGCCATTACCCTTTCAATCCACTCGGTGAGCTCGGGCAGCGACTCCGCCTCGTCAAGAAGAGGAATTATGATGCTGATGTCTTTCGGATAATCCATATTATTGCAGGTGTATTCTGGCGGTCTGCCGGTAAATTATTGATTGTCCGGGGTCTGGGACCCGTCAACCCTGTCAAACGGATTCTTGGAAGGGATGTTTGACGAAAGAATCACCGCCAGGACCGTTCCGTAGAGGAAGCAGTATATGAGATTGGAAAAGAATGTGATTGCAGGAAGCTTTCCCATCATCTGCTCGACGGAGTTCATCGTGTTGGTGTCGAGCATCCCGGCATACTGGCTCAGGACTGCATTGACGGTCTCCTGCATGGCCTCCGGGGTGATGAAGAGAATGCTCACAAGGTTGAACCCTGCCACGATGATGGCGGAAAGGAGGGCCGAATATATGCCCAGCTTTCGTGTGTCGGCATTTGACGCTCCGGGATTGGCTGCGGCAAATTTCATCATTGCCAGGCGCATCACCGCTATGCATCCTATGAATTTGCACAGCCACAGCGCAAAATTGAGGAAGGTGGTGAGCATCCCGCCGGGAAGCACTGTGAGAAGGCTCAGCAGCATATATGCTATACAGACGAGTCCGAGAACCAATCCTGTCACGGATGCCTTGTTCCAAATTGTCCTGTTGTCCGGTCTTTCCATTGCAAGTCAATTAATAATAAGTACAAACTTACATAAAATCTTTCGATTTTACGCCAGTTGTATAAAAATCAAGA
>JBJEJU010000012.1:0-3732 GCA_051878275.1 Candidatus Cryptobacteroides sp. | reverse complement strand
ATAGAAGGACCTGTGGTCGGAAGGATAGGGCTCCTGTGCAGTCAGTTCAGGATAGACCGGCAGCAGCTGCGAAGTCAGCGACCCGACCATCGAGTTCATATCCGGATTGGAAGAAGTGTAGGCAAAAAATTTCTCCCCGCATCCTACCATATCGAGATTGACCATTGCATCCATTGCATACTCTTTGCCGGGGGACCTGTTTACAAAATACCACGAACCGGCAAAAGTCTCACGCGAGGCTCCGAAACCGACGAATAATATGCTGCGCCTGAAAAGTGCGCTTCCGGTTGAGACCATCCGGGCGAGTTCGGCCATCATGGCCACTCCGGAGGCATTTCCGTTGGCACCCGGAAAGACCTGCTCAAACGGTTCCCCGTCAACCGTCATCATATTGGGGGCGAGATTGTCAAGACGCGCACCGACTACAATGAACCTGTCGCGGAGCTTGGGGTCATAGCCCTGCACCACCCCGATGACATTCCTGCTGACAAGCGTGTCACCGGCAGTTGCAGAAATGCCGAAAATATCACCTTCCCTGCCGCAAAGCATTTCCACTCCGCAGCCCTCAAGCACCCCGTAAAGGTACTCTGCAGCAAGCGCTTCCCCCTCGCTTCCGGCAGCACGGCCTTCCAGGGCAACGGAAGACAAGTATCCGACGTGCTCCTTGAGGGACCGGACGGTCTCGCTGTCATTCAATTCGGAATAACTCCCGGTACGATACTGTGCCGCGGCAGGCAACAGGCCTATGAACAGTGCGGCAGCCTGAATCAAAAACTTCCTTATCATCCTACTCATTTACAAGAATCCACACATCCGGAGGACAGAACGGTTCCTCCTTGACTTTTTTAAGGCTCAGGAAAGCCTGGTTGAGGTTGTCCGTACTACAGATTCCAACTGCATTGAATCCGTTGCGGAAGCTGATAAGGGTTGCTACATATCCTTTGGACTGGACTTCCTTCAGAAGCTTTTCGGCATTTGCCCTCTGCTTCATGGCTCCCACCACTATATAGTAGCGGGAATCAAGCTTCGTCGTGAACAGTCCGCCCATTTTGGACGGATTGAGAATGGTGCCGTTCATCTGGCGCAGCGAATCGAGGATGGCCAGTGAATCGGCAAGCTGCTTCTCCACCTTCTTCAAAGAATCTATTCTGGCCTGGTGCACAGCTTCCTGCGCCAGGGCCCTCTCCACCCTCATTGCCTCGATTTCTGCTGATGTCGGACGGCCGGCAAGACGGCGGAATGCGTCACAGCCCGTGCCGAGCACGAGAACTGCCGCAACTGCAATTATAGGAAGAATGCGTTTCATAGATAAATACTTTAAGAAGGCTTACAATCCAAACTGCAAATTTAACCAAATAATAATTATTTTTGTAATATATGTCCGCATTTGAAGAACAACCTCTTTTTGTCCATATCAAACCGAGCCGTATGACCATATCCAAAACAATGCCTGTAGTATTGCAGCTCTCAGCAGTGTGCACCCTCGTGATGCTGTTTTTACTCGTTATGCCTGCCGGGGCCTCCGCCCAGGGGATCAGGAGACATCGGACTGAAAGAGAGCACGAATTCCACCCGCTTGTATCTGCGGGTCACGGGGAGAACACCTTCAAACTGGAAAAACCGAGATGGTTCTATCCCCGGAAAGACACGGTCAGGCTCGTGTTCATTGGTGACATCATGATGCACAAGCGTCAGCTCGAATATGACTTCAGCACATTCCTGGAAGGTATCCGCAGCCGCCTGTCCGGCGCTGACCTTGCCGTTGCCAATATGGAATTCACCCTTGCCGGCAAGCCATACAGCGGGTATCCAGCGTTTTCAGCCCCTGACGGGTATGCCGGATATGTAGCCGACTGCGGGGTGGATGTATTTCTGGCGGCCAACAACCATATCCTGGACAAGGGGGCAAAGGGGCTGGAAAGGACACTGGATGTATATGATTCGATGTCCGGCAGGGTTATGGTGACAGGGGTTTCGCGGGACAGGTCGGCAGACAGTCTTGCATATCCGCTCATAGTTGCCGTGAAAGGAATCAGGATTGCCCTTGTCAATTTCACCTACGGGACCAATGCAGCGCAGCCGTCCGCCTGGCCGAAGGTAAACAGAATAGACGTTGAAGATATTGAAAAAGCATTTGAACGGGCCAGGGAAAGGGGTGCAGACTTTGTCATCGCCCTTCCGCACTGGGGAAATGAATATGAGCTGCAGCATTCTGCCGGGCAGGAGCAGCTTGCCGTAAAGCTTGCCGGTATGGGAGCGGACGCCATTGTCGGAAGCCATCCCCATGTAGTCCAGGACAGCACGTTAATAGTGACAGAAGACGGGCGCAGGGTCCCTGTATTCTATTCTGTCGGCAATGCCGTCTCCAACATGAGCGCCCCGAATACGAGGCTTGAGCTTGCAGTGAGCATTCTCATTGAAAGGGACATTACCGGAGAGGTGCGTATGCTCGGACCTGAAGCCGAATACCTGTGGTGCACCCTTCCGGGCAAGCTGACAGACAGTTTCATGACCATCGCAGTCAGCGACTGGACCGGGAAACGGGACTGCTGGAAGGAGCCTGCCGACTATGACAATATGATGGTGACTCTTGAGAGAGTACAGAAAAAAACCGGCGTAGGAGTATCCCCGGGCCGGTAGTCAGCAATTCTGCGGTAATCAGCTGTCCGGAAGACAACTCAGTCGGCATCAAATGCCTTGACAATCTTGTTGACAAGAGGATGGCGCACAATATCCTCCCTCGAGAAGAACACTGCGTGAATCCCCTTTATGTCCTTGAGCATCTCAATGCCCTTCAGGAGTCCCGAATCCTCTTTCCGCGGAAGGTCCACCTGGCTGGCATCACCCGTCACGATAAATTTTGCGTTCGGGCCCATACGGGTAAGGAACATTTTGAGCTGCCCCAGATTGGTATTCTGCGCTTCATCCAGTATCACGCAGGCACGGTCGAGGGTGCGGCCCCTCATATATGCAAGCGGGGCAATCTGGATTGTGCCTTCCTCCATGAATTCCTGCAGTTTTTTTGAAGGAATCATATCGCCGAGGGCATCATAGAGCGGCTGGAGATACGGGTCAAGCTTGTCTTTGAGGTCTCCGGGTAGAAAACCGAGGCGCTCCCCTGCCTCGACCGCAGGACGTGTAAGGATAATACGCTTGATTTCACGGTTCTTCAGCGCACGGACGGCAAGGGCAATGGCAATATAGGTCTTGCCGGTACCTGCGGGCCCGACTGCGAATATGAGGTCGTTCTCGAAATAGGACTTGACCATCTCCTGCTGGGTCCTGTTCCTGGCCCTAATTGCCTTTCCGTCGGTGCTGTGGACAATGACGGCATCACCCTCAAGCCTGAATCTGTCAGCGGAGTTTTCTCCGTCAAACACGGCCTCCACATCATAGAGGGTCAGATTCATCTTGTGGTGGCGGCGTTCGATGAGTTCGGCAAGCCTGATGTTGAACTCCTCAATCTGGGAAGGCTTCCCGTCAAGAATCAATTCATTGCCGCGGGCTACAACCTTGAGACCGGGGAAATAGGTACAGAACTCTTCCAGGATACGATTGCCGGGTCCGTAGATCTCAATCGGATCAATGGCTTCAAGTACAATGGTCTTTTTCAAACTGCTAATCTGTTTTTCTTTCAAAATTACCTCTTTATATCGGAATAGACAATAGCACACAATAAAAAACCCGGACATCCAGTATTGGACGTCCGGGTCGAAAAACGGCAGCTACCTA
>JBJEJU010000011.1:0-55753 GCA_051878275.1 Candidatus Cryptobacteroides sp. | reverse complement strand
CGACCCTCTGCTTGTAAGGCAGACGCTCTGAACCAACTGAGCTATGCTCCCAAGCACTTTCCGTCGAAACGGGAATGCAAAGATATGAATATTTTGCGAACTTTCAAATTTTTTTCGCAAAAAAAATCAAAGCTGCTTCAAAGAAGCTGTTTTGAAATGTTTGCCGCAGTTATTTATAGTGATTTTTCGAGTCATTTTCAATTGCTGAAGAGCGAGCATAGCCGAAGCTATGTAACCGATGAAGCAGAAGAAAATGGCCGAAAAGGCACATAAAGAACAAGAGTGAATATTTCAAAACAGCTTCTATAGCTCCTCCACAACATCGCAGTTGCCCTTCGGCGAAGAGAGCGGGATCCGGGCAAACATCCTGACAATCAGCACAAGCAGGGCGCAGAAAGCAGCGAACAGGATCCAGTAGAGCTGGGCCGGCAGCACATCCAGCCAAGTCTGCACATCCTTGAGGGCATCGCACTGGCTGACAAGAAGCGTCGCCGTGTTGTTGGTAAAATGCATCAGCATGACCAGCTTGAGCGAACCGGTCCTGTAATAGACATAGCCGAAAAGGCATCCGAGCGCAAATGCAGGAATCGCCTGCCACGGATTCATGTGGATGACCGCGAAAAACAGGGCGGAAGCGGCAATGGCCCAAGCCGGACTGACAGAAGATCCGTCCGGACGGACTGCATTGAGAAGCCCCCTGAGCACTATTCCCCTGCAGAGCCACTCCTCAAACAGAGGCGCGAATATGGACACGCTCAGGAAATTGACCCAGAACCGTCCCTGGACCATACTGTCAAGTGCAGTCTCCAACCAATCCGGCATCGGAGGCATAAGACGGTTGACTGCATCCATATTGAAGGCAAGCGCTAATGTGGCAAGCATCGCGGCCCCGGCGGCAAGCAGTCCTCCGGCACGGCCGAAATTGCTGCTGTCCATGGCAACACCCTTCTCGAACATCATGTCCCTGTTGCTCCTGAACCGTGCATAAAGCATTGCCGGGATGAACATCACCGGATATGCGACGAGCATGATGTACTCCGATAGTCCCGACATGCCGGGAAGCAGCAGAAGAATCGCCGACAGGACATTGCTCAGGACCGAGCCCAGAAGGAGCCAGCCGAGCATGGCAAACATTCCGGCCACTCCCGGGACATACCAGGAATAGCCGGACCACAAGTCATAATTCTGATTCTTTCCTTTTTTGAAAAATTCCATACAGGCAGAGGACAATTATGATGATTCAGGATAAAGCACTTCCGCTCCGGGACAGGCAATTTACCTGTACAGCGGAGAAGGATATGTGCCGTTGTCGGCAAGTTCCTTGAACTTCGCGACCACTCCCGGACGGTCCTCCTTGTAGGTCACGCCGAACCAGCGGGACGGAGTGGAAATCACCTCGCAGGAAGCCTTGCCGGACTTGATCATGCAGTCAACGGCATAAGGGATGTAATACTCCTTCTTGAGCTCGCTTCCGTGCTCGGCGAGGAACTTCTTGAAAATCTCCCCGCTCTCTGCGAAATAGTCAGGGGTGAATCCCCACATATTCATGGAGCACAGCGCATTGGCCACAAGCTCCACATGCTGCTTGCCATTGACCGAATTGTCGCCATAGACCTTTCCGTCAGCCTCGCGCGCGATATTGAGATGCTCCGCAATGTCGGTCAGGTGCCTGTCGTCATCGTAGAAACAGATGCCGCGGGACACGCCGCCTGACTCGGAGAGGGTATTGTCAAGCTCGAAGCCGATGATGCTGTAAACGCCTTTGGAACCTTCGTGTGCACGGAGCCAGTCACCCACTATGCGGAAAGAATCCCTGCCGTAGAAATCATCGCCGTTGATCACGGCAAACGGCTCATGGATGACATCCTTTGCCATAAGCACGGCATGCGCAGTACCCCAAGGCTTCTGGCGGTCGGCAGGAACCTCAAATCCGGCCGGGATCTTGTCGAGCTCCTGTGTCACGAACACAAATTCGAGCGGAGTGCCGTCGGTGCAGACGACATTGCGGTATTTCTCCCTGACAGCCTCTTCCATCTGGGCCTTGAAATGCTCCCTGACAATATATACGACTTTGCCGAAGCCGGCTTCGACTGCATCGTGAATGGAATAATCGATAATGGTTTCACCGCTTGGACCGAGTCCGTCCATCTGTTTGAGACCGCCGTAACGGCTTCCCATACCAGCGGCGAGAACAAGTAACGTTGGTTTCATCATATTATGTGTTATTGGTTTTTCAAACACAACAAATTTAACTATTTTTGCAGAGATATTGAACAGAATCCCCATAAAAATGGCAAACTGGAAAGAATTGTGGAACGGTGAGAACAAGACTCCCGTAAGGATTGCAACTGTTGCGACGGTCCTCATACTGGCCTTCGCTCTTTTCTTTTCGCCCTCAAGCGTCGTCCACTGGATCCAGGCAGGAAGGCAGCTCCGCCAGGAAAAGCGCCAGATAGAGATCCTCAGTTCCGAAATCCGCAGTATGGACAAAGAAATCGAGATGCTTTCCAACGACCGGGACACACTTGAAGAATTTGCAAGGCGCAACTTCGGATTTGCCGCACCGGGTGATGATGTATATATAATTGAACAATAGGCAATTGCCTTATTTGAGAACATCGCCGGTTGACCTTGTTTTTCCGAAACGGACGAAAGAGCTGATGAGCGGGCAAGGCAGGGACAATCGCACAAAACAAACAGGACAATGAAACCAGTATCTACAGACAAGGCTCCGGCAGCCATCGGACCGTACAGCCAGGCAACCCTCGCAGGCAATATGATTTTCCTCTCGGGACAGCTCCCGATCGACCCTTCCACGGGGGCATTCCCGGAAGGCGGAGTGGCAGAGCAGACTGCCCAGTCCCTTGCCAATGTAAGGGCAATCCTCGAAAAGGGCGGCTTCAGCATGTCAGACGTGGTAAAAACGACCGTATTCCTTGCCGACATGGGCGATTTCGCCGCAATGAACGAAGTTTACAAACAGAACTTCTCAGAGCCTTTCCCGGCACGCAGCGCAGTGGCCGTCAAGACACTCCCGAAAGGGGCACTTGTGGAAATTGAGTGCATTGCAAGCAAATAGACGATGCTCATAGTCATTGAGGGGCTCGACGGCGCGGGGAAATCCACCCAGGTCTCGATGCTCAGGAAATACCTTGAAGAAAGATGCGGAGAAGTGGAGTACATCCATTTCCCGCGTTATGATGCACCCGTGTATGGCGACCTCATAGGCAGGTTCCTGCGCGGGGATTTCGGGGATATCGGGGAGGTTCACCCTCAGCTTGTCGCGCTTCTCTACGCCGAGGACCGCCGTGATGCCGTACCCGCGATGCGCGCAGCCCTGGACAGCGGGAAATGCATACTTCTGGACAGGTATGTCTATTCCAACATAGCCTACCAGTGCGCCAAGCTTTCAAATCCCGAAGAAGCCTCCGCCCTGCGCAAATGGATCTTCGAGACTGAATACGGTGCCTTCGGCCTGCCGGTCCCTGACCTGAACCTCTTCCTGGACGTGCCCGTGAGCTTTGTGGAAAAGAAGCTTTCCTCATCGCGCCAAGGAGACGACAGGGAATACCTCGCGGGCGGCAGCGACATCCATGAGGCCGATATCGCTTTCCAGAAGAAAGTACGCGGAGTATATCTTGACCAATGCAGGGAAGACCCTGATTTTGAGCGGATTGACTGCTCCGGAGACGATGGGGGGATGCTTCCTCCGGAGGTCATTTTCGGCCGTATCCGCGCAGCAATAGACAATACACTGACCAATGAATAAAACCAGACACACAATCCAGAGGCTCTGCACCATCATTCTCGGCCTGGTATTCTATGCTTCCGGAGTCCTGAAACTGATGGACCCCGTCGGGGCCGGGCTGATTGCCGGTGAGTATATGAAATTCCTCCACCTGGGATTCCTGCGGGGCATTTCACTTCCCTCCGGCATAGCCGTTTCGCTTGTTGAAGCCGGCACAGGAATAGCCCTGATGACAGGCGTTTACAAAAAAATCGCGGCCTGCTCTACTGCGGTCATGCTTGCGGTATTTACAATCCTGACCGCACTGCTCTGGATTTTCAACCCTTCAATGGACTGCGGATGCTTCGGGGAAGCCGTCCACCTTTCCCACGCCCAGTCATTTCTGAAAAACATCGTCCTCATCGGGCTTGCCTGCGCGGCATTCATCCCAATGGACACCCCAGGAAAAACGCCGGTAAGGAAAATTGTTGCATTCTGGATACTTGCAGTTTCCGTTGCCGGTGTAAGCATCTACTCGACCGCTGTCAGGCCGATGACCGACTTCACGCAGTTCAATCTTTCTTCCAAACTTCTCGCCTCCGGGGAAAATGAGCCCGTGCAGGAGTATGTCTCCGTTTTCATATATGAAAAGAACGGGGAGCAGGGAGCTTTCACGCTTGACAGCCTGCCGGACTCCACCTGGACCTACGTGCGCACCGAGACGACCGAGAAACAGAACGTCATGTCAATGACGGACTATCCCGAGCTTACAATCAGGGACGCGGAAGGCAACTATTGCGACTCCCTAGCAACGGGCGACAGGGTAATGGTGCTGTCAGCATACCATCCGGAAAAGATATCGAAGGCAAAATGGTCTTCCATTGCGGCTTTTCTTGACAATGCGGAGGAGGACTTTACAACACTCCTGCTTCTTGCGGCAACTCCGCAGCAGATGGACGCGCTGATCCCTGCAGGACTGCCGGAAGAAATGTCAGAGACAATCCGAAGCCATGCATATTACTCTGACTACAAGACACTTGTAGCACTCAACCGTTCCAACGGCGGAGCAACCTATTTCCAGAACGGCAACCTGATTGACAGGTGGACCGTCAGGACCCTTCCGGGAGAAGACAGGCTCAGCAAGATTGCACGCAAGGACGCAACCGACCTTATGATCCGGTCAAGTACGGACTCACGCCTGGCATTCCAGGCATTCTTCCTTTATTCAATCGTGATTTTACTTTTTTTATAAGACAAGACAATATGGACACTCATTCGCTTCTGGCAGTTTCCCCAATTGACGGCAGGTACGCATCAAAGACCGGTGCGCTGAAGGATTATTTCAGCGAATTTGCGCTCATCCGCTACCGCATCCGCATCGAAGTTGAATATTTCATTGCACTGTGCGAGATTCCGCTCCCGCAGCTCGAGGGCGCAATCGACTCCGCCAAAAAGGAGCAGCTGCGCGCCATATACAACGGCCTCACCCCTGAGGAGGCACAGAAAGTCAAAGACATCGAGAAGGTTACCAACCACGACGTCAAGGCCGTGGAATACTATCTCCGCGAGAAATTCAAGGAGCTCGGCATCGACGCATACAACAATTTCATCCATTTCGGGCTCACCTCGCAGGACATCAACAACACCTCGCAGCCGCTTATGCTCAAAGAGGCGATGGACAATGTGTATATGCCTGCACTCCAGGAGATTATCGACATCCTCAGCGCTGATGCCGCCCAGTGGGAGGACATCCCGATGCTCGCACGCACCCACGGACAGCCGGCCTCCCCTACCCGCGTAGGCAAGGAGTTCAGGGTGTTTGTGGTCCGCCTCCAGGAGCAGGTACGCCAGATGGGACAGCTCCGCTATCCGGCAAAATTCGGAGGGGCCACCGGCAATATGAACGCCCACAAGGTTGCATATCCGCAGATTGACTGGATCGCCTTCGGTGACAGGTTCGTGTCGTCGCTCGGGCTCCAGCGCTCTTTCCCGACAACCCAGATTGAGCACTACGACAACCTTGCAGCCATTTTCGACTGCCTGCGCCGCATCAATACCATCCTCATTGACCTCTGCCGTGACATCTGGACCTATATCTCGATGGAATATTTTCGCCAGAAGGTTGCAAAGAACGAGGTCGGATCTTCGGCCATGCCGCACAAGGTCAATCCGATTGACTTTGAGAATGCAGAGGGCAACCTCGGAATGGCTGACGCCGTGCTGACCTTCCTGTCGATGAAGCTCCCGGTCTCAAGACTCCAGCGCGACCTGACCGACTCCACAGTGAGCCGCAACATCGGCGTACCTCTTGCCCACGGACTCATCGCCCTCGCTTCCCTCAAGAAGGGCCTCGGCAAGCTGATCATCAACGAAGAGGCCATGCACCGCGACCTTGAAGGCAGTTGGGCAGTGGTATCCGAGGCAATCCAGACCATCCTGCGCAGGGAAAACTACCCTTCCCCTTACGAGACGCTCAAGGCACTCACCCGCACAGGCAAGCCGATTGACGAGGCCACCATCAGGGAATTCGTGGAGGAGCTCAACGTGAGCGAAGAGGTGAAGGCTGAGATCCGCGCCATCACACCGTGGTCATATACAGGATATTAGGACCGTCCTGCCATCATCCCCAAACGCGATTATGAAAGACAAAGACAGAAAAATCGACATTATGGGAATTGTCAATATCACTGACAATTCCTATTTTCCGGAAAGCCGCTGCCTTGACTGCGAAGGCAATCCGGACTTTGACCGCATCATAGCAAGGACAGAGAAGATGCTCCGCGAAGGAGCAACCATCATCGACGTAGGAGCCTGCTCCACACGCCCAGGCTCGGATCCTGTCGGCGAAGAAGAGGAATGGAGGCGTCTCGGCCCGGTCCTGAAGGAGCTGAGGAAGGCCTTTCCGGAGGTGGAAATCTCCGTGGACACCTATTGGGCCAGTGTAGTAAGCCGTGCCTATGACCTTGTAGGACCGTTCATAGTCAACGACATTTCATCAGGAGAGGACGACCCGGAAATGCTCGGGACTGTCGGGGCACTCAGGCTTCCCTACATCGCAATGCACAAAAGGGGTACTCCAAAGACAATGCAGACCCTGACGGACTATCCTGAAGGGGTCGTGGCCGAAGTTGCAAAGTATTTCCGCGACTTTGCGGAAAAGGCTGACGCGGCCGGCATAAAGGAATGGATTCTCGACCCGGGATTCGGCTTCGCAAAGACCATCGACCAGAACTACGAGCTCCTCGCCGGGATGGAAAAAGTCACCGCCGAAGGACACCGCACGCTGGTAGGTGTCTCAAGGAAAAGCATGATCTACAGGCTTTTCAACACCTCTCCGGAAGTATCCCTCCCCGAGACACAGGTGCTTCATCTTGCCGCACTGCAGAAGGGTGCAGACATATTGAGGGTACACGATGTGCTCCCGGCCGTCCACACTGTAGAGATGTACCGGAAGCTTGCCAGATAGCCCCTTTTGTCATCCTGGCTGCACACTTTGTGCTTCGCCAGATATGACAGACTATCCAGCCACATCCGGTGCGCCTGATGCTGCAGAATCCGGAACCGGACAACCGGCTATCAGAAGACCAGCTCCACCGGACAGTGGTCGGAGCCGAAGATCTCGTTGTGGATATCTGTTGAGACGATTTTCGGGGCAAGACCGGATGACACGAGAAAATAGTCTATACGCCATCCGGCATTGTTGGCCCTTGCATTGAACCGGTAGCTCCACCATGAATACTTCACCTCTGCAGGATGCTGCATCCGCCACGAATCAGTAAATCCGGCGGAAAGAAGTCTGGAGAACTGTCCGCGTTCCTCGTCGGTGAAACCGGCATTGCGGCGGTTGGAGGCGGCATTCTTGATGTCAATCTCCTCGTGGGCGACATTGAAATCGCCGCACACCACCACGCCCTTCTTCCCCGCAAGCGCACATAGATATTCCCGGAAAGCATCGTCCCAACGCATCCGGTAGTCAAGGCGTTTCAGGCCATCCTGCGAATTGGGCACATAGACATCCACGAGATAGAAATCCTCCATCTCGAGGGTAATCACCCTGCCTTCGTGGTCATGCTCGTCGATCCCGATGCCATATGTCACTGATAGAGGCTTGTGCCTGGTATAAATGGCTGTCCCCGAATAGCCCTTTTTGTCGGCAGAATGCCAATATGACTCATATCCTTCAAACTCAAGGTCAATCTGCCCGGGTTGGAGCTTGGTCTCCTGAAGACAGAAAAAATCGGCGTCCAGGGACTTGAAAACATCGGCAAAACCTTTGCCCGCACATGCCCTCAGGCCATTGACATTCCACGAAACGAACTTCATACGGCAATTTATCGTTCAATAATACAAGTTAGGCCAATAGTTATTCGAGGGACCACTCCGCACCGTTCTTTGTGTCCTTCACGGTGATTCCCAATGCCTTGAGATGGTCGCGGATGGCATCGCTGCGTGCCCAGTCCTTTGCTGCCTTTGCAGCTGCCCGCTCCTCGAGGACCATATCCATAAGACCGCCAATCACATCTTTGCCCTCTTCAGAGCCGGATGCGGCAGCCGATTCATCTTCAAGACCGAGAACTCCTAAGACAACGTCGTCAAAGATGCCTGCAAGCACCTCGATGTCAGCGTCGGAAAGCTTTGTCTGACCGGCTTTTGCGGAATTGACGATGCGGACTGCATCGAATATGTGGGCGATTGCCACAGGGGTATTGAGGTCGTCGCACAGGGCGTCATACACGCCTTCGAACACGGCCTTCACCTCAGGATTGTCGGCCTTGCATACCTCCGGGGCAATGGCTTCGGAGAACTCTCCGTAAGGGAGGGACGCCATCCTGCGTCCGGTCAGCGAGCAGAAGTCCCTGTAGGCCTGCATCACCCTGCGGAGGCCTTTTTCTGACGCCTGCAGCGCCTCATTGGAGAAATCAAGGGTGCTGCGGTAATGGGCCTGGAGGATGAAGAAACGCACGGTCATCGGGGAATATGCCTGGTCAAGCTTCGGGTGGTCTCCGGAGAAAAGTTGCGGGAGAGTGATGAAGTTGCCGAGCGACTTGCCCATCTTCTGGCCGTTGATGGTGATCATGTTGTTGTGGACCCAGTAATGGACGCCACGGGTGTTGCGCGAAGCCACGTTCTGGGCAATCTCGCACTCGTGGTGAGGGAACATCAGGTCCATTCCGCCGCCGTGGATGTCAAACTCGTGTCCGAGATATTTTTCGCCCATCACTGAGCACTCGAGATGCCATCCCGGGAAACCTTCGCCCCAAGGGGAAGGCCATTTCATAATATGCTGTGGTTCAGCTTTTTTCCAAAGGGCGAAATCATACGGTGCACGTTTGTCGCCCTGTCCGTCAAGGCTTCTCGTGCCCTCAAGGGTATCGTCGAGGTTCCTTCCGGAAAGGACACCGTAATGGTGCTTCTCATTGTATTTCCTGACATCGAAATAGACGCTGCCGTTGCTTTCGTAGGCATAGCCGGCATCGAGAATTTTCTTGACGGTCTCAATCTGCTCGATGATGTGGCCCGATGCGCGCGGCTCGATCGAAGGAGGGGCCACGTTGAGAAGGCGCATGGCTTCATGGTAGCGGAAGGTATAGGTCTGCACAACTTCCATCGGCTCAAGCTGTTCGAGCCTTGCCTTCTTTGCGATTTTGTCCTCGCCCTCGTCGGCATCGTGCTCAAGATGGCCCACGTCGGTGATGTTGCGCACATAGCGGACCTTGTAGCCCAGATGGCGCAGGAGTTTCTGGAGGACATCGTAGGTCACTCCCGGACGGGCATGGCCGAGATGGGCTTCGCCATAGACGGTCGGGCCGCAGACATACATGCCCGCGTGGCCTTCATTTATCGGAACGAATTTTTCTTTTTTTCTGGAAAGAGTGTTGGTAAGGAAAAGGTCTCTCATTGCATTAATCCTTTTATCGTGCGAATATACGCATTTTTAGTTTATCTTTGCATTTTGATTGGGCTTTTCCCGGCTTCCTGCCTGCGGATTGCCCGGTTTTCCGAAGGCGCATTGCCTTTATGCCTGCCAGAGGCAAGGGAGAGGCTGCGGACCGGATAATTATGACAATCATCAATAAAATACAACTATATGATCATCAACGGAAAAGAACTTTCAGCCCTTCTGAAGGCAAACATGAAGGAGGAGGTAGCGACCTTTCCTGAAAAGTACGGGCGCGTGCCCCATCTTGTAGTGATCCTCGTGGGAGACGACCCGGGCAGCCAGACCTATGTCAAGAACAAGGGGCTTGCCTGCGAGGCCATCGGCATCGCCAACACTACCCTGCGCATGCCGGCAGACACTCCCGAGCAGGAGCTTCTCGACAGGATTGCCCAGCTCAATGCAGACGACAGCGTGGACGGAATCCTCGTGCAGCTGCCACTCCCGAAGCACATCAGCGAGCCGAAGGTGATAGAGGCCATCGCGGAGGAAAAGGATGTGGACGGCTTCCACCCGCTCAACACCGCTGCCCTCTGGCAGAAACGTCCCAATACCAACTGCACGGTTCCTTGCACCCCTGAAGGCATCATCAAGATGCTCGACAGCGCAAATGTGGAGATTGCAGGCAAGAGGGCCGTTGTCCTCGGACGCAGCCAGATTGTGGGACTGCCTGTAGCCAAGCTTCTGCTGGACCGCAACGCCACCGTCACGATCTGCCATTCCCGCACCGCTGACCTTGCTTCAGTCACCCGCGAGGCCGACATACTGGTAGTTGCCATCGGACGCGCAAAGTTTGTGAACGGGGATATGGTCAAGGACGGTGCAGCCGTCATCGACGTGGGCATGGACAGGGACGAAAACGGTAAGCTCTGCGGTGACGTGGATTTCGAGTCCGTGGCTCCGAAGGCGTCCTACATCACTCCGGTACCTGGCGGCGTCGGCCCCATGACCATCACCTGCCTTATGGAGAACACCATCAAGTGCTTCCTCCGCAAGATGGGCAAAGCGGACGTTTAGAATTTTCCAGATCTTATTGCAAGGGTGGCCGGAAGGTCACCTTTTTTCATTCCGGCAAGGAATTGTATTCAAAGAAATAAAAGTCTGTCCAACCCGTATTCTCAGCATGGAGATGCTGCTTTCCAGGATCCGCTACCTCCGGGAGCGTCTGGCGAAGAAGGTCTCCCAGACATAGCTGGCGGCGCCGCAGACAATCTGGATGACGGCCTGGGCTTCGTGGGAAATGGTCGCGAAGATTATACCCAGCTCATATGGAATGCCATATACGGAGGTGAGTGTCAGGCAGACAACATAATGGTATGCACCGAAACCGCCCGGGACCGGGACGAACGTGCTTACGGAACCGGCAAACATCAGTATGAATATGTCTGCAAGGTCGAGATTCCTGAAGGTCGCCACCGCCTCCCCCATCGCCCCGGACAGGCCGGAAGTGTCCATCCCGCAGACTGCCCAGAACACGCATACACTTGTCATCCAGTAACATACCCATATGGCAACAGTATAGACGACAAACATCCAGCCCCTCCGCATCTTTGTAAAGGCCATTATGCCCTCGCCTATCCCGACGATGAAGCTCCAGATTTTCCCGAAAATCCCGCCCCTGTCCTTAAGGCGCCAGGAAAGCCATATTGCAAGGGCAACCGCAAGGACCACCGCAAGCACAATCCAGATGACATTGAACTGCTCCAGGACCTGCCCGAGCACATTGTCCTCCACAAAACTGCCGAACCTGCTCCACACAAGCGGAAGCATGCACAGGAAAAACAGCAGGACCACAACGGCATCCCAGGC
The DNA here is from genome assembly GCA_051878275.1 of Candidatus Cryptobacteroides sp. Taxonomy (GTDB): domain Bacteria; phylum Bacteroidota; class Bacteroidia; order Bacteroidales; family UBA932; genus Cryptobacteroides. The sequence goes on along the minus strand of JBJEJU010000011.1, from coordinate 44,279 downwards.
GCGCTCGGTCACGACCGTTCCGAAAGTCCTGTCGAACGAGGCTTTTTTCTGGCCCTCGGAATCTTCCTGTGAGCTGCGCGTTATGAAGCCGCAGCGCACTACCTCGCCGATGCGCGGGAAAAACATATTGGCCACATAGGCGATGTTGACGGCATTGAAGCAGGTGGATGTCCTGATTGACGGGTCCACGGGCAGGAGAAGCATTCTCCATCTTGCCCCCCTGAGCCAGAACGAAAGGGCGCCGAATGCCATTGCCAGGATCACATAACCCCAGCTGCAGGACTTCAGGGCAGCAAAGAAATCCGCCCACTCGACATCCTTGAAACATACCCAAAGGAGGACGAGGGCGGCAACTGCCGGAAGAGCATATTTGACCGTTTTCTTTATCGCGGAGTGCATGGTGACTGCCTTGAAAAATGCAAAGGTAGAAAAAAATATATAACTTTGTATTTTGCAACTCTGGAGCTATGAAATCGAAATCAATACTCGGGATAGGGAACGCCCTTACAGACATTCTGGCCATACTGCCGGATGATACACTTTTGCAGCAATACCATCTTCCGAAAGGAAGCATGCAGCATGTGGACATGGAGACAGGCGACCGCATATGGGCCGCGCTCAAGGAGGTGGGAGTCAAATATGTACCGGGCGGAAGCGCCGCCAACACCATCACCTGCGCATCCATTTTCGGAATGCCGTCAGGCTATATCGGCAAAATAGGCAACGACGAGCTCGGCCACCTCTTCAAAAGCACGATGGAGCAGTATGGGGTGCATACCACCATGCTCTACGGCACCAAGGCGTCCGGGCGCTGTATGGCTTTCATTACCGGGGCAAATGCCGAAAGGACTTTTGCCAGCTATATGGGTGCGGCCCTGGAGATGAAGCCGGAGGACCTCAGGCCGGAGTATTTCGAAGGCTATGACTACTTCCATATCGAAGGCTATCTTGTCCAGGACCAGGACCTTATCAGCAGGGCCGTACAGATGGCGAAGGCGGCGGGATGCCTGATTTCAATCGACATGGCCTCCTACAATGTCGTGGAGTCAAACGATGCCTTCCTCCACAACCTGGTGGACAACTATGTGGACATTGTGTTTGCAAATGAGACTGAGGCAAAGGCATTTACGAAAAAAGAGCCGCGGGAGGCCCTGTCCGAGATTGCGCGCCACTGCGATATTGCCGTCGTGAAGGTCGGCAAGGACGGTTCAATGGTCCAGAGCGGTGACGAATACCATTTCATCGAGCCTTGGCCTGCAAAGCCCGTCGATGCCACGGGAGCCGGAGATACGTATGCGGCGGGATTCCTCTACGCCCATTCTCTCGGCATGCCCCTGAAGGTGTGTGGCGAAGTAGGCTCGATTATTGCGGCAAAGGTCGTGGAGGTCGTGGGAACGAAAATTGACATCCCGCGCTGGAAGGCCGCCAAGCAGGAAATCCGTGCGCTTATCGCGGCAAACGGAGGACCTGACCTGACTGTATGAAACCTGACAATCAATGTTTGAAAGTATAAAACGCTTCTTCAGGAAGAAGGCTTTGAAAAAATATGCGAGCACGGTGCCGACCGGCATCCTGCCGCTAAAAGACATAAAGACTGCCGTTGCCCTGATTGACGTTGAGGACCAGTCTTTTGACTCCTGCAAGGAATCCATCCTTTCGTTTTACCGGGAGAATGGCATCAAGGGAGAGATTTTCTTTCTGGATTTCAGGAAGATATCCTCAAATGAGAGGCTTATCACAAGCATAACCAACACCCTGCTTAAAAAGGATTTTTCGTGGTTCGGCAGGCTCTGCGACGAAAAGGTTGCACTGCTCAACGCCTCCAATCCCGACGTGTTTATCTCGCTTGTCTGGGGTGACAGTTTTCCGCTGGAATTCATTGCCTCCGTTTCGAAGGCAAGGTTCAAGATAGGCCGCACACAGCTGCCTGGCGGGGTATTCGACCTTGTGATTTCAGAGCCGGAAGGGGCAACTCTTCCACAGACTGACATCTTTGCCGGTGTCAAAAAGTATCTTAAAGTAATAGGTTGATGATGAGTAATCTGCTGAAAGATTTAGCTGTAGCGCTCAAAGGCTTTGCGATGGGCGCGGCCAATGTGATTCCGGGCGTTTCCGGAGGTACGATAGCCCTTCTTACGGGCATTTTCGGAAGGATTGTGGACTGTCTCAATTCCTTTATGGTTGTGGACACCTGGAAACTGCTTTTCGGAGGGAAATGGCGCGAGTTCTGGAAGAAGGTGGACGGGAGATTCCTTGTCGCCCTGCTGGTCGGCGTGCTCGTGAGCGTGTTCTCGCTTGCCAAGTTGATGCAGTATGTGATCAATTATCACCCGGTGCAGACGTGGGGATTCTTTTTCGGAATGATTGCCGCATCTGCTGCGGTGATGCTGGTGAAGGTCAAGGGCTGGAAGATTGCCGATGCAGTGTGGGCTGTCGTGGGCGTTGCGCTCGGCGTGGTCGTGTGCACCCTGTCCCCTACCAATACCCCGGATGACCTCTGGTTCATCTTCATCTGCGGGGCGATTGCAGTCTGCACCATGGTCCTCCCGGGGGTGTCGGGCAGTTTCATCCTGCTGATTCTCGGCAAATATGAGTATGTCATGGGCGCTGTAAGCTCGCTCAACTGGCCGGTACTGATCGTGTTCGCAATAGGTTGCGTCGTGGGTATCCTGGCGTTTTCAAAATGCCTGCACTGGCTTCTGGAGCGCTTCGAGAGGCAGACCATGCTGGTGCTTGTCGGTTTCGTGCTCGGTTCGCTGGTGAAGGTGTGGCCGTGGAACGACTGGGGTGCACTGGTACGTGCGCAGATGCTTGCGCAGGGGTCAGACCTTGAGACCGCATCGGCAGCAGTCAGCGTACTCGGGTCTTCTGCGGAGGTTCTGAGGCCGATGGTGACAGACCTCCATGTGAGCGGTGCAATAGTCTGGGCGCTGGTCGGAGTCATCACCGTGGCCGTCCTCGAAGGTCTCTCCTCCGGCAAGGAATCCCGGTAAGACATCCGGGCCTCAGGCAATTTTTTGGATAATTATAGGAAAAAGCATATATTTGCATTCTCATCCGATGGTTCCGTAGCTCAGCTGGATAGAGCAACAGCCTTCTAAGCTGTGGGTCTTGGGTTCGAATCCCAACGGAATCACGATACCTTCAGCAAACTGCCCGGCGGATGCCGGGCAGTTTTTGTGTTGCCGTCAAGCGTTGAGAGCCTGCTCTCAACGCTTGACGGCAACACAAAAACTCCGCCTGCAGGGGCAGGCGGAAGTTTGCGTGAGGTGGGCGCCATCAGGCGCCGTCCCAGCCTTCGTGAAATTCATCTGGGCGGAGGATTTTTGCTAAATACTTGATTACAAGCATGATGGTTTTTCAGGAGGGTCCAGATGAGGACAATTTGCCTCCATCGGGAACGCAAGAGTGCCCTACAGGTACCTGCAGCGGGTCTGCCCGTTCCAGATGAATTTCACGGGACCGCTACAAACGGGACGTGGTCAATCCCGGTGTTCCTAATAACAGAATCAGCATCACCCGGGCGGCTCCAGCCGCCGTGGCGGAACGTCAGCAAGATTTTCTTTGAAAATCGCAGCAGTGGAGCCACCGGCCGGAGCATAGCGCAGGCCGTGTGCCCCTGGAAGGGGCTGTCTGCGATAGCTGACTGGGGTTGAAAGGGCTTTTGCAGGCGCAGCCTGCAGCGGGACGGGGAGGTACCTATTGAAATGACAAAAGGGCTTCGAGCAATTCACCGAGCAAGGCGTGGTTTTATAATTGACTCATAATCAAGCCTATTCTTTTTCAGGGGTTGCTCGGTGGCACCAATTTGGTGTCACCGAGCATGTTTAATAGAGCTAACTATTTGATAATCAACAAAGGCTCATGCGCGGTGATTTACACGAAAGGTAAGTGTCTCCGCGATGACGCTTACCGGAATCCGCAAAGGCAGATGGATTTACCCTTCATGTCAATGCATCATCGCCGAGACGCGTGGCTGACCAAAAAGCCTGTCCTATCGTGCGAAGCAGCAAGTGTGCAGTCGGGATAACTATTGAGTATCAACATATCTCTCAGATCTCTCCACGCGCTACGCTTGGTCGGGTTGACAAAACAGGTGCCAGCCTGCGCCACCAGCATGCAATCAGGATCTCATATTTGCAATTTTTACCATTAAAACGTACATTTGCCAACATGCCATGGGTGCTGATATCCATGCTGCAAATCCATGAGTACAACCGTCGCTCGTTCAAACCGGCAAATAGGGCCAGGAAGGGAAAAAGTGGATTGATGTCATCCGCAGATAAACCGGGATGACCGGCATTGACGATGTGGGAAGTTTTTAGGATTCACTACATATACTACTATGAAACATTTATTTACAATCTTCGCAGCAATAGCGCTGTCCGCCAGCGGCCTCTTCGCGCAGGAGACATTTTCAGATGATTTCTCCGTCTGTGCAAATGAATGGAAACACGCTTTTTCAAAAGACGGCATCAAGGATTGGAAACCGGAATTCACATTAAGGTATTATAGCGGCTTGTTTACCTCCGGGCCAATGTTTACAGGAGGAGTAAGGATTGACGAGAAAAGGACATTTGCGCTGTTTGTCAACCAGGGTGAAACATATCTGGACTTTGCCCCAGGGTACCTATATACCATCAGTGCCGGCATTAACTTCCGCAGATACTGGCATTTGGGCAGGCGCAAAACATTCTCGTTCTACAGCGACCTTTATACCGGCGGAGGATGGATTTATCAAATCAACGGCAAATATCAGGGACCGGCAGACAGCGATTCTCCTGAAGAGGTAATTGACGAAAATGTCGGGGACGCAATCTTCATCTTCGGCTGGCAGCCAGGCATCAGGATAAGATTCTATAAGAATCTGCATCTGTTCATCGGCCCTACCATCGCCACTTCCTGCCTTGGACTTCACTTGGGGATAGGCTTCTGATTCCCGGCACTTTATCAAGGGCGCAGAAAGATTCTATTTGAATGTGAAGATATCCGTCGGGATAAAACCCGCAGGCAGGAAAGCCGCAGTAACGGCGGACAGGATTACTATCGCCACAACGGCGCCAACGGCCAGCCTGACAGCCCTCAAGTCCCGCTTTGACACCTCGAGGACAATGCGGATGCAATCTTCTTTCTGAAAGTCAGGCTGCATTGCAGCGGGAGTTGGCATGGCATCAATCTGCCGGACCACTTCCTTCATGAAAGCACCGCCATCCCCAACCACCGGCTTATGCTGCCGGAAAAACTGTCTTATGTGTTTGTCATTCACCATTTTGTTCAAGGATTTTCTTCAGATGTCTCCGCGCCCTGTGAAGGTGCGACCTTACCGTTACAGAGGGCATTCCCAGTATGTCCGAGATTTCCTTTGTGGAATATTCCTCCATATAGAAGAGCAGTACAGCCGCCTTCTCCGTTGCGGACAATCCATTGATGGCAGCATACAGCGCGCTGCTGTCCACCTCAGGCTCCTCCTCCGATGGGATTTGCTTTTCTCTCTCCGTAATGGATCCGGTGTCAAGGAATTTGTTTCCGAGATAATTGCAAAAGCAATTGTATCCGATTCTCATGAGCCAGGTGCTGAAAGAGGAACGGCCCTGAAACGTGTCATAATGGAGGTAAGCCTTCAGCAAAGTCTCCTGGGCTATGTCATCGGCCATAAAGGCATTGCCCCTGCACATGCCGAGCAGGAACCTTCTGAGAGGCTCCTGCAAAGTGGAGATTTCCGCTATGAACTGTTCTCTTGTCATCGGGCACCTATGCCTTCCTGCCTATTCTCTTTTTCAGGTTGAAGTGCGTCACCAGGAAAGCAATTCCCACGCCGAGCACAATGGCAGCCGCGACAAGTACCAGGGTGACAACAAGCGTGATCGGGATAAGATCATCCACGTTGTAGGTCGAGCCATTGGCCCGTTCAGCATAGATACCGTTCAGATACACATAGAAAACAATGGTGGCAACAGCAATGACGACTCCGGCAATGCAGAAGATGATTCCGTCCCGGAGACTGTTCTGGAGCCTCATCTCTTCGCTTGACGAATTGGCAAGTGATTTTGCGAGCATTTCAGGGTCAACGATGCTGCCCTTCTCAATCTCCTTGAGAAGGATTTCCTTCTTCGCGCGGAGGACATCGCGCTTGTGAAGGTAGTAGAACATAATGGGCAGCAGTATAATGGCCGCCGGGATCATACTTTCGAGAAAATCAAACAGACGATACATTGTGATTTGTTTTAAAATTGTAAAAATAGTCTTTTTGCATGAAGATTCATAAGAATCTGTCTCACATGTTGGACCGGAGAAAAGCAAAAATGTTGCACTGCGCCCAAAGGAATAGTCATCATTCAAATTCACATTCACCGAATATAATTGTATTTGCAATTGATCAGGCAATTGACATAACATGTTGTACCCGATAGGATTACAGAATTTTATTGTCTCTGGACAAAGATAATACTGTGAGAAGAATGGAAGAGCAGATAGGAATGTTTTCTCATTCTCCCAACGATGCGGAATCTTGAGCCCAATCAATTAACTTTTGGTTAATAACCTTTGGTATATTGATTCGGAAGTGCCATATTTGCCGGCAAAGAGCACCGATGGCTATGAACCCGTTTATTCTGGAACCGTACAAGAGTAAGGAGTTGTTTTGTGACCGGGGCTCCGGTGCTGCGGTTTCAAAGAATGTCAAGTCCTTGATAGAAAAAGAATTGGTTCTTGCTGAAAACGGGGAAGAAGGGGTTCAATACAGCGTTTATAATGTATTCCTGTCCAGATATCTTGAGAAAGCCTGAACGCCAATAATTCTAAAACCGGTATGCAAGTCCGCCTTCCAGGGAGCTTCAGCCCTCCAAAGCCTTGTACAACCTCTCGAGAGCCTGCATCAGAGTGGCGCGCGGACAGCCGACATTGAGCCGCATGAAGCCGCTTCCGGCAGCACCGAACATCGCTCCGTCATTGAGCGCGAGCCCGGCCTTTTTTACAAACAGGTCCACAAGGGCATCGTGCGGCAGTCCCAGTCCGCGGCAGTCCAGCCACACAAGGAAGGAAGCCTGCGGACGCAAAGGCTTGATGGAAGGTAGCTTCTCTGCACAGAAGGCAATCAGTGCCCCGATGTTGCCCTCTACATATGAAAGCATCTGGCGGCGCCACTCCTCCCCTTCCCTGAAGGCGGCAATTGTCGCAATCGGGGCAAAAATCGGCGCATCGTCAAACTCATTGGCCTTGAGATAAGAATAGAAAGTCTCCCTCAAAGCAGGGTCAGGTACAATGGAGTACGAACTTACCACACCGGCGATGTTGAAAGTCTTGGACGGGGCGGCAAAAGTGATGCTGCACGCGGCGGCCTCAGGACTGACAGTGGCAAACGGGATATGCTTGAGCCCCCACAGGGCCATGTCGGAATGTATCTCGTCGGAAATCACGATGACGCCGTGCGAATGGCAGAAGGAAGCCAGGCGCGTAAGGGTATCCCTGTCCCACAGGATGCCCGCCGGATTGTGGGGATTGGAAAGAATCAGGAGACGGCACTTGTCGTCGCAGACGGCCTCGAGATTGTCAAAATCCATCGAATAGCTTCCGTCCGGATTTTCAATCAGCGGATTATAGACCACCTCCCTGTGATTGCCTTCCGGCACAAGGCGGAAAGGATGATAGACAGGAGGCTGGATGATGACCTTGTCGTCCGGCTTGAGGAAAGCATTGATTACCAAGCCTATGCCCTTCACGATACCGGGGATGTAGCGAAGCCATTCGCGCTCTGTCTTCCAGCCGTGATGGGTCATGATCCACTCCTGCACCGTAGGCCAATAATCAGCAGGCTCAATCGTATAGCCGAGAACCGGGTGCTCAAGCCTCTTGCGGAGGGCCTCCATGATGAACGGAGGCGTCTCGAAATCCATATCCGCAACCCAGAGCGGAATGAGGTCCGGGTCACCGTAGCGCTCTCCCAAAGCATCGGTCTTCAAGGCTCCGGTGCCGCGCCTTTCGACAATCTTGTCAAAATCGTATTTGGCCATTTTCTGTAATATTATTTCAACCGGTACAGCCGTCAGTCAAGTGCCTGGCGGATATCCTCAAACACATCATCCATATCCTCAAGGCCCACGCTCAGGCGGATGCAGGTCTCGGACACATCGAGGTCACGGAGCTGCTGAGGGGAGAAATTGCCGAAAATCGTACTTGCCGGGTGGATGGCAAGGGTACGGTTGTCAAACAGATTGGTAGCCCTCTTGACGAGCTTCAGCCTGTTGAGGAAATCAAAGCAGGCCTGCGGAGAAGCGAGCTCGATGCAGATCATGGCGCCGTAGGTATCGTTGAACTGACGGCACGCAATATCGTGGTACGGATTGTCCTTCAGGCCGGTATAGTTGACATAGCGGATGGCCGGAATGGTGCGCAGGCGCTCGGCCAGCTCCATCGTGTTGGCGGACTCAAGTGCATATCGTGCCTCCAGATTCTCAAGACCGAGTGTCTGCATATAGGCGACATGCGGAGTCATGTATGCGCCGAAATTGAGGAGCATCTCCTGCATCCTGTCGGCAAATTCCTTTCCGCAGGAATAGTCAATGGCAAGGCCTCCCACCGTGGAAGCCCCTCCGGAAATGTACTTGGTGCTGGATACGAGCTCAAGGTCCACGCCCAGATCCTTTGCGCTGAAACGGGTAAAAGGAATCATTGTGGTATCGGCCACAAGGAGCTTTCCCGCTTGGTGTGCAATATCTGCAAGCTCTTTCAAATCAACAACTTCCTGAAGGGGATTGCTGATAATCTCCGCATAGATGCACACCGTATTGTCATCAATGGCCCCGCGGACAGCCTCCGGATTGCAGAGGTCGCAGAAACGCGTCTCGATGCCGTAGCGGGCGAAAGACTTGCTCAAAAGCAGCCAGGTATTGCCGAAAAGATGGTTTGAAGTCACGATGTTCTTTCCGCTTTCGCAAAGAGCGAGCAGCGAATTGCAGATTGCGGCCATTCCCGAGCTGAGGGCATAGACCTTCCCTGCACCGGTAAGCTCGGCAATCTTTTTCTCGAAATAGATGACCGTAGGATTTGTAACTCGCGAATAATCAGGGAGAGGCACCCTTGAGCAGAAAGCGTCCGCCATTATCTCCGCATTGTCGAATTCATAAGCTGCCGTGTGGTAAACCGGCATTGCGAGTGCTCCGTAGGCATCTTTGCCCGGATAGGCACTGTGGATGGTTTTGGTCCGAGTCTTCATATATGAAGCTGTTGAGTATGTATCGTTGCCGTTTGTAAAAGGTCCCGCTGTCAGTCAGCCGCAAGAGAGCGCTCTACGGAACAGAATCCGGTTGGATCCCGGGCTGCCGTAAATAAGGAGAGGACCGCAAAAATCAACCGCAAAAATACGAATAAAAACGCGATTATGAAGAATGATTGCTATATTTGTTCGATGTGCCCTGAACGCGGAAGGGACATTGCCGGAAAGAAACAATCAACACATATGAAACCGAACATGAAAAAGACTATACTTGCCGCTATTGCGGCGCTGATGCCTCTCATCGCCCTCTGCCAGGGCGTGGAAGGAGACTGGAGCGGTACCCTGGAGGTACCCGGGACAAAACTGACCATTGTTTTCCACATCGGGGAAAACAGCACGATGGACGTTCCCGAGCAGGGCGCAAAGGGCATCAACGTGGACATAAAGGAAATGACCGCAATGAGCCTCAAGCTGGACATCCCCATGATAATGGCATCCTACGAGGGCCTGATGATGGGTGGAAGCATAGTGGGCACATTCACCCAGGTCGGGCAGCCGTTCCCGCTTACCCTAAAGCGCGGTGCGCCGTCTCCGAAAAGGCCCCAGACGCCTGTACCGCCATTCCCTTACAACACCGAAGACATCTCATTCCAAAGCGGGGAGGCCGTCCTCAGCGGCACCCTCGCCATACCGTCGCAGATGACGGAGGACACCCCGGCAGTGGTGCTTGTCAGCGGCAGCGGACTCCAGGACAGGGATGAAGCCCTGATGGAGCACAAGCCGTTTGCCGTAATAGCCGATGCATTTGCGAAAAACGGGATTGCGACGCTCAGATACGACGACCGCGGATTCGGCCGCTCCACAGGCGACGGGCAAAACGCCACCACACATACCTTCAAGGACGATGCGCGTGAGGCCATTGGATACCTCAGAAGCCGCGGATTCAAGACCGTCGGAGTGCTCGGCCACAGCGAAGGAGGCACCATTGCCTTTATGCTCGCGGCGGAGAATGTGCCTGATTTCATCGTGTCAATGGCAGGAATGGCCGAGACGGGAGAGGTCACGCTGCGACGCCAGCTGGCAAGGGGGCTCGAGCTTGAAGGTGCTCCTAAAGAGAGCATAGAGGCATATGTGGAACAGACCGTAGCCCAGCTAAAGGCCAACCCCAACCCGTGGACAACCTGCTTTCTCGCCCTCGACCCTGCACCTTATATAGCCAAGGCTGCCTGCCCTGTACTCGCAGTCAACGGGGAATCCGATGTCCAGGTGGCCTGCGAAGAGAATCTCAGCATCATACGCGACCTTCTCCCTTCGGCGCAGGCCGTCTCCTATCCGGGTCTGAACCACCTTTTCCAGCACTGCGTGACGGGCTCCACATCAGAGTATTACAACATAGAGGAGACAATGTCCGAAGAAGTCCTTGCAGACATTGCCTCCTGGATCAGCGATTTACCATAGCTGTCCCGGCAGCTTCAGCTTTTCCTTTTTCGGGAAAGCCCTGTCAAACTCCTCGCACAGGGCCTCATCCACAAAGTAGCCCTGCGGTGTGGAGTATTCTCCGCTGACGCCGCTGAGATACCCCGGACTGAGCTCCCTGCACAGGAAGAACGATGCGTCCTCCCCTTCCGGAAGGCCATGATAGCGTATGCCGAATTCCGAAGCATACGTAAATCCGCTCTTTCCGTAGAAAGCGATGTTGCCTTCAAAGCAGACGGCGCCGAAGCCCATCCGTGCGGCCTTTTCCAGACTGTAGTCCAGAAGTGCCTTGCCATAGCCCTGCCTCTTGTACTGCGGAATGATGCCGATCGGGCCCATTATCAGGACCGGCAGCTCCCTTCCGTCATCGGTGGCGATGGCAGCGCGCATATAGATGCACTGGCCGATCAGGAGCCCGTCCGCCTCCATCACGAAATCCAGCTCCGGCACGAATGCGGGGTCATCCCTCAGGCAGTGGAGCACATAATGTTCAAGACAGCCGGGACGATAGACATTCCAAAAGGCCTCGCGTACAAGATTTTCAACCTGGAAATGCTCTGATTTCCTTTCATTGCGTATGATATGATTATTCATGGTTTTACTGTAATAGTCCGGAAATGACAACCTGCATCAGATTTGACTTGGTTTTTCTGGGGCAGATTATCTTCCGAAGGGTTTTATCAAAATATGGAAATATAAAGAAAACTGAAGGTGACTTCAGCCAATGGCGTCTTTGTCACCCCCTCACACCGGCATTTGCGCATCCGGCCCGCACAGTCGCAGGCTCAAATGCTACAATACCCTATCCGAACAATTTGCTGTACGCATCCAAAAGTTTTAGCCCCCAAATATAGGCAATCCGTCCCGCTTGTGCAATACCCGGGAATCAGCTAACTTGCGGCAGAGTCGCGTCCGAGCGTCCTGAAGGCATACCAGGTCAGGGGCACCGCAAGGAGAAAGGCGCAGCAGTCCGACACGGTCTGTGCTGTCTCGATGCCGGTCAGGCCAAACAGGGCACGTCCGGCAAACAGGGCGGGAATGAAGAATAGCCCCTGCCTTGCCATGGCCATGACAACAGCCGGCACGGTACGCCGTATATTCTGCAGGAACATGTTGGAAAGCACAATCATGCTCGTCAGCGGGAACGAAAGACACTGGTATCTGAGGATTACCGTACCCATGCCGATGACCTGCGCATCGTCGGCCCTGAACAGCCGCACAATCGAGGGGGCGAACACATAGCCCGCAACCGCAAGCACCAGACAATAGACAAACGACACGGTCAGACTGTGCCTGAAAGCCCCTTTCACCCTTCCGTAGAGTCCGGCGCCATAATTGAAACCGCACACCGGCTGGAAACCCTGACCATAACCGATAAGGGATGCGGAGGCTATCATCATGATGCGGCTGACGACCGAAAATGATGCCACCGCGCCGTCGCCGAAAGACCCGGCCACCTGATTGAGGCAGATGGCAGCCACGCTCATCAGTCCCTGCCTTGCAAGCGACGGAAGCCCTCCCGCACTGATCTCCGCATAATTGTGAAGGGTAGGACGGAAGTTGCTGAACTGTATGCGGATACCTCCCTTCCTGCCGCACAGCGAAAGCAGGATCACAAAACTTGTGAACTGCGACACCGCCGTGGCAAGGCCCGCCCCGCTGATACCCATCCCCAGGCCGAAGATAAACAGCGGATCAAGAATGATGTTGAGGACGGCTCCCGAGGCAATGCCTATCATCGAAAGGGACGCATTCCCCTGCTGCCTCATCTGGTTGTTGAGCGTGAAACAGCACATGATGAACGGCGTTCCGATGAGAATATGTCCGAAATAATCCCTCGCATACGGAAGAATCGTGTCCGTGGAGCCGAGAAAACGCAGGACCGGGTCCATGAACACAAAACCGGCCGCAGCCAGGATGATGCCCGCGATGAATGACGAGAAAAAGCCTGTCGCAGCCATCTCCTCCGCCTGACGCAACTTTTTCGCTCCGAGGGCACGGGAGATGAAATTGCCCGACCCCTGCCCGAAATAGAATGCAAACGACTGCGCAAGGGTCATATACGAGAACACAATGCCGAGGGCCGCAACGGAAGAAGTATTGATACGGCCGATGAAAAAAGTGTCCGCAAGGTTGTAGATGCCTGAAATAAGCATACTTACAATCGAAGGGACAGCCATTGCGGTAACCAGCCTTCCGACCGGTTCCGTCGTCATCCGTACAAATTTCTCTTCCCTTTTCGTCCCCTCGGTGCAGGTCATATATGTACCAGAAAAAATTTAAGACCTTAAAAGCGGTGATTTTTCAAACTGCAAAATGGCATATGAAAAACCGGGCGCGTTGCTCCGAATTTCGTGCCAATCACGTTCCGTAAATACCCCGGGGAAGGGTGTGGAAAAAATTGTGGAAAATATTGGAAGATGGTGGAAGAAAATGGAAGAAAATCGCTATCTTTGTCCCCAAGCGTGAAAGAAAAGCCCCGGGATTCCGTTCCCGAGGCAGCAAATGTTTGATTTTATGGTTACATTCATCGGGACAGCCACCGCAAAAGTTGACGACAAGGGAAGAATAGTCTTTCCTTCGTTGTTCAAATCCGCCATGGCCTCTTCCGGTGAGGAGGATATGAGCCTCGTAATCCACAAGGACATTTACTCCGATTGTCTGGAAGTCTATACTTTCGCCGAATGGCAGCGCCAGAGCGAGGCCGTCAAGGCAAAGCTGGACCTTCTCGACGAGAGGCACGCCAAGTTCTGGAGAAGGTATATGCTCGACAGGGCAGTTGTCGTTCCGGACAGCAAACTCGGACGCATCTCCATCCCTTCGGAACTTCTCGGTAAGATAGGTGTCAACAAAGAGGTGGTGTTCCTCGGCAGCGACTATAAGATCGAGCTCTGGGCAAAAGAAGTCTTCGAAGCCCAGATCCTTTCAGACGACGAATACAGATCAATAGCCAGGGACCTCTCTTCAAGTCAAAGATAGGAGGCCCGCAAATGTCTGAATACCATACGCCTGTGCTTTTTGAAGAAAGCCTCTCGGCACTTGTCACCAACCCTTCGGGACTATACATCGATGCCACATTCGGAGGCGGTGGACACACCGCCGGGATTCTTTCACGCTTGTCCCAAAGCGGAAAAGTCCTCGCCTTCGACCGTGACACGGACGCAATTGCAAACAGGCCGGACGACAGCCGCCTGACCTTGATACACAACAATTTCCGCTTCGTAGAGAATTATGTTCTCCTCGAAGGAAGGAAAGAAGGCGACCCATCCCTGGAGGCCGACGGCATACTTGCCGACCTCGGGGTGTCGTCCCACCAGTTCGACACCGCGGAAAGGGGTTTTTCCTTCAGGTTTGACGCCCCTCTCGACATGAGGATGGACAGCGTAGGGACCCGGCGCACCGCAGCCGACATTGTCAACGGCAGCACCCTCGAAGACCTCGAGCGGATACTCCGGCTCTACGGCGAGGTGGACAAGCCTGGAAAGGTGGCCCAGCTCATCGTGAAGGCGCGCGTGTCCGCCCTGATCACTACCACCACGCAGCTCAACGCCGCCCTTGCCCCGGTACTTCCGAAAAATGCCGAGCACAAAGTGCTTGCAAAGATCTACCAGGCCCTCAGAATTGAGGTAAACCAGGAGATGCGCTCGCTCGAGAAATTCCTCGAAGGCGCGGCGGCATCCCTCAGGACCGGTGGCCGCCTGGTGGTCATCACCTACCATTCGCTGGAGGACAGGATGGTGAAGAATTTCATCAGGACCGGCAACACCGAAGGCATCGTGCACACCGATGTCTATGGACGTACCGGTGCCCCTCTCTCGCCCGTGAACCGCAAGCCGATTCTCCCGCGGGAGGAGGAAATCGCCTCCAACACAAGGGCGAGAAGCGCAAAGCTCAGGATAGCAGAAAAGAATTAGGATATGAACCTCAAGGAAATGACAGCATCCGCAATGAAATGGACGGGAGGCCTGCTGAAGGCCACCCTGAGCGGCCACGTCATCACCTATCTCGGGTTCGACAGGCACCTGGTCCTCATCATCTACCTGTTTGCCCTGATATGGGGAAGCATGTGGCTGGGAATGAGCGCGGAAAAGACGATGGTCAAGGTTGAGGACAAGAAAAGGGAGCTCGAGGAGATAAGGATAGAGCACGCGCAGAAGACAGTGAAGCTCGTGAGCCTCAGGAGAATAAGCACCATTGAGGAGCTGCTCAGGGAGAAGGGCTCGGAAGTGACGATGCCGGAACAGCCGGCCACAAGGATAAAGAAGTAAAGCGATGAGAAGAAACGCAGACAACGGAAGAGGAATGGACAAGGCAGGGGTAGCCCTGATCACCTTGTACGTCATTTTTGTGCTTCTCGGATTCGTGATTGTCGGAAGGATTGTATGGCTCGGACTGTTCTGGAACCCCGACCCGAAGATTGTGAGCATCTTCAGCACGGACACCAAGAAGACCAAGATAGACCCGGTGCGCGGCTCCATTCTCGCCTGCGATGGGCGGCTTCTGGCTGCCTCGATGCCTATGTACCAGATCTATATGGACTGCACCGTGCGCAAGGCGGCATTTGCGGGGATGAAGGACAAAAAGGCCGGAAAGGCCAAGGAGGCTGAGTGGAGGGAAAAGGCCAAGGCGCTTTCCGCCGGGCTTGCCGAAATCTACGGGGACAGGACCGCGCAGGGATACTACAACTACATCATTTCCAGGCGCGAAAATAAAGGGATGTACGAAAAAATCGGCTTCCCGATAGGCTATACGGAGATGAAGAAGGTCACTTCACTGCCTCTTTTCAACGAAGGGCAGTACAAGGGCGGCATCATCGTAAAGGAGTTTGACACAAGGCAGTATCCATACGGCTCGCTTGCAAGGCGCACCATCGGGTATGTCAAGGACAACAGCACCGTCACCAACGACAAAGTGGGCATAGAAGGCAGGTACAACCACGAGCTCCACGGCAAGGAAGGCCTCGAATGGCTCAAGAAAACTGACAACTACGAGCTCATCCACAATTGGGACAGCACATCGACCAAGGCGGTGGACGGATACGACGTAAGGACCACTCTTGACGTTGACATCCAGGATATTGCTGATGCCGCGCTGCGCCACAACATCGCCGACAACCCGAAAATCGAAGGCGGCTGCGTGGTGGTGATGGACGTGGAGACCGGAGCCGTAAGGGCTATGGTCAACCTTTTGAGGGACACCACGTCGGGATACCTCGGAGAGACCTACAACTATGCAATCGGACGCGCCGGCGAACCGGGCTCGGTATTCAAGGCGACCACCCTGATGACACTTCTGGAAGACGGCAAGGTGCGCCTGAGCGACGAGATCCCGACCAACCACGGCATGATAAAGGGATTTCCGGGCGATGACCACATAAGGGACTATGAGCGTGAGAACAAGACCGACCGCATCAGTGTCCTGCACGGATTTGAGATTTCCTCCAACTATGTGTTCAGGCGCCTTGCCATTGATGCATACGGCAAAGACCCCAAGCGGATGATAGACAAGCTCTACCAGTACAAGCTGGGCGAGACTTTCGACTTTGACCTAGACGGTTTCAAGTCGCCTACCATACCGTCACCTGACTCCAAATATTGGAGTCAGACCGACCTCGGGTCGGTCGCCATCGGATACTCCGTGGCGGTGACGCCCCTCCACACCCTGACCTTCTACAACGCCATAGCCAACCGCGGAAGGATGATGAAGCCGTATCTGGTGGAAAGCATCGAGCAGAACGGCAACGTCAGGAAAAAACACGGCCCGAGCGTACTGAACGGCTCCATCTGCTCGCGCAGCACCGCCGACTCCCTCACCTACGCCCTCAAGAGGGTGACGGAGGTGGGTACCGGAAAGCGCAGGCTCGGCGGGGCGAAGTGCCAGGTGGCCGGAAAGACCGGAACGGCCAGGATTGTGCTCGACCCCAAGATTGCAAGACCCAACGACCCGTACACCGACAAATACGGGCGCAAACAATACCAGGCGACATTTGTGGGTTTCTTCCCTGCCGAAAAGCCGAAGTACTCCGCAATTGTCGTGATCTACTCCCGCCCGGACAGGGAAATCTTCTACGGAGGCACCCTTCCGGCAATGACATTCAGGGAAATAGTGGACAAGGTATGGGCGATTGACCCGGCCAACGGGGACCTCATCGACGGCAAGGGTAAAATGCCGTCATGGACACAACAGGATTGAAATGACACTCAAGCAGATAATAGAAAACAGCGGTACGGTGTCGGTAAAGGGCAGCACTGACCTTCCGATCACCTCCATATGCAGCGACTCCCGCAAGGCCGTGCAGGGCTCGCTGTTCGTGGCTGTCAGGGGGTTCGCCTCCGACGGTCACGAATATATCGCCCAAGCCATCCGCAGCGGCGCTTCGGCCATAGTGTATGAAGACGAAGAAGCCCTCTGCGCCCAGCTCGCCAAATTCGGCCCGGCCAACGACGTCGAAGCCAAATCCGGCCGCATCGGCGCCATCGACAGGATTGCCCTCGTCAGGGTAGCCTCGTCACGCCACGCCCTCGCGATCATGGCATCCAACTTCTACGGACGTCCTTCCGGAAAGCTCACCCTCGTCGGAATCACCGGCACCAACGGCAAGACAACTACAGTCACCCTGCTCTACCGCCTTTTCATCTCCCTCGGATACAAATGCGGCCTCCTCTCGACCATAGCCAACTATGTGGGCACCCGCAAGGAAGAGACAGCCAACACCACTGCCGACCCGATCACCATCAATTCCCTTCTCGCACAGATGGTTGAGGAAGGATGCGCCTACTGCTTCATGGAAGTCAGCTCAATCGGCGTGGAGCAGGAGAGAATCGCCGGCCTCCATTTCAGGGCAGGCATATTCTCCAACCTCACCCACGACCACCTCGACTACCACAAGACCTTCGCAGAGTACCTCCGCTGCAAGAAACTGTTCTTCGACAACCTCACCCGGGACGCCGTCGCAATCACCAACATCGACGACCGCAACGGTCTCGTGATGGTCCAGAACACCCCTGCAAAGGTGGTGACCTACTCCTGCCGCAGCCTCGCCGACCACAGCTGCCGCATCCTCGAGGAGAGTTTCGAAGGGATGCAGCTGAAAATCGACGGATGCGAGGTCTGGACAAGGCTCATAGGCTGCCACAACGCCTACAACCTGCTTGCAATCTATTGCACGGCCATCGAAATAGGTGCGTCGAAGGAAGAGACTCTCGTTGCCCTGAGCCGCCTCGAAAGCGCACCGGGACGCCTCGAGACCATAAGCGGCCCTTGCGGGCTGTCGGTGATAATCGACTACGCCCACACCCCCGACGCCCTCGAGAACGTGCTCAAGACCCTGCGCGACATCTCCCGCGGCAAGGAGCTCGTCTGCCTTTTCGGATGCGGCGGGGACCGCGACAGGACAAAGCGTCCCGAAATGGCGGCAATAGCCGAAAAATACGCCGACAGGATAATAGTCACCTCAGACAACAGCCGCACTGAAAAGACCGAAGACATACTCGAGGACATACGCAAGGGATTCTCCCCTGCAGGCATGCGCAAGGCACTTTTCATCGCCGACCGCAAGGAAGCCATCCGCACTGCCGTCATCACCGCACAAAGCGGTGCGGCCATCCTGCTTGCAGGCAAGGGACACGAGACCTACCAGATAATCGGCACCGGAAAACGCCACTTCGACGAGCGTGAAATCGTTGAAGAAATATTCAGGACAATAGGATAGATATGCTTTACGAACTCATCAAACTGCTCAAGGATTTTGACATACCCGGACAGGGCCTGTTCTCTTATCTGTCCTTCAGGGCCATCATGGCCGCCCTCACCGCCCTGCTCATCTCGATTTTCGCGGGACGCAGGATCATCCTTGCCCTGCAGAAGCACCAGATCGGGGAGACCATCCGCGACCTCGGCCTGGAGGGCCAGATGCAGAAAAAAGGCACCCCTACGATGGGAGGCATCATCATCATACTCGCAATCCTCGTGGCGGTGCTGCTGTTCGGTGACCTGCGCAACATCTATACCCTCCTCCTGCTTCTGACCACCCTGTGGTGCGGGGCCATCGGATTTGCCGATGACTACATCAAGGTATTCCGCCACAACAAGGAGGGAATGAGCGAGAAGGGGAAGCTCATCCTCCAGATACTTCTGGGCCTGATAATCGGCCTCACGGTATGCTACAGCCCGAATATCGTGGTAAGGGAAAAAGTGCCTGCCCAAACGGTCGAGACCTTGGCGGACGATTCCCTTGACGTGGACAGCGAGGTGGCCGTCAGCACCGGGGCCTGGAAAAACGAGAATGTGGTAAAATCGACAAAGACCACCATCCCGTTCGTGAAGGACCATGAGTTTGACTACAAGAGCCTCAGCCCGTTCAAGGGAAGATGGGGATGGTATGCAAAATGGGCCATCTATGTGCTGATGATTGTCATCGTGATCACGGCGTGCTCCAACGGCACCAACCTCACGGACGGCATGGACGGCCTCTCGGCGGGGACCTCGGCAATCGTGGGTCTTGTCATAGGCATTCTGGCGTGGCTCGGAGGCAACGCCATCAACTCGGAGTACCTCAATATCATGTACATACCGGGAAGCGGCGAGATTGCAGTCTTCATGTCGGCATTCGTCGGGGCCCTCATAGGCTTCCTGTGGTACAACGCCTACCCTGCACAGGTGTTCATGGGTGATACCGGGAGCCTCACCATCGGAGGCATCATCGGAGTGAGCGCAATCCTTGTCCGCAAGGAGCTTCTCCTGCCTCTTCTCGGAGGCATCTTCCTCGTGGAGAGCCTCTCGGTGCTGATGCAGAGGTACTATTTCAAATACACGAGAAAAAAATACGGCGAGGGCAGGCGCATCTTCAGGATGGCCCCGCTCCACCACCACTACCAGAAAGAGGGCATTCCGGCGCTCATCCAGAGGCCTGAGAGGGCCCTTCCGGAGTCGAAGATCACCGCGAGGTTCTGGATTGTGGGACTTATACTGGGTGCAGCCACCCTGGCTTTGTTGAAACTTAGATAGAATATGTCGAGAATAGTTGTTTTGGGCGGTGCGGAAAGCGGAACAGGCGCAGCCGTACTCGCAAAGGTCAAAGGTTTTGATGTCTTCCTCTCCGACAAGGGGAAGATTGACGGCAAGTATGCCGACCTTCTCAACACCTGGGGAATCCCGTTTGAAGAGGGCAGGCACACGGAAAGTCTCATTCTCAATGCCGACGAGGTCATAAAGAGCCCCGGAATACCTTCCACGGCCCCCATGGTCAGGAAAATCGAAGAGGCGGGCATCCCCATCATTTCCGAGATAGAGTTTGCGGGCCGCTACGACACCGCAAAGAAAATCTGCATCACGGGCAGCAACGGCAAGACGACCACCACATCCCTGATCTACTACCTGCTCACCAAGGCGGGGCTCAACGTGGGACTGGGAGGCAACATCGGCAAGAGCTACGCCCTCCAGGTGGCAACCGAGCATCACGACTACTATGTCCTGGAAATCAGTAGCTTCCAGCTCGACAACTGCTATGATTTCCGGCCGGACATTGCCATCATCACCAATATCACCCCGGACCATCTCGACCGCTATGACCACAACATGGAGAACTATGTGAAGGCCAAGTTCCGCATCACGCGCAACCTGCGTCCGGAGGACTGCTTCATCTTCGATTCGGATGACCGGATCACAATCAGCCACCTGAGCAAAATCGTGCTCCAGTGCCGCAAGCTGCCTTTCACCCAGACTCCGGGCAACGAGCCGGAGCAGGGTGCATTCGTGCGTGATGACAGGATGGTGGTCCGCTACGGCAAGGACGAAAGCACCATCTATCTCGAAGAACTCGCCCTCGGCGGCAGGCACAATGTCTATAACTCGATGGCTGCAGCCCTCGCCGCAAAGGCAAGCGGCATCGACAATCAGGTCATCAGGGAATCCCTGAGCACGTTCCAGGCCATCGAGCACAGGCTTGAACCGGTCCTGAGCGTGGGAGGAGTGCTCTACATCAATGACTCAAAGGCCACCAACATCGACGCCGCGTGGTATGCCCTCGAATGCCAGAAGAAGCCTGTGGTATGGATTGTGGGCGGCACCGACAAGGGCAATGACTACAGTGTCCTGGGTGACCTGGTGCGCGAAAAAGTGAAGGCAATAGTGTGCCTCGGAGTGGACAACACCAAGATCCACGCGGCATTCGAAGGCATCGTAGGTACAGAAAACATCACCGATACGGCCTCGGCGGAGGATGCGGTCAGGGCTGCGGCAAAGTTTGCAGTGGAGGGGGACGTAGTGCTCCTGAGCCCGTGCTGCGCAAGCTTCGACCTCTTCAAATGCTATGAGGACCGCGGTGAACAGTTCAAACAGGCAGTAAGAAAACTATAGGCCATGGATCTGGCGAAAACAGGCAAGAGCCTCAACAATGTGATGGGTAAGTTCCAGGGGGACAGGGTGGTACTTGTGATAGTGCTGCTCCTGATGGGCATATCCATTCTCGCTATCTTCGGTTCGACCTCCCAGCTCGCCGCAACCAATTCCACATCGAGGGTGCAGATTATCAGCGCCCATCTCAAGACCGTGGGGTTGGGCATCCTGGCAATGGTCATCTGCTACAACATCAGGAGCGTGACCATCTACAGGGTTGTGTCCCAGATAGGATTTCTCCTTTCTGCCGCAATGCTCGTGGTGATGTACGCCACCGTGGACAAGGGCGGTTTCATCCACGGGGACTATATGAACGAAACGGCAATAAGGTATCTGGTCATCGGAGGAACCAATCTCCAGGTGTTCGAGTTCGTGAAGGTGTTCATGATTTTCTACCTGTCCTGGGCTACGAGCGCATACCTCAATGACAAGTTTTCCATGACAAAGCGCCTCGCGGCAATGGACGGACGGATGGCCTGGATAGGCACAAAGCTCGCCCAGAGGGTGATTTACTTCTATATCCCGATGGCTGTCGTGACGCTTCTTGTGCTCAAGGGAGGTACCTCCAGCGCCGTCATAATAGCCGGAATCATGTACCTGACCCTGCTCCTGGGCGGCATGCCTTTGAAGAACACAATGCTTTTCGGAGTGGCCGCACTGGTGGGCGTGGTCCTTGTCGTAGGCATTTCGCTGGGCACCGGCGGGAAGTTCTTTCCGAGGCTCCAGACGGCCGTGGCGCGTATCGAGAGAAGCAGCCTCGACGAGGAAGACCTGCTCAAACTGCCCAAGAATTCGGTTGAATACGAAGAGCTTAAGGACAATATGCTCCAGCCTGTTGGCGCCAAGATAGCCATCAGGGACGCCAGGGTGATGGGCAAGGGCTTCGGAAAGAGCACACAGAAATACAAGGTACCGGTAATGTTCGAGGACTATATGTTCAGCTACATTGTCGAGGAGACCGGGATTTGGGGGGCGATGCTGCTTATAGTATTGTATTGCACCCTTCTGGCCAGGGGCTCGATAATAGTCAGGGGGCTCAAGAACACATTTGCCCGCTCGGCGGTGATCGGGACCGTGCTCCTGATAACATGCCAGGCATTCCTGCATATGCTTGTCAATGTGGATATCGGACCGCTTACGGGACAGACCCTGCCAATGATAAGCCACGGAAGGACCTCCTTCCTTCTTTTCAGCATGACATTCGGCATCATTCTTTCCTTCAGCCGTGAAGCGAAGGAGAACTCCGACAGGGAGGATGCCGTCAACAGAATGGATTCATCATCAGAATATACAGTGACAATATCATGACGTACAGACCATTGCGGATAATAATAAGCGGAGGCGGCACGGGAGGCCACATCTTCCCGGCCATCTCGATTGCGAACAAGCTCAGGGAGCTGTGTCCGCAGAGTGAAATCCTTTTCGTCGGTGCGGAAGGCAAGATGGAGATGGAGAAGGTGCCCGCTGCCGGCTACAGGATTGTGGGGCTGCCGATTGTCGGGCTCCAGAGACAGCTCAATGCCAGGAATATAATCAACGATGTGAAGATGCCGTTCAAGCTCCTCAAGAGCATAAGGATGGCGGCACGCATCATCAGGGATTTCAGGCCGGACATCGCCATCGGAGTGGGGGGCTATGCAAGCGCTCCCCTGCTGTATGCTGCACAGAATGCCGGCATACCTACCCTGATCCAGGAGCAGAACGGATTTGCAGGCCTTGCCAACAAGATTCTCGGCAAGAACGCCGACAGCATCTGTGTGGCATACGAGGGGATGGAAAGATTCTTCCCTGCCGACAGGATTGTGATGAGCGGCAATCCGATCCGTCGCGAGATTGTACCCCCGACGCCGGAAAGCATCGTCGAAGCGCTTGATTTCTACGGTCTTGACCCCCACAAGAAGCATATTTTCATCGTGGGCGGGAGCCTCGGTGCAGGCACTCTCAACAAGGCGGTGAAAAAATGGATTTCGGACGGATGTCCGGGAGGCGATAATGTGGAAATCATCTGGCAGTGCGGCAGATATTACAAGGACAGTGTGGATGCGTTCATGTCAATTGCCTCCCGTGAGGGAAAGGGCGGGGAGACGCTCAAATACATCCACCACCATGATTTCATAGCCCGCATGGACCTTGCCTATGCAGTTGCCGACGTGATTGTGTCAAGGTCGGGCGCAAGCAGTGTTTCTGAGCTGTGTGCGGCCCACAAGGCAGTGATTTTCGTCCCTTCGCCCAATGTGGCAGAGGACCATCAGACCCACAATGCAATGGCCCTTGTCAGGAAGAATGCGGCTATGATCGTAAAGGATGCCGAGGCGGAGGAGAAACTGCTCCCTGCGGCCCTGGCCCTGCTCGAAGACACAAAGAAGATTGTGTCGATGGAAAAGAACATCGCCGCAATGGCCCTTCCGGATGCAGCGCTTACAATCGCAAATGAGGCATACAGGATTGTGTCAAAGGGCGTCACGGACCCGGACAAGACACTCAAAAGCGTGTATTTCATAGGCATAGGAGGCATCGGGATGAGCGCAATCGCGCGGTATTACAAGTTCCGAGGCCTCGAGGTTTCGGGCTATGACAAGACTCCGTCGGACCTCACCGCAGAGCTTCAGGCACAGGGCATTCCGGTCCATTTCGAGGATGATGTCAAGTACATCCCCAAGGACAATGACCGCACCCTTGTAGTCTATACTCCTGCCGTTCCGGATGACCTCAAGGAGCTTGTGTATGTCCGCAAGAACGGCTACAAGACAGTGAAGCGCTCGAGGATTCTCGGTGAAATCACAAAGGACCGCAGGTGCATCGCCGTTGCAGGCACCCACGGCAAGACCACCACGAGCACCATGATTGCCCATATCCTGACCAGCTCGGGAAAGGGCTGCTCGGCCTTCCTCGGGGGCATTTCCAAGAATTACGGCTCCAACCTGATCACGGGCGATTCCGACACGGTGGTTGCGGAGGCGGACGAGTTTGACCGCTCGTTCCTCCAGCTCTATCCCGAGGTGGCCGTGATTACGGCAATGGACCCCGACCATCTCGACATCTACGGGGACGAGCAGTCCTACCGTCAGGCTTTCAGGGATTTCGCAAGGCAGGTCAGCGGCACGCTCATCATCAAGAAAGGCCTTCCGGTGACCCGGGAGGACACTCCTGCAAAAATCCTGACCTACAGCTACGGCGACAAGGGGGCTGATTATTATGCCGACAATGTCAGGACAGACAGCCTCGGCTACTCGACATATGACCTTGTCCATCCGGGCGGCATGGTCCGCGGCATAAAGGTGGGCACACCGGGCATAATCAACATCGAGAACAGTGTGGCTGCCGTTGCGGCAGGCCTCATTGAGGGCGTGGAACCTGCAAGGATCAAGGTGGCAATAGAGAGTTTCGCCGGAGTCAGGCGCAGGATGGACATCCACGTCAATGTGCCGGGACTTACATATATCGATGACTATGCCCACCATCCGCAGGAGCTTGCCGGTGCCATCTCCTCCATCAGGGAGATTTTCCCGGGAAGACGGATTACGGCAGTGTTCCAGCCGCACCTCTATTCACGCACAAGGGATTTCGCGGACGGGTTTGCCGAAGCGCTCTCAAAGGTGGACAGGCTTATTCTCCTTGACATCTATCCTGCAAGGGAGGAGCCGATCCCGGGAGTCAGCTCGAAGATGATTCTCGACAGGACCACAGCCCCTGAAAAGATTCTCGTGGGGAAGGAGGAGCTGCTTGGCCTGCTTGCAAAAGAAGAGCTGGACGTGCTCGTGACATTCGGGGCCGGCAACATCGACAGGCTCGTGGAACCGATTGCACACATGCTTGAAGAAAGGATAAAAAGGTAATGAAACGGATTCTGCGCATATCGCTCGTGGCGGCAATCATCGCCCTCTCGGCTGCCTTCATTGTCGTTTTTGACGGTGAAAGCCGCCGGGCACGACATAAGCAGACCTGTACCGGGCTGCAGGTGACGGTGCTGGACAGTGCGCAGATGCAGTTTGTGACCAGGGAGGATGTCAAGAAGTATATCAAGGACGGCTACGGGGTGTATCTCGGCCAGAGGCTTGACAGTGTCAACCTGCGCAAAATTGAGGACATCCTTTCGGAGCGTAGCGCAATCCTGCGGAGCGAGGCCTACCTCACGGGAGACGGGATTCTCCACGTGGAAATAACCCAGAGGGCACCTATCCTGCGCTTTGAGCCTTCATCCGGAAGCGGATTCTTTGCCGACGAGACAGGTTACCTCTACCCTCTCGTGAAAGGCTATTCGGACGGTGTGACAAAGGTGGACGGAGAAGTCCCCGTCTCATATCAGGAAGGCTACAAGGGCTATGCAAAGACCGCGAAGGAGAGGCAGTGGATAATGGGAATGGTCGGGATGGAGAAATGGCTGGACGGCAACCGTACCTGGAAAAACGGCATCAGGCGCATTTCCGTCAACGGTAAGGGAGGCCTTGTGCTCTACCCTGCCGCAGGCGAGGAGAGATTCTATTTCGGCAGGCCGGAGGACTACAGGGAAAAGTTCGGCAGGATCGGACTGTACTACACCCGGATCGCCCCGGCAAGCGGGGACAAGGGATACAGATATGTGGATGTGTCCATTGACGGACAGATCATTTGCAGAAAAAAAGTGAAATAAAAATAGTTCCATGATGGAAGAACGATATATTGCGGCCGTGGATCTCGGCTCTTCAAAACTTGCCCTGACGGTGTCGAAGGTCACCGGAGAGGATGTTCAGATCCTGTTTTACAAAGAGGTTCCGTCCAGCGGAATCAGGAACAGCAGCATCTACAACCACAAGAAGGTGCTGGATCCGCTTTCCGCCCTTGTGAGCGAAGCGGAGAGCGAACTCGGGATGAAGATCATGCAGACCGTGGTGGGCCTGCCGAAATGCGACATCATACAGCAGACCAGACAGGCCAGCGCCATACGCACCAACCCCGACGACAATATCACCAGGCAGGAAATCGATATGCTCAAGAGCCTTGCCCAGGAGGACTGTCCGCTCAGGGATCCGGAAAAGGACGAGCTCTACGGTGCAGTGGCACAGTCATTCTCCTCGGACGATGATTTCCAGGTAGTCGAGGAGGACATCATAGGCATGATCAGCGAGAAAATCGAAGGCAATTTCAGGCTGTTCATCGGCAAGAAAAGCGCCGTGAAGAATATCGACAAGGTGTTCAACAGCCTGGGAATAGCCATTGCCAAGAAGTATTTCATCCCTGGCACGCTCGGACGCGCCCTGCTTACCGAGGACGAGATGGATTCGGGAGTTGCGCTGATTGACCTCGGCGCAGGCTCGACCTCAGTCACCATCTACAAGGATAAGATCCTGAGGTACTACAGCAGCATCCCGTTCGGCGGCAAGACCATCTCCAACGACATCCGCTCTGAATGCACCATCTCCGAGACACTTGCCGAAAACATCAAGCGGGGTTTCGGCGCCTGCATGCCTGACAGGCTCACAAGCCTCAGCGACAAGATCATCCAGATTGAGAGCGAGATGAGCTATGAGCGCAAGCAGATTCCGGTGAAATACCTTTCCGAAATCATCACGGCCCGGGTGACGGAGATTGTCAATGCAATACTCTATTACATCGAACGCAGCGGTTATGCGGATTCGCTCCGCAGCGGAGTGGTGATTACCGGAGGTGGGGCCAACCTCATCAACATTGCCAACCTCATCCGCTCGCTGTCGGGATATACAGTACGCACAGGCACCCCGCGCCACCTGTTCTCGGCATCGGGATGCGAGGCGGCTACAACCGTCAGCGCAGCGGCCTCCATCGGCATGATACTAGCCGCAAAGAAGGACAACATCCCGAGCTGCACCACCCCGGCAAGCAGCCTTACGGAAGATGACGGCATCGAAATCGAGACGATCACAGAGAAGAAAGAGACTGAAGTACAGACAGTTGACGATGCCGCAGCACAGAACGGGGAGGATTCCGCGGCAGAGGGCGGCGGGGAGCAGAAGAAGGAAGAAGAGAATCCTGGCGGCAACAAAGACTCCGGCAAAGAGGAAGGCAGCAGTGGGGAACGTGGAGAAAAGAATGGGGAAGGCGGCAAAAAGAGCCGCGGCGGCTTCTTCAAGGGCAAGCTCAAATGGATTGTCAAGAACCTCTATGACAACTCGGCACAGGAAGACAGGGAAGACGAAAAAAGATATTAGGCCATGACAGAGAATATCAATGTAATTCCTTCCGATTGGACGGAAGAGAACGCCAAGATAAAGGTGATCGGCGTGGGCGGCGGCGGATGCAATGCCGTGTCATATATGTTCCAACAGGGGATCCAGGGCTGCAGCTTTATTGTGTGCAACACTGATTCCCAGTCTCTTGCAAAGAGTGAGGTACCCAACAAGCTCCAGCTAGGAGAGGGCCTCGGCGCCGGGACCAATCCTTCGAAGGCGCGCAATGCCGCTATCCAGGACCAGGAGCGCATCGAGGCAGTGCTGGGCAGCGACACCGATATGCTCTTCATCACCGCCGGACTCGGCGGAGGTACCGGCACGGGAGCTTCGCCTGTCATTGCCAAGATAGCAAAGGACAAGGGTATCCTTACCGTGGCAGTGGTGACCCTCCCGTTCCGCAACGAGGGCGAGCAGTTTATGGCGAAGGCCATTGACGGAGTGCACGAGCTCCAGGACAATGTGGACAGCATCCTCATCATTGACAACGAAAAGCTCTACACCCAGTACGGCAAACTTCTCGTCCAGGATGCATTCCCTATGGCCGACAACATCATAGCCACGGCAGTGAGGAGCATCATGGAGATTGTCACCAAGACAGGATTCATCAACGTGGATTTCGAGGACGTCAAGACGATGATGAAGGACAGCGGACTGTCCCTGATGGGCTGCGGGGAAGGCTCCGGGGCACACAGGATCGAGGACGCGGTCAATTCGGCGATGAGCTCTCCGCTCTTCAACGATTTCAATCTCAGGACCTGCCGCAACCTGCTTCTCAACGTCACCGCGAGCAACAGCGACAAGGGCCTGTCAATGGAGGAGTTCGGTCGTATAGGCGACCTTGCCAAGGACTACATCGGCGATGTGGAGAAGTCAAAGAAGGGGCTTATCTACAGCGACGACCCCGACTTCGGCGACAAGGTGAAGATCACGGCAATCGCAACAGGATTCAAGATGAACCTCGTGGGCATTACCGGAATGAATGCCGGAAAGCTCATTATGATCGACAAGGATTACAAGCCTGAAATCGATGAATACAATCCTGCCGCAGCTGCGGACGGAGGAGAGATTGAGCTTCCGCATCTTGGAGACGAGGACATCGAAGTCCACAAGATCGGCTTCAACACCTCATTGAACGTGAGGAAGTTCCATTTCGCGGAGGATGAGCGTCCTGCCCTTGCCATCGAGCCCGGGGAGAACCGCAGTGCCCTCGAGAACGAGGCGGCAATACGGCGCAATCCGAAAAATTCGGGAGAATAGCGGCTATCGAAACAATCTATAGCCAATCCGGATAAGGTATCGAAATTATTAATACCTTTGCGGCCTGAAATACTATTTAGTCTATGAAATCTGCAAAATTGTTCATCACGGCGGCAGTTATTGCCGCAGTGTTCTCCGGCTGCAAAGAGACCGGGAAGGGCGAAGGAGGCTTCGCGAAGTATGCAACAGTAAAAATCGGTACCGAAAACACCGCCTACATTGACGCGATTTCCATTTACGGACAGGAGGTTCTGAACCTGTACCGTTTCGCGGCAATGGAGGCAGACAACATATTCTGGATGCAGGCATG
This sequence comes from Candidatus Cryptobacteroides sp., assembly GCA_051878275.1. Classification (GTDB taxonomy): domain Bacteria; phylum Bacteroidota; class Bacteroidia; order Bacteroidales; family UBA932; genus Cryptobacteroides. Next base: position 15,445 of record JBJEJU010000011.1, on the reverse strand, counting down.
CCCGGACAGGGCCGCAATGGACACCATATCCGATGCAAGGATAAAGGCCTATGCTGCAATCAACTACGGTCCATGGGACAGGACAAGCGGCAAGAGCTTCGTGGAAGGCTATGAAGATATGCCTGCCGGTCTCATGTTCTATCCGGAAGATATGACCGCCGAGGAATGGGAGGCTTTTGACGACCCTGACAAGATGAGTCCATATACCCTCATCAGAAGGGACTCGACGAGAAGTCTCACCACAGTATGGTACCACGATGCCTACAGTGAAAATATCGGCAGGATCTGCGACTACCTCAAGGCTGCCGCCGACCTTACCATTGTCCCGAGCGTGAGGGAATACCTCCTTGCCAAGATCGAGGGCCTCAGGACTGATTCCTATGAGCAGAGTGCAGTAAAGTGGCTCGAGATGAATGACAGCAAGATGGACCTTGTGCTCGGGCCTAACGAGAGCAGCGACGACAAGCTCCACGGCATCAAGAGGTCCTACAGCGCATATGTAGTGCTGAAGAATCTTGCGGAGACAGAGCGCATGGCCAAATTCAGCGCAATGCTGCCGCAGATGCAGGCTTCTCTCCCTTGCGAGGACAAATATAAGGAGGGATTCATCCCAGGGGACGCCTCCACCATCTATGTCTGCGACGCACTCTACTACGCGGGATCTGCCAATTGCGGAATAAAGGACATAGCAATCAGCCTTCCTTTCGACACGAAAGTGCAGGAAGAAATGGGCACCAGATGCCTCCTGATGCAGAATGTCATCTCATACAAGTTCAACGGCATCCTCACCCCTACGGCCGACCTTGTAATCAGCGACACCGACAGGGCACACGTCACCGACAAGGCATTCTTCTGGAATGTTGCCTTCCGTGAGATCGCCCACGGCCTGGGAGTCAAGACCACCGTTGACGGAAGGGATGTGGAGGAAGCCCTCGACAACCTTGCTTCCGTAATCGAGGAAGTGAAGGCCCTCGCAGCCGGAGTTTACCTCTCTGCAAATGCAATCAGCCATTTCGAGACCGAGCACCTCATCACCGACAGGGACAGCTACGCCACATTCCTTACCGCAATGCTCCGCTCGGCACGCTTCGGCAACGGGGAGAGCGTCGGCAGGGCCAACATCATCTGTTACAACTTCCTCAAGGAGACAGGCGCATTCAAGCGCCACAAGGACGGATGCTATTACATTGATTATGAAGCATTCGGAAAAGGCATCTCAGACCTTTGCGCAAAGGTTCTCGCAATCCAGGGAGAGGGTGACTACAATGCTGCGGAAGAGTTTGTACAGAGCTACGGCAACATCGACAAAGAGCTCAATGCCGACTGCTTCAGCATGATGCTCGAGGGTATCCCTGTTGACGTCAAATTCGAATTCGTATGGTAAGCGGTACGGCATACTCCATACTTCTTTTCGCCATAGCGATTACCCTCGGACTGTATCTGGCCAAGTTCAGCTTCAAGGGAATCACAATCGGTTCGACCTGGATTCTGTTCGTGGGAATCGTTATGGGGCATTTCGGTTTTGTGCCTAATACAAAAGTCCTTGACTTCATGAAGGATTTCGGCCTGATCCTGTTTGTCTATTCAATAGGACTCCAGGTCGGACCCGGCTTTTTTTCCTCCTTTAAAAACGGAGGCGTGAAACTCAACCTGCTCGCCGTCGGACTTGTCCTGTGCTCGGCTCTTACAGCATTCGGAATCCATCTTGTCAGCGGAGAAAGCCTCCAGACAATGGTAGGTGTGATGTCCGGAGCAGTCACCAACACCCCGGGCCTCGGTGCGGCCCAGCAGACCCTGCTCGATTCGGGCGGGTCTTCCTCCGATGCTTCCACCCTTGCTTCTGCCTATGCCGTGGCATATCCTGTGGGTGTGCTCGGAGTGCTCGCCCTGCTTATCATACTCAAGTCCGTCTTCAAGGTTGACCTCGACAGGGAAGCCAGGGAGATTGAGAGCAGCAGTTCGGCGGATAGCGTGGCAAGAAGGATGCACTGCGCAGTGTCCAACCCGGCAATCATCGGAAAATGCATCAGGGATGTGATCGGCGAGGAGATGAGGAACGAGATGGTCATCTCAAGGATCATGCGTGGAGGAGAGGAGTTTGTCCCGAGCCAGGACACAGTGCTCAAGGAAGGGGACAAAGTCCTGATTGTCACCACGCAGAAACACGTTGACGCAATCCGCATCATCTTCGGCGAAGAGGTGCCGATGCATCTTGAAGACTGGATAAAGGGCAGGAAATCAATCCCGCAGATGAAGAGGCTCGGTATCACGAGAAGCGACCTTACCGGCAAGAAGCTCAGCGAAATCCTGTTCAAATGCCAGTTTACCGTGTCGGTCACCAGGGTCGTGCGATCGGGAGTGGAGCTTGTTGCCGCACCTGACCTCAGGGTACAGGTCGGCGACTATCTTCAGGTGGTTGGCGACAAGGAAGGAATAGAAGCCATTGCAAAGCTTGTGGGCAACAAGGCCTCCGCGCTTGACAGGCCGAACCTTCTTCCGATTTTCCTCGGGATTGCCCTTGGAGTGGTGTTCGGATGCATTCCGTTCACGGTTCCGGGCATTCCGCAGCCGATCAAGCTCGGACTCGCCGGCGGTCCGCTCATCATTGCCATCCTCATAAGCTGCTTCGGTCCGCGCGCCCATATCACCACATATACCACGCTCAGTGCCAACATGATGATTAGGGAAATCGGCATTTCCTTCTTCCTTGCGGCAGTCGGGCTCGGTGCAGGAAAGACCTTCGTCTCATCGCTGGTCGGTGGCGGATGGTGGTGGATTCTCTACGGAGCCATCATCACCATAGTACCGGTCCTGGTCATCACCCTTCTGGGCCGCTATGTCTTCAAGCTCAATTTCTTCCAGATTTGCGGACTTGTGGCGGGAGGCACCACCAACCCTCCGGTCCTCGCATTTGCCCAGAACACATACGGGAGCAAGTATGTTTCACTCAATTACGCCACGGTCTATCCTCTGTCGATGTTCATGAGAGTACTCACGGCACAGGTGATGATACTGCTGGCCATGGCATAACGGCTTTTGGCATATCGGGCTGCATCAGATACAAGCAATAATATTTCCGGATGGAACTCAGGCAATTGCAATATTTCGTAAAGGTCGCGCAGACCCTGAATTTTTCAGAGGCCGCGCGCCTTCTTTTTATCACTCAAAGCACCCTCTCACAGCAGATCAAGCAGCTTGAATATGAGCTGGGAACAGCCCTTTTCGAAAGAAATTCCCACTCGGTGAGCCTCACGGAAAACGGCGCAAGCCTGCTCCCCCTTGCCGAAAAGACACTTCTTGCGGCACGCGACTGCAAGGACCGTATCCGTGACCTCCAGACCGCCGTTTCAGGAGAACTGATAATCGGCACGACATTCTCCTTCTGCCCTATCCTGACCGAGACACTTCAGAATTTCCTAAGGGAGTATCCCGGGGTCAAACTTGTGATTTTCAGCAAGTCAATGGAAGAGCTGATGGAGATGCTCCGCAAGAGGGAAGTGGATTTCGTACTGGCATTCAAGCCTTTGGAAGAATACAATGAGATTGAGTCGCACGTCCTTTTTGAGGACAAGCTTTCGGTCATTCTCCGAAGAGACCATCCTTTGGCGCAAAGGGAAAGCCTGGGCGTGGGCGACATTGCCCATCTCGGGGTAGCCATGCCTGCAAAAGGCCTTCAGGCACGCAATGTCCTTGACCACCATATCGACATTGAAATGGAGGGGCTCGACGTCACTGTCGAGCTCAACGATGTCAATATGCTTCTGGACATTGTGCAGTCCGGCATCTGCATTTCAATACTTTCGGACGCCACCATCTACCATCGCGACAATCTCAAGGCAGTCCCGCTCGACATCCCCGGCAACAGGATGGTCGGATGTATCCATATGCTGCGCAATACCTACCGCAAGAAATCGGCTGAGATTTTCCTTAAGATGCTGAGCAGGTCAAGCGAGGTCAGCGCCCTCGTCGTCCCCGGCGTCGGCAATCATGGGTAGAGGATTTGTCCTGCTCTGGCGTGCTCCGAGCCTGGTGAGTTTGCTGCAGGTCTGGAGAATGCTCTGGCCGCTCGGGGAAAGCTTGCGGTATCCGTCATCATAGGCTGCCTGGGCATTGTTCAGGGCCTTCCCTATGGCATCATATTTCTTGACGAACTGTCCCACCCTGTCCATCATCTCTGTGGCAAGGTCGAAAATCTTCTCGTGATTTTCCGCCTGCTTTATGCTGGTCCAGGTCATGCTGACAATACGCAGGGCAGCATAGAGGTTCATCTCGTCGGTGATGAACACACCCTTTTCCATTGCGCTCCGCCACAGCGACGGCTCGGCATTGAGGGCGCTCCACAGGGCTCCTGTATGCGGGACGAACATGATCACATAGTCCATAGTGACTCTCGGAGCCTTCACATAGGATGTGTAGTCTTTCTTTGCAAGCTCGTCAACATGCTTGCGGATGCTTGCAATGTGGTTTTTCAATGCAGCCTGGCGTGAAGGCTCGTCCTCGGCATTGACATAGTCCATGAATGCGGTCAGGGATACCTTCGAGTCAATGATCACATCCTTTGAGGAATCTATGTGGAGTATTACATCCGGGCGGAGGCTCGAGCCCTCGTGAGGCTTCACGACATTGCCTGCCGCGTCCTTGATGACAGCCTGGATCTCATAGTGGATCCCTTCCTGGAGGCCCTGGGAGTCAAGTAGTTCCTTCAACACAGTCTCGCCCCAGTCGCCCTGGGCCTTGGTGCCGTGCTTGAAGGCCCTCGCGAGCTCGTCGGCACTTTCCTGCGCCGCTTTGCTCTGGCGCATCATATTCTCCATATTGGTCTTTATCTCGGTACGCATCTCCGTCTGGCTCACGGTTGCCCTGTTCATCTCCTCCTTCATCTTGTCGATGGTCTCCTTCAGGGGATTGACGATGCCGCCGAGGTCCTTGTTGGAGGCTTCGGCAAACTCCTTCTGCCTCTGTTTGAGCATATCGTCGGTGGCGGAACGCATCTGTGCCTGGACTTTGGCGATGGTCTCGTCGAAATTTTTCTGCTGCTGGGCGGCGGACTCCTTACGCAGCCTCTCGTATTCCTCCCTGGTCTCCGCCAGCTTCTTCGCTGATTCTTCCTTCACTGCGGAAAGCTGCCTGGCTGCATCTTCCTTCGCCTGGGCAAGTTGCCTTGCAGCCTCTTCTTTCACTGCGGAGAGCTGATTCGCAGCTTCTTCCTTCGTTTGGGCAAGCTGCTTCGCAGCCTCTTCCTTTGACTGGGCGAGCTGCTTCGCGGCTTCCTCCTTTGCTTCTGCCATACGCGCCGCATGCTCCCCCTTCGTGGTCTCCAGCAGCCTGGCGGCCTCTTCCTTTGCATCCGAGAGCTGCCTGGCGGCTTCCTCCTTTGCCGCAGCCAACTGGCGCGATGCCTCCTCTTTCGCCGCTGCCAGCTGCCCTGCCGCTTCCTCCTTCACTCCGGCAACCTGTTTTGCAGCCTCCTCCTTCGCCTGGGCGAGAAGGTCAGCATCCACCTGGCTGATCTCCTCCACCTTATCCACAGCACTTTTGAGCTGTGCCTCGGTAAAGGCCAGCCTCGAACTCAACTGATTCCTCTTCAGGCTGCCCGAAAGCAGCCCGATCAATAATCCGAATGCCACCGCTGCGGCAGCAATCACAATAATCCAGACAACACCCATTACTTACTTTATTAAAAATTAGCAATATTCAGAACCTGACAACAATTTCCTCCCCGGCGGGCACCGCGAAATGCAGCCTGCCGCAAGCATCTTTCGCAGCCTTGGCCCGGCGACCTGCCACATATAAGGCCGGCACCCCTTTCAGACCGCTGATTGTCTCGACAATCACCTCCACAGGCGTCCCCAACGCACTTCCGTCATCAAGAGAAGCCCCTTCGGTGACAAAGGACAACTTTCTCATCCCCTTGTCCAGCACTATCTCCCCGCCCTGGGCGAAATGGCCTCCCAGAACTTCCACACCGAACCTCATCCTGTCGGTCACGGCAAAGAATCTCCTGTTGACACCGTCATCGGGCACAATCCCGAAAGGCCCTTCTCCGGACAGTGAACCTCCATAAGCCAAAGGTCCGAAAAGCGGGTCGGTCACAAACACCGTCGCTGCACTGCGGGTTATCGCACACATGCCGAGATCCCCCTCCCCGCAATATCTCCACGGGCCTCTCGGCTCCTGCGTACCGATCCACGCGCTGCCGTATTTCAAAGGAGCATAGGACATTCCGAGTGCCCCGTCCTTTTCTTTGCCCGGCTGCCAGAAGCCGTAGCCGGACTCCTCATCGCCGGCATTCACAAGGCCGAACTGACCGAGATAGCTGTTGTAACCGATTCTTATCCAGTCATATGGGTCCGGAGCATACCTTATGCCGTAGTCAAGCAGCGAGGAGCCTCCCATCCTGGCCATATAGGTCATGAGACTCCAGTCCGACGAGCGGAAGAAATCGCTTCCGAGCAGGAACCACTGGTTCTCAAGCACCCCGCGGCATGCAAGGTTGGCAAGGTTCTGCCTGTCCATGAAATCCGCAGTCGCTTCCGGGTCAATACCATGCCGCACGGCATATTTGGCAAGGGCATAGGTCGATTCGAATGCAGTCCGGTCGGCGGCATATTCGGAGCGGTAAGGATACCTGTCCCCGTGCAGGAAATAATCCACCTTCTTCTCCCAGTTTATCCGGAGGGTGTCAGCCTGGGCAGTCCTCCCGACGGCTTCCAGTTCATCTATTATCTCCGGTATCACGAGCTCATTGTACGCCCCCCATTTGAAGGTCTCATAATAGTCTCCGAGCAGGGCGTCGGGATACTCAAAATAGACCCTGGCGGTATTGTAGGCCCTGTCGAGATACTCCCCTGCATCCTCAAGGGATGAAAGCGGAGGATAGTCCCTTGCAATCTTGTACATCTCCCACCATAGCATCACCACATGGGGATAGTCATAGGTCCTCCACACCCTCATTGTCCCGGTCTTGTACTCGGTCTGGGTGAGGCGGAGGTCCTGATGGCGGTTGATGTACCAATTGGGAGTGCCATAGACGCCGTATTCGTAAGGATGCTCGTCCCCGGTGCGCTGCAGGCCTCCCCATACAAAGTGCTCTATATGATATTCAAGCGATTCGATTTCCTTTTTGTCCGGCCACACAGCATTTTTCGAGGCCACGAACGGTGCCTTCCCGAGGATAGGGTCATCGCTCGCGAGGAAATAGGTCAGCTTCTCGTCATAGAAATCCGGATTGTCAGGTCCGCGCAACTCACCGGAGACCATATCGTATTCTCCGTAAAGGCCATCGTACCAGCGGCCGGTATCCCTGAACTGCTGATGCTCCGTAATAAAGGCTGAGCGCTTGAGGGTCAGCTCTTTTGGTGAAAGGCAGCTGAAGAACTCGAGATAAGTCCTGCGTCCACCGTCAAAACTGACCGTAAGCATATTCTCGCCGAGCCGCGAAAAACGTACTCCGTAGATATGGGTATCCCCCTCGGAGCGGACGTGCCTTATGGCTGTCCTGTCAGGGAACTCGGCGGTAAGAGAATCTATTCCGCCCTTGCAGCGCAGTGAAAACAGGGCCTCGGTACCCCTCGGGACAGTCATTCCCGGCACCACCTTTGTATCCACGGAGCCGTTTTCATATAGGGCATCCCTCATCCCCGGATAAGAATCCGCCGCCAGGAAAGTGAATCCGTATGTCCTCGTCCCGCCCGAAGAGAGCGTGTCGCTTGTGTGGGCCTGTCGCCAGGAGCCCTCCTTCTGCCTCGGTCCGGATTTTCCGCTATGGATATAGGCATAGTAGCCTCTGCGTCCCACGGTGTTGTAATACTCCAGCGGAGTGCCCCTGTCGGGGATAATCATTATATATGGGGCTTCCCCGTTGTATCTTGTGAAATAGAAGAACGAGGCGTCGCCGCTTATGAATGCGTGCTTGATGAAGGAGCGCTCGAATATCTCGTCAGGGTCCTCGCCGCCGTCGCTTTTCCACGGGATACCCACCGCAAGGTCCCCGATTTCCACAGGGAAACGGCTCCGGTTTGACACTTCGATTGTCCAACGCAGGCGGTCTCCGTCAATGCGGAAATCCTGATGCAGTTCCACCGCTCCGCCTGTCCCCGTATCGGTGTATGATGCCGTGCCCTCCCCGAAAGAAGCCCTGCGTCGGTCGGAGGAAAGAGTCTGCCACAGCCCGTCACGGACCTTGTAGCTGAGGATTATGTCTCCGAGCAGCTTCCCTCCGACGAGGTCGGCTCCGTAGCAGTCCGACGCGCTGACAAGGGAGCGGACTCCAAGTGAATCATAACCTGCTGTCCACCAGGGAGTGGAGATTTCATGGACCGGTCCCCCGGAAGGAGTCCGCGGCTGCGCGGCAACGCCGTGGGACGCAACCGTAAGAATTGCGATAAGGGATAGAAAAAAGTGTTTCATATTATGTGTTGTGTCAGAGCTCTTTCCTGAGACGGGCCTTCGGGATGCCGAGCTGGTCGCGATACTTGGCTATTGTCCTGCGGGCCACATTGTAGCCGCGCTTTTCCATCTGCTCGACAAGCTGGTCATCGGTAAGCGGCTTGCGCTTGTCCTCCGCATCCACACACTCCTGGAGCACTTTCTTGAGCTCCCTCGTGGACACCTCCTCCCCTTCCTTGTTTTCAAGGCCTTCGGAGAAGAAATACTTGAGAGGGAATATGCCGAAATGGGTTTCTATGTATTTGCTGTTGACTACCCTCGATATGGTGGAGATGTCAAATCCCGTTTTTTCCGCAATGTCCTTCAGCACCATGGGCTTGAGATTGGTCTCATCCCCGTCCATAAAATAATCGTGCTGATAGTCCACAATGGCCTGCATAGTGGTGAAAAGCGTATTGTGGCGCTGCTTGAGGGCCTCCACAAACCATTTTGCAGAATCGATTTTCTGCTTGACAAATGTGGCAGCCTCTTTTTTCTGCCTCTCCGAAGAGGATGCGGCATCGAGAAGGATGTCTGCATATTTCTTGTTGACCCTGAGCTCCGGAACTGAGAATCTCGGCATTGAAAGCTTCAGCTCGCCGTCCTGCAGCTCGAGTACGAAGTCCGGCACGACCTGCTGGGCCTGGTCTGCATACGAGTCGTCAACCTGTCCGCCGGGAGAAGGATTGAGCTTGACGATGCGCGCCATTGCCGCCTTCATCCTCTTTTCGTCGAGGCCAAGCTTGCCCATTATCTTCTGGAAATGCCTGTTGGAGAATTCCTGGAAATATCCGTCCACAATACTGATGGCATCCTCCACGTCCTGACTCTGGCGCAGTCCCCTGAGCTGGATGAGAAGGCATTCGCGGAGGTCCCTCGCCCCGACTCCCGGAGGGTCGAACTCCTGGATCATCGCAATGATTTTCTCGACTTCTTCGGCATTGGTCTCGATATTGGCCCGGAAAGCAAGGTCGTCCACCAGATTGTCGGTGTCGCGCCGCAGGTAGCCGTCATCATCGAGACTGCCTATTATGAAATATGCCACCGACCTTTCGTGGTCGGAAATGTCGCGGAAGCCCAACTGTTCGCGCAGGCTTTGCGTAAAGCTCTGTTTTACAGAGAATGTATTGTACTCCGGACGCTCGTCCTTGCCGTAATTGTTGATGTGCAGATTGTAGGAAGGGATCGGGTCGTCGGTATTGATTTCCGACAGGGAGACCTCGCGCGGTGTATCCTCGATGTCGGTGCTGTCGTCCTCCTCGCCCTTTTCCGGCGGGTCGTCGTCAAGCACAGGATTCTCCTCCAGTTCCTTGCGGATACGCTGCTCCAGCTCCTGGACCGGCAGTTCGATGAGCTTGATGGTCTGGATCTGCAGCGGCGAAAGCTTCTGCTGCTGGCGGAGTGAGAGTTCCTGTTTTATCATATCTCTTCTCGGAGGATGACCCTGACGGTATCGATGTCGTAGGAATGAGTCTTGTCGATGACCGGATAATTGATGTTTTCCTTGAGTATGAACGCTGCCGGGAACTCTCCCTTGATCTGTTCAAGGAGCTCCAGGGCCTCGCTCTTTGTCCTGAAGTCGCCCACAGTCACCTTGAAGAACGGGTTCTGGTAGCTGCGGTATGCAGGGATGCCGTGCCAGCGCGAGAGGAAGCGTTTGAGCACCTCTTCGGAGGCGCCACGGGCATTCTGCGCATTGTCAAAGAATATGCGCACGCGGTAGCCGCTGATGATGCGGGACGGATTGGATGAAATGTAGCTGCGCATCGCCTCCGACACTGCATCTGTCTGGCGGACGGAGATGTCGGCGCCACCCTTCGCGCGCGAAGGCATAATGTCGAATATGCTTCTGCCCACAAGGGAGGAATCGAGCGCGGCAGCCTGCCTGTACACCACCGAATCCTTCACCTGAGGACCGGTCTGCGCGGCTGCACATATGGCTGATGCCGCAATGGCGGCTACAATTGTCAAAAGTCTTCTCATTTCAAACCTTCCATTAGTCTTGAAAGCGGTACCTGCACCTTGTCAACATCCTTTCCGATGCCGTTTTTGAGAGTCCCGTGCGCATGCACATCAAGCGTGAACTCGTCCGGATCAAAGCCTCCGGCAAGCGAAATCACATCGAAAAGCGACACTCCGCTGCATAGCGAGAGATTGCCTTTCACACTGTATGTTTCCGTACTTTTGCGGTTCAGGGTGACAGGGTCGGCGCTGAACACGGCAAATTCCGTACCTTTCCTGTAGATGGTACCGGAAATGTCTGAAACAGTGATTCTTACCGACGGGTTGTCGATTGTCAGCGCAAGGACGACATCCACGCCCCTGAGTCCTGCCGGGGATATGTCCTCGATCCTGTAGTCCTGCAGGGAAATGTCCCCTATCCTGGAAGCTGCGCAGCCCGTAAGCATCAGAAGCCCCGTCAATGCTGCCAAAAATGCAATTCTGTTCCTCATAATTGGACAAAGATATGAAAAAATTGTAACTTTGGACAATGAACAACCAAACATTTACAATGCCACAGAAGAAGATTTACATAGAGACCTACGGGTGTCAGATGAATGTCAACGATACCGAAGTGATTTTTTCCATAATGGGGCGCGAGGGCTATGAGAGGACCGAGGACATGGCGCAGGCGGATGTCATTCTCGCCAACACCTGCTCCGTGCGCGACAATGCCGAGCAGAGGATCCGCGGACGCATAGAGCAGTTTGCAGTCGCCAGGAAAAACCGGCCCGGCACGCTTGTGGGCATTGTAGGCTGTATGGCAGAGAGGCTCAAGGACGCCCTTCTGGACAGCGGGAAGGTGGATATTGTAGCCGGTCCGGACTCATATAGGAGCCTGCCGCAGCTTGTGCGCGAAGCTTCGGAAGGCCATCCGCAGATAAATGTAATCCTCTCCCGCGAAGAGACCTACGGCGACATCTCCCCGGTGCGCATCGACAAAAACGGTGTATCGGCCTTCATCTCCATTATGCGCGGATGCAACAACGTATGTTCCTACTGCGTAGTGCCTTACACAAGGGGTGCAGAGCGCAGCCGCGACCCGCAGACCATCGTGCGCGAGGCGTGCGACGTGTTTTCAAGCGGCTACAGGGAGGTGACGCTGCTCGGGCAGAACGTGGATTCCTATCTGTGGAAAGGAGAGGACGGGGAGCAGGTGGATTTCGCTTCGCTGCTCGAAATGGTGGCATCGGTCAGCCCGCTGCTGCGCGTGCGTTTCTCCACCTCCAATCCGCAGGACATCAGCGACAAGGTGCTCTATGTGATGCGTGACCATGACAATATCTGCAAGCACATCCACCTCCCGGTGCAGTCCGGAAGCAACGTGATGCTCGAGAAGATGCGCAGGCGCTACACAAGGGAATGGTATCTCGCCCGCGTGGAGAAAATCCGCGAGATCCTGCCCGGCTGCGGCCTTACGACAGACGTGATCGCCGGCTTCTGCGGCGAGACGGAAGAAGACCACCGCGAGACACTCTCCCTGTTTGAGCAGGTGTGCTTCGATACAGCATTCATGTTCTATTATTCGGAACGCCCCGGCACACTGGCAGCGAAGAAATATGCCGACGACGTGCCGATTGAAGAGAAAACCCGCAGGCTCAACGAAATCATCGCCCTTCAGGGGAAATGTTCGCTGAAAAGCTACACCGCCGACATCGGAAAGACTTTCAGGGTACTTGTGGAAGGGCCGTCCAAGAAAAATCCGGAAGAGCTGTGCGGCAGGGCGTCCAACAACAAGATGTGCGTATTCCCCGACAGGGAGCACAAGGCAGGCGACTATGTGGACGTAAGGGTGGTATCGGCCACCAGCGCCACCCTGCTATGCCGGCTGGAGCAACCTTCTGAAGAAGCAACAACCTGATCTCATCATAATGAAAACGGTACTGTCCATACTTTTTTTCCTGCTGATTGCGGGCAGTGTGCTTGTAATCGTGTCGGACAAGGGCGATTCCGGAAGGAAAATCGCCTGGCTGCTCATAATCACGGTGCTGCCGGTCATAGGCATCATCCTGTATCTGCTGGTGGGGCTCAACTACCGCCACCACTGGATCTACAACATGAGGTACAAAAAGTATCTGGACTATCTTCATGACAATATGACCCCGGAGCTTCACTCCCTCCTGTTCGGGGGCTCTCCGGAAAAGCTGCCTCAGGACTACCGCGATTTTTCCGAGATGATGCACAGGACCTCGCAGGTGCCGGTGACCTCGGGCAACGATGTGGAAATCATCACAAACGGGCACCGCAAGTTCAACGCCCTGATGAGGGACCTCGAGAGGGCGCAGCACTCCATCCACATCGAGTATTTCCATTTCGGCAACGATTCGGGAGGCAAGGCCATCAGGGATATGCTCATGAAAAAGGCGGCAGAGGGTGTCGAGGTGAGGTTCATACACGAAAACATCGCGAACTTCCCAATTATGCCCGGATATTACAACCAGATGAAGCAGTCCGGCGTGCAGGTGCTTAAATTCACCAATCCGAGGGCGCACATAATCAATCTGGTGACAGCACTCAACTACCGCAACCACAGGAAAATCGTAGTAATCGACGGAAAGGTGGGATACACCGGAGGGATGAATGCCAACAACCACTACTTCCTCACCTGGAGGGACACCCACATGCGCATCACGGGCAAGGCCGTGGCAAGTCTCCAGCTGGTCTTCCTGTCTTCGTGGATTACAGGAAAAGGCACCCTGTCAAGACCGCTGCTTTCGTATTTCCCGCAGGCCGGTCTTTCCGACAGCGAAGCCGCAGCCCTGTCGCTCGGCGACGCCCCTACCCCGTCGGCGGAGAAGGCCATTTCAGAAATAATCCACACCGAGGTGCCGTATGTGGCCACAGAAGATGCTCTCGGCGGCAAGATGGACATTATGGGAAGACATCAGGTACTGAAGGACAAGATGATACAGATTGTGCCGGACGAGACCGATGCCGTATGGCCGTCAATCAGGATGAGCTACGAATGGATAATCCAGCACGCCAGGAAATACATCTGGCTCCAGACCCCGTATTTCGTACCGCCGGATTCGGTACTGAGTGCGATGAAGGTGGCGGCAATGAGCGGTGTTGACGTGCGGCTGATGGTCCCGGAAAAGGCCGACAACATACTTGTAAGGCCGGTCAACGAGTCATACTATGCCGAATGTCTCGAGGCCGGGGTGAAAATCTATCTGCGTAAAGGCGAATTCTGCCACGCCAAGACATTCGTATGCGATGACTATGTCTCCAGCATCGGCACGGCCAATATGGACTACAGGTCCTTTGAGCTCAATTTCGAGGACAACGGCTACATCTTTGACGCAGAGGCTGCCCTGTTCAACAAAGCCCTGTATCTCAAGGATATAGAGCAGTGCACGGAGCTGGACCTCCAGACATGGGAAAAGCGCCCTCTGCGCAAGCGTTTCATCCAGAGCCTGATGCAGTTGTTTGCCCCGCTGCTTTAGGGCCGGCTCAGATTTTTCCCTGTTCCCCGAGATAGCTGTCCTTGAATCCGAGGAAATAGAGGACTCCGTCAATGCCGATAGTGTTGATGGACTGCTGCGCATTGGCGACAACCCTCGGCTTTGCGTGGAATGCGATTCCAAGACCGGCCTCCGAAAGCATCGGGAGGTCGTTTGCGCCGTCCCCCACAGCAATTGTCTGGGCCAGGTTGACCTTTTCCATCTGGGCTATGAGCTTGAGCAGCTCGGCCTTCCTGTGACCGTCCACTATGTCGCCTACATACCTTCCGGTCAGACGGTTGTCCTCCCCGATTTCAAGCTCATTGGCAAAAACATAGTCAACACCGTACTTTTTCTGGAGGTATTCCCCGAAATACGTGAATCCTCCGGAGAGGATGGCTATCTTGTAGCCGCAGGTCTTCAGGACCTTCATAAGCCGGTCAACACCCTCTGTGATAGGCATATTCTCGGCGATTTCCCTCATCACGGAGGCATCGAGTCCCTTGAGCAGCGCCACCCTGCGGGTAAAACTTTCCCTGAAGTCGATTTCGCCGCGCATCGCACTTTCGGTGATTTCCCTGACCTGTGCGCCCACTCCGGCACGCTCGGCAAGCTCGTCGATGCACTCGGTCTGGATCAGGGTAGAGTCCATATCGAAGCATATGAGCCTGCGCATCCTGCGGTACATATTGTCTTTCTGGAGCGAAAAGTCGATGCCCATCCCGGCAGACAGGCGCATCAGCTCTGCCTGCATCGCATTGCGGTCGGCAGGGTTGCCCCTGAGGGAGAACTGGATGCACGCCCTGGCGCTCTCCGTCGGGCATTTGATGCTCATGCGGCCAGTAAGCCGGACAATGGAATCGATATTGAGTCCCTGTGCGCAGATAATCGAGCTGACAGCCTCTATCTGGCGTGCCGAAAGCGTCCTTGCAATGACGGTGAGGATATAGCGGTTCTTGCCCTGGCGCTGGACCCAGGCTTCGTATTCGTCATCGGTGACCGGTGCAAACCCTATATTGACACCGAGGTCTGAAGCCTTGAAAAGGAGCTCCTTCATCACCTGTCCGGACGAAGCTTCATCGATTCGGATAAGTATTCCGAGACTCAGCGTGGCGTGGATGTCCGCCTGGCCAATGTCGAGGATCTGCGCATCGTATCTGGCAAGTACGCCCATTATCTCGGAGGTGAGGCCGCTGCGGTCCTTTCCGGTGATCCTGATAAGAATCTGCTTTTTTTTTCCATCTTTCTTTCCATTTGACAACAATATGCGAATTTAAGAAAAAATATGCTTTTGCTTGCTAAATTGAAAAAACCGATTTACCTTTGCCGCGAAATTTCAAGACACTAAAACCTATTCTCCAGCTGGATTTGGAGTTGATGAAGACTGACCACGTCTATTTCTATTAGTTTTTGATTTTGAGATATTGTTGCAGGAGGCATTGCAGGAGGACATTCCTGCATATCGGCATTTCCGACACCGGCAGTTACGCCGGGCAGCCTTCCGGCAAGACATATTAACCGCCGAATTCAATTTGACAGTGCAACAGCACCATCAGGTGTAAAGTTATACATTT
>JBJEJU010000010.1:0-18605 GCA_051878275.1 Candidatus Cryptobacteroides sp. | reverse complement strand
TTTACCTGTTCACTTTTCAGTGGCAAAACTGTTCAATTTTCGGTGGCAATATACACTTCCGGACTGCTGCGGAAACTTCACAAAACCCCTCCTCTTGTTGATGCCTGCACAAGCCGGAAGCCGACAAGCAAGAAATTTTTCAGAACTTCCTGCAACATTGTATCCGTTGGTTTACTGCCTGATCAGAGGCCGATATTCTTCCTTGCCGTATCGTTGTCCATAAACGGGGCAAGCCTCTCGCAGGACGCCTTTTCCGTGCATTCGGCACAGGTCTCAAAACCCTTTGCCATGCAGCACTTGCGCACCTCGCACATATATTGGCAGAAGGCAGTCTTTACACCTTCCGCCCTGCACCCGAGGCAATTGATATGCTCGGGCTTTATCTGGTCCGTGTTGTTCCACTGGCACCACAGCCGGGCCGTCCTGGCGCGAAGCTCATCATTATCTTCAATAGTTGCGCGACGGGCATCACACTGTCCGCAGTCAAGGCCGCAATAGCCGATCAGTTCATTCATTATTTCAGGGTGTTAAATATCTGTATTTCAGAAAGCCTATGCACGGAAAAATGACAGGGAGGCATATAGCAGGGCAGGGCCGAGACCGCTGTAGAACAGGGCGTAGAACCCGTCCGGGATGCCATTAAACGCCTTCAGCACCATGCCAAGGGCAATCATAAAGGCAAAAAGGACATATCCCTTCAGGCTCATGGCCATCAACGGGCAGTTCCTCTCCCGGGGAAGCTCCCTTACCCGGGAGATGTACTTTGCGGTAACCTTCGAGAAGATGAAAAGGAAAAAGGCAAGCGTCACAAGCGTTCCGGCCAAAAGCAGGAGAGAGTCAGGGAAGGAAAAAACACGGAAATAGGCAGCTATCCCTTTGGCGGTAATAATGACGCCAGGGATAAGCCACAAAACGGCATTGACAAGGTGCAATACTTTCTTTGATGTTTTCATAAGCAGCTGCGTCAAGGAATATTCAAAACTCCTGTCCGATTGATGTTTCGGGAATCCGGAATCCACTTTATACAAAAGTATGAAACCGAACATGAAAATCTTTGATATATTTTCGCCCACGGGCGATATCAAATGATTTTCATCGTGAGAGTGAGCGATAGCGAACGGCTATCATACTCTCATAAATTTTTTATAAATGTAAAAAAATTTTTGATAGTATGAAAAAAAGCGGATGCGCCAATGGTGACGCATCCGTTTTATCGTGGGTTGCCCGCCGGACTATTTGCCGGAAAGCTTCTTGTAGTTTGCGTAACGTACTTTTGCAAACTCCTCGGTGGTCTTGAGGAGCTCCTCTGCACGCTCAGGGAAGAGTTTGTAGAGAGAAGCAAAACGTACCTCACCCTTGAGGAAGTCCTGGAACTTGGTCCAGTCAGGCTCCTTGCTGTCGAGGGAGAACGGGTTCTTGTCAGTTCCCTCGAGGGCAGGATTGTACCTGTAGAGGTGCCAGTAACCGCACTCGACAGCGAGTTTCTCCTCCTTCTGGCTCAGACCCATGCCGGCCTTGAGACCGTGGTTGATACATGGAGCGTAAGCGATGATGAGAGAAGGTCCGTCATAAGCCTCAGCCTCCTTGATGGCGTTGAGGTACTGTGCCGGGTTGGATCCCATGGCAACCTGTGCCACATATACATAGCCATAGCTCATGGCCATCATTCCGAGGTCCTTCTTGCGGATCTTCTTGCCTGATGCGGCAAACTTGGCGATGGCGCCTGCAGGGGTTGACTTGGATGACTGTCCACCGGTGTTGGAGTACACCTCGGTATCGAGGACGAGGACATTGACATTCTCGCCTGATGCGAGCACATGGTCGAGTCCGCCGTAGCCGATATCGTATGACCAGCCGTCACCACCGAAGATCCACTGGCTGCGTGAAGGGATGAAGTGCTTATAGACAAGGAGCTTCTTGCAGCAGTCACAGCCACAGGCCTCCATCATAGGGACAAGCTTGTCGGCAACCTCGCGGGTAACCTTGGCGTCGTTGCGGTTGTCGAGCCACTGCTGCATGAGGGCCTTCATCTCGTCAGAGCATTTCTCGCACTGGAGAGCCTGGGTCATGATGTTGGCAACAGTCTCCCTTGCACGGTCAGAGCCGACCTTCATACCGAGACCGAACTCGGCATTGTCCTCGAAGAGGGAGTTCTGCCAAGCCGGACCGTGGCCCTTGGCGTTGGTGCAGTATGGAGATGCAGGGAATGATGCGCCGTAGATTGAAGAACATCCGGTAGCGTTGGCAATCATCATATGGTCGCCGAAGAGCTGGGTGATGGTCTTGATGTATGGAGTCTCACCGCAACCAGCGCAGGCACCGGAGTACTCGAAGAGAGGCTGTGCGAACTGTGCGTTCTTCACGCTTGCAGCCTTGTTGACTGCCTCTTCTTTGTAGCCGACCTTGCTGTGGAGCCAGTTGAAGTTGTCCTGCTCGGCCTTCTGGTCCTGGTATGATACCAGTGAGAGTGCCTTTTCCTTTGCAGGGCAGACATCGACGCAGTTGCCGCAACCGGTACAGTCGTCAACAGAAACGGAGATGGCAAACTTGTACTCCTTGAGGGTGCCGAGGCCGTCCTTCATCTTGAGACCTGCCGGAGCTGCAGCGACTTCTTCCGCATTGAGAAGGAACGGACGGATGGCAGCGTGAGGGCAGACAAATGCACAGTTGTTGCACTGGATACACTTGGACGGATCCCATGACGGAACTGAAACGGCAACGCCGCGCTTCTCATAAGCTGATGTCCCGGCAGGCATGGTACCGTCTGCGTAAGGAACGAAGGTGCTTACAAGGAGGGAGTCCCCGTTCTGTGCGTTGACGATGTCGGCAACCTTCTTCACGAACTCAGGAGCGGTGCGTCCGATACCAGGGTTCTCGAATTTGGCGGTAACGTTTGCCCACTCGGCAGGAACCTCCACCTTTACATATTCGCCTCCGCGGTCAACGGCTGCGAAGTTCATATTGACGACATTTTCGCCCTTCTTGCCGTAGCTCTTCACGATGGCGTCCTTCATATACTTCACTGCATCCTCGTAAGGGATGATGCCGGTGATCTTGAAGAATGCGGACTGGAGAATGGTGTTGGTCCTTCCGCCGAGGCCGATTTCAGCAGCGATCTTGGTGGCGTTGATGATGTAGAGGTTGATATGTTTCTTGCCGATGATGGCCTTTACATTGTCAGGAATCCTCTCGATGGTCTCGGCCTCGTCCCAAAGGCTGTTGAGGAGGAGGGTGCCGCCTTCCTTGATGCCCTTGAGCACGTCATACTTCTGGAGGTATGAAGGCACGTGGCAGGCCACGAAGTCAGGGGTGCTTACAAGATAAGGAGCCTTGATCGGAACGTCGCCGAAACGCAGGTGCGAGCAGGTGTATCCGCCTGACTTCTTGGAGTCATAGTCGAAATATGCCTGGCAGTACTTGTCGGTGTGTGAACCGATGATCTTGATGGTGTTCTTGTTGGCTCCCACGGTACCGTCGGATCCGAGGCCGTAGAACTTGCACTCGGTGGTACCCGGCTTCACGATGGAGATTTCGCTCTTGATAGGGAGTGACTTGAAGGTCACGTCGTCCACGATGCCGATGGTGAAGTCAGCCTTAGGCTCCTTGAGCTCGAGGTTGTCGAATACGGCAACAAGCTGTGCAGGAGTGGTGTCCTTTGAGGAGAGGCCGTAGCGTCCGCCGATTACGAGCGGAGACTGGCTCTTGCCCTGGAAGAGTGCCTTGACATCGAGGAAGAGAGGCTCTCCGAGAGCTCCCGGCTCCTTGGTGCGGTCGAGGACTGCAATCCTCTTGACATTCTTCGGAAGGACTTTGAGGAAGTATTTTTCCGAGAAAGGACGGTAGAGATGGACGGTGATGAGACCGTACTTGCGGCCTTTCTTTGCGAGATAGTCGATTGTTTCCTTGATGGTCTCGGTCACGGAACCCATTGCCACGATGATGTTTTCAGCGTTAGGGTCGCCGTAATATGTGAACGGACGGTACTCGCGGCCTGTAAGCTCGCTGATTTCTCCCATATAGCGGGCCACGATGTCAGGAACTGCCTCATAGTACTGGTTCCTTGACTCGACTGCCTGGAAGTAAACGTCGCCGTTCTGTGCTGTACCGCGGGTGACAGGAGCATCCGGGTTGAGCGCGCGTGCGCGGAATTTCTCAAGGGACTTTGTCGAAACCATGCCCTTGAGGGCCTCTTCGTCAAGAGCCTCGATTTTCTGGATCTCGTGTGAGGTACGGAATCCGTCGAAGAAATGGAGGAACGGAAGAGAAGATTTGATTGCGGAAAGATGGGCAACCGCTGCAAGGTCCTGGGCCTCCTGTACGGAGCCGGAAGCGAGCATCGCGAAACCTGTCTGCCTGCAGGCCATCACATCCTGATGGTCACCGAAAATTGAAAGTGCGTGGGACGCAAGTGAACGGGCTGAAACGTGGAAAACTGCAGGAAGCATCTCGCCTGCAATCTTGTACATGTTCGGAATCATGAGGAGAAGGCCCTGGGATGCGGTGTAGGTGGTTGTGAGCACACCTGCCTGAAGAGAGCCGTGAACCGTACCGGATGCACCGGCTTCGCTCTGCATCTCGGTTACCTTTACAATCTCTCCCCAGAGATTCTTTTTGCCGTGAGCGGCCCATTCATCAATATTTTCTGCCATTGGGGATGACGGAGTGATAGGGTAGATAGCCGCGTGCTCGCTGAACAGATATGCGATGTTGGCGACAGCGGTATTACCATCACAAGTGATGAATTTCTTTTCTTTTGCCATAATCGTTAAGGTTATTTATGTTTGTAGTAGTTTCTGGGAAACCGTAGTTTCAGTTTTATGCAAACTATATACAAATATAGTCAGAATATCGCGAATTATCACGATTTTCCGACTACATTTTGTGTTTTTTCGGCTCTTTGCCCCCGGCGCCGGACGGAAGCCGCCGCCGGCAGATGCGCATGCACTACAGGGTGCTGAGTCCGGCGATGTTGACCATGCCGCCGCTGATGCGCTTCACGAGGCCCTGGAGGACGGTTCCCGGCCCTATTTCAATGAAATTGTCAGCTCCCTCCACAAGCATGTTCTTGACCGACTGGGTCCACTTCACAGGAGATGTGAGCTGCGCGAGAAGATTGGCCTTGATGACCTCCGGGTCAGTCTCAGGATGTGCGCTGACATTCTGATAGACAGGACATGACGGGCGTACGATCTCGACCTCGGCTATGGCCTTTCCGAGCTCTTCTGCAGCAGGCTGCATGAGAGGCGAATGGAAGGCACCGCTTACGGCAAGAGGGAGGGCCCTCTTGGCACCTGCCTCCTTTGCCCTGGCGCAGAGCGCATCGACAGCCTCCTTCTCTCCGGAGACCACCACCTGCCCGTCGCAGTTGTAATTGGCCGGAACCACAAGACCTTCAACCTCATTGCAGAGAGACTCCACAGTCTCGGTAGGCAGGCCGATTATCGCTGCCATGATGCCGGGCACGGACTCGCAGCATTTCTGCATCTCGCGGGCACGCAGGGCCACAAGGCGGAGTGCATCCTCAAAACGCATGGCACCGCTGACGGCGAGTGCCGAGAATTCCCCGAGGGAATGGCCGGCTACCATGTCAGGGCCGTACGGGGCGAGCCCGAGGGCGGCCAGACGGTCCTGCCCGAGTTCTTTATAGCATTCGGCGAGAACGGTAGAATGGAGGAAAATCGCCGGCTGTGTTACTTTTGTGGCCTTCAGGTCATCGGATGTTCCTTCGAACATTATGTCTGTGATTCTGAATCCGAGGATTTCATTTGCTTTCTCAAGCATTTCCTTCGCTTTCGGAAGGGACCCGTAGATGTCTTTTGCCATTCCGGGGAACTGTGATCCCTGCCCCGGGAATACGTAAGCGTTCATTTATTCTTTTGTTATGATGTAATGACTCTGCAAATTTAGAAAAAATCGCGTGTTTCTTCAAATCCCGCAGACCTTTTCTTTTCCCTGTCAAAAAAAGATGCTATCTTTGTATGTTCAAAACAACATCCCAGGCCCCCGTAGTCTAATGGATAGGATTTCAGATTCCGGTTCTGACGGTTGGGGTTCGAATCCCCACGGAGGTACGAAAAAAGGTTGGCGGCGCCAACCTTTTTTTTCGATTACTGCTGTTTGCACCAGCGGTCAAGCCAGTCGAAATATGAACGGTGCCAGAAGAGGGCATTCTGCGGCTGGACGATCCAGTGGTTCTCTTCA
Organism: Candidatus Cryptobacteroides sp.; assembly: GCA_051878275.1. Lineage (GTDB taxonomy): Bacteria > Bacteroidota > Bacteroidia > Bacteroidales > UBA932 > Cryptobacteroides. Next base: position 12,404 of record JBJEJU010000010.1, on the reverse strand, counting down.
GGGAAGATAATGAGCTTGGACGGTACTCCCATCATCTGTGCGGCATTGAACGCAGCCATTCCCTGATCGTAAGGAATCCTGAAGTCGAGACATCCGTGGATGCAGAGGATCGGGGTGTGCCATTTCGTGACATTGAGGTCAGGAGAGTTGGTATAGTGCCTTCTCGCCTTTGCCTCGGAGCTCCACGGTGAGCCTGCCTGCTGGATGCCGCCGAAGGTGATTCCGTCGCCGGCAGGACCTGTCTGTCCCTCCGAATATGCATATTCGCGCAGGCCGCCGTTGTCAAAGTTGGGGAACCACATCTCCTCTGTCTCGTAGTACATGTATTTTTCGTCAAAGATTCCGGCGTGGGCGATGAAGCAGTCAAATACATCACCATGGATACCGGCCATATAATAGACTGAATATCCGCCATATGATGCTCCGCAACCTGCAAGTTTGCCGACATACGGCTCGCTCTTGATCATACGGGCGGCGGAGAGGTAGTCCTGCATATTGAGGCCGATGTAGTCGCCGGAGATGGCCTCGCACCAAGGCTGGCCGAATGCGGTGGTTCCGCGCCTGTTCGGGAGGACTACGATATAGCCCTGGTCAGCCATCAGGAGATAGTTCCAGCGGTATGACCATTCCTGGCTGAGGGTGCCCTGAGGGCCGCCGAGGAAGATTTCGATTGCGGGATAGGTCTTTGTGCTGTCAAACTCCGGAGGGAAGAGCACCCAGGTGAGCATGTCCTGTCCGTCAACGGTGGTCACATGGCGTGCCTCCGTGATGTGAGGCTTGACCTGGCTGAGGATGTGCTCGTTCTCGAAGCTTATCTGCTTGAAATTGTAGTCCTTTACGGCTACAAGCTCAGTAGGGAAATCCATGCTGCAGTAGGTTGCAAGGAGGGTCCCGTCTTCGAGGATGGCAAACGGGGAGTGGAAATCGTACCACGCGGTCTCGGGAGTGAGCCTTTCGATGGCGGCCCCATAGACCGGGGAGCCTCCCTTTGCGCCCGGGGCGATTTCAGCCACCCTTACGGCCGTACCGCATACCGGTGTCTTTTCGATGTCCGCACGGAAAATGCCCTGGAGACCTTCCACGAGGGAGCTGAAATAGATGTACCTGCTGTCGGCAGACCATACAGGAGATGTGGCGTTGTAGCAGTAGTCGGCAGTGAGGTCGCGCACTCCTGCGATGCGGATGCCGCCTTCAACCTCCACGTCGGCAACCATAAGCCTTGTCTTGTCGGCCTCGTAGCCGTCGCGCGGCATGCTTGTCCAGGCAATGTGCTTTCCGTCAGGGCTCCATACAGGGTCGGTGTCATACCCGCCGCCGACCGGGATCACCACCGTCTCACCTGTCTCTACGCCATAGACATAAATCTCTGTATTTGTGGAGAATGCATACTCGCGGCCCGTGAGCTTCTTGCATGAATATGCAATGTATTTTCCGTCAGGGGACCAGCAGAGCTGCTCGATGCCGGAATGAGGCTCCAAAGGGAGCTCAAACTTCACGTCCGGACCGCCGAGGATGTCAACGGAGTTTTCTGCAGTGACCTTTCCCTTTCCGAACGGGGCCACGTATGAATGGGGAAGTTCGGTAACCCAATGGTCCCAGTGGCGGTACATCAGGTCCTCGGTCTCGTAGGCGCCTGCCTTGTCGAGCATCGGGTCGGAATCCTTCGGGGTCTTTACGTTTGAAGGAATGGTGCTTACATAGAGGATCCTGCTTTCGTCAGGAGAAATGGAGAACTCGCTGATGCCCCTTTCGACATCGGTCACCTTCTGCGCCTTTCCGAGCTTTCCGCCGGAATAAGGTGCCACATAGACCTGGCCACCCTTCAGATAGGCGATCTTGCTTCCGCCGGAAAACCACCTTGCATTGGAAATGCTCCTGCCTGACCTGGTAAGGGGACGGACAGAGGAGCCGTCAACATTGCATACATAAAGATTGCGGCAGGTGCGGTTCTCCTCAATGGAGGTATAGGTGACTCCATAGAGAATCTCGCTTCCGTCAGGAGAAAGCTGCGGGTCGGAAAGACGGCCCAGGGACAGAAGCACCTCCGGTGTGACAAGGCCGTTTTCGACCTTGATGTCGGAAGGACCGATGTATGCAGGGCCCTCCTCCTTGCTGGTACAACTCATAATTGCAATAGCGCTCATAGCCACCGCTATGAAACCGTGTAATTTATTCATAAATATTATTTTTGAAGATTGTCACCATATTGGGCAAGCGCCGAGGCAAGGGTATTTTCCACCTCATCGCGCAACGACTGCGGACTGATTACTTCCGCCTCCTTTCCCATTCTGCAAATATCGTTTACAAACTGCGCATTTACAACAACCCGGAACGAAAAAAGCACCCCTTCCCCGTCCCCGTCCGCGATTTTGCCGTCATGGAGCTCCTCCTGTGAATGGTGGAGCGGAAGGTCGCGCAGGTACCTGGCCTGCCACTGCGACACCTTCAGCACCACTTTCTGCGGCTGCTCGCCATAGGTATAGAAAGGGCCGTAGCTGTTACGGAATTCATAGTCTATGTCAAAGTCCTCCGGTACCGTGAAAGTGTCCGGAAGAATCTCCGCGGAGAGCACCCTGTCAAGGCCATACACCCTGAAAACCTCCCCGGAGGGCTGCCCCGGCTCAGATCTTTTCGCAAGCAGATACCACCTGCGGTCATCCTCTTTCAGGCCGTAGGGCGACACTATCCTTTCGTCCGGGACGGGCTTGGTGTAGCTGCGGTGGGTGATCCTGAGCTTTCGGCCCATACTCATCGCCTCCAGCACCACGGTAAGCCACCTGTGGCCGGACGGCACATCCTCCACCGACACCCTTCCGCTGAGCTGATGGTCGCGGAGGGAGAGCATATTGTTGACCGTGAACGTGTTGATGAGCCATGACTTGGTCCTGTCATTGTCGGAGGCATCGGAGGCGAATTTCACCCGGTAGCGGTTGTCGGTACGGTTGCACAGAATCACCACGCCGAAAAGGTCCTGGACAGCATCCCTGTAGTTGATGAAGGTCCTTCGCTGCAGTGTCTCCCTCCAGCGTGATTCGTATGCCGAGGCAATCTCCCTGAATGTAATCCCGGCGTCCCCGGAGTTGAGGATCCGGTCGTAGAGCCAGATATATTTCTGGATGAGTTCCGTGACCATATGTCAGCTTATCTTACTGTAGTTCTTGTGGTTGTACTTGTCTTTGCGCATTTCGCGCAGAAGGGGCGCATTTTCTTCGAGGGCGAGCTCCGGGTCCCTCGCAAGGACGGTTTCGGCATAGTCCCTCGCAAGGGGAAGCATCGAGCCGTCACGTGTGAGCGAAGCTATGTGAAGCTCGATCGGCAGGCCGCTCTGTTGGGTCCCCTCGAGGTCGCCCGGCCCCCTCATCTTCATGTCCTCCTCGGCAAGTGTGAAACCGTCTTCGGTCTGGCACAGCAGATTGAGCCTCTTCATCGACTCACGGCTCACCTTGTCCCCGCGCACAAGCACGCACCAGCTTTCCGCCGAGCCTCTTCCCACCCTGCCGCGCAGCTGGTGAAGCTGGCTCAGGCCGAATCTCTCCGCGCTTTCAATCACCATCACGGAAGCATTCGGCACGTCCACCCCGACCTCTATGACGGTAGTGGAGACAAGAATGTCAGCCCTGCCTGCGGCAAAGGCATCCATATTGAACTGCTTTTCCTGGGGAGTCTGCTGCCCGTGGACAATAGCCACCTTGTAGGGCGGGAACGGAAAATCGCGCACGATCTGCTCGTATCCGTTCTGAAGGTTTTGATAATCAAGCTTTTCGCTTTCAAAAATAAGCGGATAGACCACAAACACCTGCCTTCCGAGTGCTATCTGGTCGCGCATGAACTTGTTGAGGGCGTGGCGTTTGCCCTCCGTGACAAGAATCGTCCTGACAGGCTTCCTCCCCGGAGGCATCTCATCGATTACGGAGACGTCAAGGTCGCCGTAAAGGGTCATGGCAAGAGTCCTCGGAATAGGAGTGGCGGTCATCACAAGCACGTGCGGAGGCACATCCCCGCGTGATTTCCTCCAGAGCCGCGACCTCTGGTCAACTCCGAAACGGTGCTGCTCGTCCACGATGGCCAGGCCGAGGTTGTGGAAGACCACAGTGTCTTCAATCAGGGCGTGAGTCCCCACGATTATGCCGATGGAGCCGTCCCGGAGCCCCGCGTGAAGCTCCCTCCTCTGCGCCGCAGGGGTGCTCCCGGTAAGAAGGCCGACGCGGACGGAGGTAGGCGCAAGATATTTTGATATATTGGCAAAATGCTGCTGTGCAAGCACTTCCGTAGGGGCCATTATGCAAGCCTGGAAGCCGTTGCCGACGGCAATCAGGGCAGAAAGCACAGCCACCATGGTCTTGCCGCTTCCCACATCCCCCTGGAGCAGGCGGTTCATCTGCCTTCCGCTCACCATATCGGCCCTGATTTCCCTGATCACCCTTTTCTGGGCACCGGTCAGGCTGTAAGGAAGGGCTTCATAGCACTTGTTGAACGCCTCCCCCACTTTCGGCATGGCAAAGCCCACAGTGGACCTGCTGCGCACATATTTCTGCTTGAGAAGGCTCAGCTGCAGAAGGAACAGTTCCTCGAACTTGAGCCTGTACTCGGCCTTTTTCAGGCACGCGGCATCCTGCGGGAAATGGATGTTGCGAAGGGCAAACCTCAGCGGGACAAGCCCGTTTTCCCTCATCACATAGTCAGGCAGGCTTTCCTCGACCTGCCCCAGGCACTGGTCAAGGGCCGTTGCCATAAGACGGTTCATCACCTTTCCGGTGATGCCGGCCGTCTTGAGCCTCTCGGTCGAAGTATATACCCCGGTAAGGACTCCCCTCTTCTCCCCCGACGGATTGTCAGGAAGCGGGTTGTCGATTTCGGGATGGACCATGTCAAGATGGCCGTTGAACAGCGACGGCTTTCCGAAAAACAGGAAAGTACGCCCTTTCTGGAGACGTTCCGCCGTGTATTTGAGTCCCTTGAAGAATGTCAGCTCCATCCGGGCGCTGCCGTCGTCAACGGTCACTTTCAGATTTTTCGGAGAAAGCTTCACGTCGGTCACGGTCGCCTGGACCTGGACATAGGCGGCATCGGGGCTGATGCCGGCAATACGCTGGACAGTGCTTCTGTCGATGTATCTGAACGGATAAAGCCGGAGCAGGTCACCTATGGTGCCTACTCCGAGCTCATTCTTCAGCAGCGCCGCCCTTTTCGGGCCGACACCCGGAAGGAATTGTATATCCGAATCCAGCGTTGCCGCCATTGCGGGATATTATTCCTTTGTCACGCCCGGCCTCATGATGAAGTCGAACTTGTTGCCGCTTGCAATCAGGGCCTTGAGAACATTCTGGACATCCTCCGGCTTGAGATTGGCTGCTGCCGCCTCATCCTCTGCGTCACGGTCAACACCGAAGAGGACGCTGGTCATAAGGTTGCCCTGCCAGTAGCTGTTGTTGGTACGGCTTTCAGGGATGTTCTTCCGGAAATTCTTCAGGGCCATATCGAACTCCTCTGCGGTCGGACCCTCCTCAGCAAGAGTGGTGAAATCGCGCATCGTCAGCTCGCGGAGACGGTCTGCAATTTCAGGCTTTGCATTGAATACAATCTGGAACAGGGCCTCTGACGGCCTGGACTTGTCGAGCTGGACAGCGGTCTGGGCACCGTAGGTACCGCCCTCCTCCTCACGAAGGGAAGTGGTCAGGCGCATACGGAGGATGTAGCTTGCAGCCTCGAGCGCAGCATTGTTGATGCCGTTGTATTCAACAGGAGCGTGATATACATAGATGACCGTTGACATCGGTGTCTCCATATCCTCCTTGAAATCGACTGTCACATTGCCGGTAGCCATATCAAGACGCTTGTTCCATGAAACAGCCTTCTTTCCCTTTGGAAGAGAGCCTACATACTTGGCAATGAGAGGCTTGACTGTCTCAACATCGAAGTCTCCGACAAGCACCATCGATACTCCGGCAGCATCCTTGAACGCATTGCGGTACACCTTCTCGAGGGTTGCGAGGCTGGCCTGTCCGACCATCTCCCCGTCAATGAGGCGGTGTCTCGGGCTTGAGGCGTAGAGCGCGTCCTGCAAACGCTTGGACATCTTGTAGTTAGGGCTTGAGACAAGGTTAGGGAGAACGGATGTAATCATATTGATGCCCTGGGCGTACTCTTCAGCGTCGAAACGCGGTTCGGTGATGTAGAGATATGCCAGCTGGAGGGCCGTCTCGAGGTCACCTGTGGCAGCAGAACCGCTGACACCGTTGTAAAGCTCGGAGAAATAAGGGTTTACCCTCACAATCTTTCCGGAGAGCATCTTCGGGACTTCGCGTCCGGAGAATCCGGCAACACCGGTATTCTGGAGATAGAGGCCGAAGATGTCATCGTTCATCGATGCAAGGTCGCCGTCCGCTACGACGGAAAGGCCTCCGGTACGGAAGATATTGAAAGATACTGAGTTCTTGTCATAGTCGGTAGGAAGGAGATATACCTTGATGCCGTTGGACAGGGTAAGTACGGTGGAGCCGTAGAGTCCGGTCCCGGTCTTCTTGATCTTGCCGCCCTTCAGGGATGCAGGGTCGAGGAAAGAGGAAGCCACCTCGGCATTGTCGTTTGCAGTGATCTCGGTATTCTCCACCTCGGCAATCACAGCACGCACATCATCCTCAGTCGGATGGGCAAGTCCCTCTTTTTCAGGAGCTTTATACAGGATGACAAGGTTGTTGTCAGGGATGAGCTGCGAAAGCATCTGGTTGATTTCGTTCTCGGTCACCATGGAGCCGATCTGCTGGATGAGCTGGTACTCGAACTCAGGCTCCATGAAAGGCTCATTGTGGAAGAAATTGTTGATGAAAAGATTGACGAAATCGGAATTCTTCCTTGAAGGAGCATTCTTCACGGCGTTTTCATACTGTGACCTGATTTCCTCCTTTGCACGGTTGACCTCGTCCTGGGTGAATCCGTATTTTGTCATCTTCTTGATTTCGATAAGGAAAGCCCTCAAGGCATCAAGGGAAGCGCCGTTGCGGGTGGCGATTGATCCGTATGGGGCCTCGACGGTATTGCAGAGGCTGCCCACCATAAAGGATGCATTGAGGAACGGGGCATCGCTGCGGGCTGAGATGTCGCCCAGGCGCTCGTTCATCACTATGGCGATGATGTTTTTGACATAGCTGAAGAGCTGGCCGGGAACGGTATTGTTGAACTCATCAGGCATAGGCTCGCCCTTCCAGAACACCTCGAGGCTTGTAGAGGTGGCCTCCGGGTCGGTAAGGATGCCGATTACAGGCTCCTCGTTGCCAGGGACCTTGATGATGTCCTTCGGCTTAGGGTTCTCTGCAGCAGGGATGTCCGCAAAGATCTCCCTGATCTTTGCCTCGGTATAGTCCACATCGATGTCGCCGATTACGATCATTGCCTGAAGGTCCGGACGGTACCAGGTATGATAGAAATTGGTAAGGCTTTCCGGCTTGAAATTCAGGAGGTTCTCCTGGCTCCCGATCAGGGTGCAGGTTGCATATTTGGAGTCGCCGTAGTAGTACGGGAGCGACCTTTCGTGAAGTCTCCACTGCGCATTTCTCCTCGAGCGGCGCTCCTCCACGATGACCCCCCTTTCGGCATTGATTTCCTTCGGGTCACAGGTCACGAAATGTGAATAGTCGTGCATGATCAGTATGCAGGAATCCACGACGGACTGGTTGACAAGAGGAATGTTGTTGAGCATATAGACTGTCTGCTCCACTCCCGTGGATGCGTTGACATTGCCTCCGAATGAGGCTCCGATGCTCTGGAGATAGTTGAGGATGCCCTTGCCCGGGAAATTCTTAGTTCCGTTGAAGCACATGTGCTCGAGGAAGTGGGCAAGTCCGTCCTGGTCAGGAGTCTCCTGGATGGCACCCACATTGGTGGCAAGGTAGAACTCCGCACGCTGGGCCGGAATCTCGTTGTGAAGGATATAGTAGGTAAGGCCGTTGTCGAGTTTGCCTACACGGACGGCCGGATCGTTGGGCAGAGTCTGCATCCCCTGTGCGAAAAGAGACGCCACGGAGATCATTACAGCTGCAAATGTCAGAAATAAACGTTTCATCACTATAATTTAAGATTGATAGGTTTACCTTGTATTATTTCAAAAAGAGTAATTCTTACCGGTTGATTCCGCAAATATAATCATTATTTGGACTTTTTACGATTTATTTCCATATTTGTACACATATAAGGACAAGTTATGCTTGAGGATTTCAAACTCAGAGTTTTTCTCTCCGTTGCAAGGTTGGGAAGTTTCACCATTGCTGCCAGGGAGCTGGGCATTTCACAGCCTGCCGTCAGCCAGAGCATCAATACCCTTGAAAGGGAGCTGGGGACCAGACTGTTTGTCAGGGCAAAGGGAGAAGTCTATCTTTCACCGCAGGGAAATGCATTCAGGGAGTATGCCACAAGGATACTCTATTGGTACGATGCGGCAGGGGCGATGTTCGGAAAAGAAGGAAAACTCACCGGCAACAAACCTGTCAGGATTGCATCAGACCCGATAATCGCATCTTATCTTCTGCCCGATGCAATCGGCATCATGCACGCTGCCCGTCCCGAACTGTGTTTTGAAATCAGGCCGCTCCCGAGCGGGGAAAGGATAGCGAAAAGCGTTTTTGAGATTCCGCAGGAAGAGGATGACGGCAATGATATCCCCGGGCACCATTTCGGCACTCCGGAGGATGCGGATGTGGAAATCACCGTTTCACCGAGTCCCGATACTATGGACTTTGAGGGGGAATGCCGCCTGGCAGGTGTGATGGACGCCGCGGTGGTGGCATCGGACCGGAACAGGAAGGCCGTATATGCGGCAGAAGCATCCAGAAAGCCGTTTTCAACAATTGCAGGCATCCATGTGTCAAACCGCTTCGCCGTGTGGGACGGATACCTCCACCATCTCACCCCGGACCTGCGTGCAAGGATTGCGGTGGTATCGTCCTCAACGGAGGCCATAAAATCCATAGTCGAAAATTCGGACAATATCGCGGGCATCCTTCCCGAGCCTGCAGTCAGGAAAACACAGCTTGTAAGGCTTCCCGTCCAGCTTCCCGAATTTGCCTGCGACATCAGTTTCAACCCCCATCCCGACTTTGCGGCCAGACAGGTCTGCCAACTTCTGCTCGAGACCCTTTCAGCCTGCGCAAAAAGCTGACCGCTGTTTTATCGGAAAACGCCGGCCCGGGAATCCCGGACCGGCGCAGCATTTTCATTTATCCTGTCAATAAATGACAGGCAAGCCTACTTCTTGATATTCTTCCAGAAGAACTCGTAGATACGCTTGGTCACATAGTCCGAACCGAGGTTGTGGGTATGGTTCGGCAGGAACATCTGCTCGAAATACTTGTTGTTCTTTACAAGCTCGTGTACAACCTGGAGCGTGGAGGCAGGATCCACATTGTCGTCAATCTCACCGTTGATGAGGAAGAGCTTGCCCTGGAGGAGGTGTGCGTTGTCCACATTGGAGTTCTCGCTGTACCATGGTCCGATAGGATAGCCCATCCACTGCTCGTTCCACCAGATCTTGTCCATCCTGTTGTCGTGGCAGCCGCAGAGGGCCACACCGACCTTGTAGAATTCCGGATGGAAAAGAAGGGCAGCAAGGGTGTTCTGTCCGCCGGCAGAGTATCCGTAGATACCTACATTGCTGATATCCATAAACTTGTACTTCTTGGCAGCAGCCTGCATCCATAGGATCCTGTCAGGGAAGCCTGCGTCCTTGAGGTTGCGCCAGCATACATCCTGGAAGCTCTTGGAACGGTTGTCGGTACCCATTGCATCGATGGTCACCACCACGAATCCCATTTCCATAAGTTTGCTGAAGCGGAGTGTCGGATAGAAATTTTTCTCTACATATGAATCATGAGGTCCGGCATAGATGTACTCCACTACAGGATATTTCTTCTTGGAGTCGAAGTTGAACGGAAGGTAGATGTTGCCCCAGATGTCGGTCTTTCCGTCGCGTGCCTTTGCCTTGAACACAATCGGAGCCACATATCCCCTCTCTACAAGACCGGTGATGTCCTGCTTCTGGATGTCCATGATCTTCGAGCCGTCAGCTGCGCTGCGGACAATGGATACATAAGGAACGTCAGGCCTTGAGTAGTTGTCCACGAAGCAGGTGTAGTCGGAATTGAAATCGACATTGTGCATCGCGTTCTCAGGGGTGAGATCGGTGATCTTGCCGGAAGCGAGGTCAAGCTTTACGAGGTGCTTATTGTAAGGGTCCTCGCCCTTTGCGGCGTTGAGTCCGTTGACATACATCAGGACTGTGCCTGTCTCTTCGTCCACATTGAAGATCTCACGCACGTTCCACTGGCCTTTCGTAACCTGGCGGATGGTACCATCAACAGCATCAATCATATAGAGATGCCTCCAGTCGTCACGCTCGGAGATCCAGAGGATCCTGCGTCCGTCCTCGAAATAATAGCGCCAGAGGTCATAGTAATACACGAAGGTATTGGATTTTTCCTCGGCGATGATGCGGTTTTCTCCTGTCCGGGCATCGACAGCCACGAGCTGGTAGAGCTGGTGTCCGCGCTGGTTGTACTCGAAAGTGAAGTACTTCGAATCCGGAGACCACTGTCCCGGCACGAGGAAATACTGGTTGGAATATGCTGCAGTGCAGAACGGAACCTGTGCCATCTTCTCCACGTCATAGAGCGACGGGGTAATCTGCGGGAGCTCGTCACCCGGCTTTGCATAGTCGAGATAACGGTATGTAGGCTGCACCCTGTCTGCAGGGCGTGAGGTGCGGAGAATTATCTGGCGCTCCTTCATCTCTTCCTTGCGGTAGGCGGCGACCTTCTTTGAATCCGGAGACCACTGTGCATGATAGTAAGGATTGGTCTCCGCTCCGTCAAACGTGAGCTGTGAGAGATTATCGCCTTCCTTTACCCAAATGTTGAATTCCCTGAAAACCAGTTCTTTGGTCCCGTCAGGAGATACAATCGGCTTTGCCTTGCGGGTCTGGTAGAGGTTCTCGTCGGAAGGGTCAACATATCCCGGGCGCTGCCTGTCGAGGAGAGCCTTCATGGCCTCTTCGGTAGAAGCCGTTTTGGTACCGGCGGAAATGCTCACTTCATAGAATTTCTTGCCGTCAGGCTCCTGGGTTGAATAGATGAAGGTGTCGGCATCCTTCCAGACCGGACGGACAGAGCCGTAATAGACGTGGCTGGCTGCCTCATTGAGAAATTCGACTTTGCTGTCATAGGCCTTGTCGAACACGGAATCGTAAGTCTGCGCTCCGGCAGGGGCAAGGCCCATAAGGCCGGCAGCGGCAAACGAGAGTATGACTTTTACAGGTTTCATAATTATTGGTTGAAATGATCAGTTCAGTTGCATCAAAATACTTCCATACTGGTCAGGGTATGGAAGAATCTTTGTAAAGGTATGGAAAAAGGCTCTGATTTGCAAGAGAAAAGCGGACCGGGAACTCAAAGTTTCCCAATCACGGCTTCCCTTACCATAAAAAAGTTGTTGTTGGAATCGTTTGTGAGCAGCCTGTATTCCTGATGGTTGCTCCATGATGCCGGGCGGTCCTTGATTTCGCAGTCCTCCCCCGTGTCGTTATTGACATAGGAGGCCACCTTTGCCTGCCAGGAGCGTATCCTGGACATGCTTGAAGTATGGTAGAACAGTGAATTGGCCGGGTCTGCAAGCTCCTTGAGGGCATCAATGTACATCTGGCGGTACCGCGGTATCTCTATAATCTTGGAGATCATCACATTCTCAGTCTTGCCCCAGGACAGCGGACTGTGCCTTCCCGAGTCATTCTGCACACCGCAGTCCGCGGAAGTGCCGAGCGTATTGTCATAGTCATAAGGGAGCAGGTAGAACTTGTAGTCCAGCTTGTCCTTCGCGTCGAAATAGATGTAGAAATTGTTGGAGTTGTTCCAGTAGTCGTCCCACATCCCGGTTGCGGTCGTGACTGCATAGGTGCGCAGCAGCAGCTCCACATCGCAATGGGTTGATATCCAGGTCTCAAAACTCTCCCCCGTCTTGCCGGTAAGCTTGAGTATGAAATCCTTGAGCTGCTCCCTGGCCGCATCAAACTCCTCTGTCGAGGTCTTGAGCTCATAGACGCAGTTGCTGTACTGCCCCTGGCCGCCGTCATACCCGAACGAGGAATATACCGAGTTGAGGGAAGCGCCGTAACGGCATTTCCAGAGGAAGCCGCCGTTGCCCCCGAACTGGTCCTCCCTGACTTTCACATAGTCCGCGTCATAAGGCTCAATCATCTGATATACACCATAATACGCAGGATTGGCATCCCCCTCTACCTGTATTCTCAAACGGCAATAGATATCCATCGGCGCCGTCCACACACCGAAACGCCTGAAGAGGTCGAAACAATAGAGTTCACGCACATAGGAAGGGTCCTCCTTGAAATATTTGAGATGGAGCTT
>JBJEJU010000009.1:0-18690 GCA_051878275.1 Candidatus Cryptobacteroides sp. | reverse complement strand
TAAAAAGGATGAGGCTCGCTAAATCAGAATTTGTCAACGCATTGACAAGCAAACTGTTCTGGGGCGAAGACATAAGGAACAACAATTCATAGGACAAGCTCAATGGAGAAAAACATCCCTGCCCATATATCCATCATTATGGACGGAAACGGCCGCTGGGCCAAAGAAAAAGGCCACGAAAGGGGCTACGGCCACATCCACGGCGTCGAATCAGTCCGCAAGGTGACGCAGGCCTGCGTGGAGGAAGGAGTGAAATACCTTTCCGTCTATGCATTTTCGGAGGAAAACTGGAACCGTCCGGCCGAAGAGGTGGGTTTTCTCATGAGCCTTATGATGGACTCCATCAGCCGCGAAGTGGAGACACTTATGAAAAACGGCGTCAGGTTCAGGGTTCTCGGCAATATGGAGCGCATCCCCTCCACGCTCCAGGAGGCAATCCGCGCGCTTGAGGAGCAGACTGCCGGCAATGACCGCCTCACCCTCATCGTATTCCTGAGCTACAGCGGGCAGTGGGACATCCTCCAGGCAGCAAAGAAAATGGCAATGGAGCACGGCTCCGACGTCAGCGGGGTGACCCGGGAGGATTTCAGCAGATACCTTGTCACATCGGGCATTCCGGACCCGGACCTCATCATACGCACATCCGGCGAGCAGAGGCTCAGCAACTATCTTCTCTGGCAGGGAGCATATTCAGAACTGTATTTCACAGACATTCTCTGGCCCGATTTCGGCGAAAAGGAGCTCCACGATGCAATCCGGGCCTATTCCCGGAGGGACAGGAGGTTCGGCGGACTGTCAAAGAAAGAGGCAGGCGACAAGCAATGAAATCAATTATTTAGTATATTTGCATTTTATCAGGATAAAAAATGAGATTGAACCGGATATTATGTTCCATAGTGGCCCTGGCCGCGTGCCTTCCGGCAGTGGCGCAGACCGCAGGCAGCTCCATTGAGGTGGATTACAACAACCCGCGCAAATATTACGTAGGCGGCGTCAAGGTTAACGGCAACACTTATCTCGGTGATCAGCAGATAATCAATCTCGCAGGTCTTCAGAAAGGCATGGAGGTGACGGTGCCCGGCGAACAGGTGTCGGCAATCGTCAACCGTCTGTGGCAGCAGAGATATTTCCAGAACGTGTCCATTTCCGTGGACTCGCTGTCGGCAAAAAGGGATTCCATCTGGTTCAGGATTGACATCCAGGAACGCCCGAGGGTGTCGATGTGGACATATACCGGGGTCAAGAGCGGAGAAAGGAAGGACCTCCAGGAGAGGGTGAACCGCCGCAGGGGCACCGAATTCTCCGAATACGTGGAAAAAAGCTCCGTGGACATCATCAAGCGCTACTACAAGGAAAAGGGCTACCTCAATGTGGACGTCAAGACCCAAGTGACCAAAGACACCATGGTGCGCAACGCCATCAGGGTCAATTTTGCGGTTGACAAAGGGCAGAAGGTGAAGGTGCGCGACATCAATTTCAACGGCCGCAACGAAGACATTTCCGAGTACAAGCTCGCCAAGTCGATGAAGAAGACCAAGGCGAAGAAATGGTACAACTTCTTCCATACCAAGAAATTCAACGAAAAGGAATACGAAAACGACAAGAAGGAGCTCATAAGCGCCTACAATGAGGCTGGCTACCGCGATGCAAGGCTCGTGAGCGATTCCATATATTATGTGGAGCCGGGCAGGCTTGCCATCGACCTCAATGTGGACCAGGGCAGGAAATACTATTTCAGGAACATCACCTGGACCGGCAACTCCGTCTATGATGCAGAGCAGCTCAACAGCATCCTCCAGGTCAAGAAGGGAGACGTCTATGACCTCGTGACGATGCAGAAGCGCCTTTTCGGGGGCGGCAAGCAGAACGAACTCGACGTGACAAAGGCCTACCGTGACGGAGGCTACCTCTTCTTCAGCGTACAGCCCGTGGAGGTCAACATCCAGGGTGACTCGGTGGATGTGGAAATGAGGGTTGTGGAAGGCAAACAGGCCACTCTCAACAACATAGTGATCAACGGCAACAACCTCACCAACGAGAAGGTGGCGCGCCGCCAGCTGTTTACCCGTCCGGGCTACCTGTTCAGCCAGACCGACTTCGAAAGGTCAGTCCGCGAGCTCGCATCCCTCGGCCAGTTCGACCCAGAGGCCATCATGAGCCAGGGGGGATATTCCATCATCCCGAATTCCAACGACAACACGGTCGATATCGTCTACAACGTGACCGAGCGCCCTTCGTCGCAGCTTGAACTCTCCGGAGGATGGGGCGGCAAGACCTTTGTGGCCACTGCGGGAGTCAGCTTCAACAACTTCTCCACCAAGCGTTTCTTCGAAAAGGACGCGTGGAGGCCAGTGCCGCTTGGAGATGCGCAGAACCTTGCATTCCGTTTCCAGACCAGCGGTACCTACTACACCGCCCTGTCGGCGAGCTTCTCGGAGCCGTGGCTCTTCGGAAAGAAGCCTACTTCGCTGAGCCTCTCGGCATATTATTCACGCCAGACCAACTCCTACCTTGCCTGGAACATCCTCAGCCACGACCGCCAGATGGAGGTATATGGATTTTCCGTAGGACTCGGCAACCGCCTCAAATGGCCTGACAACTATTTCGTGATGTATAACCAGCTCAGCTGGCAGACATACAAGCTCAACAACTGGTATTCCAACTATTTCATCTTCGACGACGGCATTGCCCACAACCTGAGCTACACCTTCGGGCTGTCGAGGAACTCCACCGACCAGCAGATCTATCCGCGTACCGGAGAGGACATCTCCTTCTCCGTGCAGCTCACCCCACCTTACTCGCTCTTCCGCAAGAAGGGCTATGATGCCGATGGCAACAGGGTGACCTACGACAGCTACAAGGATGTCAACTACGACAATTTCACGGCCAACCAGAGGTACAAGTGGATCGAATACCACAAATGGAGCTTCAAGGCCAACTTCTACCAGAAAATCATCGGGGACCTCGTGCTGAGGACCCGCGTGCAGTTCGGATACCTCGGATACTACAACCGCAACTGGGGATACTCCCCGTTTGAGAACTTCTGGGTAGGAGGTGACGGCATGACCGGCTACAACACCTACGGAACCGAAGTGATCGCCCTGCGCGGATACGAGAACTACTCCCTCACGCCTACAATCTACTCCAAGTACAACAGCAACGGACTGGCCTATGCGGGCAACGTCTATGACAAGTTCACGGTCGAGCTCCGCTACCCTGTCATCCTGCAGCCGACGTCCACCATCTTCGTGCTCGGATTCCTCGAGGCCGGCAACTGCTGGTCTGACATCAGGGACTTCAATCCTTTCCAGGTCAAGAGGTCTGCCGGTGTGGGTGTCAGGATATTCCTGAGCATGATCGGAATGCTCGGTATAGACTGGGGTTACGGTTTCGACGATCCGACCTACGGAGGAAGCCAGTTCCACTTTGTCATAGGCCAGGAATTCTAAACGATATGGCTTGATATTTGATGCATTGGCTTCCTGCCACAATTTGAGTATGAAAAATCTTTAAGTATCTAATATGAAAAAAATTGTTCTTTTTGTCGCTGCGGCGCTCATTACTCTTTCTGCCTCAGCGCAGAACCTAAAGTTTGCTCACGTAAATTACTCTGAACTTGTCCAGCTTATGCCGGAGTCCGACGAGGCCCGTGCCCAGATAAGTGCACAGAGCAAGGAGTTTGACGAGACCTATGCAAGCATGATCGAGGAGTTCCAGACAAAGTCACAGCAGTATCAGCAGAAGGCTTCCACCTGGACGACTGCAATCCGCGAGAGCAAGGAGAAAGAGCTCAATGACATCCAGAACCGCATCTATGAGTTCCAGCAGACTGCACAGCAGGAGCTTCAGGCAAGCCAGAACAGCCTTATGGCCCCTATCCAGCAGAAAGCCATCGAGACAGTCCAGAAGCTCGCAAAGGAAGGCGGATATGTCTATGTGTTCGAGAAGAGCTCGCTTCTCTATATCGACGAGACCATGAGCACCGACCTCACACCGGCAGCCCGCAAGGCTCTCGGCATCCCTGAGGGAAGGACCCTCGAAACCCTCCAGGCAGAGCTCCAGGCCCAGGCTGCACAGCAGTAATGCTTTTACGGTCTTGAATACAGCAGGTTATGCGATGGACGGAAATCGTTCATCGCATTTTTTAAAAATATCTTTTTTAAGACGATTTAAATTATTAGATTTGTACCGCAATTAAGAAAAGAAAAAATTCTTAATAACACAAAAACTATAAACACTTTCATTATCATTTCATTATGAAGACAGCAGAAATAATGGCGAAGCTTCAGGCCAAGTATCCTGGCGAGAGTGAATACCTTCAGGCAGTTCAGGAAGTTCTGGAGTCTATCGAGGATGTGTACAACCAGCATCCTGAGTTCGAAAAGGCAAAGATCGTCGAGCGCATCGTTGAGCCTGACCGCATCTTCACCTTCCGCGTGACTTGGGTTGACGACAAGGGTGAGGTACAGACCAATCTCGGTTACCGTATCCAGTTCAACTCCGCCATCGGTCCTTACAAGGGCGGCCTCCGCTTCCATAAGGCTGTTACTCCTTCAATGCTCAAATTCCTCGGATTCGAGCAGACCTTCAAGAATGCTCTTACAACCCTCCCTATGGGCGGTGCAAAGGGCGGTTCAGACTTCGACCCTGTCGGAAAGTCAGACGACGAGATCATGCGTTTCTGCCAGGCATTCATGCTTGAGCTGTGGAACTGCATCGGTCCTGACCAGGACGTTCCTGCAGGCGACGTAGGTGTGGGCGGACGTGAGATCGGCTACCTCTACGGTATGTACAAGAAGCTCGCCCGCCAGTACAACACCGGCGTTCTCACCGGAAAGGGCGGCACCTGGGGCGGTTCTGTTCTCCGTCCTGAGGCTACAGGCTTCGGTGCACTCTATCTTACCCAGCACATCCTCAACCACGCAGGCAAGAGCATCGAGGGCAAGACCGTTACACTTTCAGGCTTCGGCAACGTGGCTTGGGGTGCAGCTACCAAGGCTGTCCAGCTCGGAGCAAAGGTTGTTGCAATCTCAGGACCTGACGGCGTATGCCACATTCCTGACGGCATCACCAAGGAAATGATCGACTACATGCTCGTCATGCGTGCTTCCAACCGCAACAAGGTAGAAGATATGGCAGTCAAATTCCCTGACAAGGCCCACTTCACCGCAGGCAAGAAGTCATGGAGCATCCCTTGCGACATCGCACTTCCTTCCGCATTCCAGAACGAGCTTTCAGAGGATGACGCAAAAGAGCTCGTAGCCAACGGCTGCTGGTGCTGCTGCGAAATCTCCAACATGGGCTGCCAGCCTGGCGCTATCCACTACTTCCAGAGCCACGGTATCATCTTCGCTCCAGGAAAGGCTGTGAACGCAGGCGGTGTTGCTACCTCAGGTCTCGAAATGACCCAGAACGCAACCCACATCAGCTGGTCAGGCCAGGAAGTTGACGACAAGCTCCACTACATCATGGCAAGCATCCATGAGCAGTGCGTCAAGTTCGGAACACAGCCTGACGGTACTGTTGACTACGTAAAGGGCGCCAACATCGCCGGCTTCATGAAGGTTGCACAGGCTATGCTTGAGCAGGGTACCATCTAATCCTGAAGATTGTACAAGCAAAAACAAGGCTCGCAGAAAACTGCGGGCCTTTTATTTTGTATAGCCGGGATGTATAAGCCGGAAATTTCAAAAATACTCCTAAAAAAAGGATGCTGAAGACAAGGTTCAGTTAGACAGCAGGCTTTTGGCATTGGCGATGGCCTCGGGGGTGATGGTGGAGCCGCTGAGCATCCTTGCGATTTCGCGGACCCGTTCCTGGCCTGTGAGCGGAGAGATGGACGTGACTGCACGGCCGTCCTCCGAAATGGATTTGGACACAAGGAAATGGGCATTTCCCTTGGCGGCGACCTGCGGAAGATGGGTGATTGCAAACACCTGCATATCCTTGCCCATACGGCAGATCATTGAGCCCATCTTGTCGGCCACGCTTCCCGACACGCCGGTATCAATCTCATCAAAGACCATTGTCGGCATTGAAGTGTATTTGGCCATCATAGCCTTGAGACACAGCATTATGCGTGACATCTCACCTCCGGAGGCACACTTTGCGACATCCACCGGCGCAACTCCGGACGCGGAGAACAGGAAGGACACGGCGTCGGCTCCGGTCCGTGATACGGCCGAAGGTGTGACCTCCACACGGAATACGGCCTGGTCAAGCTCGAGGTCCCTTATGGACTGCTGGATCTCGGCTGCAAACGGTCCTGCTGCCTTTTCACGCGAATCGTGCAGGGCTTTGCATACCCTGTCGAGCCTTTCCCTGTCAGCCCCTACGGTTTTCACGAGACTGTCCCTCTTTTCGGACAGGGCATCGGAATCAAAAATGAGTCCGGAAAGCCTGTCCCTCTCGGCAATCAGCTGCGCAATGTCGGCGCACTGGTGTTTTTTCATCAGTTCATACAGGAGCGACATCCTGTTTTCGACGGCCTCAAGCCTTTCGGGAGACACCTCGGTGCGCTGCCCGAGAGACTCCACCTCGGCGAGAATATCCTCGATTTCAAGACGGGCCGAATCAAGCCTTGAAGCCAGTCCGGAGGCATCAGGGACATATTTTGCAACCTTGGAAAGCTGACGGACAGCCTCCTTCATCATGGAATCCACGGAAGGGCTGTCGGTCTGCGGGTCACCGGAAAAAGCCCCGCTGACGCTGTACAGGCCCGATTTTATCTCCTCCGCATTGGCAAGGGCCTTCTGCTCGAGGTCAAGCTCCTCCATCTCCCCTTCGCGGAGCCTGGCCTCATCAAGCCTGCGGAACATAGCCTCATTGAAATCCCTCTGCTGTGCCAGGGTACGGATGCGCTCTTCTATGGATGACAGCTCGGCCTGATGCGAAGACAATGCAGTCCAGGCCCCGGAACACTCTTCAAGCAAAGCGGAATTGCCGGCAAAATGGTCAAGCATCGAAAGCTGGTAGGCCCGGTCGGAAAGCAGCAGGGTCTGATGCTGCGAGTGGATGTCCACGAGCCTCGAAGCGAAACGCGCAAGGTCCTCCACCTTCACGGGCTCATCATTGATGAACGAGCGCGAACGCCCGCTGGCTGCAACCACGCGCCTTACCACAAGCTGTCCGCCGTTCCACGGCAGGTCCTTCTCCGCAAGCATCCCTTCCAGCACTTTGTCATCGCGTACGTCAAATGCTGCCTCTACTATGCAATTGTCCGCCGAGCGGCCGATCAGGGAAGCGTCGGCCTTTGATCCCAGAACCAGCGACAGGGCACCGAGCAGAATGGATTTTCCGGCTCCTGTCTGTCCCGTAATAATGCCAAGACCCGCCGGGAACTGTATGTCCAGCGAGTCTATGAGCACGTAATTCCTTACCTGAAGAGACGTGAGCATTACCTATGCTTCCTCCGAATATGGTTTGTCGTTGGCTACACGGTATTCGAGTTCACCCTCTTTGAATTCTTCCACTGCAACAAGGGCAGGCTTCGGGAGTTTCTCGTAATACTTGGAGATTTCTATCTGTTCCCTGTTCTCGAAAACCTCCTCCATGGAGTCGCGGTCGTTCTTGAAGTCCTCGAGCTTCTTGTTGAGCTCCTTCTTCTCGGCAGCGGCAATCTGGTTGGCCCTTTTATAGAGAATGACTACTGTTTCATAGAGGTTGCCCGTAGGCGCGGCAAGGTCCTTCACGTCACGTGTGACGGTATTGCCAGGTACTTTTTTTCTGTCCATAAATCTTTTCTGTTCTTTTTGGAAACCGCACTTCCTGCAGTTTCAATATAGATACGGGAGGCAGGGCTGCGGGGTTTCAAAATCTCGCATTTGCCCGGGAAGCACTCCCCTACAGCCTGGCTATCTGCTTCTGCGCCTTCTCGTAGAGTCCGTCAAGCTCCTTGCGGTACGGCGAATCGGGATTCTCGCTTATGAAGTTGAGATAGTCATCCACAAAGGTCAGGAACCTGTCCTTCTGCTTTTCCCTGACGCTCATATTGGCATATTTGTAGGACGACATCGCGATGTAGTAGAGTATGTCCTCGCGGAAGATATTGTCGGCGTCATCCTTGATGACATTCCTCAGGGCAACGCGCGAGGCCTTGTAGTCCTCCATCTTGTAATAGAGCTTCGCGGCCTCGTAGGCCTTTTTGTCGAGACGGTAGTTGAGCTCGTCGAGCATAGCCATGATGTCGCTCCTGCGGTCGCTTTCGGGATAATCCTTGAGGTACTGGTTCATCTGCTCCATGGCGGAGTAGGTCGGCTGCTGGTCAAGCTCCCAGCGGTATGTGGAGCGGAAGAGGCAGTCGATCCTGAGGTAGCGGGCCTCCTCGGTGAACGGACTGCGCGGAAAAGTCTCGATGAATTTGGAGAAATTGGCCTCGGCAGTGTAGTAGTCCTTGTAGCGGTAGTTGCTCAGGCCCCAGTAGTACTGGACCGTGTCGTCGCGCGAGGTGCCGTTGGTCAGGATGGCCATCGACTCGAAAAGCGACGCCGCCTTCTGGTACTTCCCCTGGTTGAAATATTCAAAGGCGGCAGCGTATTTTTCATCCACGTTGCTGCTTTCGAGAAGGGTGTCGTACTTTGTCTTGCAACCTGTCACGCAGAGTAGGGCAAAGGCCGCAATGATGAGAGTTTTCAGCTGTCTGTTCATCCTTTTCTAAATGTTATGTTCTATCAGGAACCTCTCCACGTCAAGGGCGGCCCTGCAACCTGATGCTGCAGCCGTAATCGCCTGACGGTAAGACGGATCCTGAACATCTCCGGCGGCAAATACCCCCTCCACCGAGGTGGCTGAGGACTTTCCGGCAGTCACGATGTAGCCGTTGGAGTCGGTCTCCACCTGTCCGCGCACGAGGTCGGAATTGGGGTGATGCCCGATGCCGAGGAAAAAGCCGTCGATGTTGATATCAAAAACAGTACCATCGTTCTTTTCGAGACGGGCGCCGGTCACTCCGTATTCGTCGCCGAGGACTTCGCGGGTGTTGCATCCCCAGAGGACCTCGATGTTTGGCGTGTTCTCGACCTTGCGCTGCATTGCCGCCGATGCCCTGAAGACGTCGCGGCGCACAATCATATAGACCTTTTTGCAGAGGCCTGCAAGGTATGTGGCTTCTTCGCACGCTGAATCGCCTCCTCCGACCACAGCCACGGTCTTCTTGCGGTAGAAAAAGCCGTCGCAGGTAGCGCATGCGGAAACGCCCATCCCCCTGTATTTCGTCTCCGAAGGGAGTCCGAGATAGCGCGCGGTCGCTCCGGTGGCGATGATCACGGTCTGTGCGATGATCTCGTTGTCATGGTCGTCGATTGCGCGGAACGGGCGAGACGAAAGGTCAATGGACTTGATGCGCCCCGGGCGGATCTCCGCGCCGAAGCGTCTGGCCTGTGCCTTCATTGCGTCCATCAGCGCATTGGCATCGATGCCGCTTTCAAATCCCGGGTAATTCTCGACAATGGTTGTCGTGGTGAGCTGGCCGCCCGGCTCCATTCCTTCGTAGAGGACCGGGGAGAGGGCTGCCCTGGAAGTATAGATGGCCGCGGTGTACCCGGCGGGACCGGAGCCTATAATCAAAGTCTTAATCATAGTACAAATATAGCAAAATTCAACATCATACGGAATTTTTATTACCTTTGTATCCTATGCATAGCGACAACACACCAAAACCGCTCTCGATTGAAGAGCTGAAGACATTTTTGAAGCGGCATTCGATGAAGATTACGCCGCAGAGGGTAGCTGTCCACAGTGCGATGCTCGCCCTCGGGCACGCCAGCGCAGATATGGTGGCGGAGCACATCACAAATGAAGGGACGGCGAAGGTAACCGTGGCTTCGGTTTACAACATCCTCACCACGATGGCCGACATCGGGGTCTATCGTCACAGGATGAGTGCCAACTGCAAAATGTATTTTGATGTGAACACATTCATGCACATCCATCTCTACGACACGGTCAGCAACACTTTCCGCGACATCTTCGACGACGACCTCATCGAAACGGTGACGGAGAAGCTGCGCAGACGCAAATTCAAGGGCTACAATGTGGAAGGGTTCGACATCCAGATTCTCTGCCATCCTTCACGCAGGGGACGCAAACAGTAGCCGCAACAAAATCATAAAAAATGAAACCGAACATGAAAATCTTTGATATATTTTCGCCCAAGGGCGATATCAAATGATTTTCATCGTGAGAGTGAGCGATAGCGAACGGCTATCATACTCTCATAAAATTTTTATAAATGTAAAAATTTTTGATAGTATGAAAAGAACAGTATCGATGCTGGCGGCCTCAGCGGCTGCTGCAATATGCCTTACAGGCTGTTTCAGCGAGGAAAATGACAATCCTACGCATGTTATGGACATCGGCTCCTACAGGCAGGGAGTGTTCACCTCCGACGGAGGATACCGGTACAGGGTCACGGAAAACAATGTCGGGGACAGGCTCTCGGACAATGAAAGGGTGATTCTGTATTTTGACGTGCTCGAAGAGACCGAGGCCGGCAGGCAGTACGACATCCGTGTCACGGAACTGATTGACGTGACCTGCAAAAATGCGGTCAGGTCCAACGATGAGGATCTGGACCCGGAGACAGGAGAGCCGCTCGGAGAAGACGCCATCATTCTTTCAAGCGGCTGGTTCAGCGGAGGTTATCTCAATATTGAGGCGGCTGTTTTCAGCAAAAAATCCGGCAGCACCCTCCGTCAGGTCAACCTCGAGTACAGGGGCGTACAGAACGACACCGTAAGGCTGGCATTGAGGCACAATGCCTTCGGGGAAGACCCTGTCGGCGAAGACGGTACCATCAGGGATGACAACGGCTTCGAGATTGTGACATCGTTCCATTCATTCCCTTCCGACTGGATGCTTCCGTCAGGGACCGACTCTTATCCGGTGTCCATCGAGAGTACCTGGTATGTCGCCGATGAGCTTGGAAATGTTTCTTTCAAAAAGATTTACACCAAGGGTTCAATCATCCGCTCCGGCACGGGCAACCCTTCGATGACAATCGGGGTCATCGGACAATAAAGAGGAGTATTTCAAATCAGCTTGGTAATTTCTTGAATATCACTTAAAAAAAGCCGGCAGCCCCCAACGGGCAGCCGGCTTTAATTTTGTGTGCATATGCTGCAGATTCCCGAATGGGAACTGTCCTGAAGTATTTCCTACAGGGCCGGGGTGAAGTTGAGCCCGACCTCGAGGCCTTCGCAGTTTCCGAGGAGCCCTGGAAGCTGAGGGAGAATGCCGCCGATGAGCCCGGCCATGTCAGCCATGGATTCATCGCTTGCAATCATCTCCGTAAGAAGTGCCATGATCTCCTCATCTCCAAGAAGCTGGGCAGCTGCAGAAAGAAGCGGTGCAAAGAATTCGCCTCCAAGGTAAACGGAAATCACGCCGTTGTCATAGACAGCATATTCGAGTACCACTCCGTCAGCGAGCATTGGTGCATAGTTGGCAACGATGCCGGCAAGCGCTGCGATGACTTTGTTCATCACGTCTTCCTCGGATTTCACGGAAGCAGCGGATGCGGCAGCCTCAATCACCGAAGGATTGAAATAAACGGCTACCTGATGGTCATTGAGCAGCTTGTACTGCACGAGATTGAGCGGGGACTCGGCAAATACGCCCGGATTTTCCATATCGCTGAATTCTGCGACCACATTGCCGTCGGCACGGAATGAAACCGAGCGGAGAACGCCCTGGAGAGCCTCCATGACGCTGATTGAATTCTGCTCGTCAATTTCGATGATTGGCATCACCATTACCATACGGAGAATATTGACAACCTGCATCGGTATAGGCACTCCGAAACCGAGGTCGATGTTGATGGCAGCATCGGAAGGATTCCATACGAGATGGAAAGGATAAAGGGCGTCAACCTCTTCCACAGGGGTATTTGCGTCAACAGAACCTTCCCCATCCACATAGTTGACCAGATTGAGCTTCATACCGGCAAATGCGGCATTGGCAGCAACCGTGACATCATTGATGTCAATCACATAGCTTCCCTTTGCAAGGGTGCCGGTAAGGGTGAATGCATAGGCTCCCTCCTTTACCTGGGTACCGATTTCAAGCACGTCTCCAACCCTGGTGTAGCCCACAGAGAGAGTGCTCTTCTTCTCGCCCGGGAACACGCCCGGAGTGGCAATTGCGCCAAGACCGAAATCCTCCACACTTGCGCCCTCGAGGGTAAGGGTGAGAGTCTCGTCGTCACAGGCGGTGACGGTCACGACTTTTCCGAGGTCAATCGCATCGCTGTAGGAAAGTACAAGGCCGCTTTCATCATTGTAGGCGACATTGAGGAAATTGTCAGTAATCCACTGTACGTCATTCTCTTCATTGCCTCCCTTCCCGCTGTCGTCTTTGCCGCAGGAAGCCAGAAGGCTCACGGATGCCAGCGAGGCCAGCATCATCATCTTAAAATCAAATCTCATAGTTTTATAATATAATAACGTTTATGCCTATAATCATTTACTCCGGGCAAAGATTTTCATTGCAATCAAAACTTTTGCCAAAGTCGTAAAACGCGTCAAATTTATGAAAAAATCCTTCACCGGCAAAAAACGGATTCCGCTACTGCACCATTATTGGCGGTATCGGATAGTTTTAGGAATTTTTTGCCTATTTTTGTAAAATTCAACAGATTCGAAAATGCATACATACAGAAACCCGGGGCAGGACGAAATCGCACGCCTGACCGCAAACGGCTGCAGCGCCGAAGACTGGGGCAACGTCTTTGTCGCCGACGAGACGGACGCATACGTCAACCATATCTCAGGGGTCGCCTTCTCAGGCACTGTCAAGATCGGGCACATGTCGGGCGAATTCATCCTGAAGGGAGGCTGCCCGGTGCACAGCGGCATCCGCAATGCCAGGCTGCACAATGTCACCATCGGCAACAACTGCATAATCAGCAACATAGGAGAGTATATCGCCAATTATGAGATCGGGGACTGCTGTCTCATAGACAATGTTGACCTCATAGTGTGCGACGAAGGATGCACCTTCGGCAACGGCACCGAGGTATCGGTCCTCAACGAGACCGGCGGCCGCGAAGTGGCGATTTCCGACAAGCTCAGCGCGCAGATTGCCTACATAATGGCCCTCTACCGCCACCGGAGCAAGCTTCACGGACGCCTGACCGACCTGGCCAACTTCTACGCCCGCAAGCACTCTTCCGGGACGGGGACAATCGGCAATATGGTCACTATCCGCAACTGCGGGGTAATCGACGGCGTGCGCATCGGGGACTGTGCGACCATTTCCGGAGCCCGCAGGCTGCGCAACGGAAGCATCAACAGCAATGAGAGCGCCCCTGTGGAAATCGGCAGCGGAGTGATGGCAGACGACTTCATCGTGTGCAGCGGCTCCGAAATCGACGACAACGCCATGATAACCAGGTGTTTCGTAGGGCAGTCCTGCAAGCTGGGACACGGCTATTCCGCCTCCGATTCACTGTTTTTCAGCAACTGCCAGGGCGAAAACGGCGAGGCCTGTGCGATTTTTGCCGGCCCGTTCACCGTCACCCACCACAAGTCAACGCTCCTGATTGCCGGGATGTTCTCATTCATGAACGCAGGTTCCGGCTCCAACCAGAGCAACCATATGTACAAGCTCGGCCCTATCCACCAGGGTACGCTGGAGAGGGGGGCAAAGACTGCCTCGGGCTCATACATCCTCTGGCCTTCGAGGGTCGGGGCGTTCTCCCTCGTGATGGGCCGCCACGTCACCCACTCCGATACGACCAACCTTCCGTTCTCATACCTCATCGAGCAGAACAATACCACCTACCTCGTGCCGGGCGTCAACCTCAAGAGCGTCGGGACCATACGCGATGCGCAGAAATGGCCGAAGAGGGACGGCAGGAAAGACCCCGAGAAGCTCGACTGCATCAACTACAACCTTCTCAGTCCATACACCATACAGAAGATGTTCAAGGGCCTCGAAATCCTCGAGAACCTGAAACATTCCTCCGGTGAACTTTCGGACGTGTATTCGTTCCACAGCACCAAAATCACCAACAGCGCCCTGAAAAAAGGCATCGGCTACTACAGGACCGGCATCACCAAGTTTCTCGGCAACTCCCTGATAAAGAGGCTCGAAGACCTCCCTGCAGGCGCATCCGACGAAGAGATCAGGGCAATGCTCAAGCCGCAGACAGCCATCGGAAGCGGCGACTGGGCGGACATCAGCGGGCTCATCGCTCCGAAGAGCGAGGTGGACAGGATTCTCTGCGAAATCGAGGACGGCACGCTCGACAGGCTTGCCGACATCAACGACGAGTTCCGACGCATCCACGGGATGTACTACACCTACGAATGGACCTGGGCACATGGGAAGATAAAAGAGTTCTTCGGTTACGACCCTGCGGAAATGACTGCAGCCCAGGTGATTGACATCGTGGAGAAATGGAAGGAGGCAGTGATCGGGCTTGACCGCCTTGTCTATGAGGACGCCCGCAAGGAGTTCTCGCTTGCCGCAATGACGGGATTCGGGGCAGACGGCACGCGCGTGGAGAAAGAGCTTGATTTCGAGCATGTCAGAGGCGATTTCGACAACAATCCGTTTGTCACCGCCGTTGTGGAACATATCAGGGTGAAGAGCGGGCTCGGGGACAATCTCATCGCAAGACTCGGAAGATAACAATGGAATTTGATTCTTCAATCAGGCTGCGCACGCTTTCGCGCATCGACATGGAGACCTCCCTTGACGGGGAAGCATTCGGGCAGACCATCTGGGACATTGCTGCGGCAT
The DNA here is from genome assembly GCA_051878275.1 of Candidatus Cryptobacteroides sp. Classification (GTDB taxonomy): domain Bacteria; phylum Bacteroidota; class Bacteroidia; order Bacteroidales; family UBA932; genus Cryptobacteroides. Next base: position 3,948 of record JBJEJU010000009.1, on the reverse strand, counting down.
CTTCACGCAACGTGGGCCAGGGCGGGCCGGGAGAAATATGGATTGACCATTCGGACAGGCTGCGCACCAGGCACCTTGTGGTCGGTTTTGAAAAGACCGGAAGCAGCGGAGGCATCAACACCTACCATGTGACCGTGAGTGCAGGCAGGCGCCAGAGTACCCTTGCGGATGTGATTGTGGGTTTTCTGGTGATTGCGGCTTTCTGGCTCTGCAGCAGGATCATGCAGGGAGGACAGTACAGCGCCCTTTACATCTGCGGGGCCTGCCTTTGTCTTGCCGGAGCCGCGGTGCTGGCCGTATATGGCGGCAAGGATTTTGGAGAAGAGGAGGCGGCCGCCATTGAAAAGGCCATCAAAGAGATAAGATGATGAAAAAAATACTGGTTGCAGCCATAACTTTGTTTATGGCGGTTTTTATGCTGGATGCGCAGTCGCAGCTGCGCTACAATTACAGGAAGAACGGCTACATCTATTCCGGATGCGAGCGCGAACGCGTGGAAGGGAGCACTCCGGTATATGTGAAGCTCTGCAGGGTGATGTTCCCGGACGGACAGCCTGTGTATCAGCTCAATATGTATTTTGAAGAGAGCACGGCGTGGAAGATGCCCAAGAACGCCCCGCTTACCGTACGGACCGTTGACGGGAGGACGGTGATTGTGAAAAACAGCGCCGACGGGCCCAATCTCGTGGCTCCCTCGGGAGTGATGCGCGGCAAGGGCAGGGTGTATCTCAACTGCGGGGAGTATTATCTGGAAGAGGCTGACCTCAAGAAGATTGCGACCGGCATCTCTTCCATAGACGCCACCAAGAGATGGACTTCCGACGGTGTGATCAAGGTAGTCTACAAGGCCAATGAGCTCGGGTCGGTCATCGCGTCGCAGTACAGCAAGCTCAAGGCTGCCCCGAGGCCTTCCACCGAGCTCGGCAACAATATGAAATCCCTGCAGGACCAGCACGGCAGCCGTCTTGCAGAGACGGTGTCGATGAAAATCAACGGCCAGCTCTCCGCCCAGCTTGTGTATCTCTATTATGCCGAGAGCGACAACGAGAGCATTGACCTCAATCTCTATCTTGCGGGGAAAACGGTGCCTTTCGGCGCTTCCGTGACAGTGGTCACAAAAAACGGCAGCATCATTGAGCTCCAGCAGGAGAAGGAGCTGACCGCCGGCCGCATCATCTGCTATCCCACCCAGGAGCAGTACCGCAGCATGCTGAAAGGGGTTGCAAGCATCCGTATCGAGACTTCCACCTCCCAGACCGTCATCGACTTCCCAGACAACGCCTTCAGCAACACCCTCTCCACCCTCTACAACTCGCTGATGACCGTGGCGATACTGTAGGGGATCTTCCCATTTTGCATTGTGCCGGAGGTGGGGTAAATTCCGGCCCGGCCCCCGTGAAATTCATCTGGGCCGGGGATGTGCCCCACAGTAGCGTGGAATGGGGGTTGGCGTTCCAGATGAGGGCAATTTGTCTCCATCTGGAACGGCATAGTGCCGCACAGATACCTGTAGAGGGGCTGCCCGTTCCAGATGAATGTCACGAGCCACTTTCGAGGCAGTTGAGCCTGAAGTTTGCAAACCCGCTCGGACCAGATAATTTTCACGGGGTCGTTGAACCGGGAAGGAGCTGCAGCGCGGCCTCGATAATGGTATCCTTGCCACGGAGTGCTTCGTCCGCATCAAGATGCACTTCCAGATCGGGTGCGATTCCGTTCTCGGTGCTCACGCCTTGCAAATCGACAGTATCTCCGGAAGACAGCTCCAGCAGCCATCCGTTGGGAAGCTCACGGGACACAGGCAATCCCGCTCCCCCGCCAGTCGTGCCCCCGACAATCACGGCCCGCCGGTTCTGCTTCATACACAATACATAATAACTGGCAGCAGAATATGTCATCCCGTCCGTAAGCACGGCCACGGGCTTGTCTGCCCACCTGTACTGCTTTGCGGGAATGACTTTGGCCGGATACCTCACGGGAAAAGCCGAATGCCTTCCGTTATTGAAAAGATGATAGCCCACGACCACCTGGCTGTCAAAAAAATGGGATGCTAGGGATTCGGCCAGGGTGCTGCTCCCTCCGATGTTGCCACGGATGTCGATAATAATTGCCGAAGAGCGTGAAAAGATTGCATCAAGACGGCTGTAACTGTAGTCAGTAAGGATTTTATTGAAGTCCGGATATCGGAAATATGCCACTGCCGTTTTTTTGACAAGCCCGAAATAAGAAATGTTGCCGATGTATCCGGCATCCGGCAAATACTTTGGAGGCAGGCTATCCAGAAAGTCCTGGCAGGCATTTTCCTTCCAGGAGGAACAGTGGTATGTACGGTTTCCAGACGACAGCGTGATGTGCCCGTCCTCAAACAATTCCGCCATCTCCGTCAAAAGCGTGAAAAGGCCCTCGTCACCATGGACCGTATCCAGACGATGGCGATATTCCGAATGGACCTCATCCCAGTCAACATCTTTTGAAGAGAAAAGTCCATAGTCCACATCGAATATATCCCAGAATGCTTCGAAATTGACAACGGGAGAGTAATCCGCCGAGGTGAAGGTCTGCTCGACCTCGCAACTGCCAAGCAGCAGGATGGCCGCCAAAAAAACAAGACAAAAACGGGCTCCTGCGGTCATAACTATCCGGATTACAGGTATTTGCGGATTGCATCTGCGCTCCTGTGCATCGACAGGGCAACAGTGATCCCTATCTGCACACCAATTTCCTTGACGTAGTATAATGTAAATATAGCAAAGATTTTTTGAACCGCGTATCGGATATGCAAAAAATGCACTTCAGCCGGTACTGAAGTGCATCAAATTATCATCGTATTGTTCTATGAAGCAAAAGTGACCTCAAGATAGGTCTTGCCCAATTTGTGTATATGGTCAAGAATCTGTTGTTCTCTTTCCCTTGAAGGCTTCTTGAAACCATTGATATAATTCCTCATAAGAGACGGATTCAAGCCTATAGCCTTTGAGAACTCCGCGATGTTGATTTCAGGATGCTCAAGGAAAAAACGCTGGAATGCAGAAGGTTCGGCCTCATCATAGGTAAAACTTTCAAAACTTACATCTTCATCAAGTTTGCGCCAATGGATACCGATAGTGCTTATTTCGTATTCCTGTCGCTGTCCTTCTGTAGCATTCAGAAGGTTCTTATACCAAAGAAGAGACTGACGATAGGTCTTGCCATCGTCTCCGAGGCCGTACAGCCATTCACCGTCAAACCATATTTTTTCAATCCTGTTCATTTTCTCCTTCGTTATCCGTATCGCCAAAAATCTCGTACCACCTATTGATGATTATGTCAGAATTCTCGTGAATGGCTCTTTCTATCCGCTTCAGGTCGTTTGCCTTGATCCCGTGGGAAGTCTCAAGCGAAAAGCCCTCACCGTCCCATACATATTTCGCATCTCCGTTATGCCCTCTCACGTGAACGTGGATAGGTTCGTGTTCGTGGGAGAAAAACAGAAATACAAATCCGTATTGTCTAAACAATTCTGGCATAGTCTATCATAATAATTTTGTCACGACAAATATAGGTATTATTTTCAATACCCACAAAACATTCAGTCTTCCTACTCCTCAATTGCGCTTATTATGTCTGCGTAGACGCTCCAATACGGTGCGGTCTTGTATGCTTCCACGGATTCTGCCGGCACTTTGATGCTGACAAGTGATGCTTCTGAGTATTTTAGAGGATTGTGGATTTGATATTCAGGCACATATGACGGACAAGAAACTTGAGGAGGGTTTTCAGCCTTTACGACTACATATTTGATGTTCTCAGTATCTTTGAAATTCGTAGGGCGCAAAACCAACATACCGGAGCCGATAACCAACGTTGACAAAGATGAACAATTTTCAATCTCACATTCTTCATCCAGAAAGTGCACATTATGTAAACATTAAAAAATAACTTGGTACATTTTTCAGGCGGCCAAAGACAGTA
>JBJEJU010000008.1:0-57961 GCA_051878275.1 Candidatus Cryptobacteroides sp. | reverse complement strand
TTCGGTTCTGTAAATCATTCTCATGGCACAAAGGTAATAAATTTATTACAATCCGTAAAATAAACTAAAAAAATTCGCTTATTCCACACGGATGTCGCGGACGCAGCGGGCTTGCGTGACATCATATTTCGCTACGGTAATGTTACCATCGTCATAGCAAAAACCGTAATTATTCTCCTTTCCGCTTTTTGGATTGGCACCGTGAGGGCCAAATGTCCAATATGTTCTTGAATCGATAGGCGTATCAACTGAAGGCATATAATATACCATCATTGCAAGCTCCATCTGGTTAGGGATGCGATACCCTTCCGGACAGTAACCGGAGCCATACGCACCCTTGTCGTTAATATTCTGCTGGAATGTCGGGAAATCCACCCCTCCACTCCAGGTTGTCGCAGTCGGATATACATCAAAGCGCTTGTAAAGCCTGTTGGTGGCAGAAAACTGATCGGCATAAGGCAGATCCACTGAAGTGTAATCCCTAAGTGCTGCTTCATTGAGGTGGGTACACTCAAATGTGTATGAACCGTCAGGGTTGGAGCTCATAATCACATAATCGTCAGGCTTTTCATTAATACCAGCGTTACTATCCAAGCCAAGGTTCCTAACACAGCGGATTCCGTATGCATCTACTCCTGGAGCCCAACCAGGTGCTTGAGACAAGGCAGAAGTAGATATTCCTTCATGTCCCCATATAAGAGTTGGAGAATTATAGCCGCTCCTATTTGTGCTTGAAATTACAAACTGATACCAATCATTCTGACTGGAGCTTGCCTGCTGCGCTGCTGTCCTGTAGTACAATCTCGAAGAATGCTCCACCACGCTGTTTCCAACAAAGAGACCCACAAGCTGCTGCACTGAAGCCAGGTACCAGCGGATCTCTTCCTTCTGGATGACGCCGTCCCCGTTGTTGTCGCGATTACGGGCCATGCAGAAGTACCTGAGTGCCTGATAGTCAGTCGGAGAAGTCTGCATCTGAGGAGTGTCGTTATTTACTTCATAATCAAGATAAGTTCCCCACGAGACGCCGGACTTTATGTCAGTGATAGTCTCAACGGTCACTCCGTCAGGAGCAAGATCCCACTCAAATACAGAATTTGCCCTGCCGTTAAACGGAGCAGTATTCTTCCCACTATCGTAATAATTTGTAGCATCAGAATTATACTTCTTCACCTTATCCGAAAACTCATCGGTTGTCTCGATGCCCCAGGCAGTCTGAAGGGCTGTGTATGAAGTATTTGTGTTGTAGATACTCTTGATGGAGTGTTGCTGGATGGTAATCACTGAGCCTGTCGAGGTGGACTCGAGGTCGGTGCTGGAATTGGAATCGCAGAGGATGTGCATGGTGCGGTCATCCTGATTGACAAAAGTCTTCCAGAGCGTCGGGCTGGTACTGTGGGTGATAGGATGCTCATCATAGTAATATTCATCCACAAATGTTGTCACGCAGATTTTCGGGCCGTCCGGGTCCACGGTCACGCCGTCTGCCAAATAACCGTTGTCAAAATCGCTTGTGTTGACTACCGATGAAGCCGAACCGCCACCTGCTGTCACGCGCAACACCTCATTGTAATATTCTACATATTTTCCCACCTGGTCCTTGATATAGCTTACCAGCTGGATGATGTCCATACATCCGTCATTGTGGTAGCCTGCAAGTCCCTCAGTGCCGTCATCTTCAGTGTTTTCCTGCGAAAGCTCCTTGTGCTCGAACACTCGGGTAGTGTACTTGCGGCGCTTGTCCTGGAAATAGTTGCCCCCGTCATCCTGCTTGTTGAGACGGAAGTGAACCCACTTGTAGTCAAGGTGGTCGGCGATGTCGATGCCGCCCTCCACTATAGGAGCGCCGTCGCAATACGGTGTCTTGACCTTCCAGGTAAGACGGTCGGCTGTAGATGTAAGGCTCCCGTCCGAACCCACAGTGACGAAATTCTTGGCGTGAAAAGTCATGGTCTTGGAGACATAGTGGGCATCGCAGAGGGCTATTTCCTCTTTTGCTATGATCACCTCGCCGGTAGCTCCAGGCTGATTCTCCGTATCACCATTCTCCACTTCCACACGGATATTGTTGACCGAATTGATGGTGACCGTGTAGGTGTAGCTGTGGTTGCGCAGGGTGTTGAAGTCCGTCACATTGGAATATTCGTCATCGTCCCAATACTCACCGGTACCGGTCTTGATGCTGGAGTTCCAGTTGCCAAGATGGATAAGATACTGAACGTCAGCACCGAGAGTCTGTCCGGCATCATCGTTCTCAAGGTCCATATTGACGCGGCCGGTCACAAGCACATAGGTCGAGAAGTCGTTGGCGTTCTGGAAAAGACGCAGCTCCCTGCTCTCACTCTTTCCGAGAAGGGAGGTATATTCCACATTTACAGTCTTATTCTTCCCGGCAGCGTCCTTGTCCTGGCGGCTGCGGTCCTGGTAGGAAGTGAAAGAACTGTTCTTCGGGCTCTGGCGGTTCTCAAGCATATAGAACGAGAACTCCTGGGTATCAGTGGTTATGTCCTCGAAGTTGCGCCAGTCGGTCTCGAAAAAGTAAGGGGCCTTGGCTGCATACTCGGACGAAGGAGTTGACGGGTCCACCACGGTGGCGTCCGCATTGTCACGCCCCACCACAAAAGCGGTAGTAGGCACATTGACCACCTTCCACTGGCGAGCTTCGAAGCTCTTGATGACCTGATTCCTTTCGTCAGGGCGCGTGCCGGTCTTGAAGACAAAGCGGACCTTGGCATCGATTCGCTGGAGCCTCAACGGACTGCCGCTAGTTGTAAGGGTATTGGTCGTGCCTGCGGTGATGGTTATCTTGTCCATGTAGGCCACCATCGGGAAATTGGTGTTGCGGTTGACAGTCTCCTGGTTGAGCTGGAGCTTGAAATTCTTCAGGTCATCCTCGGTCACGATATTGTGCGAAAGCAGGTCCGAGGAGATGCGCGCCATGTCGGAGTCGAGGTTGCTTATGACATAGAGCTTGAATCCGCTGCCCGCAGAAGCCTTGATCTTGAAGCAGCCGGTGGTCAGCGTCGGGCTTGAAGAAGCATTGTCGACATACCATGAATCCGATGAAGCGCTCTGGACGGCTGAGTCCGAGTCCAGTCTCTCCGATGCAGTCAACCACTTGCCGTAGAGCTTGTTGCCGGTGTTGTCGAAAAGGAAGACATATATGTTGCTCACTGCATTCTCGCTGGTATAGTTCTGGGTGGCCTTGGTGGTGACTTCAATGGACTCCTGCGGGCCGAAATTGACCAGCAGCCAGCCCTCACCCTCGGCAAGCGAGCCTTCGGTGAACTCTTCCCGTACGCAGGAGAGGGAGACACAGGCTGTCGCCAATAGTAATATAATCTTTGAAATATATTTTGTCATACTGTTCATAACTGCTAATCGAAAGTGGTTTCATTGTCAACCCCTGTCCAGGCCTCGACATCAAAATATACAAGGGCGAACTCAGGGTTGTAGAATACGTTGATGACAATGCTCACATCCTCATTGCGGCATATCTGCGTCAGAGGCACAGAGACTCCGAAGTCATTGACGTAGTTGATGTTGGGAAGGGATTTTTTGAAGGTCTTGAGTGCATCAACAAATTCAAAACTGGTGACAGGTGTCTCCGTAACTTTTGTCATATACCAATAGACCTGGTCAATATCATCTGCGGTAGAATATGTTATAACTTGGGCATTATCAACGTATTGGCAATATACTTTATCATTGGTGTTATCATATCTGATGAGCATTCCCTTAGATTGAGTACCGATAATGAAAGTCTGAGAGTTGGAAGTGAGAGAAATTGCACCAGCGGTAGAGTTAGAATTTGTGAAATTGACATACGTTCCAGTGCTGTAATTCTGGATAGGTGATTTCGAAGGGCCAGTCCCGGAGGAAAGAATTGAGGAATAATTAAACTTCCACAAATACTCCTTGACATTATCCAATGCAAGTATGTCATTGACACTTGAATGGAATTTTTCACGCATTATTGTCCCGTCACTTTTCAAAAAATAGTTTTGAGCGCAGTTTCTGATTAAATATAAACCATCATTGGAGATATAGCCGGAATAAAAAGCTTTGAACTCAGAGCCATCTACTGAATAGTCATGGCTTGTGACATCATCCAACTCAGCACTGGTCGCAGTTTTTTCAAACACCCCTCCGGCAAACTGCAGCCCCATATCAGCCACGGCATCAACGCCGGACTCATAGATGTACTGGTCAATGATGGTTTTGACCTCGCCCGGAGCGACATATTCCGACACCGTTTCTCCGGCAGTGGTATAGCTGAACGAATCCTTGAAACCGACATAGCCTATGTCGGAAGGCACACTGTGGTCATCCTGCTGGAAAAGATAGCCCCGATCGGGGTTCTTTTCGCCCAGGGCCACGCTCTGCAGGAAAATGTTCTTGTCGAGGGTGTTGTTGCGGACACTCACCCTGATGCGGCCGCAGGCGCGTACAAGCTCTGCCGACAGGCTGTTCGAGCCCGCAGAAATGCTGATGCTCTCGACAAGACTGAGCGGCATCCCGTCCTTACCGAACGACGGAGCTTTCGACTCAAACCCTGTAAGCACATACTTCTTGAAATCGTCGCCTATGGTAGCATCAACAGCCGGAGCCATAAGCCCTGAAGGCTTGTTTGCAATGAGATAGACCGTATAGGTGTTCCTCGCGATATTGGTAAAGGTAGCCGTGGCTATACTTTTTCCGACATTCATCACGATATCCCCGTCAGTGCCGCTCCAGGAGGCATAACGCACAACCTTTTCCGTAGGGTCCACAATCCAAATATGCAGATTATCCATCACGTCCCCGTCCGCAGCAGTCCCTGCCTTGGTGCCGGTGGCCTTCGGTGCAGCGATGCGGACAATGAGGTCGCCTGTCCCTTCCCCTGAAGGCCCAGGAACGTTCTCGCGGGCGCAGGAAGCCAGGGCAAACGCCGCCAATATAGTGTATATCAATAACTTTCTCATATTCTACAGATAAACGTCTTCGCTTGACTGGATCTCCTTCCAATCCTTGATGCTCACCACGACTTCAAGGTCCGACTTGTTGACAAGAAGGGTGTAGATATAGATCTTGCCCGGCTCCCATTCGAGTTTCGGAAGGACTGCGCTGTTGTCGGCATCGCCTCCACCGAGCGTCTTGAAATGGACGGTCGTAGGCTTGTCGTTGGAAGATGAGCACGTCTGCGGGATGCAGAAGACCATTTGGTCAGTGCCGTCAAAAATATCCACGGCATTATCGCTTCCGTTGTATTTTGGAAACTCATGCGCACCGGTCCACGAGAAATACGACCCGCTGTCGTAATAGGTTGCATTCCATTCAATTATAGGCAGATGCACATCTGACGGATCATAGGTGTAGCGCAGCGTGCCGGTCGGGATGAGGCCTTCGATATGAAACTCCGTGATGAAATCCTTGTCACCATCGGCAATCTCAGGGACATTCTTCAGCGCAATCTTGAACTGAAGGCCGCAGAGGGCATGCTGGAAGTCAAATTTTACCTTCTCCTTGATATTGGTAACCGTTGCTTCTACTGCAGCGAAGCCCACAAGCAGGTCTTCCTTTCCGGGGATGATATTGTACTCAATCAGGATGTTGTCGGCAGAGGAGGAAGCATTGACGGAAAAAGAATCCCCGCTATACGGATGATATGCGCGGAAACGGTAGAACTTGTTGAGCTTCCAGTATTGAACCGGGCTATACTCCCACTTCGTTTCAGTTGAATTGTACGACACCTCCTGCGCCGTGGACTGTAGAAATACGTTGTTGCCTCCAGTGCTCTCCTCCAAGTCGTTCCACACTCCATACACACCGAAAGATTTGCCTGTAAGGTTTTTGCCGTCGGTCTTTACGATACCGTCGCCCGCACCGGCTTTCGCCACAGGCACGGCATCCGCTGCCTCGGCGAGAAAGGCTATTGCCCCGTCGTCCGCTGCAGGGCCGTCATCCTTGCGGCAGGACAACGTGCAAAGGCAGCATAGCGCCGCCAGCAGACTGTATGTCAATACTCTTTTCATACCTGTCATTGTTTTTCTATTTTTAAGTTAAGGTTCTCTGTTACACTAAGTTCATACTCGCATATCTTGCCCGGGCCGAGCAGAAGTTCCGACTCGCAGAAAAGCTGCTGGTCGCGTAGCACTGATTCGCCGGTTGCGATGTCGCAGACAAGGGTAACTCCGAACACGGATTCCTGCGGTATCACATCCATCTGTCCGATGACTTGGGAGACAGTCCCGACAGTAAAATCACCGTCAAACATCGTCAGGGTGTTGAACCCGCCCTCAATCTTCCACGCGGCCGAAGGAATGCTCCGGAACGAGGCCCGGCACGCAAGCCCCTCAACAAGCACCTTCCTGATATGAAGCGACGCATAGGCGGGCAGGTTGCATCTTGCCGTAAATCGCAGCGTCCCGAGCGCCCTTTTGAAATTGAGGCTCACAAGTCCGCTGGTGCTGCGCGGGTCCTTTCCCTTGATCGGGTCAACATACATAAGGTCCAGACCTTCAGAAAGGTCATACCCGTCAAAGCAGACGCCTCCAGAAAGGTCGAACGAGGCACGGTCAACAGGCGCAGCTGCATAAATGTCAAGCAGTTGCCCTTCCTGCCACAGGAAGGATGCTGACGGCTCCCACAAAAGACCGTTCTGCATAAGGGATGCACCGTCAAGGCAGGCATCTCCGCTTTCCGAATCGAATGCCCACACGAGGTAGCCCCCGCCATCAGCCTTGGTATTTGGAGAAACGGCGATTTCAAAACGGATCGGGAACTCCCTGATGTCGGATTGCAAGGAGTTTCTGCTGCAGGAGATGTTGAGCAAAAGGCACGTCACGGCAAAGGCAAAACCCGGGGCAGAGCCTGCCGGGAATAATCCCGAAGCCCTCTTTTTCAGCCTTAAAAAACTGGTCCCCATATGTTTACGTACCTTATGCATTGCCTTATACCATTCGTGCGAATCTTATTTATGAATCTTTATCTTTTATTATGAATCTTTTCCCTTTTTATGATTTTTTATCCCGCAGCACAAATCTTTACACTTTTATTACAAGTTTATCCGCCGATATTGATTGTGCCCTGATCTGCTTTGCCCCAATCCGATACGCTGCCCTCAAACTCAATAGGATACTGTCCCACACCGATGTAGATTGTATAAGTGTATTTCTTTCCCTTCTCCCAGGCTTCCTGACGCAGGTTTTCATCAAAATAGCAGGATGCAGTCTTGCTCTCCCAGTTTTTGCCGTCCGGGCTGATATCATATCCGATTTCAAGGACAGGATGGGCAGAGGCGGAGGCTACGAGCCTTTGAGGTATCATATTGAAAGACAGGTCGTCACTCAGGCTTCCGTTGAGCTCAAGTCCGCTGACGTTGGTGTACAGTTTCCAATCGGCTTGCAGCGTAGAAGGGGTCCATTTGTCATCGGAATATCCCCCACGGGAGTATGAACCGGCAGAATAGACATCCTTTACAGAGATGGAGGTGACCTTCACCTGCGTACCGGCTTCAGCCTCACTGGAGATTCCAAATCTGAATACTATCTTGGAAAGCTTTTGACGGAAAAGCGTCGGCACGCCCGTGTAGCCGGCAAGCGACTCGTTTTTGGTCTTGTCCTCCGCGATGTCAGCCACGAGGATGTCCCCGGTGTTGCTCGTCACGTCCCACGAGGAAATGCGCACGCCGTTGGTCGTTACGGTTGCGGTCCCCTTCAAAGTCGAAGGCGAATATGAAAAGAAAGTCAGCTTGGTAGTACCTCCAGGCCAGGAATATGCTTTCTCGGTGTCTGTATCATCGTAGGTAATCCAGTACGAGTAGGTGGAGTTGTATTTAACCAACTCTTCATTGAAGTATGAAGTTGCAGATGAATTGTTTGCCGCCCAGGTACCGGAATACGAGAATGCAGTCGAGCGGAAAGGCGCATCTTCCGGGTACTTGCTCGTAACAGCCTTGGTGGAAGTAGAGACAGTATTGAACCCGATTATCGAGCGGGTGGCCACCTCATCCGGGACCACCTTGGAGCAGGCAGATGCCATGAGTGCCACAGCGGACAGGATATATATTATATTATTGTATCTCATCTGCAATTCCTTTTATACATAGATTTCAAATTCTCCGCTTCCCCAGTCCTCCTGGTCCGGTGCCCAGATGATGGTGTTGGAGTCGTTGTTGAAAGTGATCTTGAAATTGAGCCTGCGGTTGATGACAAGCCTGTGGGCAGAAGAGCCAAGCACATCATAAAGACTGCCGCGCGCAGTTATGGGGTCTTCGGCGTAATTTGTAGCGGAAGTGTAAGTCCACTTGACATATACTATCTCAATGCAAGGCGTGGTGCTCCAGTCAGGGCTTTCTCCCGGATTTGAAAACAACTGCGGAAGAAGGTAGATGTAGTCCCTTGCAGGGACGAGACCGTTTGCCGGAGCAGGCGTATCTGCAGCCTGTTTCTTTATTTCAAGGCCAGGTTCGGAGCCGGAGTAAGTGTACCAGGTGTATGAGCCTGTAGAAGACCCCTGCGGAGTCCATACTCCAAGATTGTCGGAAGTCGGGGAAGAGTTGGCATAGCTTCCAGACTGCGGTATATTGTTGATTTTTATGGATTTGACAAAATACCGGATATCACCGGACTCATATTCATTTCCGGTAGAGCCATCGTGGCCGTTGGAGTAATCTTTCTGGAGATTGAAGGCAAACCCCTCGACCTTTGTAAGCTTGTGCCGGAAAATGGTCGGGACGCCGGTGAGCCAGCCTCCGGTAGAGGTGGTGTTGGCAGACTGGTCGGCAGCAAGGTCGGCTACCATTATGTCAACAGTCTGATTGTCATCCACGTCCCAGTCGGTGATTTTGATTCCGTCCGTTGTGCAGCTGACTGCAGTGCCGAGGCTCGAAGGGCTGGCGGCAAAAAAGGTGAGGGTACCGGCCTTCGGCCAGTAGTAGGTTACTCCTTCGTCCCAGGAAGAGCCGTTCCAAGTGACATTTTTCCAGGCATTCTTTGAGGATACATAACCTATTGTGGCACCGGAAGTTTCGCCGCCGATATACCGCTGGGCGCTTGCCTTGTTTGAAGCCCAGGTGCTTCCGGCCGGAAGGTACCATGCCCACGCGAGGAAGGTGTCGTCTTTGCTGTATGCGGAGGCCTTGGTGGAAGGGCCCCCAGCCGAAGTCCAGGTTGATGAGCCGCCGGAAGAAGCCTTTGTGGACTGGCTGTCCTCGATGACCTGCCAGGTGAGGCCGGCAGGGACGGAGTTCTGCTCCACCTTGGCGCACGAAACCATCCCCGCAGCAGCTGCGAGAATACCCAAGCCCTTGCAAATCAAAGCCTTCCTATGTGCAATCATATCACCGATCTTCACGGCTGTTCCTCCTTTTATACAATTTGTTTCATCTGAAGTTTTCATAATAGTCAGGTTACATGGAACCCGCCAGGGCGGTCAGGCCCTGGTGGGTTAAAGGATTAAAGGGTAATAGATTGTGTTGAACCATTTTCCCACTCTTCTACAGATGGGTCCCAAAGGATTTCATCGAGAGTGAAAGTAATATTAACGGTATATTTCTTTCCTGATACCCATTCCTGATTATAAATCGTATTCAAAGTCTTTTCTTCAGTAAATACCTTGTCGAATTCTATTCCATAGTTGGTCTTGTACTGATACTTGATAACAATCTTAGCGTCATCAGGTAAGTCCTGAGGAAGAACGATATAATAATCAGTCCCATCCTTTGGAGCAAGTGTTACAGGAGAACTCGTAAGAACAATAGGCGTGACAGGAGAATATACTGGCAAATTCTCAACATCACTGAGGTCAGTCCAATAATTTACAGACGTTGGCAAATTAGAACTGCTTATCCCCTGAGAATAAGTGCCCTTGGTATTAACACCTTGAATTTCAATAGAATTTACCTTAAAGGTTACACCGCTATAAGTATCACTTGTTTGTGCAGTGAATACCAAATTGGAAAGTACGTGATAAAACTCAGTGTTTACACCAGTTGCCCAAGTGTTAGTATTGTAGTTATGACCACCATCTGTATCGTTAGCGCGCTTGTCATTAGCAATCTTTGCAACCAACAAATCCTTGTTCTTAACAGTAGTAATATCATAATCAGTAAATTTAATACCTGTTGATTTAGAACAACTTACTGTTGCAGGAGCAACACTTGGAGCATTGGTATCATCTGACCAGGCAAAGAAGGTCAAACTTCCCTGTTTTGGCCAATAGTATGTAGTGCTACTATTTTTCCAACAAGAAGTTCCATCCCAAGTAATCACAGATTTATCTATGTACCCTATCGCATCACTTGCATTGTTTGCCCAATCCATGCCTTCTTCCAAAAAATAAGCCCAAGAATAAAATGCATGATCAGTGTTGAATCCCACCGCTGCCTTCGTCTCGATGGTCTGGAAGGTAATCTCCTGATCGACATCGACCGGAGCCACTTCATTCTTGCTGCAGGCGGCGAGTGCTGCACAGGCCGCAGCTGCGATTAAATAAAATTTTGCTTTCATAACGTTATAGAATAAAAAATTGTATTTCCTGTCTGCCTGCCTCCGGCCCGAAAGCCTACGAAGCATCGGCTTTCAAATCATGTTGTGGGATGGGTTTTCGGCTTGCCTTCGTGAAATTCATCTGGCACGGGCAACCCCCCTGCAGGTATCTGTGGGGCATGTTGCCGTTCCCGATGAGGACAATTTGTCCTCATCGGGACCTTGGCAAAAAGATACTGTGGTTATAATCAATTAGTTAGCAAAATCCCTCGGCCCAGATGAATTTCACGGGAGCGTATGTCTGGCGTCCCGGATGAATTTCACGGGAGCGTATGTCTGGCGTCACAGATGTATTTCATGGGAATAGTTTTCTGTGCTCAATGCGATTATCTGAAGAACACAGCGGGGTGCCTGCCTCGGCCCAGATGAATTTCACGGGGCCTCCATTGGACAACCTGTACCCGAGCATACTGAACGCCGCTTGGCAACCTGTACCCAATCCCACTTTCCTCCGCTTCGCAACCCGTACCCGCACTCGCGGCCCTCCGCTTCGCAACCTGCACTCACGGGACCGTTTCCCCCATATTCGTTATAATTGTAAAAAATTCAGATCATGAAAAGACATAGCAAGTGCAATAGAAGGCCGGTCAGACTGAGAGAGCGCCGGCTGGCAGGGGAGGGAATCGACCTCTGCATCGACATCAATGTCTCCGATATTGCCAGGTACAAAACCCTGCACCTGTGCATCAGCCCAGTAATCTCCCCGGCACCATCCACCCCGGCGTCCTTCCCGACCTGCCCGGCCACCTCCCCGGCACCATCCATCCCAGCGTCCTTCCCGACCTGCCCAACCACCTCCCCGGCACCATCCACCCCGGCGTCCTTCCCGACCTGCCCAACCACCTCGCCGACCGCTCCTGCCGCCTCTCCTGCACCCGTCACCCTCATGGAATGGCTCGAAAGCTACGAGCAGGAAGACACCGGCTTCCGCCCGTCCACACTCAAGGGGCGCTCGGACATGCGCAAGAAGGTGCAGGAATTCCTCCGGCATAAAAACATCCAGCAGATTGCCATAAGCGATGTGGATGCGTCTTTCTGCCGGAGCTTCATCCGGTTCCTCTCATCTGCGAAGAACAGTGTATGTACTGTAAATGAGAGGATTATCAAGCAAGGCTGCGCCCATCACCACCAGGCTGTGTTCAACGGGGCGCTCAACAGGGCCGTGCGCCTGGGCCTGCTCCCGGCCAACCCGATGAAAAGCCTTGACCGCAGGGAAAGAATCCAGCCGTCAACCGAGGAACGCGAATACCTGACCATCGATGAGCTGCGCACCCTTATGGCCACACCCTGCACCAGCGACCAGATCAAGAAGGCATTCGTGTTCTCCTGCTTCACGGGCCTTAGGCTCAGCGATGTCCGCACACTGACGTGGAAGATGGTCCGCAAGTCCCCGGACGGAAGCTCCCTGTCAGCTCACGTGGTAATGCGTAAAACACGCAAACCCAATATCATACCCCTTTCGCAGGAGGCCCTGAACTGCCTTCAGCCGAAAGCCGACCCCTACGAACCCATATTCGGGCTGCCCGCGGGGTATGCGACCGTCAACTACCATATAAAGAAGTGGGTGAGGGCTGCTGGAATCGACAAGACCATTTCCTATCATTGCAGCCGCCACACCTTTGCGACAATGATGCTCACGCTCGGGGCGGACGTCTATACCACGAGCAAACTTCTCGGGCACTCGGACGTTGCGACAACGGCCATCTATGCGAAAATAGTAGACAAGAAGAAGGTGGAGACCGTCAATCTCGTGGGCCATATTTTCCGCGTCGGATCCGGACAGGAAAAGGTGGAAGCGGAAACGGTCTGATTTGCCGTTTCAATCAATTATTGTTATGGAAAATCAGCTGAAGATTCCTATATTTGCCAATTGCTACACAGTCCCTGACTGCAGCAAACATTTCTAAACTGACACATAATGAACAGAAACACCTTTTTTTACGCAGTGGCGCTTGCCGCACTTGTCTCCTGCTCCGAAGGAAACCGCAAGGAAGGCTGCACCGAATGCCAAATGCCCCTTTACGATACCCTCAGGGATGCTTCGGGCAATATTCTCACACACTATTTCGAAAGCGACGGCAATCCGATAATCCGTGATGTGCATACCGCCGACCCTGCCGTGTATGTAGAAGACGGCACACTCTGGCTGTTTGCGGGAAAGGATGACGCCGGCAACCAGACCGGTTATTCGATGCACGAATGGGTCCTCTATTCGACAAGGGACATGAAGCATTGGACCGGATACCCGTCCCCGATGAATATCGATGCCTTCTCCTGGGCCGACAGCAAGGCAGCGTGGGCCGGACATGTGGTGAAGAGAAACGGCAGATATTACTGGTACATCTCCACCAACTGGTGCGGAATAGGAGTGGCTGTAAGCGACAATATTACAGGCCCTTACACCGATGCTCTCGGAAGGCCTCTGCTGACCAATGAAGATTGCCATGAGTCATCCCACGCCTGGGCCTGCATCGACCCTGCCATCTTCATCGATGACGACGATACTCCGTATATATTCTGGGGCAACCGTGAATGCTATTATGCCCGCCTGAAGGACAATATGACTGAAATTGACGGCGAGGTCCGCAGGATTGATGTCCCGGAGTTTACCGAGGCGGCCTGGGTCCACAAGTATGCCGGAAAGTATTATCTGACATATGCCAGCGGATGGCCGGAGAAGATTGCCTATGCCGTATCGGACAATATCGGAGGCCCGTATGAGGGAAGGGGAGTGATATCCGAGATTGCAGGCAATTCCAATACGACGCATCCTGCCATCGTGGAGTTCCGCGGGGAGTGGATTTTCTTCTCTCACAACGGGGGACTTCCTGACGGCACGAGCTACAGCCGCAGCGTCATCGCCGAGCCGATGCATTACGATGCTTCCGGCAACATCCTGCCGATTCCGCCAACTGCTGCCGGTGCTTCCGGGCTGTTTTCAGAATGAGGCTGACCCAAAAGCCCAATAATTGTCATCTCGACCGAGCGAAGCGAGTGGAGAGATCTGTATAATAGATTGATTATCAATAGATATCTCGACTACGCACTGCGTGCTTCGCTCGATATGACAGAATTTTGAGTCAGCCTCTCAACCCCTGTCGCGAAGCGACCACCCCCTGTCAGGGGCACACGGCCTGCGCTACGCTGCGGCATAAAGACCGGTTATGTGCGCATCAACGACAGGCTGGCCCTGTCAGGGGCACACGGCCTGCGCTACGCTGCGGCCGGTGGCTCCACTGCTGCGATTTTCAAAGAAAATCTTGCTGACGTTCCGCCACGGCGGCTGATGCCGCCCTGGTGCAACCGATTCCAGTTTAGCCTGGTGGCATCTGGGTTTTGTTAAACCTATTACACAAAATCTCCCTGACATTCCACTAATCCCTGCCCGTGAAATTCATCTGGACCGGGCAGACCCTCTACAGGTACCTGTGGGGCACTATCCCGTTCCAGATGAGGACAATTTGCCCTCATCTGGACCTTGACAAAAAGATACTGTGTTTATAATCAATTAGTTGGCAAAATCCCTCCGCCCAGATGAATTTCACGAGGGTTGGCGCCTGCCGTTATTTCCCGAACAGCAGCTCCATGTCCCGCTCAAGGGCCTTGCGGGCCTCTTTTTCAGGGATGAACCGCCATTGTCCGATGACTGAGGTGTCTCCTGTCATGGCCGGGTCGATGGCGCCTTTCTCCTGGAGGTATCCGTAGAGGATATTTCTGAGCTCCGGGTATTTCTCCACGATACGGGAGTCGCTGTCCGCGATGCCCGCCCCGCGCTCAAGAAGCATTCCTCCGCCGCTCGCTCGGTATGAGGTCATGGCCACGATATATTCCGCATCCATGCTGAACTCCCTTCCGTCTGCCATCGATGAGATCGATATCCTTTCTCCATATGGCCTGGTCACGTCCACGGTGTAGTTGATGCCGGCCGCCGAGTCGAAATTGTAGGACCTGTTGACGAAAGACCAGTTGTCCTGGTTGAATCTCATGTCGTCACCCTTGCGGATTTTGAGGATATGCTCCCCGCGTCCGCTGAAATCCACCGTGCAGATCCACTGGTCATAGGAATACTCGAGGTAATCCTTGATCTCCCTGCCGCTCATCCTGAGGGTAAACAGCTGGTTCTCAAACGGGTAAATGGTGAAAAGGTCGTTGTACACAAGCGTGCCGGCAGAGATGGTGCCGTTGTAGGTGAGGGGAGCGGCGAATGAGATGTCCGCGCCTGTCCCGGAGAGGCCGAGGGTGTGGATGAGGTTGATGTAGTCGCTCATCCCCATATATGCGTCGCGGGTGCGCAGCTCGCTTTTCAGCTCACCTACAGTCTTGAGAGTGAATGTCTTGACTGTCTCATATTCTTTGCTGAAGGTCTCTTTCATCGCGGTATCGGCAGAGTCTGCATCCACTTTTATCAGTCCGGCTGAAAGCTTCTTCGACACCACCTTCCCGTCTTTGACGGTCAGCTCCACGGTGCCGTGGCCAAGGTTTTTGGCGTGGCTTCCGGAGTTGATGAATGCAATGCTGTCATTTGCCGCTGTGAGGGCCCTGTGGTCGTGCGAAGAGACCACGAAATCCACTCCGCGAAGGCTCTTGAAAAGGTCAAGTCCCTGGCTTTCAAGCATCGAGCCGTCCCCGTTGCCGCTTCCGGAATGGACTGCCACGATTACTACCTGGGGCTTTTCCTTCCTGACGACCTTGTCCACTTCCTGCTGGACGAGCGGAATCAAAGATTCGAAGGTCATGCCGCTCCAGATGTTCTCCGAGAGCCAGGCCTTCATGTTGGGATTGGTGAAGCCGAGCACGGCGACCTTGACTCCGCCCCTCTGGAGGGTAATGTAAGTCCGGAAATAAGGCTTTCCGCTGTCATTCCTGATGGCATTGCCCGCGAGGAAAGGGATGCCCTCGGCCTCAAGCTCACGCGTAACCCTGTCATACACAGGATGTCCGGTCTCGATGTCGTGGTTTCCTACGACAATGGCATCGTAGCCCATGTATTTTACGAGGCGCGGAAAGAGGTGAGGGGAGAGCGTATCTACGTAGTTGAAATAATATGCCGCGTTGTCGCCCTGGAGGCAGTCTCCGGCATCCACGAGCACCACATTTCCGGCACCTGCGCAATTCCTGACACTGTCCACATAGTGGTTGACGGCAAACAGGGAGTTCCTGACCTTGCCGTCGGCGTAGCCCGTGTCGAACCATCGTCCGTGCACGTCGTTGGTGGTAAGGAGTTCGAGCCGATAGGTCCCGTCGGCAGGACCGTTTGTGCAGGATGCAAGGGCGGCGATGCCCGCAATAAGGGATATGAGTCTTGTTTTCATAATTATGTGCCCGCTTTTGATGCGGGATTTGTTATTATTCTGCAAAAATACTTAATTTTACGGCAAAAGTGAATTGCTTTCAAAACTTGAGTGAATCGGAATGTTGAAATTGCAGACTCCCGTGGAGGTATCGGAAAGCCATATCGGCATCTCCTACGATGACAGAATAATGGTACTTGGCAGCTGTTTTGCCGACAGCATCGGCGCGCGTCTTTCGGCGGCCGGGTTTGACGTGTCGGTCAATCCTTTCGGGACCCTCTACAATCCTGTATCCATCTCCGAATCAGTGGCCAGGCTTTCGTGCGGACAGCCGTTCGAAGCGGGGGATTGCGTGGAGATGGGAGCAGGTGCAGGTCTTGTGTGCTCATTCAGCCACCATACTTCTTTTGCAAGGAAAGATCGTGAGAGTTTCCTGAAGGTGGCCAATGAGGCCCTGCTCGAAGCTTCGGACTTCTATAAAAGCTGCAATAAACTTATTGTAACTCTTGGTACTGCATGGTGTTATGATTATATAGAAACAGGCCGTACCGTGAGCAACTGCCTGAAGCGCCCTGCGTGTGAATTTGAGCGCCGGCGTCTTTCTGCAGGTGAAGTTGCAGACTGTCTCGAGTCCATCATCCGGCCGGGAAAGCAGTATATTTTCACGGTCAGCCCGATCCGGCACCTTAAGGATACCGCCCACGGCAACCAGCTCAGCAAGAGCATTCTTCTTCTTGCCGTCGATGAAATATGCCGCCGCCACGGCGACACCTGCGAGTATTTCCCTTCCTATGAAATCATGATGGACCAGCTGCGTGACTACCGCTTCTATGCGGAGGATATGGTCCACCCTTCGGATGTGGCCGTGGGCTATGTCTGGGAACGGTTCATCGACTTTGCCCTGCCCCGGAATGAAAAAGAAAAGCTCCTCGAAAACGAGAAGCTTTCCAGAAGGTCGCAGCACAGGCAGCTGCATATTGACCGTTAGTCTTTGAACCGGCTGATTCCCTCTTTGAGGAACTTTACGAAATCCTGCACGTCAAGATTGTATCCGCGCACAGGCACCATCAGGTTGCCTTCGGAATCAAGCAGTGCATAGTTGGGTTGTGCATTTACGGAGAAACGTTCCCTTGCGATATAGGCGTTTTTGCGACCCAAATCCTTGAGAACCTTGCCGTTTGATGTGGTTAGATAATCTTCTTCCTTAAGCTTTGTCTTGTCGTCGAGATAGAGTGCTACCACTATGTAGTCATTCTTCAGGATCTCGAGGACTTCAGGCTGGCTCCATACTTTCTGCTCCATTTCGCGGCAGTTGACGCAGCCGTGGCCGGTGATGTCCACAAACACCGGTTTGCCTTCCCTCTTTGATGCCTCGAGTCCTTCCTCTATGGTGAAATACCCGGAAAGGCCGAGCGGCATCTTGAGTCCGTATTCGTTTTCAGCCCCAGTGCTTTCGGCGGCGCTGCCGGAGGATACGGCAAGAGGGCCGTCGGAGTGGCTGTACACTATGAAATCCTGTGTCTCCATCGGAGGAAGGTATCCGGAAAGGGCTTTCAGGGGTGCTCCCCACATACCCGGGATCATGTACACGACGAATGTGAACACGACGATTGCGAGCGAAAGCCTGCCTACACCTATTTTCTCGACAGGTTCCTCACCCTTGAAGCGGATTTTGCCGAGCAGATAGAATCCGAGCATTGCAAATGTCACAATCCAGATGGCCAGATAGACCTCACGGTCGAGAAGGCCCCAGTGGTAGGTCTGGTCGGCAGTGCTGAGGAACTTGAATCCGAGTGCGATTTCGATGAAGCCGAGCACTACCTTCACGCTTCCGAGCCAGCTTCCGCTGCCTTTCTTCATCTTTGTGAGCAGGGAAGGGAACATTGCCAGGATGGTGAACGGAAGGGCAAATGCGATGGAGAATGCAAGCATCGTGACCATCGGTGCCCAGAACTCGCCCTGGGTGGATTTGATGAGCACAGTGCCGACAATCGGGCCCGTGCAGGAGAATGACACAAGCACGAGAGTGAGGGCCATAAAGAAGATGCCGCCGAGGCCCTTCTTTGTGGATTTCTGGTCGGATGAGTTGACCAGTGAAGACGGAAGGGTGATTTCAAATGCGCCGAAGAATGAGGCTGCGAAGATCATGAATACGATGAAGAATATGATGTTCGGGAGCCAGTGGGTGGCGAGCCAGTTGAAGATGTCTGCGGTCACCGCATCTCCGCCGATGAGCCAGGTAAGACCTATGATAAGGCAGATCGGCACAGTGTAGAGCAGCACTATGAACAGGCCGTACATCGATGCCTTGAACCTTCCCTCGGCAGGGGAGCCGGAGCTCTTCATGAAGAAGGAGATGGTCATCGGGACCATAGGGAAAACGCAAGGAGTTAGGAGCATTGCAAAGCCCCAGAGGATGGCTTCGAGCACCAGGCCCCACAGAGAACCGCTTTCTTTGCCGTTTTCGGCAGGTTCTGATATAACTAATTCAGTATTAGCTGATGAAACTTCTTTGTTAATAGTGGTAACATTTTTGTTAACCTCGTTTTCGGCATTATTTTGAGCCAAAGAGGGGTTGCCCGGAAGCGTGATTTCGAATTCGTGCTCTTCCGGATTGAGGCAGTCGTGGTCGTTGCATGACTGCCAGGTGACTGTGCACCGTACCACAACCGGATCCTTTGAAAGTACGCGGATTTTCTGGCCGATCCTGGCCTGTCCGGAGAATACGTTGTGGCCTTTGAAGTTTTCAAGATGGGTAAGCCCGTATGGCTCCCCGACGGGAGAGTAACCGCTGTCCTGCTCAAACTCGAAGGATGTGGCATTGTAGTCCGCAGTCTTGTCGAGGCTGTAGATGTGCCATCCGAGATTGATGTTGGCGGTGAAGACAAGCTCGCAGATGCCGTCGTTGTCGGGCTGCGAACTGCCGGCGCTCCAGCTTACCGTGCTCGGCTGGGCGAAAGAAGCCGCGCTCCACAAAAGGAGTGCGGCCATCGTCAAATAAAGTTTCTTGAGATACATAGTTTTACTTAGCGTATGCTACAGAACGGGTTTCCCTGATTACGGTGATCTTCACCTGCCCAGGATAGGTCATCTCATTCTGGATCTTCTGGGCGATGTCGGAAGAAAGCACTGCAGCCTGCTCGTCGCTCACCTCCTCGGCCCCGACGATTACCCTGAGCTCCCTTCCTGCCTGGATGGCGTAGCTCTTGGTCACTCCAGGATATGCTGCTGCAAGGTCTTCCATTCCCTTGAGCCTTTTTATGTAGGATTCGATCACTTCACGTCTTGCTCCAGGCCTTGCCCCGGAGATTGCGTCGCCAACCATCACAATCGGGGATAGTACAGAGGTCATCTCGACCTCCTCGTGGTGTGCTCCGATTGCGTTGCATATTTCAGGACGCTCCTTGTACTGCTCCGCGAGCTTCATGCCGAGTATTGCATGAGGGAGGTCAGGCTCGATTTCGGATACCTTTCCGATGTCGTGGAGGAGTCCGGCGCGCTTTGCGGCCTTTACGTTGAGCCCGAGTTCGGCAGCCATTATCGCGCAGATGTTGGCAACTTCGCGGGAGTGCTGGAGAAGGTTCTGGCCGTAGGATGAGCGGTATTTCATACGTCCGATCATCTTGACGAGCTCCATGCTCATGCCGTGGATGCCCAGGTCGATGCAGGTCCTCTTTCCGGTCTCGAGGATCTCCTCCTCAAGCTGCTTCTGCACTTTGGACACCACTTCCTCGATGCGTGCCGGATGGATGCGGCCGTCGATTACGAGCTGGTGGAGGGCAAGCCTTGCAACCTCCCTGCGCACAGGGTCGAATGCGGAGAGCAGGATGGCGTCAGGGGTGTCGTCAACGACGATTTCCACTCCCGTGGCGGCCTCCAGTGCCCTGATGTTGCGGCCTTCTCGTCCGATGATGCGTCCCTTGATCTCGTCATTCTCAATAGGGAAGGTGGTCACGGCGTTTTCGATGGCGGTCTCGGTGGCGGTCCTCTGGATGGTGGTGATCACGATTCTCTTTGCTTCCTTGGCGGCATTGAGACGGGCTTCGTCCATCGTGTCATTGATGTATGCCTGGGCTTCGGTCCTGGCCTCGGCCTTCATATTTTCCATAAGGATGTTCTTTGCCTGGGCCGCGCTCATCCCCGCAATGCTCTCGATCTGCTTGTTGGTCTCGGCTATCTTGCGGTCGCACTCCTGGATCTTCCTGTCGAGGACCTCCTGCCTTGCGGTGCATCCGGCCTTGGCCTCCTCGGCCTCCTTCATGCGCCTGTCAAGGTTGGCGAATTCCTGCTTGAGGGTGTTCTCGCGCTGTTTGAGCTTGATTTCCGCATCCTTGAGCTGGGCGTTTTTCTCGGCAACTTTCTTGTCGTACTCACTCTTGAGCTGGAAATATTTCTCCTTTGCCTGGAGGATGCGTTCTTTTTTGATGTTTTCCGCCTCGGCTTCAGCCTTGAGGATAATGTCCTCCTTGCGGCCGTTGAGCTGTCTCTTGCGGAGTATAATAAGGATGGCGGCTGCGGCTGCTGCGCCGATCACCAATCCTGCCAAAATATACAAAAATGCCATAGGTGGTTAATAAAAATAGTTTATTTAAAGTAATAGTACAATCTTTTTTATGGTACAGTCAATAAAAAACGGCCGTCCGTGCATGAAGCGTGACGACCGTAAACAAATGCCGCTGACCGTTGGACAGAAAAATCTGTATTGCAAGATTTGGGCTCTGCGTCCGGTTCAGTAATCCACCGTCTTCCTTCCGCGGAAGGAAAATCCCATCAAGGTCACATTGGCCCGACATCTCCGGCGCAAGTTACCCGGTTCCGGGGAACGTGTTGTTTTCAGCGGGGGGCCAGCGGCTGTTATTCAATATTGTCCAGATAGTTGTCAAGGTCCTTTCTCAAGGATTCCACCTCGGCATTGACCGCCTCGTTCTGCCTGGCGGCGGCAATCTCGGCAATCGACTTGTTGAGAGCAACGAAAGCCATCAGGTCGGTCTCGCTCCTGCCCGGGTGCGCGGCCTTGTAGCTGTCCAGCATCCTGTTGACCGCTTCAGCAGCAAGCCGGATGAGATTCTCCTGCTGGGGAGTCTGCGCGTCAATCGGATATTCGCGCCCGGCAATCCTGACCCTGATCTTCTGTCCCATAACCTTATTGCTCAAGCAGGGAAATGCATCTGTCGATTTCCTTTATCATTTTCTCTATCTTGTCCCTGGCCGCTGCATTGTCGGCCTGGGCAGTGAAAGCCTGTGCCAATTCGAGGTTGTTTACCTTTCTGGTCAATTCGGTAATCTGCTTCCTCAGGTCGTCGGCTTCGGATGTTTTTTCGGCCAGTTCTGCCTCCAGGCGTCTGCGCCTGTCCCTCTCGCCTTCATAAAGGGCGATGAGTTTCTGTATGCTTTCACCAAGATCCGAAATCATATCCTTTGCCGGAACCGTTATATTTTTGCAAAAATACTGTTTTTTTATCTCAAATCCAATCAAGAAACCACAGATTATTTATATCTTGCCGGGGAAATTTCTTCCTGTCCTCCTGAAAATGTAAAAAATTTCTTTAACAATAGGCCCCGATGTCCGTCTTTATGATGCAGGCGCTCCGGAGCGGCTGCCGGAAAACGGAATGTTCCGGCAAAATAACGAAACAACTTTAGTGAAATTTGACTTATGACAATTTGCAGAAAACTGACGGTTGCGGCAATGCTTGTGCTTGCCATGGCCATCGTACCGTGCGGAAGTGCCTTTGCATCACAAAAGGTCAACAGGACCAAACTGACGGCGCTCATCCGCAATTACAGGACAAAGGACAGTTCCTTTGACGTCGTGAGTATCGGAGGCTTCCTGATGGGGCTTGCAAAGAATGCCTCGGGGCTCGACAGGGAAGAAGCAGCCATTCTCAAAGGCATAAAATCCATATGCGTTGTTGACTATTGCGACTGTCCGGAGAAAATCAGGAAAGGGTTTGACGATAGCCTGGACAGGATTCTCCCGGAGGAGGACCTTCTGGTCGAGACAAGGGAGGACGGATCGACCATGAGAATCTACGGAAACATTTCCGGCAGCGGCAACAGGGTGGAGGACGTCATCATCCACGTTGCGGACGAGGGGGCTCTGATCTGCCTTTTCGGCTCGATACGGATGGAGGACCTCAACCGGATAATGGAAGACTGACGGGATGGGAACCGGAGAGTTCAAACGCAGGTGGCTTCCCCTTTCCGACAGGTTCTACAGGGTAGCCTTCTATATCCTCGAGAGCCGTGAAGATGCTCTTGATGCAGTCCAGGACCTCTATGTGAAGCTCTGGAAAATGGGCCCGGCACTTGATCCGGTCCTCAATCCCGAGGCGTACGGGCTTGCCCTGCTCAAGAATATGTGTATGGACAGGGTAAGGCACTCCAGGGTTGCGGCGGCTGACCCAATCGACGGCGGGGCGGATGTGGCTGACGGCAGGAGTCTTGAGTCGGAGTATTCCGGTAGGGAGACGCTCCGGATTGTGGAGGAGATGATCGGCAGGTTGCCGGAAAAGCAGCGGGTCGTAATGAGGATGAGGGTGTTTGAAGGGGCTGAATATGAAGAGATTGCCGCTCGCACAGGCCTTTCGGGGCTCAATCTCAGGGTCTTGCTGAGCATGGCCCGGAAAACACTCAGGAAAGAAATGAACAGATTGAATGTGGAAATATGAAAAGTCTTGAAGAAATCGAAAAACTTGACATGGGGCGTCTCGGGGAAATCGCCCGTGACACTTCGATAAAGGTCCCCGGCGACCTTGGACGCACAACGGGCGAGATGCTTGATGCGCTGGACAGGGCGAGGGGCCTGGCGGATGGCGGGATGTCGCTCAGGACCAAGCGGACGGTCGCAAGCATAGCTGCAGGACTGGTACTCGTGGCCGGGATTGGCCTTGCTTCCCTTTACAGGCCTGCCGCCGGGCCGGCAGATACCTTTGACGACCCTTATCTTGCCTATGTGCAGGTACAGGAAAGCTTCGGCAGGATAGGACGTGCGATGAAGTCCGGTGTGGAAAGGGCGGACGAGGGGGTCGAGTCTTTCTCCAAGCCTGTGGAAATTGTAAAAAAGTCATTGAACAATTAATATAAATAAGATATGAAAAAGATTGTAAGCTTGATAGTTGCATGTATCGCTACCTGCATCTCCGTTTCAGCTCAGACAAGCAGGGGCATTTATCAGAAATTCTCGCAGAACAAGGGTGTGGATGCTGTGTATGTGTCTCCGGCCACCTTCAGGCTGATGAACGGCCTCAATATTGACCTTGATGATATGGCAGGCCTCAGGCTCAAAGACATCACAGCCGACCTTACCGGGCTCTATATCCTAGACACCGGGTCAAAGGAGGTTGGAAGGAAGATTGCCGACGAGGTAAGGAAGATGGTGGATGCCGGCAAATATGAACTGCTCGTGTCAACAAAGGACGACACCGACGACACCTCGATTTATGCCCATATCGACGGGGACACCGTATCGGACTTTGTGCTTCTCGACATTTCTTCCGACGGGGTCCACTGGATCAGCATCGAGGGCAGGATCCCGATGGAAGCCATTCAGAAGATGATGGCACAGGAATGACGATATTGCGGCAAAATGACTATATTTGCCGGCAGTTGCAAATGACAAGGTTGCGACTTGCATGACCCCATTTATGGAAAAATACGGATTCATACGCG
This sequence comes from Candidatus Cryptobacteroides sp., assembly GCA_051878275.1. GTDB lineage: Bacteria > Bacteroidota > Bacteroidia > Bacteroidales > UBA932 > Cryptobacteroides. The sequence goes on along the minus strand of JBJEJU010000008.1, from coordinate 34,470 downwards.
TTTCAGCCGCCTCGCCGAGGGTGAAGGTGGCTGATGTCGCATACAATACGGCACAGTGCCGTGCTTGTATCGACAGGGCAGAGGCTGACAGTGTGTCCCTCCTCGTGCTGCCCGAACTTTGCATTTCAGGTTATACCTGCGGAGACCTTTTCCTGCAGAAAGTGCTGGTGGAAAGGTCCTGGGAGGCCCTTGAAGAACTTGCCGCACATACGGCGGGAAAGAGCGTGACCGTTGCCGTCGGGCTGCCGGTGTTTTTCCGGACCCATCTCTACAACTGTGCGGCAGTCATTTCAAAGGGAAGGATTGCGGGATTGGTCCCGAAGATGTACCTTCCCAATTATGGGGAGTATTATGAGACACGCTGGTTTGCAAGCGGGACAGACCTTGTGGGCCTGCGTGCGGAGCTTGCTGGAGGCATCCCGTTCGACCCATATATGCTGTTCACCCTCGGCGAGGCCACCTTCGGCATAGAGATCTGCGAGGATATGTGGACTGCCATACCGCCTTCCACATACCACGCTCTTGCAGGCGCACAGATACTGCTGAACCTCTCCGCCAGCAACGAGACCATCTGCAAGAGGGGGTACCGCAACCGCAGGATAATCGGGATCACCGACCGCACCATCTCTGCGTATGTATATTCTTCCTGCGGCTACGGCGAGTCCACACAGGATCTTGTCTATAGCGGCGCCACCCTCATCTGCGAGAACGGTTCGATGCTCGAGGAGGGCGAAAGGTTCAGGATGGACGGCGAGACCGTTACGGCGGACATCGACCTGGAGAAACTCATCTCCATGCGCCAGAAGAAGAACAATTTCTACTGCGTATCGCCCGATGCCGTGTCGTCCGACAGCTTCGTCACCCGCTACAGGACGGTTGACCTTGGCGCGGATGCCCCTACCGACTTCGAGGCCGAACTCAGGCGCCATATCGAAAGGCATCCTTTCGTGCCTGGCAGCGACCCACAGGAAATCTCCCAGCGCGCGGAGGAAATCCTCTCCATCCAGGTGACGGGACTTGCTTCGAGGCTCGAGCATCTCGGCCATCCGACTGCGGTAATCGGCATCTCGGGCGGCCTTGACAGCACCCTTGCCCTGCTTGTGGCGGTAAGGGCTTTCGATGCTCTCGGATGGGACCGCAAGGGCATTGTAGGAGTCACCATGCCGGGCTTCGGCACGACTGGCAGGACTTATGCCAATGCGGTGACCCTCATAAAGGAACTCGGTGTCACTTTCAGGGAAATTTCAATTGCCGGATCCGTGCTCAGGCACTTCGAAGACATCGGCCACGACCCTGAGGTCCACGATGTCACTTACGAGAACAGTCAGGCGAGGGAGCGCACACAGATACTTATGGACATCGCCAACCAGACCGGGGGCATAGTCATCGGTACCGGGGACCTCTCGGAGATTGCGCTCGGATGGTGTACCTACAACGGTGACCATATGTCGATGTACGGAGTCAATGGCGACGTGCCGAAAACCCTTGTGAAATATATCGTGAAATGGGCGGCGCAGTCGCAGTATGCCGGGACAAGGATAGGCGGGGCCCTGCTCGACGTGGTGGACACCCCGATCAGCCCGGAGCTTACCCCTGCGGATGACAATGGCCATATCAAGCAGAAAACGGAAGACCTCGTGGGCCCTTACGAGCTTCACGATTTCTTCCTCTACAATTTCATGAAATTCGGCTATTCCCCGAGAAAGATCTATTTCCTTGCGTGCAAGGCTTTCGGGGGCGTGCAGCCTGATTCGGCCGTCTTTGCCGAGCAGGAACCGTCATATACTCCCGAGACTGTAGCAAAATGGCTCCGCAAGTTCTTCTGGAGGTTCTTTACCCAGCAGTTCAAGCGGTCCTGCACCCCTGACTGCCCGAAAGTCGGTTCGGTGGCTCTTTCCCCGCGAGGTGACTGGAGGATGCCTACCGATGCACAGGTCAAGCTCTGGATTGACGATCTGGAAAAGATTTAGAATAAACCCGCAGCCTCTTTGGAAGCCGCGGGTTTTCCTTCTATAGCCTGCTGATGATCCCTTCAAAGATCAGGGTCATCCTGTCTGCAGCAGCGTTGGCCGCACGCACCACATCGTCGCCGTCATTGACATAGTCATCGGCATAATCGTCATGCGCTTCATTGGTGATTACCGACATGCCGAAGACCGGGATGCCGCTGTGACGTGCCACAATCACCTCCGGAATGGTGGACATACCTGTCGCGTCGCCTCCTACGGTGCGGATGAATTTGTATTCCGCCGGGGTCTCATAGGTAGGGCCGGTACCGCCGTAATATACTCCTTTCTTGAGGGTTATGCCTTTATCTGCGGCGATTTCCCCTGCCATGCGGATGAGATTTTTGTCATATGGGCGTGTCATGTCAGGGAACCTCGGGCCGAATTCGTCGAGATTGGGGCCGATGAGCGGGTTGGGGAGCATGTTGATATGGTCCGTGATGATCATGAGGTCACCTACCTTGAAATCGTAATTTACTCCTCCGGCTGCATTGGATACGAAGAGGTATTTGATGCCGATGACGGTCATGACCCTCGTCGGGAGTGTCACAAGCTCCATTGGATAGCCTTCGTAGTAGTGGATGCGTCCCTGCATCGCTATCACCGTTTTTCCTGCAAGCGTACCGATGATGAAATTGCCCTTGTGGCCTATTGCAGTCGATACGGGGAAGCCCGGGATGTCCCTGTACGGGACCGTGACGGGGTTTTCAATCCTGTCTGCGAGCTTTCCGAGCCCGCTGCCGAGTATGATGCCGACCTCCGGCCTGAGGCCGTGTCCGTCGAGTATGCCGCCGAGGTAGTCGGCCGCCTTGTGAATTCTTTCCAGTCTTGTGTCCATAGTCCGGTGTGTCAATTATCTGGTTATACAATTATCTGTTTGAGTACCTTGCGTGCCCCTTCGAGGATCTCTTCCTGTCCTGCGACCTGGCGGTGCTCCATCACGAATCTGCCTCTGCAGATGACCGAGTCGATGCAGTCGCTGTGGGCCGAATAGACGAAATTGGCAAGGAATGAGCCCGGTGAGAGGAAGAAAGTGTTGTGCGTGTCCACAATCAGGATATCCGCAAGCGCACCTTCTTCAATGCGTCCGGTGTCGATTCCGAGGGCCTTGGCCCCGTTGCAGGTCGCGGCGCGGAGCAGTCCGTCCAGGGGCATGGCTGCCGAATCCATCCTCCAGGCCTTCTGGAACAGGGCTGAGGTCTTCATCGCCTCAAGCATGTCGAGATTGTTGGATGAGGCGCAGCCGTCGGTGCCGATGCAGACATTGGCACCGGCATCCATGAGCTCATTGTAGAGAAAACGGTAGCCCGATGCGAGCTTCGCGTTGGAATTGATGTTGTGGACGCAGTTGACACGGCGTCTTCCGAGGATGTCTATATCGTTGTCAGTCAGCCATAGGGAATGTGCCGCTATGACATTTTCATCAAGTACTCCGAGCCTGTCGAGATACTCAACCGGAGTAAGACCTCCGTGGGCCTGCCGGCAGTCCTTGACCTCTCCGGAAGTCTCGGAAAGATGGATGTGGAGCTTGAGGGAGTGCTTCCTTGCAAAGTCCGATGTCCAGAGGATCATCTTTTCGCTGACCGAATAGATTGCATGGAAGGCCATTGCGAACATCGACCCGTCCTTCCACGAAAGGGATTCCTCATACATCCGCTCGCACTGCTCCATCTGCCTGCGGGCTTCATCTTCATTGTTCTTGTCGAGCACAACATAGGAAATGACCGGCCTTACACCCATCTCCACGGCGGCCCTGTGGGCGGCTGGGGAGAACCAGTACTGGTCGTTGAATGTGGTTGTCCCGGTCATGATCATCTCAAGCACGGCGGCCCTGGTGCCCCAATAGACAAAATCGGAGTCGAGCCTGGACTCAATCTTCCATATGTTGTCAATCCATTTCGTAAACTGGACGTCCTCCTGGATGCCGCGCATAAGGGACATTGCGGCATGGGTGTGCATATTGACGAATCCCGGTACCGCAGCCTTTCCCGCACAGTCAACGGTCCTTGCCTGCGGCGGGACCTCCGTGCTGCCCCTGAGGGTGCCTGCAGGAGCAATCCTTGCAATGCGGTCACCCTTGATCAGTATGTCGGACCGGGTGCTGCCGGAGAAGATGTCCGTAAGTATGTCTGTAAGTAATATCGCTTCCATATGGTATGTGTATATGGCAATCCGCCTGATGCGGCTTGTAGCGCAAGTTAGCAAAAAAATCGTTCCGTTCAAAAAACAGAAAAGCGCGGCTTCGGGGCCGGGCTTAACTGCGTGAGAGTAATGTTTGATAACAAACAAGTATTGAAAAGATTCGGGGATTCAAGCTGTCTTGTGGTGCAAATATAGAGCGTCCAAGCCTGCCATCCAAATCTTTCCGACTTGCAACTCTCGGAAAATCAAGTATTTTTACGGATTGATACCTTTTTTTACCTTTTGGTACGATTCTTTATTCCGTCAGCCCGGCAGGCTGTGTCTAAAACCTGTCGTCGTCCTGGAGATATTCGGCGTCCTTCGGCACGCGGTCGGTCTCGGGAAGGCCGGCCAGGCAGTTCTTGCGGATGTAGTCGATTGTCTCCTGGAGCCCTTCGGCAAATTTTTCGAAATCCTCCTTGTAGAGGAAAATCTTGTGCTTGTCGAATGTGAAGCTTCCGTCTCTTTCCACCTTTTTCTTGCTTTCGGTAATGGTCAGATAGTAATCATTGTTGCCGCGGGTGGCCTTCACATCGAAGAAATAGGTGCGTTTTCCAGCTTTAACGGGCTTTGAGTAAATTTCTTCAGCTCCGCGGTCCTGCTGGAAGGACTTGTCATAATCTGATTTGTACATATTCTTGTTCGGTTTCGCAAAAAGGACAAAATTGTCCTTTTATCAAGTCTAATATAGCTATTTTTTCGAAATTGAGCTATCTTTGTATAAATTTTTTGGAAAAGATATGCTGAACAGACGTATTTTAAGGATAAAAGCATTCAAAGCACTATATGAATATTCGGTGAGGGGAGGGATGGATCTTCCCGAGGTCCTGGAAGAGCTCGAAAGGTCCAGCGAGGCGGTCAGGGACCTCTATGTATATATGCTCGGCCTTGTGCCGGCCCTTACTGCCACGGCTGCGGAAAGGCTCCGGATGAGAAAGAACAAGCTCCGCCCGGACGAGGAGGACCTCAATCCCAATGACAAATTCGCAGCCAACAGGCTCTCCGCCCTTATAAGCGAAGATCCTGATTTCCAGAAGCAGTTCAAGTCAAGAAAGCTGTCGTGGGACAATTACGATGTGACCGTAAAGGGCATTCTCGACTCCGCATCCTCAAAGCAGTATTTCGCCGATTATATGGCAGATCCGCAGCGCTCCCTGGAGCAGGATTGCCGTCTGTTCACCAGGATTTTCGAAAAGGAACTGGTCGATGACGCGAGTCTTGAAGGGATTCTCGAAGAGATTTCCATATATTGGGTCGATGACCTTGCATATGCGCTGACCTGGTGCTGCCGTACCTTCGATGACCTCTCTGCAGGCAAGTCCTGGAGGCTTCCGGAGCTTTATATGAGCGATATTGCAAGGAAGAAGAATCCGGATGCGGATGTGGAAAGTGACCGCGATTTCGTCAGAAGGCTCGTTACGGCTGCCTGCACGGGTTACGCAAGGTTCTTTGCAATGGTCACCGGGGCCGTGCCGGACTGGGACAAGGACAGGCTTTTCATCCCGGACATCGCACTCATAGCTCTCTCGCTCGCCGAGGCCGAGACTTTTGGGGACATCCCGCTCAAGGTGACGATGAACGAATATGTGGAGATATCCAAGTTTTACTGTGCGCCGAAGAGCCGTCAGTTTGTCAACGGCCTTATAGACAAGCTGCTGAAGGAGGACGACAGGATCAGCGAGGCCAAAAGGATATTGCAATAACAATTGAAAATATAATAAACGGATTATGACATTTTTGACAATTCTTCTGCAGGCTGCGCCTGCACAACCTGCCGGAAGCGGCTGGTCCATGTGGATAATGCTTCTTCTTCTTTTCGTTGTGATGTGGTTCTTTATGATCCGTCCGCAGCGCAAACAGCAGAAGGAGCTCGAGAAATTCAGGAACGAGCTCAAGAAGGGCGACAAGGTAGTGACTGTCGGCGGCATCTTCGGAACAGTGGCCGAGGTCAGCGAAAAGTCCGTCCTTATCAAGGTTGACGGGGAGACCAAGCTCCGCGTTGACAAGAACTCTCTCGTAAGGGATTTCTCGGATACTGCACAGCAGTAGCAGGAAGTGGGCACGGGCAAGCCGGACAGAGGATTTGGATTCAACGGGAGGGACGGGGTGATTTTCATCCTGTCTCTCTTGTCGGCTTTCAGTATCTGGATGATACACAGCCTCTCACAGAACTATACCAAGCTCGTGAGCGTGCCTGTCGTGGCCGAAAGCAATCTTGAAGGCCGGTCCCGAACTTCGTCCAATACGGCCTTTGTGACGGCACGCTGCCGCACGAGGGGATTTGACCTCCTGCGTCTTGGCAGGGCCTCTGAAAAAAAGCCCATTACCCTTGAGGTGGCTCCATCGGACCTTCACGAAAGGGGAGGTGACATCTTCTATATCACTTCTTCAGATCTCAACCGTTACGTCCAGACGATATTCGGGGACAAAGCCGGTATGGAATCATTCGTGACGGATACGCTGGAGTTCCGTTTCCCGTTTGAGAACAACAAGAGGGTGCCGGTGTGCCCGGTCACCTCGATTGATTGCAAATCCCAGTATATGGTGGTCGGAGGTCTTGAGATGATGCCGGATTCGGTGACTGTCTATGGAGAGCAGCACCATCTCGACAATATTGACAGGGTATATACCAGATCTTTCACTCTTTCAGGGCTTTCCGGTCCTGTCAGGGGGGATGTGAGGCTTGAGAACATCCGTGGCGTGAGGCTCTCTGCAAACAGGGTTGACTACAAACTGGACGTCAGGCGCTATGTGGAGGTCAGGACCACAATGCCGGTCAAGGCCGTGAATGTGCCGAGGAACCATTCCCTGACCATTTTCCCTTCCACGGTGACCGTCACTTTCAGATGCGCATTCCCTGTCGCTTCGCAGCCCGATGCGGATATGTGGTTCTTTGTCGATTATGAGGATTTTGCCAATTCAATCGGCGGGCACTGCATCCCGAGGCCCAACAGGATTCCGCAGGATGTGTTCAGCTATGGGATTGAACCGGAGGTGCTGGAATGTGTGGAAGGGGTGAGATGAGGCCTTTTGCCGTTGCCCTGACAGGGGGAATCGGCAGCGGGAAGTCTGTCGTGGCTGCATATCTGCGCGAAAACGGGGTGCCTGTCTATGACAGCGATTCGCAGGCGAAGAAGCTTTATCTTGATGACGGTTTCCTTTCTCGGATTGAGGAGGTGCTCGGCTGTACTCTGCGCACGGACGGGGTGTTTGACCGCAAACGGCTGGCACAGAAGCTTTTTTCGTCCGAAAGGGACAGGCTTGCAGTGGAGGCGGTGGTCCATCCTGCCGTCCTTGGGGACTTCAACCGGTGGAGGGACAGCTTCCGGAGCGCGGTCTGGAGAGGTTATGCCGCTCTGCCGCCTTTTGTGGTGATGGAGTCTGCCATAGTGCTGGAAAAGCCTTTGTTCCAAGGGGTTTTCGATGCGGTTGTGGCCGTGGACGCCCCTCTTTCCGTCAGGATTGAAAGGGTGATGGGCCGTGACGGTACAGACAGCATTTCTGTTTGCGGGCGCATTGCTGCCCAGAAAATTGACCTTTCGCGTGCCGATGCCGTCATTGTGAATGACAGCACGGAGGAAATCCTGCGCAGAAGAACCGACGAGGCATTCTGCCGTATTGGAAACATCATCCGGAAATGATAAATTTGCAAATTGTTTTTTATGTTCTGCAGATGCGGAACCTGAGTAAATAGTTATAGAAAAATGGAGAATACAAACAAGACGGACCTTTCAAGAATACTGTCCGTAGCAGGCCAGAGCGGCCTTTTCCGTTATCTTGCACAGGCTCGTAACGGCGCAATCGTAGAATCGCTCAAAGACGGGTCGAGGACCTGTTTCAATATGAAGAGCAGGATCACCACCCTTGCAGATATCAGCATCTATACCAATGACGGGGAGCTCAAGCTCCGCGAAGTGTTCGACAAGATCCACGGTGTGCTCGGAGACAGCGATGCCCCGACTTCAAAGGCTTCTGCCGACGAGCTCAAAAAGCTCTTTGCCGAGGCGGTTCCGGACTATGATGCGGACCGTTTCTATGTGTCCCATATGAAGAAGGTCGTGGACTGGTACAATGCCCTCAAGAACTATGCATCCCTCGATTTCATGACAGACGAGGAGATTGAGGCTGCCGCAAAGGCAGAGCTTGAGGGACAGCCTTCCGGTGAGGATTCTGCCGAAGATTCTGAAAACGCATAGGTATGGAAGGGAAGAAATCGCTTCAGGTCATTACGCTCGGCTGCTCGAAGAATACGGTGGATACCGAGCATCTTCTTGCCGGCCTGCAGGACTTCGATATTCTTCCTGAGGACTATCAGGGCAGGGTTGACTATGTCCTGCTCAATACGTGCGGCTTCATCGGGGATGCCAAGGAGGAGTCAATCCAGGCAATTTTTGCCGCCGTTGACCGCAAGAACAGGGGACTTGCCGGGGAAGTGATAGTGTTCGGATGTCTCGCGCAGAGATATATGGACCAGATGCCCGGACTCATTCCCGAAGTTGACAGGTGGTACGGGGCAAGGGACCTTGAACCGATTGTCCGTGACCTCGGGGGGCGTCATTCCGGCGGGAATCTCCGTTTCCGCGGTGGAAGCGGTCTTCCGTATGCCTATCTCAAGATCTCAGAAGGCTGCGACAGGAGATGCTCCTACTGTGCCATTCCGCTCATACGCGGCGCCCACAGGTCCGTCCCGATGGAAGACCTTGTGCGTGAGGCCGGTGAGCTTGCCCGCAGCGGTGTCAGGGAGCTGATTCTGATTGCCCAGGACACGACCTATTACGGTCTTGACATCTATCACAGGAGGGCTCTTGCCGAGCTTCTTGACCGCCTGTCGGAGGTTGAAGGCATTGAGTGGATACGCATCCATTATTCGTATCCGGCCGATTTCCCGGAGGATGTACTTGACAGGATGGCAAACAATCCGAAGGTGTGCAGGTATATGGACATCCCCCTGCAGCACGTTGCAGACAAGGTCCTGGACAATATGCACCGCCATGTGGACGGGGCCTGGACGAGGGCTCTAATCGGAAAGATGCGCGAGAAGGTCCCGGGGATTGTGCTGAGGACAACAATGATTGTCGGGCACCCTGGAGAGGGAAGGGCCGAGTTTGAGGAGCTTCTTGATTTCGTGCGTGAAGCCCGTTTTGAACGGCTCGGTGCCTTTGCGTATTCCGAGGAGGAGGGTACTTTCGGAGCCTCCCATTTCAGGGACAGTGTCGCCAAAAAGACCAAGCAGTCGCGTCTTTCAAGGCTGATGGAGCTCCAGAGGGGCATTTCCGCTGAATTCAATTCATCGAGGATCGGCTCGGTCGTGAAGGTGCTTGTCGATTCCGTAAGCGACGGCATCCTGGTATGCCGCAGCGAATTTGAAAGTCCGGAGGTCGATGGCGAGATTCTTGTAAAGTATGATGCCCGGATGGGCGCCGATATGGATTCGATGCCGGGAATGTTCATCAATGTGCGCATCACTGCTGCCGACGAATATGACCTTACGGCCGAATACGAGGGGCCTGCAAAACAATAATTGACTGATTATGGGACTGATTGGAAACTTCCTCAAAGGGTTGCTGCCGGTCGCGGCGGCAGTTGCGGCGGCCGTGTCCTGTTCGCCGCAGGCTTTCGTGATGGACATCGAGATGAGGGGCGTTTCGTCCAGCAGGCTGGACCTGTCCGGAAAAAGCATGTCCGTAGTGTATCTGGATGACCTTTCAGGGCGCGACACCTCTTTTACCAAGGGGGTTGCCGAAGGCTTTGCCAGGGCCATAGAGAAGGAATACTTCGACGGAAGGGAGGCGGTCAACATCTACACGATGACAAAGGACCAGGCTGGAGTGTATTCTGCAAAGGATACCCTTGTCAACCTTGTTCTCGACACCGGGGATGACGTGGTCTTCCTTTTTGATTCCCCGCAGTTCGGGGAGGTGACCCTCGGCGGGCGCCAGCGCATTGCGGGCGGCCAGGAGGATTCGTCCAACGTGGCATATGCCACCATCCCTTTCAAGCTCAATCTCTACGCCTATGATTCCATGTCCAAGGAGGATACGGTCAGGATGTTCCGCGGCACGAGCACCGTCCGCCAGGCGTTGTTTTTCGGCGACGGTTCATCGGAGGAAAGCCTGAAACTGTCAGTCTGGGACAAGCTTGCTGAAGCGGGGGAGTCAATCGGTGAAAAATCTGCCGTTTCATTCATTCCTGAATGGACCGGGGAGGCGCTCACGTTCCTGTACTATGAGACTTCAGCCTGGGAAAAGGCTGCGGAGCTTGCATACGGATACCGCTGGAAGGAGGCTGTCGATGCATGGATGGCCTTGCTTGACACTGACAATATGGAGAAGCGGTCCTGTGCCGAATACAATATTGCCGTGGCTCTCTATGTCCTTGGAGACTATCAGCTTGCTGAAAAGTGGCTCGACATGAGCGACAGGGACAAGCCGATTTCCCTTTCTCCTCCATTGCGTCAAAAGATCATGTCCAAAAACAGGTAAAAGAGCCGGATAATGCTATAACGGCCTTATTTTCGGCCATTTGCAACAATAGTAATAAAGGGACGCATCTCTGCGTCCCTTTATTGGTTAGCTAGTAGTGTTTTTCCCTTTTGGGTAATTAATTATTGTTGGTTAGAAAAATATCTCTCAAAGGCTTGTGGCCTTATATGTATCGTTTTAACAGTGCAAAGGTAATTCAATCATAATTGATTTCCAAATTTATTTAAACGATTTTCAAATTTTGACCCGAAAAAAGACAGAAATCACCTCTTTTCCAGAAGTCCGGGACGAAGGGCTTTGGTGCGGGCAAGTGCCTGCTCGTCCTGCCAGGCCCTGATAGTCTTGGGATTACCGCTCAAAAGCACATCGGGAACCTTCCATCCGTTGAATTCGGCCGGCCTTGTATAGACAGGCGGGGAGACAAGTCCGTCCTGGAAACTGTCGCTCAGGGCGGAGGTCTCGTCGGTGAGCGCCCCCGGGATCAGGCGCACAATCGAGTCGGCAACGAGGGCTGCCGGGATTTCTCCTCCGCTGACCACATAGTCACCTACTGATATTTCCCTGGTAACCAGATGCTCGCGTATTCTGTGGTCTATGCCCTTGTAGTGTCCGCAAAGAATGATTATGTTTTCGAGGAGGGAGAGCTCGTTGGCGGTGTTCTGGGTGAACTGCTCCCCGTCGGGAGACATGTAGATGATTTCGTCATAGTGCCGTTCCGCCGTAAGCTCGCCGATCATCCTGAATACAGGTTCCACCATCATCACCATGCCGGCGTCTCCACCGTAGCAGTAGTCGTCCACCCTCTTGTGCGGCCCGAGTCCGTATTTCCTGATGTCGTGGATATTGATTTCCACCAGTCCTTTCTTTATGGCCCTGCCCACTATGGAGTGGCTGAGCGGGCTTTCAAGCAACTCCGGTACTACTGTAAGTATGTCTATTCTCATTGTCATCGTTTTGGAAGTGCAAATGTAAATATTTTTGCGTTTATAAAATTGTTTTTGCACTCGCTTTGTGTTATATTTGTGCTTTGCATCAATAATTATTAACCAACTCTTTTTATTATGAGTGAAGAATTGAATCCTGGTATCGTTGAAGAACAGGTGCCAGATGTAGTTGAAACCCCAGTTGAGAACCAGGCAGCCGAGTCAATCGGGGTAGAAGAAGAACCTCTCATTCTTGCGGACAAGTCCCTCGCAGAGCTTTCAGAGCTTCTTCAGAAGCTTATGGAGGACGAGGACAGGATGAAGAAGTCCAAAGAGGCGGAGGCCATAAAATCGGCGTTCTACAAGAAGCTTTCCAAGGAAAAGGCTGATGCCGGAATCGAGGTTCCTCAGGAGCAGGCTGATGAAGAGGCGGCACCGGAGGAGGTTGTCAATGAAAGCGGCGACAATCCTTTCGAGGCCATCGAAAGCGGCTTCAAGGCGCTTTTCAACAAATACCGCAGGGAGCGTGCCGAATACAACCGTCAGCAGGAAGCCGAGCGCTCCGCCAACCTTGTCAGGAAACAGGAGGTTATTGCAGAGCTCAAGGCTTTGATTGACAGTCAGGATGACGTGAGCGCGGCGTTCCCTCAGTTCCGTGCGCTCCAGGCCCGCTGGAGGGAGACCGGACCGGTTCCGGCCCAGGATTTCCGCACGGTCAACGATACATATCAGTATTGCGTGGAGCAGTTCTATGACAAGGTGCAGATGAACCGCGAGATGCGCGACCTTGACTTCAGGAAGAATCTCGAGGCGAAGCAGGCTTTCTGCGAAGAGGCTGAGAAGCTTGCGGAGAATGAAAATGTGCTCGAGGCGTTCAAGGAGCTTCAGTCGCTGCACGAGCGCTGGAAAGAGCTCGGACCTGTGGCAAAGGAATACAGGGAACAGATCTGGGACAGGTTCAAGGCTGCAACTGCAGTGATCAACAAGAAGTACCAGGCATATTTCATAGGCCAGAAAGAGCAGCAGGCCGCCAATCTTGCAGCCAAAACCCTTCTGTGCGAGCAGGTAGAGGCGATTGCCGACAAGGAGGACATCACTTCTTCCAACGAATGGAACGAGCTGTCCAAGCAGATTGAGGATATACAGAAGCAGTGGAGGACAATCGGATTTGCTTCCCGCAAGGAGAACCAGAAGATCTATGACCGCTTCCGCGCCGCCTGCGACAAGTTCTACGGACGCAAGAGGGAGTTCTACAACTCGTTCAAGGACAGTATGAACGAGAATATGGAGAAGAAGCTCTCGCTTATCGAGCAGGCCGAGGCACTCAAGACAAGCACCGACTGGAAGAAGACAACAGACCAGCTTATCGCCCTCCAGAAACAGTGGAAGGAGATCGGAGCCGTGCCCCGCAAGAAGTCGGAGCAGCTCTGGAAGAGGTTCCGTGCCGCCTGTGACGAGTTTTTTGCCGAGAGGGACAAGCAGGCAAAGCCTGAAAACAACTTCTACGCCAACCTCAAGGCAAAGAAAGCCCTCATCGAGGAGATCAAGGCTTTCAACAGCGATGATCCACAGCTCCTCAAGGATGCTGCACAGTCATTCAACGAGCGCTGGAAGGCCATAGGATTCGTTCCTTTCAAGGAAAAGGATGCCATCGCAGCCGCATACAGGGAGGCAATGGAGGCCAAGTTCCCGGGATTCGACCTTTCAGGCAGGCGGGGAGACCGTCAGCAGCCGGGACGCCAGAGGGTACAGAGGGCGCCGCTTTCCGAAAAGGACCGCCTTGTCCAGAAATACAATGCGCTTCAGCAGGACATAGACACTTACGAAAACAATATCGGTTTCTTCGCCGCTTCCAAGAATGCGGAGACTCTCATCGCCCAGATGCAGGTGCGGATTGATGCAGCAAAGAAGGAGCTCAAGGATCTTGAAGCAAGAATCCGCACTTTGGAGGAGAGCCAGGAATAAATTGAAGTATGAACAAGAACACTGTAATAGGCTGGATATTGATAGGAGCCATAATGATCGGCTTCATGTGGTTCCAGTCAAAGCAAATTGAAAAGCAGGTAGCATATCAGGCCCAGCTGGATTCCATTGCCGCAGTCGAGAGGATGCGTGCGGATTCCATATATGCTGCGGAGCATCCTTACGATTCTTCCCAGGTGGCACAGGCTACCGATGCAGTGCTGGGTGAGGCCGTCAGAAAAACTTCCATATATAAGGATACCCTTCTTGAGGCCGCTTCGGCCAAGGAGCCCCGGACCGTGGTCCTCCGCAACGGAAAGGTAGAGGTTGCATTCACCACAAAAGGAGCGCAGCCGCTTTCCGCAAGGGTGGAGGGATATACCAGCTATGGCGGCTCGGACCTCTATCTGTTCAGGGAGGGCGGCAGCAGCATGGGATACGAAATCTATGTCGGCGAGACCGTCAATACGAAGGATTTCGTGTTTGACATCGTGGAGAAGAGCGATACTGCAGTGGCTATGCGCCTGACCTTCGTCAAGGGTGGTTACATCGAGCAGAGATATGCCCTCAGGCCTGATTCTTATGTGGTTGACAATAGGCTGTCTTTTGTCGGCATGGACAGGGAGATCCCGAGGAACGTGTCATATTTCGATATGGACTGGGACGTGACCGTTCCGAGGATGGAAAAGGGCTACAAGAATGAAAGCCAGTACTCCAAGCTCAATTATTATTTCTCCGGAGACAAGAAACCGGTGGAAATCGGCCGCGGAAGGTCACAGGAGAGGAAGATTGACAACAGGCTCAGCTGGTTTGCATTCCAGCAGCAGTTCTTCTCAGTCATAATGACGAGCAAAAAGGAGTTTGAATCAGGCAATCTTGCAATTGCATTCAAGCCGGAAAACGATGAGGACGGCAACCTCATGACCTGCTCGGCCTCAATGCGCCAGGAGCTCGGAAGGGACTCCGAATACCACTATGACAATGAGTTCTATTTCGGTCCGAACCATTTCCGCACCCTCAAGGCGATGGACAACAGATATGAGAAGATCATTCCTCTGGGAGGCTGGCTTGTAGGCTGGTTCACAAGGTTTGTCATCATCCCTCTGTTTGACTTCCTTCACAAGTTCATCTCCAACTTCGGTATAATCATCCTCCTGATGACGCTGTTCATCAAGATTGTGGTGCTTCCGTTCTCCTACAAGTCCTATGCTTCGAGCGCCAAGATGCAGGCCCTCAAGCCGTGGATTGACAAGATCAACCAGAAGTATCCGAAGCCTGAAGATGCGATGAAGAAGCAGCAGGCCACGATGGAGCTCTACCAGAAGGCGGGTGTAAGCCCGATGGGAGGATGTCTCCCTATGCTTCTGCAGTTCCCGATTCTCTGGGCGATGTTCAGGTTCTTCCCAGCATCCATCGAGCTGCGCCAGCAGAGTTTCCTCTGGGCCGAGGACCTGAGTGCATATGATTCCATCATCGATTTCGGCACGAGGATTCCGCTTCTCGGAGACCATATCTCGATGTTTGCACTACTGATGGCCCTCTCGATGTTCATCTATTCGAAGATAACGATGAACGGCACGGTGTCTTCCGACGACCCTACGGCGGGTACGATGAAGTTCATGAGCCTCTACATGATGCCTATAATGATGTTCTTCATCTGCAACAGCCTTTCTTCGGCGCTCAGCTACTATTATCTCCTGTCCAACCTCATCACTATGCTTGAGACCTGGATCATCAGGAAATGGTGCGTCAAGCCGGAGGCAATCCAGGCTAAGGTAAGGGCGGCCGAAGGCAAGCCTGCTTCGAAGAGCAAATGGCAGCAGAGGCTTGAAGAGGCACAGAAGATGCAGGAACAGGCATTGCGCGAGCAGCGTAAAAGACGTTAGGACATGATTGCACAGGCAATTGAAAATATCAGAAAGGAACTGCCACAGGGTGTAAAACTTGTGGCAGTTTCCAAATTCCACCCGTCAGAAGCTATCATGGAGGCATACAGAGCGGGGCAGAGGTGCTTCGGGGAGAGCCGTCCGCAGGAGTTTGAAGCCAAGGCGAAAGCGCTTCCGGAAGATATCGAGTGGCATTTCATAGGCCATCTCCAGACCAACAAGCTCAAGATGGTCCTGCCATATGTGTCGATGGTGCAGAGCGTGGATTCCGAGCATCTGCTCCGGGCAATCGACAGGTGGTGCACCGGAGCCGGAAAGACGGTGGATGTGCTTCTGGAGCTCCATCTCGGAGCCGAGCAGACCAAGCAGGGTTTTACCGCGGAGGAGATTGAGGCGGTCCTGTCGTCAGCCGCCGATTATCCCAACGTGCGTCTGCGCGGACTTATGGGTATGGCTACTAATACTGACGACGAGGGTGTCATCCGCAGTGATTTTGAAAGGATTTCAGCCCTGATGGAACATCTTAAGGAAAAATTTTCTAACTTTAAGGAGTTCAATGAGCTTTCGATAGGGATGTCGGGCGACTGGAGGATTGCCGTTGAGCAGGGTGCCACCTGTGTCCGCATCGGGACATCGATTTTCGGAGAACGCCAGTATTAATCCATAATAACCAGTATTAACCTGTAATATCCTGTATTATGACACTAATCATCGTCATCGCGGTATTGGCCGTTATCGTACTTTGGTTCATCTCCTGCCAGAACAGATTGGTGAAGGCCGATGAATTCTGCAACAATTCACTCAAACAGATAAATGTGCAGCAGGTAAGCCGTTACGATGCCCTCAAGGCGCTTGTCAAGCTTACCAAGGACTATGCTTCTTACGAGGGCGAGACCCTTGAGAAGGTGATTGCGGAGAGAAAGATCGTGTCCGCCGCCAATCCTACCGTGTCGGACATCAATGCCAACGAGGCTGCCCTGGGCGGCGTGCTTGCAAGACTCGTGGCAGTGGCAGAGCGCTATCCTGACCTCAAGGCCAATGCCCAGTACACCAAGACTATGGACAGTGTCAACAAGTATGAGGACAATGTCCGTCTCGCGCGTATGACATACAACGATACCGTCACAAAGTACAACAACTCCGTGCGTATGTTCCCCGGCAGCATCGTGGCCGGCATCCTCGGTTTCCCGCGCAGGGATTATCTTGCTGAAGATACATCCAAGGCTGAATATCCGGAAATCTGATGGGCCGTCTCAGGTTATTGTTTGCGGCACTGCTCCTGTGCGGGGCGGTGTCGTACTCTTATGCCCAGAAAATCAATGATATAGACATTACGGTCCGTCTCAATGCGGACGGGTCCGGGGATCTTGAGGAGATCTGGGATGTAGAGGTCGAAAGCGGTACCGAATGGTATGTGCCAGTGGGCAATCTCGACAGGATGGACATCACGGATTTCCGCGTGTACGAAAACGGTGTGGAGTTTGTCAATGAAGGAAGGCATTGGGATGTTGACAGGAGTGCCCGGGAAAAGGCCGGAAGGTGCGGAATCGTGGACAAGGGCCGCCAGGGACTCGAACTGTGCTGGGGACAGGGAAGTTACGGCCCCCACAGATGGACAGTCCGATACCGGATAGAAGGGCTTGTGCAGGCATATGACGACTATGACGGGTTCAACTTCATGTTTGTCAATCCTGGGATGGGCTCCGGCCCGGCACACGTAAGGGTGGTGCTTGGGAACGGGGCCTCGGATTCGCTCTGGACTTCCGGCAATGTGAGGGTATGGGGCTTCGGCCATGAGGGTGAAATACGCGTAACGGACGGAAGGGTGGTGCAGGAGACCTCCGGAAAGATGTCGTCCGATGCCAGGGTGATCACCATGGTGCGTTTCGACAAGGGGCTGTTCTCCCCGTCTGTTGTCAATGAAGGCCCGTTCAGCGACCTTCAGGACAAGGCGATGAAGGGCAGCAGCTATGAGGAGGATGACGCCATCGGGGGATTCATCAAGTTGGTGATGGCGCTTGCCGTGGGTGCATTCCTGTTTGTCGTGGTGGTCTTGCCTGTCATGATCGGGATGGGCTACAAATACAGGAAGAGCATTTTCGGTACGAGAAAGATTACGGGCTGGTATCGTGATGTGCCTCTCGAGGGCAATATCCCGGCCGCTTACTATATCTATAAGAAGGGCTGCCTTGTATCCAACGGGCAGTCGGGCATCCTCGGAGTGTATTTCCTGAAATGGATAATGGACGGGGTGGTAAGGGTCATCCCTGACGGACGTAACAGAAAGCGAGTGAGCCTTGATTTTTCCGCTGAGGCACCGGATTTTCCAGACAGTTGCGAAAAGGAGGTTTACAACATTGCCAGGGAGGCTGCAGGAAGCAACCTGATCCTCGAGATCAATGAATTGAACCGCTGGAGCGAAAAGAATGCCGACAGGTTTATCAGCATCCCCGAGAAAATCGAAAGCGCCGGGTTCGGCTGGCTTGCCGACAGGCGGTATATGGAGGGACTTTCGAGATGTTCCGAAGCAGGCAAGGCCGAGGCGAGGCGCGTCATCGAGTTCAGGAATTTCCTCAAGGACTTCACACTCAGCCGTGAAAGGGGAGCGGAGGAGGTCGCGTTGTGGAAGGAATACCTCGTGTATGCCCAGCTTTTCGGTATTGCCGACAAAGTGGCAAAGCAGTTCAGGAAACTCTATCCGGAGCAGTTCGGACAGCTTGCTGATGAATGCGGGCTCAACGACTGGATGCTGTATTATTTTATCGTAAACAACAACAGGGTTACCCAGGAGGCATTTGTACGTGCCACTGCCACAAAGGCCGAGGCTGCCGGAATGGGCGGCCATACCTCTTTCGGAGGCGGCGGGGGCTTTTCCGGAGGCGGCTTCGGAGGCGGCAGCAGATAGATTTTTTGCGGCAGCAGATTGATTTTTACGGAGAGGGGGCTGACTACTTGAAAGCCCCCTTTTTGTCATCCCTGCCAAGCGAAGTGCGTGGAGAGATCTATTCCATCAGCTGCACCATTGCCCTGGCCACTTTCAGGCTTGCACCGGTGCCTCCGAGACGCTTGCGGATCTCCCCGTAGTCATTGATCATTGCGGAGCGGTAGCGGCTGTCTTCAATGAGGCGTCTGACCTCGGAGACGAGGTTGTCCGGCGTGAAATAATACTGCATCAGCTCCTTGAAGGCCTTCCTGCCGAGAATCAGGTTGCCGAGGCTGATGGTGTCGATGCGGATTATGTGCTTGGCAATGTTGAAGTTGAAGTCGGAGGAGGAGTAGGCCACAACCTGCGGGGTGCCGATAAGGCAGGTTTCGAGCGATGCCGTGCCGGAGTTGACAACAGCTGCCTCGGCATGGCGGATGACAGCATGTGTCCGGTTGAAAACCACTTTCAAATACTCTTCACGCCCTTTGAGGTAGGGGGCGTAGTCCTCCATTGTCCTTGAAGGTGCTCCCGCCACGATGAACCGGTATCCTTCATATCCCGGGACGGCGCGGAGCCTGTCGGCAAATCCGGCACATACCGGCATCATGCAGCTGACCTCGCCTTTGCGGGAGCCGGCGAGAACCGCAATATACGGGCCTTCACCGATGCCGCTGCTTTCAAGGAAGGCGCTGCGGCTTTCCCTCAGGGACGGGGAGTTGTCGATGGCGTCAATCAGGGGGTTGCCTTCATAGACATATTGCACGCCCTTGCGGTCGAAATACTCCTTCTCGAAAGGGAACACTATGAAGAGTCTGTCCACATGGGCTTTGAGCTTTTTGACACGGCTTTCCCTTGACGCCCAAACCTTCGGAGCTATGTAATAAAAGACACGGAATCCTTTTTTGTGGGCAAATTCAGCAACCTTGAAATTGAAGCCGGGATAGTCTATAAGTATCACTGCGTCAGGGTTGAATGACTCAATGTCCCTGCAGCAGTCACTGAACTTCCTGAGATAAGAGCCCGCGTGAAGTATGATCTGGCTGAATCCTATCACCGCGCCTTCTGCATAGTCCCTTACAAGTCCCTGCCCGTCCTGGTGCTCTTTGAAAACACTGTCCATGAGGCCTCCGCCCCAGAAGCGGATGTCCGCCTGCGGGTCGCATTCGTAAAGCCCTCTCATGAGATTGGACCCGTGAAGGTCTCCGGAAGCTTCTCCGGCAATTATGTAGTATTTCATACTATCAATAATTTTTACATTTTTAAAAATTTTGTGAGAGTATGATAGCCGTTCGCTATCGCTCACTCTCACGATGAAAATCATTTGATATTGCCCATGGGCGAAAATATATCAAATATTTTCATGTTCGGTTTCATCGGAAATCCCTTTCAAATCCGTTTTCCTTCAGGCGCCCGGCCTCAAGGGTGTCGTTGTTGATTATGTTGTGCGGGGTGATCGTGATATATCCGGCCGCAAGGGTGTGGTGATCGGCATCCGGCGCGTTGTCGGGGGCATCGACGTAGGTCCCCGTCATCATATAGAGCTTTTCGCCCTCCTCAAGCCTGACATCGGTGTCCCTGCCCATATTTTCGGCCGTGAGCCCGAATTTTTCCCTGTAGATGTCCGGATTCCAGTCGCAGAATTCCTTTACCCAGCGTCCGCGTCCCATCCTGGTGATGCGGATGCCCTTGATTTCCTCCGGAGTAATGGCTGGGAAATTGATGTTGTAGTATATCCCGTAGCGGCTTGCAGGGTGCGCAAGGATGGCGTCGATGATGCCCGGAAGGTATTTTTCCACGGGGGAGAAGTCCGCATCCACGTGGAAGGAGTCCAGCGACACGCCTATCGCGGGGATGCCGTTGAGAGTGGCTTCCTGGCAGGCCCCGAGGGTGCCGGAGTAGCAGGCTCCGGTGGAGGCGTTGCTTCCGTGGTTGATCCCGCTGACCACCAGATCCGGGGCCGGGTCCATATTGTTGATGCCGAACTTGACGCAGCTTGCCGGAGTCGCATCGAGATAGGCCCAGTGTCCTCCGTCAATGATTCCCAGGTCCTTGTAGGCAAGCTGGCGAAGTCCGAGGTCCACTGCCATTGCAGTGCCCGATTCGTGCTTTTTCGGAGCTATCACGCTGATTTCCCCGTACTTTGCCATGATTTTGGCAAGGGTGTGAATCCCGTTTGCCCTGTATCCGTCGTCGTTTGTGATGAGAATGTGCATTTTTATCGTTTAATGTGAATTTTTCCGGCCATTTGGTTTGCAAAGATATGGATTTTTCAAGATAATTTGGTAAATTTGCGCGGTTTCAGGAGGAGAGATTCCTCCGATCGGAAGAAAAATGTATAACACAATATTTAACTGTATTACACAATGGTAAAACTTGGTATTAACGGATTTGGCCGTATCGGCCGTATGGTATTCCGTGCAGCAGTAGAGAATTTTTCCAATGACATCGAGGTTGTAGGTATCAATGACCTCCTCGATCCGGACTATCTCGCATACATGCTGAAGTACGACTCTGTTCACGGTCGCTTCAACCACGATGTGAAGGTAGAGGGTAATTACATGATCGTTGACGGTCACAAGATCCAGGTATTCGCTGAGAAGGATCCTGCAAACATCACCTGGGGCGCTCTCGATGCAGACGTTGTTGTGGAGTCAACCGGTTTCTTCCTCACCGAGGAGCTTGCAAGCGCCCACCTCAAGGCAGGTGCCAAGAAGGTTATCATGTCAGCTCCTTCAAAGGATGCTACCCCAATGTTCGTATATGGTGTAAACCACACCACCTATGCAGGCCAGAAGATCATCTCCAATGCTTCCTGCACCACCAACTGTCTCGCTCCTATCTCCAAGGTTCTCCACGAGAACTTCGGCATCAAGAGGGGTCTCATGACTACCGTTCACGCTGCTACAGCTACCCAGAAGACCGTTGACGGTCCTTCAAAGAAAGACTGGAGAGGCGGCCGCGGCATTCTTGAGAACATCATCCCTTCATCCACCGGTGCTGCAAAGGCAGTAGGCAAGGTTCTTCCTGAACTCAACGGCAAACTTACCGGTATGTCAATGCGTGTTCCTACCTCTGACGTATCTGTTGTTGACCTTACCGTAGAGCTTGAGAAGCCGACCACCTACGATGAGATCTGCGCTGCCATGAAGAAGGCTTCCGAGGGCGAGCTCAAGGGCATCCTCGGCTACACCGATGAGGCTGTAGTTTCCACCGACTTCCGCAACGACCCTCATACCTCCATCTTCGACGTCAAGGCAGGTATCCAGCTTGACCCTACCTTCGTGAAGGTTGTTTCATGGTATGACAACGAGTGGGGTTATTCCAACAAGGTTTGCGAAATGGCACGTGTCATCAGCAAGTAATTCCTGACTGAATACCGAATTATCAGGGACGTCCTTCCGGGGCGTCCTTTTTCTTTGTTTCCTGTGCAATTATTTCGTAAATTCGCAGGATTTTTCTTTAACGGATGAAAACACTCAGAGAACTGTACAGAATAGGCAAGGGACCGTCCTCAAGCCATACTATGGGCCCGGAAAGGGCTGCAAAGATGTTCCTGGCCAGAAACAGGGACGCAAAGTCTTTTGAAGTAACCCTTTACGGAAGTCTTGCAGCTACGGGCAAGGGTCATATGACCGATGCTGCAATCGTTGAGGTCCTCTCTGCGGCGGCTCCGGTCAAGATTGTATGGCAGCCTTCGATATTCCTCCCGTTCCATCCCAACGGCATGCTCTACAAGTCTTTTGACGGGGAGGGACATCTTATGGAGGAGTGGACCGTCTACAGCATCGGAGGCGGTGCCCTTTCGACCGGCAAGAACAATACCGTCGATGTCAGTGAGGAAATATACGGCCTCAACACCCTCGGGGAGATCCAGGAGTGGTGCCAGAACTACGGACGCGGCTATTGGGAATATGTGGACGAGTGCGAGCCGGACATCTGGGACTATCTGCGTGACATCTGGGCTGCGATGAAGCAGAGCGTGGAGAACGGTCTTGCCAATGAGGGCGTGCTTCCCGGACCGCTCAATCTTGCAAGAAAGGCCAATATCTACAATGTCAAGGCTTCAGGCTACAAGCCTCATCTCCAGTCAAGGGGTTTCGTCTATTCATACGCCCTTGCCGTGAGCGAGGAGAATGCTTCCGGCGGGACGATAGTGACTGCCCCGACCTGCGGTTCGTGCGGTGTGCTTCCGGCTGTCCTCTACCATCTTGCAAAAGGGCATGAATTTCCTGAAAGAAGGATTCTGCATGCTCTTGCGACTGCCGGAGTGTTCGGCAATGTGGTCAAGCAGAATGCCTCCATCTCGGGAGCGGAGGTGGGTTGCCAGGGGGAGGTCGGAGTGGCCTGTGCAATGGCTGCTGCCGCTGCCTGCCAGCTTTTCGGAGGAAGCCCGGCGCAGATTGAGTATGCTGCGGAAATGGGCCTGGAGCACCATCTCGGTATGACCTGCGACCCGATTTGCGGCCTTGTCCAGATACCGTGCATCGAAAGGAATGCCTTTGCTGCTGCACGTGCGCTCGATGCTGACCTTTATGCCAATTTTTCCGACGGCCAGCACCGCATCACTTTCGACCATGTGGTGGAGGTGATGAAGCAGACGGGAAAGGACCTGCCTTCCCTCTACAAGGAGACCTCCACGGGCGGTCTTGCAAAGGGGTTCAAGGAAAACTACGGCAAATAGAAAGGTCGGCTTTGCCGTGCAGGCCCACGATGACGGCCCTGTCGGTAAACTGCCATATGGCCCAGTCCTCCGTAAGGGGAGCGGGCGTGTCATAGTGGGCTATCCAGAGAGGGTAGCCCTCAGTTATTTCCCTGGACAGTATTTCACTGGCGAAGTGGTCGGAAGTATAGACAACGGGTTTTCTGCCATAGTGCTCTTCCACTTTCCTGAGCCATTCCAGTGCGGATGCGCTGAGTGCCTCCTTTGTGCATCCCCTGTGCATTGTCTCGATGTCGAGGACAGGCGGGAGGTCGCCGTGGCGCAGTGTCCCGACCGTGCGTATGAAGTTGTCCGCCTGGGCTTTAGCGGATTTGGAGGACCTGAAGAAATGATAGGCTCCGCGCCTGACGGGGCTTTCCCCGGCGTTTTTCCAGTTTTCGCTGAACATCCTGTCCACCATTTCCTCTCCCTCTGTGGCTTTTATGAATGCGAAGGACACCCTGTGGATGTCAGCAGCCCTGTCTTTCGAAAGGGTGGTGCGGCCGGAGGCGTCGGTCATTACGAATAGCGAGTCCCAAACGATTTTTCCTCCATTGTGATGGGATATGTCTATGGCGTATTTCCCGAATATGCCTTTGGGTACACGCGCTCCGGTCTCCCCGTTTTTTTTCAGGAGCATTGGTGTCAGTACCAGCGCCAATACTCCGCTGCAGATGGCTGCAATGCTTTTCCATCCGAGAGAGAACTTCCTGACGGGCTTTTTTTTCAGCGGTTTCTTTCTGTGCCTTGCCGGATTCTTCTTTGTCGCGGCTGTTGTTTTGCGTGGAGCGTGTGAGCGGGATGTCGCCCCGGATGCTGCTTTGCCCGTACGCGGGGAGGCTCCCTTAGCGGGTGTAGCGGCTTTTTTTACGGTCGGGGCGGATTGTTTCCGTGGGCTTATGTTGTTTTTTTCAGCTGGCATATTGGCAGTGTAACCGGTCAAGGCCGCAAAAATACCTCATAAAATCCAAATCGGCAAATATTCCCGGACAAGCCGGCAAACGGAAAATTCAAAAAAAATTCATATTATGAATACAATGTTGGAATATTTTTTTTATCTTGTACGGGTACTCGTATGAAGTACATATATTCCATTTGTCCAACAATTTAACATTATACGACAATGAGTAAGATCACCAACCATCCGATCCTTCAGATCCCGGAAGGAGAACAGACCAGCTTTGTTTACAACGGTGTTGAAATCAAGGCTACCAAGGGACAGACCATTGCCGCGGCCCTTCATCAGGCCGGATTTCCTGTCCACAGCCACAGCGTGGACGGGCGCAACCGTTCGATGAACTGCGGCATAGGCAAGTGCGGTGCCTGCCAGATGCTCGTGGACGGGGAAGTCAAGCGCATCTGTGTCACAAAGGTTGATGGTGTCCGTGAGGTTGCAGAGTTCAAGGCGGACAGCTACAATGCCGATGCCAGGGTGAAACTTCCCGAATCAGCTACTGAGGTCTATGTCACCGATGTGGCAATCATAGGTGCCGGTCCAGCCGGCCTTGCCTGCAGGGAAACACTCCGCGAACTCGGAATCGATTGCCTTGTGGTCGATTCCAATGCCAAAATCGGCGGCCAGTTCCTGATGCAGACCCATTGTTTCTTCTTCTTCGAAAAGGAAAAGAGGTTCGGTGACAAGCGCGGCTTCGACATTGCCGCAGACCTTGCAGGAGAGGACCACAGCGGCATCCTGCTCAATTCTGCAGTCTGCGATATCCTGGAAGACGGGAGGCTGATGGTGAAGAACCTCGAGAGCGGCAAGACCTTCTATGTGGAGGCCCGTGCCCTGATTGTGGCTACCGGAGCCGTTCCGTTCATGCCTACCTTCGAGAATGATGACCTGCCGGGCGTCTATACGGCTGCCGTTGTCCAGAAGATGATGAACGCGGAGTTTACGCTTCTGGGAAAGAATGTGCTCACCGTAGGTGCCGGCAATATCGGCTACCTTACAAGCTACCAGCTGATGCAGGCCGGTGCAAAGGTGAAGGCCATCCTGGAGGGTATGGACCACGAAGGAGGCTTCCCTGTACAGGCAAACCGCCTGCGCCGTCTCGGTGTGCCGATTATGACCTCACACGTGCTCCTGAAGGCCATTCCTAATGAGGACAGGACCGGTGTCGTAGGTGCTGTCGTTGCAGAATGCAAGAATTTCAAGCCTATCCCGGGGACCGAAAAGATCATAGAAGGAATAGACTGCATCAATATCTGTACGGGCCTCATTCCTGACAACCAGCTTCTCCGCAAGGGAGAAATCATATTCGGCAAGATGTGTCTCGGTGCCGGTGACGCAATCCGCATCGGTGAGGGTACCACTGCCGTTCTCCGCGGAAAGCAGTGTGCTTACGAAATCGCACAGGAGCTTGGTGTACGCTATGACTACAATGCATATCTCCAGGTTTCAAGGCAGTACATCGATTCCCAGCAGCGTCCTGTGCGCCTGAAGGAACGTCCGGATTGTCCTGACAGGGAGCGCCGCGATGCAAAGCCTTTCGTAAGGATGAACTGTCTCTACGGCTTTGCCTGCAACCCTTGCTCGTTCTCGTGTCCACAGGGTGCCATCACCAAGGCTTCCACCAATGTCACTCCTACCATTGACTACAACAAGTGTATCGGCTGCATGCAGTGCGTGAGCCAGTGCCCGGGCCTTGCAATATTCGGATACGACACCAGAAAGAACATCCTTTTCCTTCCTGTCGAGTTTGAGGTGGCCGAGGGCGCTGAAGTGTTCCTTGTTGATGACAACGGCAATAAGCTCGGAGAGGGCAGGATCGAGAAGGTGCTCAAAAAGCCTACGCTGACCAATGTCGCAAGGGTGAAGGCCGAAGGAATGGAAGAGGAGGCCCTCCTCAATGTCACAGGCTTCATCGTGAAGGAGAATTATCCTGAACCTGTCGAGTTCAAGAGCCTTCGTGAGGTGGAGGCCGAGACTTATGTCTGCCATTGCGAGGATGTCAAGCTTGACACTCTTCTCAAGGAAATCGGTGACAGGAAGTATATTTCCATCGATGAGGTCAAGCATATCACCCGTCTCGGAATGGGTGCCTGCAGGGGCAAGAGATGTATCCCGCGCCTGCGAAGCAAACTCCGTGAGTATGGCATCGAGCTCGTCGGTGATGCAACCCCTCGCGCCCCTCTTTCCAACAGATATACCGTGGGCGAGTCATATCCGGACAGCCGCCACGATATCTATGTTGTTGACAAGAAGGAAGTCCGTGAGGTCGAGGTACTCGTGGCCGGAGGCGGTATGGGCGGCAGCTCCGTATTCCGCTATTTCGCCGAGGCAGGCAAAAAACCTGTTCTCATCAATTCGGACAGGGGTTCTTCGTGGCGCTGCATAGCCGGTGGCCGTCCTGCATTCTCGGTTCCCGAGCTTGCTGAAATAGCCAAGAAAAACCAGGAAATCTTTGTGGAGGCCCAGAAGGAATACGACATCCATTACAGGGAGACACGCTATATAACCTTCGCCCACGATGATGCCACATACAGGTCGCTCGAGGAATCCAATTCCTGGTCCAATGCATACATCATCGACAAGAAGGACTTCCAAAAGGAAGTTTCCCCGTACTTCAACCCTGACCAGACCACATATTTTGCTGCACAGATTTCAGAGCACTGCTGGCAGGCAAGTCCGGGACGCACCATCGACTATGTGCGCTCGAAGGGTATTGAGAATGGAGGCGAAGTCCTTGAAGATACGAAGCTTATAGAAGTGCACAGGGAGGGGGACAAGTATCACGCTCTGGTGATTACCCACGACCACAGGTATGTGGAGTTTGTGTGTGACCACTTCGTGAACGCCCTCGGTTACAATGCTGAAAAGTTCTGCCAGATGCTCGGCTACGATACCGGTTTCTATGCAGTCAAGCACCAGGCCTACATCACTTCGAGACTCCCGTATCTGGGCAAGGACGGTGACATCCTCGATATGCTCATCGACCGCCGCAGGCGCAACGATTTCTCTGCCGTATATGGACAGCAGCTTGCAAGCACGGGCCAGTTCATTGTCTGCGCTTCACCTGCAGTCGATGCAAAGTGCGTGATCAACAGTTTCAGCCACAACAAGACCAATACCCGTGAGTTCCTTGAGATTTGCTCGGATGTGCTCTGCGACTGGGTGCCTTCATTGGCAGAAGCCCCGCTCCAGGCTTGCTGGGCCGGCAATTATCTTGAGCCGCGCTATGTGATCGATCCTGACAAGGGACTCTTTGTGGGACTCCAGGGACACGGTTTCATGATGAGCCAGTATCTTGCCAAGCTCTATGTTGACAAGTCTCTCGGCCGTCCTACTCCTGAATATCTCAAGAGGCTTGCCCTTGAGGGTGACGGTCTTACGGAGAATTCGTTCAGATAGGACGGTCCTGTACAGCAATAAAAAGAAGCGGGTGACTCAAAAGTCCTTAAAATGTCATCTCGACCAAGCGAAGCGCGTGGAGAGATCTTTATAAGAATTTGATATTCAATAGATATCTCGACTACGCACTTTGTGCTTCGCTCGATATGACAGACTTTTCAGTCACCCTCTTTTTTATTGGTACATGTTTCCTGTGTATTACTTTTTGATTACAAGCCTGTCAGCTGCTTTTCCGTTTTGTGAGGGGGGCTGCTGCAAGGTTGAGCAGGATGTAGCCTGAAAAGGCGCAGAATACTGCCAGGGACCAGTCAAGGCCGGTGAAGACTGCGGCAATTGCAAGCAGCAGGACGATGGTAAGAAATATCACCCTGAGCACTACGGTTACTTTGTCGGAACTGTTGCCATTGCCGAATTTCATCGCGAACATGGGTATTTCGCAGACAAGAAGAGCCGAAAGGACAAAGGAAACGGCAGGGATGAACCAGACAGTGCCGCAGAGCGTGGCGAGGACCGATCCGGGATGGGCTGCGACGAAATATGCCAAAGAACCGCATACCATTGCGCAGGCAGGAGTAGGCAGCCCGAGGAAGGAACTGTGCTGCCGCTCGTCGATATTGAATTTGGCCAGCCTCAGGGCAGAGCATGCTGCAATCAGCAGCGGAATGAGACTGGAGACGGTGCTGCAGCCTGCGTCCGCCATGGTCTTGTGGAGCATCAGGGCTGGAAGGAGTCCGAAACTGATGTCGTCTGCAAGGGAGTCAAGTTCCTTGCCGATATCGGAATAGGCACCGATAAGCCTGGCGGAAAGCCCGTCGCAGAAATCGGCAGCGGCGGCCGCAATCATCAGCGGGAAGGCGATGTCCATCCTTCCCTGAAAAGTACAAATCACCCCGATTGCCCCGCAAAGGAGGTTCATCGAGGTGATTGTGTTCGGGATATGCTTGAGCAAATGCATTTTACTTGATGCCGAGCTTCTTCTTGAGCTCCTTAGGAAGACCGTCCTTGTGCACCATGAAGTCGATGCACTTTGCACGGGTGAAGCTGTCGGAGAGATACCAGATGCCTTCGTATGCACCGGTAAGGCCCCATGAGTTCTTGATCATCAGGTATTTGGTACCGTTCTGGTCAACTGCGATACCGAAAGCGTGCATACCGTGGTCGTCGGTAGTGCTCTTGTTGTCGAAGTATTCCTGGCGAAGCTCCTGGGTAACGGTAATCTCCTTTGGAAGCTCTGCAGCAGCCTCTTCAGCCTTTTCTCCGGCCTTGCCTACCCATCTTTCCTGGTCGGAACCGGAGGTGGATGGCTTCTTGTTCTCGAGCATTACGCCGAGACCGTTGCGGGTAAATCCGGCTTCGCTGACGTCGCCGCCCCAGGTGGTGGTGTAACCGTGCTCGATTGCATAGTAGATGGCCTCCATAAACTCGTCGAGAGGTACGTTGTAGGCCTGGTCACCGCGCCAGTTGTCGCATACTTCCACAGCAAATCTGGTGTAGTACGGATGGTGGGTGAATGAGGTCAGGCTTACGTAGTCGTCTGCGTTGAGCTTGTAGGAATCCCTGTATGATGCAGGTGTGTAGGTCTTTCCGTTGTACTCAAACTCCTCCGGGGTCTCTCCGAGATAGGCGTCGCAGATGCCCTTGAAGCCGCGTTTCCAGGCGGTGGAGAGGGTGCGGTTGGGATTGGTGTTGATGGCTTTTACATAGGCTGAAAGGGTGGCGTCGAGCTCTCCGTGTACCGGAAGGTCGGTGCCGTAGTTGGTGCCCGGCATGACAGTCTGGGGCACAAGACCATAGTCGTTCATGATGTGGAGAACGTCCTCTGACTCGCTGCCGGCTCCGAAAGTAAGGTTGCCGTCCAGGCGGATGTATTTGTCGGCCCTGTCCTGATAGGAGTGGCTGACCACGAACATCTCGGAGAAATCAGGATAGTCCGCCTCGTTCTTTATGCCGCCGATGCGGATTGCTTCCGACTCGAGGAATGAGATTCCTGCGAAGCACCAGCAGGTACCTGAACGGTTCTGGTTCTTGACAGGAGTGATCGGGTTCTCTTTTACTGTGGTAAATTTGTACTCGGCTTTTTCCTGAGCCTGAAGGTTGTTTGCGAGCGGAAGCGCAATGGCAGCCGCTGCAAGGGTGATGAAGGCTTTTTTCATTATTATTAATCAGTGAATTAGGAATCTTCAAAAAAATCCTTGTAATCTGTTTTTACAAAAATAGACATTTATTGCTAAATTAGCAATCCGTAAGCGGCTTTTCGATACGGCTTTTCAACAAGAGACCCGATATGGACAGTGTCAACATTCTTTATATCCACGGTATGGGAGGGGGCGGGGACAGCAGGATCCCGGGGATTCTGCGGGACCGGGAGGCTGATTTTTCCCCGGAAGGAGTATGTGCCCGCGTAATCGTGAGGACATACAGTTTTGATCCGGAAGTGGCTGCAGGACAGATTGCTGCCTGGATGGAGGAGTTGAAGCCGGTACTTGTTGTCGGAGAGTCGCTCGGGTCAATCCATGCCATCAGGCTCAGGGGCGTGCCGCATCTTTCCGTTTCTCCTTCGCTCGGGGCCCCGGCAATATTCGGAAGGATGGCTCCTCTTGCATCGGTTCCCGGCGTGACTGCATTCCTGGACCGCTTTTACCGACCGAGGCCGGGTGACCGCCAGCCCCTTCATTTCTCGAAGGATGTGCTCCGCAAGTATCCGGCACATCTTGAGGCGGCCCTGGACAATTCTCCATCGCGCGGGGGAAAGGATTATTTCCATGCTTTCTTCGGCCGCAGGGACCATTATCGGAAATACGGGGTGGTAAGTATAAGAAAATGGCGCAAATACTTCGGTGACAATTCGTTTACCCTGTATGACGGTACTCATTTCATGGAGGAGTGCCATGTTGTCTCCCTTCTTATACCGAAAATACGCGAAATTTTAATAAATTTGCAGGTTAAAACTGATTTTCAACAGTGAGGATAAAATTGTTTTCCATATCCATTGCGCTTTCGGCAGTCGTATTGGCAGGATGTTCCTCCCGGAGAAATGCCGGAGGAGCGACCATCAGATATGTGGAGAGGATTCTTTCCGACACCACATCTGCGGTGTTCAAATCCTTCTCGACTGTGACAAGGGATGATGTGGCCGGCAGCATTACGGTCATCGGCTCGCCGCGGGAGGCGTTTGCCGTGACCGAGGGGCTCCTGACATATGACATCCACAACAATATCTCCGGTATTCACAGGCAGGACGGTCTTCCGGATTTTTCGGGAGAAGTGATTGCCCCGCTTGTGGATATTGCAAATACGCCGTATTCCGATTATCTTTCCCTCGGCAATGAGGCATTTCTCAAGGAGCTGAATGTCAGGAATTTCCTGTGGGCGATGGATACCGTTGCCTTCCAGAGTCCGTTCAATACCGACGTGCCTGTATTCAAGCAGAAGTCCAAAATTGTGGTTTTCGCTTCGTCTTATGCCTCCGTGTACGGATACAGGGAAATCGATACCCTCTGTACTGTGGCAAAGTCGGTGGTGCCGGTTTTCGCGCCTGTGCAGGCAATGGCCGAATATGTATTCTCACGCCGTGAGGGGCCGCAGAGAATTGCCGCGTGGGTGTCCCCGAAGGTGTACCAGGACGGAATATACCAGAGTGCCCTTGCGCGTGAACTGTCATCCAGAGGTGATGCCGTGTCCGCTTTTTCCGTAATCAGTCCGGAGGCGGATTCCCTGAATGCGGATGTCAATCCGTTGACATACAGGGGGGATTTCAATGTCCGTACAAAGTTCCTCAATCTTCTGGACAGGTATATGGAGGCGGGGGTGCCTGACCGTCTGACCTGCCTGATGCTTGACGATGTGACCGTTCCTCCGGATGCCTTGAGGCAGGTTGTTGACGAGATAATGAATACTGATGAGGACAATATGCTGGTGTACAGAAATATTCTTGCCCCTGGCTTTGAGGTGGTCACGCCTGTAGGGGCCATTGCCGAGCTGTGCTATTCATATCTTAGGAAATACAATCTGTTTACGCACAGGATTGCATATCCGGACATGAAGCCTTATGTGACGGCGCCGGAGGCGGACCTCAATGAAAGCGATTATGATGTGGACGGCAGTCTGGCCTATGCCTACAAGTACAGCAGGGCGGAGGATCGTCCGAGCCCGGGCTATGTCGTCGTGCAGATGCGCGACAGGTATGTGTCTGATGCCATTCTCGATATGATTTCAAAACAATATCCAAAGACTTTTTCCCTGTATGTACGTTGAATCGATTGCTCCTGAAGAGATTGAAAAGATGCCGCGTGCCGTGTTTCCCGGCGAGATTTGCGTGATTGATTCTCTTGGAAAGGAGTTTGATGCGGCGTGCAGGTACCTCTCGTCCAAGAAGGTGATAGGCTTCGATACCGAGTCGCGCCCGTGCTTCAGTCCCGGTCAGCAGCCTTACGGGGTGTCCCTGCTGCAGCTTTCGGGGGAGAAGAGGGCTTTTCTGTTCAGGCTCAAAAAGATAGGTCTTCCGAAAAAGCTGTGTTCGATTCTTGCGGACCCGGATGTGAAGAAGGTTGGGGCGGCTGTGGCCGATGATTTCCGCGGGCTCCAGAAGATTGCGAGGTTTGAGCCAGGGGGAGTAGTTGACCTTCAGAAGATTGTGGGGGATTATGGCATCAGGGACAAAAGCGTCAAGAAGATGGCCGCCATCATTCTCGGGGTGAAGGTGTCCAAGACGCAGCAGCTTTCCAACTGGGAGGCGGAGTCCCTTTCCGATTCGCAGAGGCAGTATGCGGCCACGGATGCGTGGATTTGCCGCGAAATGTACCTGACTCTCAATTCCAATTCCAAACAGATTGTTGACAATGAATAAGGTTATATTGAAGAAGGGCAGGGAGGAGTCCCTGCTCCGTTTCCATCCGTGGGTTTTTTCCGGTGCCATTGCGCAGGTTGTCGGCAATCCGGCGGAGGGCGATGTTGTGGGTGTGTTTTCTTCGAAAGGTGATTTTCTCGCGTGCGGGCATTATCAGGTCGGGTCGATTGCAGTGAGGGTGCTCAGTTTTGACGCCCCGTCGCTTCCGGGTGATTTCTGGGAGGTGTCGATTGCCAGAGCGCTTGAGGTCCGTCGCGCCGTGGGGCTTGCCTGTGACGGGGAAAACGGTACCAACTGCTACCGTCTTGTGCACGGAGAGGGGGACAATCTTCCGGGACTTATCATCGATTATTACGATGGCGTCTGCGTGATGCAGGCCCACAGTGCCGGTATGTTCCGCGCCAAGAGGCAGATTGCCGAGGCTCTCGTGAAGGTCTATGGGGACAGCCTGAAGGCAGTTTACGACAAGAGTTCCGGGACTGCGCCTTTCAAGGCAGGGCTTGACCTTGTGGACGGCTATATCTGGCGTGCCGAAGGGTTCTCCGACGATGAGCAGACTGTGCTTGAGAACGGCCACAAGTTCCTGGTGAACTGGAGCCAGGGCCAGAAGACGGGCTTTTTTCTTGACCAAAGGGAGAACAGGGCTCTGGTCGGACGGTATGCGTGCGGACGCAATGTGCTGAATCTGTTCTGCTATACGGGCGGATTTTCGATCTATGCACTCGGGGCCGGGGCGGTCCATGTGGATTCGGTGGACAGTTCGCGCAAGGCAATGGATATGGTGGACAGGAATGTGGCCCTGAACGGGTTTGACGGGGCTCTTCATACGGGCTATTGCACCGATGCCATCGAGTTCCTGAAGAATGTTCCCGAGGGGAAATATGATCTGATGATTGTGGACCCGCCTGCTTTTGCGAAGCATCGGGGTGCCCTTTCAAATGCCCTCAGGGCTTATCAGAGGCTCAATGCCGCTGCGATTTCGAAGGTTGCTCCGGGCGGGCTCGTGTTCACTTTCAGCTGTTCGCAGGTCGTGGACAAGGAGCAGTTTGCGCTGGCTGTCTTTTCCGCCGCGGCGCAGGCAGGACGCAGCGTGAGGATCCTCGACAGGCTCAACCAGCCGGCGGACCATTCCGTGAACATCTATCATCCGGAAGGGGAGTACCTCAAAGGACTTCTGCTTTATGTCGAGTAGGGAATATGTGAGCATTCCCAAGTAAGGCGGTGATGAAGGAATTTTGAGATATATTTTGCAAATAAAGAAAAAAGGCCTATATTTGTATTCCCAAACGACAATGGTGCTTTGGCCGAGCGGTTAGGCACAGGTCTGCAAAACCTGCTACAGCGGTTCGATTCCGCTAGGCACCTCCGAAAACGCCTCTGAGAGTATCTCAGGGGCGTTTGCTATATAAATTTGATACTGAGTTGATACTGAACTTTGGGCCCAGTATCAAAATAGCCTTCAACGCTGTTGAGACGCTGAAGGCCGTACGAATTATTAACGTTGGAGCATCACTGCTTCTTTCGTCTTTGCAAAGATAAATACAATTATCCTAAGTTTAGCTTCCTTCCATAATTAGTATGATTCTTTCGATTGTTTGTCTGTTGATTTGAGCATCGAAAGATAATATGATTATTCGATGCTCGACTGCTTGTTCATCACCATTCCTCTCTGCGGTCCTAGATGCTTGTGAGAAATATGCACGAAATTGTTGTAAAGGATCATCTGGTCGAATGGCAACTTCTTCTGCAGGACGAGCTCTGCAAGTTCGTGAGGATTGTCGGAAGCGATGTCCGCTGCTTGACCCTTGGTGTGCTGGGAGTTCTTCGCTCCTTTGAGAGCTTTGTTCAAGGCCGGACATCTGTAGCCGGAGTTGATGTGCAATGGCTTGCCAAAGGCAGAGCGCAGCGGCTGAAGAACCGTCACGACAAGGGAGCGGACCTGAGATGCGATGCTTTCGTCCGGGATGCTGTTGTCTATGTCGAGTTCTTCTGCCTTGCTGCTGTGCTGGAATTCCTCCCAGCTGAAATTTTCCGAGATTTGTCCTTCGTACGTCATTGCTCAATCTCCTCATTGATTTCAGAGCCGTATGGCGGCTCGCGGTCTATGCATTTGAACTTCTTGCAGCGCAGGAGAGTGAGCACTGCAATTTGGGTGTTCTTCTCGTCAAGTTCCTGCCGGAGTTTGGTGTTGATGTCGAACTGGAC
>JBJEJU010000007.1:0-18841 GCA_051878275.1 Candidatus Cryptobacteroides sp. | reverse complement strand
ATTGTTTTTAAGAGAAATTCTCATATTGTCGATAATGCGAAAATTGAGTCAACTGATTATGAATCAGAGTCTTTGATTAAGCAGCCATCGGTTCGTTTGGCAACATATTTGTCCATCAAAGGATTGCAGCCTGAGGTGGTTGGCGATTCATTGAAATTCAAATATATGAACAGAAACGTACTGGTAAAGGAGCGGAAAGGCTTCCTATCCATTGAACTCTACCTTCCTTTTCGGGGCTTTTACAATGCAATGGGGAAGACCAGAAAGGCCGTTCAACATTATATGCAATCCTCCGCAGTGGATGACGAACTGGTTTGCAGTTTAACCGTTCCCGTCTTTAATGCTGAAAAAGCCATAGATTCAATTCTAGAGACCAAGGTCAAGCGCTGTGTGGTGTTGTACGAGGAAATTGCTTTGCAACCATTCAATGCGATGTGCAGGGACACAGTCAGGATGATGATTAAACAGTTCCTAATTGAAACGGGACAAGTGATTGATATCGATGTATTCATGAAGGACTGTCCTAACCCTTTCAAAATGGATCTTGCTGTTGCTTTCTCAGATTACTTGGAAGAAGTATATGCCATAAGATTCCTACCTGAAAACAT
The DNA here is from genome assembly GCA_051878275.1 of Candidatus Cryptobacteroides sp. Taxonomy (GTDB): domain Bacteria; phylum Bacteroidota; class Bacteroidia; order Bacteroidales; family UBA932; genus Cryptobacteroides. The sequence goes on along the minus strand of JBJEJU010000007.1, from coordinate 18,233 downwards.
CAATAAGGAAGGACACCCTAAGCTTGAAACCGTCGTTAATTTTTTGTCCGTCTATGTCAATCAGGAAACGCCGTATGTTTTATCGAAAAGAATAATGCAATAAAGCCATGAGAAAACAAATTTTTGATAAGTTGAGCCCAGTATACAAAGAAATGTGGGACTCCGTTGAGAAGAATGGATATGATGTGAATTCTCTGTCCGAATTCAGGACTCGGGTGGGAAGCCATTACCAAAAAGATAGTGATTCTCCGTTTGGCTTGCTCATTGCTGGTCGTTGTCCAAACGGCTGGGATGAAAATTCCGCAGATAGCGAGCACCTTTTTCCTGAAAATGATAGTCCCTTGATAGATGTCTCCAGAAGGATTGCCTCGCACTTTTATGCAGGGGATGCTCCAGAAGAACATATGGCATGGACAAACGCAGCCCATATCTGCGACGTTGATTCCGGAAATGTCGGAAAAGGTCTGTGGAAAGCTCAGATTGATGGCCTTAAGAAGATAGCGGCAACGGAGCAGGAACTGTTATCGCCTCAGGTCTCTCTCTTAATGACGGGTTCGGAGTATGATTGGGATGAGCCTTATTGGGATTATCTCAGTGCCTATGGCTGCTCAGAACCTTTTCGGGAAGAATGTATTACCAACAACGCCAATAGCACCTGCAAATTTTTGGCGTATGAATGCGAAAAGCGCCTTTTCATTATCACTGACCGCCCTGATACATTCGCCAGGCAGACTTTCGCTGATATTGTGTGTGAGATTATCGGGCAGTGGCTGGGGGAGAAACAGAAAGGTGCACGCGTCAAAGGTGCTGACCCCGGACGCGGCACCTGACCGATGGCCTGGTAGGGACTACTGCTTGCCCATCAGGTATCCGGCGATGGCCTCATAGGCCGGGAGGGAAATCGGGTCGATGTGGGTGTTGGATGCCTTGAAGTTGGAAGCGAAGCGCGCTATGACCATCTCTGCGGCCGGGTCGATGTAGATTGCCTGTCCATATACGCCCCTTGCCATAAACGCCCCGTGGTCATTGTTGGTGATCCACCACATGTCGCGGTAGCTCCATCCCTTGAGGCGGGTATAGGTCCCGCGCGCGAATGCTTCTATGCTCTCCGGTGTGCTGCCGCCTGTACGGATGTCTTCCACTGCCGCAGCAGGTATCACCTGGCGTCCTCCAAGATTTCCTCCGCAGCGGATCATCTCCCCGAACATTGCCATATCCCTGAGGTTGAGGCTGAAACCGCCTCCGGCGAAAGTGATGCCGGCAGGGTCCACCTGATAGTAGCCGTTCCAGTGGGCTCCGAGAGGTTTCCAGATTCTTTCCGAGACGAGCTGGGCGATGCTCTTGCCCGTGGCCCTGGAGATAATCCAGCCGAGAAGCTCGGTGTTGACGGTCTTGTAGCCGAAAGTCTCTCCGTGCTCCGCGCCCGGAAGTTTCCTTAGGGTAGGGAGGTACTCGTAGTAATTCTTCGGGCCTTTGTAGTCCGGTCCGCGGAAGACATTGCCCGCAGCAGAATATGCCCAGATCTCGGCATTGGGGTCGTCATAGTCCTCGCTGTACTTGATGGCGGTGGTCATGTCCATCACCTGGCGCACTGTGGCTCCCTCGTAGCCGCTGCCCTTCATCTCGGGGATGTAGTCGGTCACAAGCCTCTCCGGGTCAATGACTCCCTCGCAGGCGAGAATGGCCCCGAGGGTGCCGGTAAAGGATTTGCTGACCGACATCGCGGCGTGCTGGCCCTCCGGGGTGAGTCCTCCGAAATAATTCTCATAGACGATGCGTCCCCTGTGCATGATGATGAGGCCGTCCGTGTAGTTGAGGTCGAGCCAGCGGCTGAAAGTGATTGTGGTGTCGGTGTCCCACGGGGTGAATGCCAGCTCTTCGATACCTTTGTCGATGACGGTTTCAACGGTGTACCTGAGGTCCTGCGACGCCGGGACATCGCGCGTCGGATAGAACTCGCGCATGTGGTTGACGCTGTATCTGAGCGCAGGGAAATTGAAGTATGATCCGTCGGCGGAATATACGGTCTTGTCAGGTGCAGGAGGGAATCCCTTCATCCATCCGATGACATTGGGGTCTGAATGGGCGGCATCCGGCCGCGCGGCGACAGTTGTCTGCGGAACATTGTCCGCTCCGGTAGTCTGCGTGCTGCTCTTGCAGCAGGTCAGTGTCATGACGGTGAACAGTACCGCCATGCTTTTTGGAATGAAATGTCTCATGGCGTATGATTTTTTGTAAATATAGGAACTTTTTTCCGCAAAACACTTGACTCGTACCCTGCGTCACAACTTATCTTTGCACCGTACAACCAGCGCTATAAAAGTTTTGTCATGACAAACAGATTGAAAATCGGGGAGTTTTCACGCCTCTGCCGTGTTACGGTGAGGACCCTCAGGCACTACGAGGAGACCGGGCTCCTGGTCCCTGACATTGTTGACAGGGAGACCGGCTACCGCTACTACAGCATAAGCCAGATGCAGAAAATGCAGGGCATAATCAGGCTCAAGAAGCTCGGATTCAGTCTTGGGGAGATACGCGACCTCTACGAGGAGTCCGACCATGAGCCCGGAATCAGGGCCCTGGAGGAGAAAATACGCATCTGCGAAGAGGAACTGCTGCGCCTAAGGCAGCGCCGCGAACACCTGGAGGCGATGATCGATTCCCACAAAAAACTTGAAAGAATGGAAAAAATCTACATTGAATCATTGCCGGCAATCATTGTTGCCAGCCATCGTGCCCTGATTGCGTCCTATGCGGAAATAGGGCGTCTGTGCTATGAGGTCATCGGCCCTGAAATGGCCCGTCTCGGGTGTGAATGCGTCCAGCCCGGATATTGTTTCACCTTTGAGCACGGCGGCTACAAGCCTTCAGACATAGACATAGAATACTGCGAGCAGGTCACTGAGAAGGGGCGCGACTCGGAAATCATCAAATTCAAGGAGATGCCTGCCGTCCCGCAGGCCGTATGCATGAAGGTTTACGGCCCTTATGAGGGGCTCCACGAAAGTTATGTCGAGCTTTTCAGCTGGATGGAGAAGGAGGGCTGGCAGTGCACCGGCGATCCGAGATGCGTCTATGTGGACGGCATCTGGAACCGGGAGGACCCTTCAAAGTGGCTCTCAATCATCCAGATCCCTGCGGAAAGGGTTGATGCCCGCTCCAAAGTCCAAGATTAGAGCAGCTTTCCGAGCTGATCAGCCAGGCTGCTGTAGAGGCGTGAGACCTTCACCGGTTTTGTGATGTAGTCGTCCGCCCCCATCGAGAGTGCGCGCCTGATTTCTACGGACTCGCTGACTGCGGATACCATCACGATTTTTATGCGGTCCAGGTCGGGATCTTTCCTGACTTCCTCCAGAAATGTGAAACCGTCCACCCCCGGCATCATTATGTCAAGCAGGATAATGTCGGGACGGACGGTCTTGACATTTTCAAGGGCGAGGGTGCTGTCGTTGTACTGGAGCACCGATGCGAATCCTGCCGGCTCGATGAGTTTTGCAAGAAGCTTGGAATTGATAGGGATATCGTCCACTATCATCACGGTAAAACCGCTGCAGTCAATGTCTCGAAGGGGTCCGATATCCATATCCGGCGTTGTTTTGAAATTATAAAAATTAGAAAAATATGGACAAATGTAAACATTTATACATAAAATTCCTATTATATTTCAAAAAATTCATATATTTATCATTTGAAGACCAAATGAAACGTGCGCAGACCTGAAAACTTAAAGCTTTCCATACATATCTGTCTGATTATCTGTTGCTTACTTGCAGCGGTCTCCTGCAGTGTGTCTTCCCGCGACTCTTTGAAGGCAAATGTCCTCCTCTATTGGCCTACCGATGAATCCGACCCCGTCTATATAGAATGGACAAAGATTGCGGAAAGGGAACTCCGCCGTCAGGGCATCCACGGGGAGGTGAGCGTCCATTTTGCCCATGCAACGGAAAGATATGAGACAGTGGAGCGCCCGATGCTCAACGAGCTCATACTCCATCTGCGTGCCCAGGGAAAGATGCCAGACCTTATCCTCTCTTATGGCGATGCCAACAGGTGGCTTCTTGTCACGGACGTCAATTCCGTAGCGGCATCCATCCCCGTGGTATGCTATGGGACCCATTTCGAAGATTATCTGCCGTATCAGGAGGAGCTGCTGCTGGACAATTACGATGCCGGGAGGTGGGATATGGTGACCATCCTCGACAGGCTCCGTCTCAAGGAAAATCTTGATTTTGCCGACTCATTGTCGCCATCCGCGGTCAAGGCCCTTTACAGGCCGGAATATATCAGCATGTATCCGCACAGGTTCATAACTCTTCTGGATGTGGAGAATCTGTGGACCGACAGGATCAGGTACAACGACCTTTGCAGCCAGATGGCCCTGCTCGACCCGGACATCTATTACGACAATCTGCAGGCCAGGGTCAACGAGGACGTGATCAGGAACATTGCCAGGGACCAGAAGAGAATTGTGTTCTCCTGCAGGTCGGTGATGTCGCCGCAATGGAATCTCAGCCCGTCGGCCAACCAGGTGCCTACTACATGGGCATTTTTCCCGCAGAAATCCGCCAATTTCTTCATACAGGGCAAGCACGACAACAAATCCAGGACTCTGGTGGACAGTCCGAGCTTTATGCCGTATTTCACGATGATTGCCCACGATTTCCTTGTCAACGACAAGTGCATCGGGGGGTATTTCACGCCGTATGAAGAACAGATAAGGGATGCGGTGAGCGCCGGGAAGAGGCTGCTGCGCGGTGAAACGCCGAAGGAAATCGGCACCCTTGAGCACAGGCCATCCTACAATATCAACTGGGATGTCGTCCGCGGGTTCGGACTCGACGTCAACAAAGTCCCCCAGGGAGTCAATCTCCACAATGTCACCCTCAGGGACCGCAATCCCGGACTTTACGGCATATTGAAATGGACAATCATCATAGTGCTCGTGTCCATACTCATATGGAGCGCAATCATTACCTGGATTCTTTCGGGGAAAGCCCGTGACAATGCCGTCAAGATGCGCAGATATGCCGAGAACGTGATCTACAACAACGGCCTGATGAAGCGCATCATGGAGATAACCGAGTTCAGCACGTGGGAGATGAACGACGGTTTCAACGAGGACTACAGCCGCATCTCGGCCTCCGATTTCTTTATGGAGAAGCTCCGTAAGTTCTTTGCCATCACCGTACCTGGCAATTATGCAATCCAGGCATACTGCTCCCTGGACAGAAAACCGGCGCACTGGTATATGATACGCATGACGGTGGCCGCCAACGGTGACGGGACTGTCTCCCGTAAGGGTATCATCGTCAATAATGACAAGCAGAAGGAGCTCGAGGCCGTGGCTGCCGAGACCAACCGTCTCATCACATCGGTGAGGACGCGCGAGGGCTTCATAGCTTCGATGAACCACGAAATCAGGACTCCGCTCAACTCGATTGTGGGCTATTCGCAGCTCCTCTCGATGCCGGGAATGGAGTTCAGCCGGGAGGAGTTCGGAGAATACATCGAAGCCATCGGCAGCAACTCGTCCGTCCTGCGGCATACGATGGACAACATAATGACTGCCAACCTCATAAGCAGGAATATGACCAAATCCCGCCCGGAGACGATATTCCTGGCGGACTTCCTGCGGCCGTGGACCGGATTGGGTGCGGAAGGCACCTACGGACGCAGGATTGTGCTTCAGCCCGGACCGGAAGGCCTTTCCGTCAGTGCGGACAGGATGATGCTGACAAAGGTGATGGACAACCTGCTCGACAATGCGATCCGTTTCTCCGATGCCCCGTCCGCCGTCACCGTAGGCTGGGACAGAAGCGATGCACAGGGCTGCTCCGCCGAAATCTGGGTACGGGACGAGGGAATGGGCATAGAGCCCAAATATCATAAGCTCATATTCGAACGCTTCTTCAAGGTGGACAGTTTCACCTCGGGATGCGGTCTCGGCCTTTATATAGCCAGGACTTTTGTTGAACTTATGGGCGGCCGCATATCGGTCGGGAGCAGGCCGGGCAGCGGGTCCGTCTTCAAAATCAGGCTGAAATGAGAAAACTGTGGAAAATGATGATTGCGGCATTGGCCGTACTCTTCGTGCTGACGGGCTGTCACAGGTCCCGGCAGAAGAAGGACATTGTCATACTGTCGCAGTACGAGCCGCATACCCAGATCAGCCAGAGCATTGAGGAATCTGCCCGCAGGGAGTTTTCCGACACGTCACGCTACAACCTTCACTTTTACCCAGTCTATGCATATGTGGGTTCATACTGGAACAAGCGTGAGTATGAACGCGACCTGAAGCCGCTTCTTGCCGCCACCCTCGGGAGGGTGAAACGTGAGGTCGGCAGGCCGGACCTCATCATAATGCACGGGGACTTCATCTCCCACGCCGCCGCAAGGCTCGAAGATACCCTGCTCGCGCAGACGCCCCTGCTCTGTACAGGGGTGGTCCATCCCAAGTGGAACAATCTTCTTCCGAGGATGCGGAATGCCGTTGTCATGGAAGCCGTGCCGGAAGTCAAAAAGAATCTGGATTTCATCAGCGCCCTGGGATTCTCCAACCAGGTGGTCACGGTGATGGACAGCACATATATCGATGACCGCATCAGGGAGTGCATTATGGAGCAGATAGGCGGGGACCCGGAGCACTACAGGCCCAACCTCCATCTGGAGCAGGAAGACAGGTTCCTGCAGGAGGACCAGCGCGACCCGCGTACCACGCTTTTCCCTGTGAGCACGATGTGGCCTGAAAAGAATGACCGTCATCCTGACAGGCAGGGAGCTTTCAAGCTCGAATGGGTATTCTATACCAAACAGTACAACACATCGTTCCTGCACATAAAGCACGATGCCTATTCCACTACTGCAATGTCCTACAACATCGGGCAGTATTTCACGATGATGCCGGAGCCTTTCAACCTGCCGCTTGTCAATGCCCTGAATTACTGCCTCGGAGGGTATTTCACCCCGTTCCCTTCGATGTGGAAACAGGTACACCCAATCGTGGACAGGCTTCTGGACGGGGAGGACCCCAAGTCCATCCCGTGGGGGACTCTTGAGAAAGACTACTGGCTGGACTGGAGGTTTGCAAAGGCCATCCACCCTTATGCCAGCGATTTTCCGCGCGGGGTAAAGTTTGTGAACCTGCCGTGGAGAAGCCGTTCCAGGGCAATGAATGCTCTTGTCTATGTCTTTCTTTTCCTTCTTGCCGCAGGATTCATTGTCTTTGCAGTGATTACCCCGTCCGTGATGAGTTCAAGGCAGAAACGGCAGCGCATGCAGCTGATAGAAAAGGCCGGGGAGGCTGAAAAGGCACAGAAGCAGGTCGAATACATCCTGTCCCAGATACAGGCCTACCTGTGGCGTATGCTCCCCGACGGGACATTCATCTTCTCGCCTTCGTTCTATAAGGATTTCGGAATCGGGGAAGGAGTCACAGTCACCTGTGAGGACCTGTTGGCCAGGGTCCACGAACCCGGACGGGACAGTCTCCGGCAGATGCTGTACGGACAGGAGATAGAGGACAATACCGAGCTGGAGCTTATGGTGAAAGTCCCCGGAAGCGACTCTCCGAGGGCAATCCTTGTCCATACGATAAGCCTCACGGAGACAATTGGATACAACGAGGAAAAAATTCACCTCAAGGCCGGGGTGTTCTATTTCAATGACAGAGTCCACAAGCGCAACGAGGAGCTGCGCAAGGCTTACCGCCGCAACGAGGAAATCACCGAGAAGGAGCATTTCCTCGATTCGATGAATGAACGGATAAGGAAGTCAGTGGACAGCATAATTTTCTTCTCCAACATACTCTCGGACCGCTATGGGGAGCTGTCAGAAAGCCAGAGGGCGGAGTGCGGCGAAAATGTGATGGAGGCAAACGGCAAACTGATGACATTGCTGGACGATGTCATGGCCGATACCCGGGAGAGCCGCTCCGATACCCATCTCCAGATAACATCCCTGAGGGTCGCCGACCTTATGGAGGAGGTCTATATTTCCCATTCCGTATCGGGCAGCAGAAAAGTGCGTCTTGAGTTTGTCCCGGGCCCGGAAGACTGCATTATCGAATCAAACCGCCCGGTAATCATACAGATAATGGACAACCTGATTTCCGATGCATATTCTTCCTGCAGGGGAAAGGTGTCGATAGGATGGGCGGAGAATGCCGATCAGGAAGTGGTAATCTTCATCAACAATGCCGTGGCCGATATCTCCGCAAGCGTCAGGATGGTGGAGTCCATTGGCGGAAGGATAGAAGTGCTCGCATTCCCGGATTCACCGGTGCGCGTCGAACTGACATTCCCTTTTACCCCCCCCGGACTTTCAAGACTGACAGTTAGGTAATCTACTGGAACCCTGGTACTTACAAAACAAGGTGGAGATAGAACCTGGCTCCTTTCCCGTTTTCGTCGGCAGTACGGCCGTAGGTCTTGTCGAGCTCAACTATGCCGCCGAGTTTCTCCGAAAGGACCATACAGATGTTGAGTCCGAGACCTGAGCCCTGCTTCACATCGTCAAGCTTTGAATAGCGCCTGAAAATGGTATCCGCCTTTTCGGCAGGGATGCCGTCGCCCGTGTCCTGGACTGCGAATGTGACATGGCCGGGCCTGATGTCCGTGGAGCAGCGGAGAGTGATTTCCCCTTCGGTGGTGTGCTTGCAGGAGTTGGTCAGGAAGTTGATGAGAATCTGCTGTACCCGTCTTTCGTCCGAACTTATGGTGAGGTTCTCGGGGACATCGCTGACAAAGGTGGACCTGACGCCGAAAGGCATCCTGTATTCTATGGTCTTGAGTGCCATGCGGCAGATTTCATTGCAGTTGCATTCGGTGATGCTGAGCCTGTAGTTGCCGCTCTGGATGTCCGAGAGGTCAAGGATGTCGTCGATGAGCATCATCAGGAGGGTGGAATTGTTGGTGATGTAGGAGATGTACTCATCCTTCTCGTCGTCCGTGAGAGTGCCGTCGGCGTAGGCAATCAGCTGGCTGAACCCTACCACGGCATTGAGGGGGGTGCGGATTTCGTGGCTCATGTTCTGGAGGAAGTCGGTCTTCATCCTGTTGGCCCTGTCCGCCTCCGACTTTGCCTTCTTGAGCTGCCTTACATAGAGATAATAGAGTATTCCCGCACAGATTACGACTATCACTATGAAAATGACAAACACTACGAGGAATCTGTTGGTCCTGGTCTTCTGCTCAATCAGCGAGTTGTTGAGCACATCGTTTTCAAGCATCACCTCCGTCTCCTTCATCGCCTGGCTGATGCCCTCCTCATAGAGGTATGCCACTTTCCGGGCTATGAAATCGTAGCTGTCGCGTACCATCCACAGGCAGTCGTATGCCGCGGCAAGCTCCGAGATGAAGATGAAACTGTCGAGATTTTCCAGCTCGTCAAAGTGATCGTAGGCATATTGCCAGTCGCCTTCAATTGCCTTGTCGGTCATCTCGAATACTTTCCTCCCTCCCATCTTAGCCCGGTCAAACAGGCTGTTGGACAGGCATTTGTCCCTGTAGCACACATAGGTGTCCCTGTCTTTCCCGAGTATGGCGTTGCATGCAAGGCAGTAGTTGACCAGCAGGGTGTCGATGGAGATTTTCGAAGTCTCCAGTGCCTTGCCCATATAGCTGTCGAAGCTTTGGGTCCTGTAGCCTGTAATCGTTGCCATGGTAGCATAGACCTTGGTCATCGACTGGGCCTTGATGGTGGGATCCTTGGTGGTCTCGTAGATCCCGATGACTTCGTTGAAGGCCTTGACCGCCGCATCCCTTTTGAAATCCGCAAGATACAGGTCCGCCAGATATTTGGAGCTCATCCATTTGCCGTAGTCGTTGTCCATCTTGACAGCGTCATCGTGCATTTTGGTGGCGTAGTCCAGCCCCTTGAGCTTGTCGCCCTTGTTGTAATAATAGACGGACACAAGCTGGTAGGCGTAGAAATAATACTGGGTGTAGCCGGTCCGGAGGGCCGTTTCCTTGGCTTCTCCGTATTTTACGAGAATGTCCGTTTCGTAGTTCTTCCTTATTGCGTTGCGCAGGGTAAGGGTGGAGCCCATCGCGAGGGCCTTGTCGTCCCCGACCTTTTCGGCCTGGGCGTTGAGCCTGTCGATGTAATTCTGGAATGAAGGAGTGCCGAGCAGGGAATCGGCTGCCCTGTAGAGAGGGTAGCAACTGTCGTCAATCCTGTATTTGTTGTTCTGTCCCGTGCCGGAAAGGGATGTGCAGAGCGCAAGAACAAGAGCAATGATGATTGTGATTGAGGTTTTTCGGCCGGCCATAGTCGGTGGAGTTTAGGAAGTAAGTTTTTCAAGAAGTTCAAACAGGGTTTTCGCTATGATCGGCTTTTTGAGGTAGGCGTCGGCCCCGAGGTCCATAGCGTTTTTTACGTCTTCGTCCTTTGCAAGGGCGGACAGCATCACCACCTTGATGTCTTTCGTGGCTTCGTCCGAGCGGAGCCTGGCGAGCACCTCATATCCGTCCATGACCGGCATCATGATGTCCAGGATGATGATGTCCGGCTTGCGGCTGACGGCAGCTTCCAGGGCCTCGGCGCCTGAACGGGCTGCGATAACCTCATAGTTTTTGCCTTTCAGAAGTGCCTGGATGAGAACGATATTGGTAGGAATGTCATCAACTACGAGGATAACAGGCTGGTTGTTGCTGTTCATATAATACATTTTATCCATTCATCTGCAAAAATAACTTTTTTTTTTGCTACTTTTGCAATATGTAACCTAAAACTTATGAAGAGTTACCTCAAGTTTCAGCTTCGTAGTTTGAAGTTCCCCAAAATGAAACAACGAAACTGGAATATATATGAGTATGAAACTGAGACTTCTTCTTTTTCTATTGCTTTTTCCGTTGGCAGCAGCTGCACAGACAATGCCGGGCGACACCCTGTCGCTCGACGAGCTCGTCGTCACCGGCTTCACGAAGCAGAAAAAGGTCAATCTTACCGGCTCCGTCTGTCAGGTCGATATGGACAGGGTGCGCGGTGACAGGCCACTGACAAGCGTCGGGGCCATCCTCCAGGGTGCCGTCCCGGGCCTGACTGTGTCGGGCGCATCCTATCCTGGGCAGCCCAAAAATTTCAATATCCGCGGTACGCTGAGCATCAACGGGGGTGCGCCCCTCGTGCTGATCGACAATGTGGAAGGTGACCTGGGCAGCATCAGTCCCGAGGACATAGCCAGCGTGACCGTACTCAAGGACGCCGCCTCGTCGGCAATCTATGGCGCCCGTGCCGCCGGGGGAGTAATCCTTGTCACCACAAAGCATCCCGAAAAGAGCCAGGGCTACCGGCTCGACTACAGCTTCAACGTGGGATGGGAGCGCAGCCTTTCACGCCCTCGCCAGGCTTCCCTCGACGATTACATCTCCGCCTACAGGGAGGCAGGTTTCAGCAGCCAGTACTGGGCGGGCAACGGAAGCCTCGACCGCTGGCAGGAGCTTCTCGCCCTCTACCGCCGGGGCTCCGTAGATGGGGTATATGACAACGGCATATTCAGGGACGAAGACGGTGCGGTCTATTACCTCAAGGAAGGAGACGTGCTGGGCAATACCCTGGAGAGCGGCCTCTTCAACTCCCACAACATCTCCGTCTCGGGAGCGTCGGACCGCATCCGCTACCGCATTTCAGGCAAATACAGCTATGAGAACGGCCCTCTCGTGGGCTCGAAGGATGCCTTTACCTCCAAGTCCCTCAATGCATTTGTGTCTTCGGACGTGACCGGATGGTTTACCCAGGAGGCGACATTCTACTACACCGACCAGGAGCGCAGCGACATAGTCACGACTTTCCGCTCCCCATATTCGGTAAAGCTGATAAACTGGTATCCTGAGGGTTATATGCCAAAAGAGATAACGGGGGCGGACGAGGACCTGCTGATCGATTCTCCGCGCAATGCCTGCCTTTACCAGCCGGCATCGAAGAGCTCTTCCTCCATCCCGAGGGTGGCGCTGAAGTCCATCCTTCATCCGCTGCGCAATTTCTCCGTCACGATGGAATACACCTACAGGCAGAAGAATTCCGTTTTCAACTCCTATACCGGGCAGCAGACGGTGGCCGACCCTCAGCTTGCAGTCCGCACCCTGCCTGCAGACGGGCAGGACATCTATGTCCACAACACATCCACAGCCCTCTACAATGCGCTCAATGTCTATGGCAACTACGAGCTGAACTCATCCGGGCACCATTTTGCCGTCACGCTCGGCTACAATCAGGAAAGCAGCAGCACTTCTTTTGTCAACAACAGCGTGCTCGGCCAGGCCGTGACCACAGTCCCGTCGCTTCACGGGGGCACGGGTACCAAGACGGTCGATGACGGAGTGTCGGAATACAGCATCCTGGGCGTGTTCGGAAGGCTTGCCTACAATTATGAAGGCCGCTATCTGATTGAATTCAACGCCAGATATGACGGTTCGAGCAAGTTCCCGAAGGTCAACCGTTTCGGGTTTTTCCCTTCCGTCTCGGCGGGATGGAGGGTCAGCGACGAGCCGTTCATGAGTTGGGCGCGTCCTGTGGTCAACAATCTCAAGATGAGGGTATCCTGGGGCTCCATCGGCAACCAGAACATCGCCCCGTACGGCTTCATCGCCGGCATGGCAGTTGACGAGAGCACGGTATGGCTAGACAGGGAAAGTCCCGTAAGCGTCATTTCCACCCCGGGCCTGATCAGGGCCAATTACACCTGGGAGACAGTCCGCATGCTTGATTTCGGCATAGATTTCAATGCTTTCAGGGACCGTCTTTCCGTGGTCTATGACCGTTATGTCCGCACTACGACGGGCATGCTGGGAAGCGGAGTCGAGCTTCCGGGGGTCGTGGGCGCTGCCGCCCCGCTCCAGAACGTGGCCGACATGAAGACCGAAGGATGGGAGATATCCGTTGCATGGAATGACAGGATCGGCGATTTTGCCTATAGCGCCGGCCTGGGCATCTATGACCACAAGTCCCGTATCACCAGGTTCAACAATGTCAGCAACAACCTCAAATACAATTATGAAGGCAAGACTCTCGGCGAGATCTGGGGCTTTGTCACTGACGGTTTCTATTCCATTGAAGATTTCGACGGGGAGGCTGCCCGTGGTGGTGTCTGGACTCTCAAGGAGGGAGTCCCTGCGCTTGACGGATATTCTGCAAAGCCGGGCGACCTCAAGTTTGTGGACCGCGACGGCAACAATTCCATCAATATGGGAAGCAACACCCTCGACGACCCGGGCGACCGCAAGGTCATCGGCAATTCTACGCCTCGCTATGAGTTCGGAGCCAACTTCAGCCTTTCGTGGAAGGGCTTGAGCTTCAGCATGATCCTCCAGGGCGTAGGGAAGAGGGACTGTTTCCTTCCCGCTTCGGCAATCTTCCCGTTCGGCGGGCAGGACAGCAGCGACTATCCGTTTGCGGCCGTTTACAGCAACCAGACCGGCTATTGGCGGGCGCTCAGCCATGACCCGCAGAGTCCGGACTATATGGTCGCTTCCGACCCCGATGCCGCCCTTCCGCGCATCTACGGGCAGATGGAAAACGCCGCCTCCAACATGAGGGCGAGCGACAGGTATCTCCAGGATGCTTCCTATCTGCGCATCAAGAACGTCACGCTTAGCTACGCTTTCCCTAAAAACCTCCTGCAGCGCACGCGCATTGTCAGGGAGTTCAGCGTGTTTGCGAGCATAGAGAACCTTGCGACATTCTCCCGTCTTCCGGAGGGCTACGACCCGGAGGCGCTCAGCTGGACCTATCCGTTCTACCGTACCTGCTCTCTCGGCGCCCGCCTGTCGTTCTGACGGCACCGCAACCATTCCCAAACGATACAAAAAGCAATACAGATGTCAAAGATGAACATAAGCAGAATCCTTGCTGCCGCAGTGGCCGCAGTCCTCATCCTGTGTGCCTGCAACAAGGATTTTCTCGAGAAATACCCGTCCGGCACCCTCGTGGAGAGCAATGCCTTCCTGACCTATGACAACTTCAGGGCATATATGTACAAATGCTACTCCCTCTTTACCGATGCCCGCATCCGCACCAATTACAGTACGGAGAAATACCATCACAACGGCCAGTACTACAGCGACCACAACAGCGGCCTGCTGACCGACCGTGAGCTGTGGCAGAACCCTTATGCAATGCAGACAGTGGCTGTGGTCACAAGCAGCGGCAACTGGGATTTCAAGCCGATACGCACCGTCAACATCATGCTCAGCCACCTGGACGGGGGCAATCTGACCGCGGAAGAGAAACGCCATTGGAAATCGGTGGGTTATTTCTTCCATTCATGGTGGTATATGGAGCTCGTGGCCCGATACGGCGACATCCCCTATGTCACTACGGTGCTCAACGACGAAAGCCCCGGGGCCTACGGTCCGCGCACTCCGCGGAAGGCGGTGGCAGACAGCATTATAGCGAGGCTGGAATATGCCGTGGCCAATATCGGGGACTGTTCAAGGGACGGGGACAATCCTGTCACCGCCGATGCCTGCCGTGCAGCGCTCAGCCGTTTCCTTCTCAGGGAAGGTACCTTTGCCAAATATCACGGACTTGACGAGCCTTACGAAGATTATCTTCGCAAGTGCGTGAAGGTGTCGGAAGAGCTTATGGCAGCCTATCCGGAGCTGTATTACGGCAATGGCAACGACCATTATCCGGCAGCCGGATGGGACAATGAGGAGACCACCGAGAGCCTCAGGGGAGTGCCCGGCATCATAATGTACAAGGAGTATGTGGACGGGGTGCTTACCCACAGGTTCAGCGACTATGTCCATGTGGCAGCGCACACGACGGATGCACCGCAATCCACAATAGACCTGTTTCTCATGAAGAACGGCAGGCCTATTGCAAATGCCCTTTCCGGATACAGGGGAGGGGAGGGAAAGGATCTCTGGGATGTCTATGAAGACCGCGACCCGCGCCTGCCGATTGCCTTCCAGCCGCCGGTGCAGGCGAGAATCGCCAAATTTGACAATCCCGACTATGTCACGACCTTTCCGCAGTGGACTTTCTGGCGCCCGGGCGAGAGCCTCAACGGAAAAGGCAACTATACCGTCACCGAGGCGGATTCGGTCAAATTCCGCAGGTACATAGACTATTTCGGTCCGAACACCAAGTGCTACGACGGAGGCGGCGATGTGACCCTGGGCAGCAAGCGCGTGCCGGGGCACAACCACACCAATTCCATGCAGCATTCCGCCCCCAACATCACTGCCTACAGCCAGACCGACAACTATATGCGCTGCCTGACAGGATACTATTTCTGGAAGAACTACACGTCCTGGGAGAAGGGCCTCAACAAGATGTACCAGACCAGCGACAAGCCGATTTTCACCATCTCAGAAGTGCTCCTCAACTATGCTGAGGCCTCTTTTGAACTCGGCGGTTTCGACCAGGCTGCCGCCGACCGCAGCATCAATCTTCTCCGCCGGAGGAGCGGAGTCGCCGATATGACGGTGGATGACATCGGGGACGACTGGGACCCGATGAGGGACAGGGGCACGGCCCCGTGGACAGCGGCCTACGATGAAAAGACCAACTACGAGGTGCCTCCGGTGCTCTGGGAAATCCGCAGGGAAAGGCTTGTGGAGCTCATGGGAAGGGGTTTCTCATTCTATGACGTGTGCCGCTGGCACAAAGCCCCTTACTTTGTCAACAGACAGCCTTGCGGGGCATGGGTGAAGGCGGAGGGCATCCCTTACGGGACAGGTGCCTATACCGGCATGTTTGTGGACTACAATGAAATCCTCCGTACCGGGGAGGCTGCCCCGGACAATTCCGGGAGCGGCTGGATCTACACATATCCTGGTCCGCTCTCCAGCGGAAAGGGATGGCTCGACAAGTATTATCTCGAGCAGGTCCCTCTCGACCAGATAGAACTCAATCCGAACCTTTCACAAAACGACGGTTATGAAAAAGAATAGCATCCGGATCCTTTCCGCAGTGCTGGCCGTATGCCTGTGTGCATCCTGCTGCCACTGTAATGAAACATATTACAACTATGTCGCCATCGATTCCACGGACACTCCGGAGGACATTGTGATGAAGGCGGCCCATGTGGTGCCGACCGCCCGCCAGCTGGAGTGGCAGAAGCTTGAACTGACGGCATTTGCGCATTTCGGCATCAACACCTTTTCCGACAGCCAGTGGGGGAGCGGGCAGGAGGATCCGGCCATCTTCAATCCTGTGCGTTTTGATGCCCGCCAGTGGGCAAGGGTGCTGAGCGAAGCCGGTTTCCGCAGCCTCATCCTTACCTGCAAGCATCACGACGGTTTCTGCCTGTGGCCGTCCGCCTACACCGACTACAGCGTGCTGAGCTCGCCGTGGAAGGACGGAAAGGGGGATGTGGTGAGGGAAGTCTCCGACGCCTGCCGCGAGTACGGGCTCGGGTTCGGCATCTATCTTTCGCCGTGGGACCGTCATGACCACAGGTACGGCACGCCCGAATACAACGACTATTTCGTCAATCAGCTTACGGAACTCCTGACGGGATACGGACCTGTCTGCGAGGTATGGCTGGACGGCGCCTGCGGGGAAGGCCCCAACGGGAAGGTGCAGGAATATGATTTCGACAGGTGGTACAGCCTTGTCCGCAGGCTACAGCCCGACTGCGTGATAGCCGTGATGGGGCCGGACGTGCGCTGGGTCGGCAATGAAAGGGGCATTGCGAGGGAGAGCGAGTGGAGCGTGGTGCCAAATGGCAGGCTTGACCCCGGGCTGATTGCCGGGGCCTCCCAACACGACCTCATAGTGCCTCCTACCAGGGAGACAAGGGATAAGGACCTGGGGAGCAGGGAGGTTATCTCCGGGGCCAGGACGCTGGTGTGGTATCCTGCCGAATCCGATGTGTCCATACGCCCGGGGTGGTTCTATTCCGAAGCGCAGGACGGAAGGACAAAGTCTGCCGAAACACTGATGGACATCTATTTCTCTTCTGTCGGGAGAAACAGCAACCTGCTGCTCAATATCCCGCCCGGCAGGGACGGCCTTTTCGGAGAGGATGAGGTCCGGAGTCTTATGGAATTTGCCGCGATGCGCCGCGAGATGTTTTCCTGCAATCTGCTGGAGGATGCGGAGGTAACGGTAGAGGGAGTCTCAAAAAATAATTCCCGGGCCGTGTGTGACGGCGACTATGATACCTGTATTTCCATTGAGGCGGATGGTGAAGTCAATAAGTCAAGGTATGTAGCGTGGAGATGGTCCGAGCCTAAGTCTTTCAGTGTTTTCATGGCTCAGGAGGATATCCGCAAGGGTCAAAGGGTCGAGTCTTTTTCTCTGGAATACAAGGGTAATGATAGTCGCTGGCACACAGCAGCATCGGGGACTACAATCGGTTACAAGAGGCTTTTGCGGTTTGAACCTGTGACGGCGTCTGAAGTCCGGCTTGTCATCAAAGAGTCCCGCCATACTCCGGTCATCGCCGAAACGGGTCTTTATTGATTCAAGGGCAGGGCCGTCCGCAAGCCCCGGGGTGCTTACATTGTCTTGGTGACGTTGACCGTCTCGTAGTCCGACACGGTGACGTCGTATGTTATTTCAGTCAGTCCGAGCATCTCGGCATCGACGCAGATGGAGTAGGTGTAGCGGCCGTTGCTCTCCCATTTTGTCTTGGAAGCTCCGATGGTCACTTCAATGTCGTTTGCTTCGATTGTATAATAGCCTTCATCGCAGCTCACGAGTGCGTCGAAACGGAGTATCATGGAGGTATATTTGCCCGAGAGAAGGACACTGCTGTAGTCGCCTGTGCAGGTGTCGAAGGTGATGTTGTCCTTGTCGGAGGAGATGAAATCCACGTCGGAGAGATTGCTTCCGAACTGGGGGATTGCAACGGAAGAGTTGCCTGCCTCGATCCGGAGGTTGGTGATGGTCACCGAGTGGTTGCCGATGTTCTCATACATACCTATGCGTACAAAAGCATATGCGCTGTCGGCTTCAACCTTGGTCTCGGAGGAGACGGCCTGGGAGTGATATGTATATTCGTCCGCAGGAGTGTCGATGTCGATTTTCTGGCAGCTTGACATTGCAGTCATAAGGGTTGCGAAGAAAAGGGTTGCAGTGAAAAATGCTTTTGTATTCATGATGTCTGTCTGTTTTTGCGTTTGTGTCTGTTGTCGTTTGACATTGCAAAGGAACGGATTCAAAAACGCAAACATCCCCATTGCGGCAAAACCTCGGAAAGTATTGCAGCCATTGCGCAAAATGCCCCTTCCTGACTTTATCACTTTTTAGGCATTTTTCTAAGAATCGGCCTTCTGTGCTAC
>JBJEJU010000006.1:0-20062 GCA_051878275.1 Candidatus Cryptobacteroides sp. | reverse complement strand
ATCCTTTTTAGCGAAAACTGTGCCACTGACACCTCGATTGTCCACGACGGGTCGATGTCCACCACTTTGTTGTCCATTGTGAGGGTGACTTTGTCGTCCCTGCTGCATACGGATATGGAAATCTTGGATGTGTTGGGGACAACGAGCGGCCTTACATTGAGGTTGTGGGGCGCTACAGGGGTAATTATCAAGACTTTGGAGTTTGGTGCGCATATCGGGCCGCCGACGGAGAGGGAGTAGGCCGTGGAGCCGGAACTGGTGGCCACTATCAGTCCGTCCGCCCAATAGGTAGGGAGGGCCGCGTCATCTATGGACACGTTGATGCCGAGCACTGCCGCCCCGCTGCGGTGGATGCAGACGTCGTTGACGGCGTAGGGGAGAAGCCCGATTGCGCGGCGTGCGTTGGGACCCTTGACCGTGGCGTTGAGCATGTCGCGGTATTCGATAGAGAATGAGCCTTCCATAAGTGCCGGGAGCACGTCTTCAGGGCAGTTTTCAGAAAGGAATCCGAGCCTTCCGAGGTTCACGCCGAGGATCGGGATGCCCACATCGGATACAAGCTGCGCCGCTGTCAGGAAGGTGCCGTCGCCCCCGACGCTCAGCACACAGTCTGTTCCCGGCCGTATGTCGGCCTTTGAATCTATGTCGTAAACTTCGTATGAAGCTTCTCCAAGCTGTCTTTCAAGCTCTTTGTACCGCCGGTCGGCCTTGAGCTCCTTATTTATGAATATTACACCTATTTTCATTGCAGGAATGGGGCTGTTGATGGAATCAGCCGTCAAAATTAACACAATATTTGCTAAATACACATAAATTATAACTATTTTTGCTCAATCCAATAATTATCGATATGACCAGATTGAGTGTCAACATCAACAAAATCGCCACAATACGCAATGCGCGCGGCGGAAATGTCCCGGATGTCGAGAAGGCAGCCGTGGACTGCGAAAGGTTCGGTGCCGAGGGAATCACCGTCCATCCGAGACCTGACGAAAGGCACATCAGGTATTCTGATGTGAGGGCCCTGCGTCCCCTTGTAAAGACAGAATTCAATATAGAAGGCAATCCGATTCCGAAGTTCATCGACATCGTCTGCGAGGTGGTGCCTGCGCAGGTGACCCTTGTTCCGGACGGACCGGATGCCATCACGTCCAATGCCGGGTGGAATACCATTGCCAACAGGGACTTTCTGACTGAAGTTTGCAAAGAGTTCAAATCCAAGGGGATACGTACATCCATTTTCATCGATCCGGATCCGCGGATGGCCGAGGGTGCCGCACGGTGCGGGGCCGACAGGGTGGAGCTCTACACTGCCGGATATGCCGAAATGTATCCTTCCGGGCCGGAGCGTGCCATAAAGGAATATGCCGAAACCGCCCGTGCCGTCAGGGAACTCGGCCTCGGGCTCAATGCCGGCCACGACCTCAGCCTTGGGAACCTCGAATATTTTATCCGCACAATCCCCTGGACTGACGAGGTTTCCATCGGCCACGCGCTCATAAGCGATGCCCTTTATATGGGCCTTGAGAAAACTATAGCCGCATATCTTGAAAAGATAAAGATTTTTTAATACTTTTGCATTTCGTGCAAAAATGCACACCGGCAATAAAAACAAAACAAAGAATCATAAAATGAAAAACACACCACTCATTCTCAGCATCGTAGCTCTTGTTGCTGTCGCTGCACTCGGAATCATCCAGCTTACCTCCGGCAATAAAACGGCCACTGAAACTCCTGCAGAAGGGGTAGAGGCAGTCGCCCAGAAGGGAGCAGTAGTCTATTTCAACCTTGACCGCGTCCTCAACGAGTACGATATGGCAAATGAGCTCCGCTCCGCCGTTGAATCGAAGATCAACAGCATCAACCAGGAGGTCAACCGCCGCGGCAACAAGCTCCAGAGCGAAGTGAACGATTTCCAGGAGAAGATCAACAAGGGCCTGATTACCCGTTCGGTGGCTGAGGTGCAGAGCGAGCAGCTCGGCAAGAAGCAGCAGGAGTTCCAGAACTATGCCGCCCAGAAGCAGCAGGAAATCGCCGAAGAGCAGACCGTGATGATGAACCAGCTCGGCGATGCCATCAAGAAGTACATCGACAAGTACAATGCGGAGAAGCAGTATGCGATGATCATCGCCACCCAGGGCGACATTCTTCCTGCCCCGGTTGTGACTGCCGATGCGTCTCTTGACGTGACTGACGAGATTCTTGCCGGTCTCAACAATGAATATGTAAAGAACAAGGCTTCCAAGTCTTCAGAGAAATAATCTCCATTGATGAAAGTCCCGTCTGTCATCCTGCTGGTATTGTCCTGCCTGGCGTTTTCACCCGCCCTGCAGGCCCAGGAATATACCCAGCCGCCGGTAAAGGTCTCCAAAGAAAAGGTCCGTTCCGGCGGAAAAGTCTATTATTCCCATATTGTCCAGGAGAAGCAGACGCTTTATTCCATTGCTAGGGCATACGGCGTGACCGTCGATGAAATCTGCCTGGCCAATCCGGATTACCGTCTCAAGGAGGAAGGGCTCAAGAAGAACCAGATACTTCTGATTCCGGTCTCGTCATCGGTGCCTGTCCAGGAGGATGGCGCCCCGGATGATGCCACGGCCGGAAATACCGGTCCGGATGTTGACGGGCAGGCCGGTGCCGTGTCGTCCGCGGACGACTCTGAAGCGGGGCCAGGGCCTTCATCGGTAGGGGAGGCTGATTCCCCGCAGGACGGTAAGGACTATTTCATCCATACCGTGCGCTGGTATGAGGACCTAGGCGACATCGCCAGGAAGTATGGAGTAAGCACCGAAAGCATCCGTGCGCTCAACAACCTCAACGGCAACAAGATAAAGAACCGGCAGAAGCTGAAGATCCCCCGTGTGCAGGCTGCTCCGGAGAGTTCTTCCGATGCTTCGGCAGACATTGCGGCGGAGCCTTCCGATACGGACGGCGCCATGGAGGAAGACTCCCGTGACGGTATCCTTGACAATTTCAAGAACATTTTCACTCCGGTAAAGACCAAAAATCCCGTGGAGGTGTCCCTTCTGCTTCCGCTCACAAGCGGAGGCCGGCCGAGCCATAAGGGAATGGACTTTTACAGCGGCTTTCTTATGGCGGTCAGGGATCTCGGGGAGGAAGGCATCGGTACCCGTCTCAATGTCCATGACACCGGGGCAGGGATGTATCCTTCCCAGGACGAGGTGCGCTCAAGCGATATGGTGGTAGGCCCCGTGAACGCCTCCGATATAAAGAAGGTGCTCGAGACATATGCGGGAAGTACCCCGGTGATTTCGCCGCTTGACCCGAAGGCCGGTGTTCTTGCCTCGCAGTATGACAATTTCATCCAGGCACCCGCATCCGCCGAAGTGCAGTACGAGGACCTCGTGAAATGGATCCGCAGCGACCTCGGCCACGGGGACAGGGTAATCGTGATTTCGGAAAAGGACGGGAAGAGCGCCGGCATTGTCAGTGCTGTCAATGAACTTCTTGCGGAGAACGGTGTGCCGTATTCGTCAATTTCCTACAATATTCTCGAAGGGCGCGATATAGTGAACACTATGGAGGCGTCGCTCGGTGAAGGTACCGTGAGGGCGGTCATCGCCTCCGACAATGAGGCCTTTGTCAATGATGTGGTCCGCAATCTCGGCCTGCTGGTCTATAAAAAGCACGACGTGGTGCTGTACAGTGCGGCCAGGATACGCTCTTTCAATACCATAGAGACAGAGGCCCTCCATGTGCTGAATACCCATGTGTCGATGTCCTATTATATTGACTATTCTTCGCCACAGGCCCGGAAATTCATTTCCGGGTACAGGGCCCTGTTCGGTGCGGAACCTACCCAGTTCTCGTTCCAGGGCTATGATATCGCCTCCTTCTTCATCAGGAATTGCCATGACAATGGTACTGACTGGCTCAGGCATCTTTCATCTGCCGACGGCGTGAGCCTGATGCAGGCGGATTTCCTTTTTGCCGAGGAGTATGACGGAAAGGGATTTGTCAACCAGGGTATCCGCAGGGCCGTTTACAGGCCTGATTACAGTATTGAACTTGTCAGGTAAGCGGTTTATGGACAGACTTTACGGACGTTTGCGCGCCGGAGTGATTTGTATCATTCCGGCGTTTTGCAATGATAGTATTTTGTATTAAATTTGCACACTGTTCCGTATCCGGCCGCTTGCCGGATTCCGGACAAAACACTGAAACTGATTATTATATTTATAAATTAACTTATTTTATCAATGGCTGACAAAAAATTCAATGTGAAGTATTGTGTGCTCCTGCCTATCGTGCTTCTGGTCACAATCTTCCTTGTAGCCGTTCCGGTCGATTTCTTCGGCATTGACGGCCTGAATGTTATCCAGCAGAGGGTTATCGCCCTCTTCGTGTTTGCTGCGCTGATGTGGATTTTCGAGATCATCCCTAACTGGGCCACCTCGGTAATGGTCATCGTGCTTGCACTTCTTACGGTATCCAACAAGGGTCTGGGCTTCCTCTGCAATCCGGATTTCGGTACGCTTGTGGACTACAAAAAGATTATGTCCGCATTTGCAGACCCTGTCGTAATGCTCTTCCTGGGCGGTTTCGTTCTTGCCATCATGGCTGAAAGATACGGACTTGACGTCACTCTCGCACGTGCCCTCCTGAAGCTCTTCGGAACCAACCCGAACTTTGTCCTCCTCGGATTCCTCATCATGATTTCGGTATTCTCGATGTTCATGAGCAACACCGCAACTGCTGCAATGATGCTTGCGTTCCTTGCTCCTGTGCTTTCGAAGCTTCCGAGCGATGACAAGGGTAAGATCGGACTTGCGCTGTCAATTCCTGTGGCTGCCAACCTCGGCGGTATCGGTACCCCTATCGGTACCCCTCCTAACGCTACTGCAAAGGGTTATCTCGAGCAGGCCGGCCTCGACATCAGCTTCGGTGACTGGTGCATCCACATGATTCCTTATGTGCTCGTGATGATTATCCTCGCATGGGTTCTCCTGCGCTTCATGTTCCCTTTCAAGACCAAGAAGCTCGTTCTCGACATCCCGAAGAAGGAAGGCAAGTCGGACTGGAGGACCTATACCGTATGGATTACCTTCATCGTGACAATCCTCCTCTGGGCTACCGAGAGCGTTACCAAGATCAACTCCAACGTAGTTGCCCTCATCCCGCTTGCGGTGTTTACGGCATGCGGACTCTTCGGAAAGGAGGAGATCAAGGAGATCAACTGGTCCGTGCTCTGGCTCGTTGCCGGAGGTTTCGCACTCGGCTACTGCCTCCAGGGTACCGGTCTTGCCAAGGTGCTCATTGAGGCCATTCCGTTCGGAAGCATGTCCGTCGTGCTCGTGCTCATTGTTGCCGGTCTCGTATGCTACTTCCTGTCCAACTTCATCAGCAACTCCGCGACAGCAGCGCTCCTCATCCCGATTCTCATCGTGGTTGCAGAGGGCATGGCAGACCCGAGCGCCCCTGCAAACGCCCAGTTCATGTCGCTCGGCGGCGCCCGTGCAATGATTGTGTTTGTCGCAACTTGTGCATCCATCGCCATGCTCTTCCCTATTTCCACACCTCCGAATGCTATCGCATCCTCTACCGGACTCGTGGAGACAAAGGATATGACAAAGGTAGGACTCATCATCGGAGTAATCGGTTTTGTCTTCGGTTATTTCTGGCTCACGAAGATTTTCCCGTTCCCTCTTGTATAATTTGATTCAATGAAACCGAACATGAAAATCAACAGAATACTTTCAATTGCGTTGGTGCTTGCGGGCATCAACGCTTTTGCACAGGAGGAGGGGACTCCTTCGGTGCAGGTACACGGATTCATCCGCAACTTCTATGCATCCGATACGCGCGAATGTGTCTCCGGTACTGAGGATTTCTTTATGTATCTTCCCAAGGATGAGAAGATTGTAAACGGAGAAGATCTCAATTCGCAGGCATCCTTCCGCACTGCTGCTCTTACCTCGCGCCTGTGGGTGGAGGCAAAGGGCTACAAGGTTGACGGCATCTCGGTAGGTGCGCGCATAGAGGCCGACTTCTACAGCGGCGTGTCGGGTGTGACCGGAACTGCAACGCTGCGTCTGCGCCAGGCATTCCTGACCATGGCAAAGAATGACTGGTCACTCAAGCTCGGGCAGGCCTGGCATCCTCTCGCCGCCGACCTACCGGACGTGACCGCGCTCAATGCGGGATCGCCTTTCAACCCGTTCTCTCGCACCTCGCTCGTGTCACTTGACTATGCATTCGGCGGCGGCCTTTCACTGAGTGCATCCGCAATCTGGCAGATGCAGTATTGCTCTGCAGGCCCTGGAGGCCAGAGCGCAAACTACATCAAGTATGCCGGCACTCCTGAAATCTATCTCGGACTCAACTATTCTTCCAACGGTTTCCTCGGCAGGGTGGGCGTTGACCTCCTGAGCATCAAGCCACGCTGGAATGACGGTACAAAGAAGGTGTCCGACAGGATCACGACCTTCAGCCCGTTTGTGTATCTCCAGTACAAAAAGGACCTCCTTTCCGTAAAGTTCAAGAGCGTCTATGCGCAGGCCGGAGAGCATATGAACCTCAATGGCGGCTACGGTATCTCCGGGATGAATGCGGACGGCTCATATGAATACACACCGACTGTGAACTCTTCCTCCTGGCTTTCCGTCCTCTACGGAAAGAAGATTCAGGGTATGTTCTTTGCCGGCTATGCCAAGAACTTCGGAACTCTCGACGCTCTCTATGACAACGACGGTGACGGCTATGCAAAGGCATCAGACCTTTACTTCAGCAAGAACAGCTTCTCCAATATGAACCAGATGGTCAGGATTGCACCTGCCGTCATCTACAATCTCGGAAAGCTCGCCTTTGCGCTCGAGTATGAAATGACAGCCGTACAGTACGGGGACTACAAGGTTATTGAAGAGAATAACAATAAAGTGAACTGTGTTCCGGCAAAGAACGGTCTCTGCCAGGACAATCTCCACTGGATTGCCAACAACCGCATCCAGGTCATGGCCAAGTTCACATTCTAAAATCCTTAATTTGAACTGTTTAAAATGGAGCAGGCACCGGGAGTGTCTGCTCCATTGTTATAATACAGTGATATCCAATAATTTGCTTGTTTTTCAACATAATTGTTGATAACTTTTCATAGTCTTGATTGCAATATTTTTCATTCTTGACTATCTTTGTCCAAAACCTATTCCTGCGGCCGGATTGGGCCGTGTCATTTTTCATTTTTCTGCTTTATGAACGTTAGGAAGACCAATGGCTCGTACGAGGAGTACGATAAGATCAAATTGATGGACGGTATCCGCAAAGCATACCACGCTACCGGCCAGAACTGCCCGGAAGAAGTGGTAATTTCCATTGTTGAGAATCTGTACATCTACGACAACATTTCGAGCCAGGAAATCCGTCGCCAGGTGGTCGATTCCCTTATGTCCATCAACAAGAAGGCGGCGAGGGAATACATCGAGCGTTTCGATGCGGGCGTGGATATGCGCAAGAAGCGCGACTTCATCCGCGACTACATCAATGCCTCCAACGCAGCCACCGGTTCCAAGTTTGACGCCAATGCCAATGTCACCCGCAAAAACATCGTGACGCTCGGCCAGGAGCTCTACAAGGAGAACAACATCAAGCAGAACCGCTATATCATGACCGACAAGATCAAGGCTCTTTTCGGTTCACAGCTTGCAAAACAGTATCTCACGGACCTTGCCAACCACACTCTCTACAAGCATGATGAGAGCGGCACGCCGGGATATCCATACTGCGTTGCCATCACTATGTATCCGTTCCTGCTGAACGGTCTGCGTGACCTTGGCGGCGTATCCGTTGCCCCTACCGACCTCAAGTCGTTCTGCGGCGAGTTCATCAACCTCGTATATTCCATTTCTTCGCAGTTCATGGGTGCCGTGGCCACTCCGGAGTTCCTGATGTACTTTGACTACTTCATCCGCAAGGACTACGGGGAGGACTATATCGAGCATCTTGACGACGTGGTCGAGCTCAATGTCAAGAAGAGGACGCTTACCAAAGTCATAGACAATTATTTCCAGCAGGTGGTACACTCCATGAATATGCCTGCAGGCAACAGGGGCTACCAGACCGTGTTCTGGAACATCAGCTACTTCGACGAGCCGTATTTCCGCGGGGTGTTCGGCGATTTCCGCTTCCCTGACGGCAGTGCACCGAAGTGGGAGACTCTCTCCTGGCTCCAGAAGCATTTCATGAACTGGTTCAACGAAGAGCGCAACAACTATATCCTCACCTTCCCTGTGGAGACAATGGCGCTCCTGACCGACGGTGGGGAGAAGTTTGTGGATGAGGAATACGCCGACTTCACTTCCGAGATGTGGGCTAAGGGACACAGCTTCTTCTGCTACATTTCCAACAGCCCTGACAGCCTCGCAAGCTGCTGCCGCCTGCGCAACTCCCTGACCGACCTTGCCGATAGCGAGCACAACCATACCACCCACCAGTATTCGATGGGTACGGCATCAGTAGCCACCGGTTCCAAGTCCGTGATGACAATCAATCTCAACCGTGTCATCCAGATGGCCACAAGGCGCTATTTCGAGGAGAAGAAGGGCATCACCCTCGAGGAGGGCAAGCCACTCGATGGACTCAAGTTTGACCGTGAGGACCTCTATTCCTATATAATGAACGATGTACGCGAGATGACCGAAAGGGTGCACAAATACCAGACGGCATTCAACGAAATCATCAAGGACTTCCTCAAGGCAAATATGCTCGACGTCTATAAGGCCGGCTTCATCAGCATCGAGAAGCAGTACCTCACCGTCGGTGTCAACGGCATGACCGATGCCGCCGAGTTCCTCGGACTGGAGATTTCGCCGAACGATGACTACAAGGAGTTTGTCAACACCCTTCTGGAGACCATCAATATCGTCAACCGCAAGGACAGGACAAAGGACTGCATGTACAATACCGAGTTCGTCCCGGGAGAGAACCTTTCCGGCAAGAACTACAACTGGGACAAGAAGGACGGATTCTTCGTTTCCCCGAAACACAATATGTACAGCTCGTATTTCTACAATCCGGAGGACGAGAGCCTCAGCATGATCGACAAGTTCAAGCTCCACGGCGAGGACTATGTGAAATATCTTGACGGTGGTTCGGCCCTGCATATGAACATCGCAGAGCACCTTACAAAGCCGCAATACAGGCAGCTGCTCAATGTAGCGGCCCACTACGGTACCAACTATTTCACATTCAACTGCCGCAATACCGTCTGCAATGAGTGCGGATACATCAGCAAGGATACCCTTGACAAGTGCCCGAAGTGCGGAAGCGACAATCTTGACTACCTCACGCGTGTCATCGGTTATCTCAAGAGGGTATCGTCCTTCAGCGAGATCCGCCAGGAGGAGGCTGCCCACCGTTATTACAACCCTGACGGTCCCCGGCAATGATAAAGTATGTTCCCGAGATGACCTCGGTGGTCATCGAAGAAATCCCTGATATGGTTACCCTTGCAGTTGAAATCAGCAATTGCAAGGGTAATTGCATCGGCTGCCATTCCCCGTTCCTGAAAAATGACATCGGGGAGGAATTGACGGAGGAAGCCATTGACCGTCTGTTTGAGGAGAATTTCGGTGTGAACTGTTTCCTTTTTCTCGGAGAGGGGCGGGACCTGGCGAGGATAATCGGGCTTGCCGGCTATGTGAAAAAGTCGAAGGGAGTGGCCGTGGCGCTGTATTCTGGCAGGACGGAGGTCGAGGATGAGGTTTTCAGGGCATTTGACTATGTGAAGGTGGGGCCGTATATCGCCGAGGCCGGGCCTCTCAATGTGCCTACGACCAACCAGAGGCTCTACAAGGTGTCACACGAGCCTTTTTCTGTCACTGACATTACCTCACGGTTCTGGCGCAAGGGCATTGACCCCAACAGGAGGTAGGGGTCCGGCGCGCTGATTGCAGCCGCAGCGGCTTTTTATTCTGCGAGGATGATTTCCAGCTCGTCAGGAGAGTAGAGCAGGGAGTCGAAAAGGCCCGGGAAAATGCGCGCGGCGATGGCATAGACAAGTATCAGGGCAATCATTGCGAGAAGCACGATGCCTGCAATTGTCAGCAGTTTCTTCCACACAGGCTTCTTCGGCTTTTGTACTGCCTCTTCGGCCTGCTCTTCAGTTGTCTCAACTTCTGCAGTATCCCCGGTTGCTGCGTCCTGGCTTGCGGCGTTTTCAGTCGCCTCTGATAAGGCTCCGATTACTTCAGCAGTCTCGGTTGCCATGTTTTCGACAGAATCTGCAACGGCTTCAACTACAGTGTCCGCTACCGTTTCAGTGACCGCAACGGCTTCATTTACAGCATTTTCAACAGAGTCTTCAATAGCTTCAGCGACAGTCTCTGCGACCGGCTCCGCTGCAGCCTCTGCTGCGCCGGCGGCTTCTTCCGCAATCTTTTCAGCCTGGACTGCAGTCGTCTCCATGCTTGCTGCAGCTTCAATGGCTGTTTTTTCGACTTCGTCTGCAATGGCTTCTGTGACCGCAACGTCTTCAGTGACAGTCTCTGCGACCGGCTCTGTTTCAGCAGCGGGCTCCGGAACGGCAATCAGTTCCTTCAGGCCGGCAACGGCAGCCGAGACCTCACCGGGAGTCTCCTCGTGGCTTTTCAGCGAGATTCTTTCAAGCCCGAATCCTCCCGGAAAAATGTCAAGGTCCTCGTCGGCAACGAAAAAGAAATTGTTCTCCTTGGTAGCCCTGAGGCGTCCGAGCCCCGGGAACACAATCAGTTTCCTCTCTTCGAGGACAGCCTTCATCTCCTTCAGGAAGTCCACCACAATCCTCCGGGCATTCTCCTTGTCGAGATTGTTGTTGAGCCTGGAGTAGAAATCCACAAGCAGGGTATTGCTCTGGTCACCCCGCTGCCTGAAGTACAGCCGTCTGTACGGCGGATTAATGGTAAACCCTTTGTCGGAAAAGGATGCAGGGACAATCTCTGCCACGAAGGATCCAACTCCGGGCAGAAAAACCTCATCATTGGTCATGATGAGTTCTTTTACCATTTTTGACAGAAGGTCGATGTCCATAGAGAGATGATTTTTTGCCGGCTATCCGCCCTTTACGGGCAAAACATCTGCAAAGATATTAAAAAATGCCGTAACATCAGTCCTGCACAGGACGTATGTAGTTGTGGTAGTTTCTTCCGCCGCCATAGAATTTGCCTGCCACGTCATCCCAGTAATAAGCACCATCGTAGCGATAGTAGGTCTTGATGATCTCGTCGCTGTTCTGCCTGTAACTGTTGACCGTCTCCTCCTGCAGCGTTGCTGTCCAGTAGTCCACGGCCGGCAGGAATATGGAATTGTTGTTCTTCGTGCTGTTGAATCTCCATCCTTCCACTCCGGAGACAACTGCCTTCTGCCAGGTGGTATTGTCCATCAGCTCCTGCCACTCCTCCCTGGTAGGAGTACGTGCGCCGTCACCCCAGATTACCGATGCGGCATCGTCTTCTGCCTCGAGCGTCATCCTTCCGTCTTCACCGTATTTGGAGAAGTGATGGATGACATCCGACTGCGACAGATTGCTGTTGGGGCTGTGGATGAATTTTACGGTCTCCTTGTATGAGTAGAATCTGGCCATGGTAATGTCGAAGAAGGTGTCATTGGCTCTCGGCTCAATTTCTGCCCATCCGAACAGGCTGCCTTTTTCCGTAGGACCGGCAGCGCCAATGTTGTAGGATGCCCATTTTACGCTCAATCCCATATCTATCCACTGTCCTTCGGAAAGCGAGCCTTCCGTGGTAATTTGCTGCACCTCGCCATAGTATGTGCCATCCTTTTTGCTGCGCATGAACGGACGGAGGAAGTAGGTGGTGGCAGAGTTCAGATTCTGCACTCTGGTGCTGATTGTGCCGTCCTGCAGGGTTACGGTGATCACCTCCTTTTGGCTGTGATAGGTAATTTCCGGCGATGAGGAAAGCTGGAAACCTATTTCGGTGATATTTTCTACCGGTGTGCCGTCGAGTGAAACGGCATACGACACATCGGCCGAGGTCTCGGTGATGTTCTCTGCCCTGAAGTCTGTAAACTGCACATCAGGCCTGCGTACGGCACGCACCGTGAGACCGTTGCATCTCAGCGATGTGGTGGCCAGTACCGTACCGATGCCGTCAAAGATAGTGTTGGACGGGTCGGAGTAGAAGCTGTATGCCTTTTCGGTATTGTCAACATCGGCTTCGTTGGACCAGAATCCCATGTGGTCTTTGTTCTGCACATCAGAGCTGTAGTCGCGCCAGCCGGTGTATGGGAAGAAAATGGATTTGCCGTTGGTGGATACGTAGAGCAGGCCTTCCACACCGTTGTGGGTATATTTCCTGAGCTGCAGTTTCTCGCTGCGCTTGAGCTCCATGATTTCCTCCTCGGTAGGCATGCGCCACTTGTTGCCCCAATTGGCCGTAGCTGCATCGTGAGAGGCATCCAGATGGATTTCTTTACCGTCGGTATAGTCATTGCCGCGTGCGTAGGAGTTGATGTAGTAGGCATTCTTGGTGGCCGTTTCGCCCCAGGCATAGTAATTTCCCACCTCCTCAGGCTTGGAGGCACCGACGTTCCAGGAAGCCCAGACCACGCTGAGTCCCAGATCCACTTCCTGCTCGTTGCTTATTTCCACCGGTTTTGCGGCAGCCTGCGTGACTGTTATCACCTCGCTGAGATCTCCGCTGCTGACGATGATCCTGCCCTCGCGGGATTTCATCTCAAAATTAGGTGCCACGGCAAACAGCATGCTGGTCTCCACCAGGCCGCGTGTGGTCACCTTCGGCTCAATAGGGGTAATCCACGAGGCAGCATCCTCCTCCACGGTGCACTCGAAGGTGATATTTGCCTTGATGACTATTTCGATTTCGTCGCCATTCTCATCCACCTCGAATGTCGAATCGGTGGTGGTCAGCGCATCCTTCTGCTTCTGCATCACCTTGAACTCAATCTTTTTTGTACCGCAGAGAAGGGTTATCACCGCCTCCCTGTCATCCGGTGTATCGTTGGGCTCCGTAGTGACGCTCAGTGTCACATTGCCGGCTTTGCCCGAAAGCGGTTCCACCGAGCACCAGGAGCCCGCACGGGTCTCCATCACCGTTGCCGTCCAGTCTGCAGTGGCGGTAAATGACACCTTGTCCGTGCCTCCCTGTGAGGAGAAAACGGGTGCAGGCGTGTCTGTCTGTGGAAAACTTATGTCGTAGTTCTCCTCTTTATCTTTTCCGTCCTCATTGTCTGCTGGTGTGCAACCTGAAAAGAGCCCCGAAATGATGCTGCAGAGCATCCAGGCCAGGAAAAACCGGTGTATTGTCCCGGGTATGCTGATTTTCAAATAATCGGTCCGCATAGTCCGTAAAGTTTTAGTTTAATCTGTTTCGCACTTTGACCCGTCAGGGTTTAATTTGCCAAGCCAAACAAATATAGCAATAAATATCAGAAACCCGCTCTATTTGAATGTATTTTGAATCGGGGATTGAGATTGTACATTGAAATACGGGTGGCCTGACCCGGCCACCCGTTCATGTCCTGTCAATCAGCTACTGTCTTCCAAAGACCGTGGAGATTGCAATACTCATAAGCTGCCTTGACTTTGGCCTTGGTGAGGAATACCGCCTTTGCCTCGGGTTTGTCCTTGAGGTCGGCAATCTGCACTCCATCCTCGGTCTCAAGACAGATGAAAGCGATATGATGCTCCGGGAGCATCGGATGAGGATTACTTCCGACACGGACCTCAACCGTGCAGGAGTCCGGGAAATCAAGCACCGGAAGGTGCTTTTCGATACTCGCTTCCACAGTGTTTGCCTTCAACTCTTCCATTTTCTCGCCACAACAGACAAGCGGGACTGTGGAATCAACGAGCTTCACGACCACGTTGCCGCAATGCTTGCATTTGAAAAACTTGAGTCCCATAACAATAGAATTATTTGAGGAATTTCCGGAAATACCGGATTGTCAATCACTTGGCTGCTGCAAAAATCGCACCTGTCTCCGTTGAACGCCTATAACAACCTTATCGCTATCGCCGCGCACGCTTCGGCGTCCGCAAGGGCGTGATGGCGGTTCACAAGGTCATATCCGCAGGCGGCGGCTACGGTCTGGAGCTGATGGTTGGGAAGGCTCCTGCCCGGACGCGACTATCGTCTTTGCATTGGTGTCACCCATCCTTCCGGTGTAGTAATCCAGAACGATGTTGGTGTCCAGGAATATTCTTACCGGTTCCATATCCTTGAAAGCCTTTCGTCGCCGTCCAGTTCATCCTGCGAAGGCAGGGTCTTCATAATCCCTGCATATTTCTCAACCTCTTCGCTTCGCGGCAGGGGGAGTTCGATTCTTGGCAGAGTCCCTGAATTGCGCAGGTCCTCATCCACAAGCCTTTCGATATATTGCCTCGCGCTCATCCCCAGGTCTGCAGAACGTCTCCTTATCTTGCCGGACAGGTCGTAGCCGCTCCCATATACCGCCGCCGGCTCCGCCAATGTCTGTTCGTCCTCCCGGATGCCATAGCCCCCGACCAGAGCATCAATGTCTTCAACTCCGGTAATGTCGCTCCCGAGTGCTTCGGAAATCTCCTGCAGTAGGGCAATCGTGAAATTGTGTTTCCCGCTGAGCCATTTTGTCACTTCCGATGGATTTCTGCCCATCAGCTCCGCGAACTGCTTTTTGCCGAGCCCGCGTTTTTTCATGGCTTCCACGATCTGCTCTGCGGCTATTGCCTGTCGTATTGGTGCTGTCTGCTTCATACTGCAAATATACAAGATTACATATAAAACATAAATTTATTTATAACTGAATTTTGGTAATCCTGCATCTTGCATATCCAGGCCGTCAATCAGCGCCTTCACGCCCGGGACCCTCTTATTTCAGGTTCCCCATGATTCTCCGGCATATTCATCGCCCATCCAGCGAAACCACTGACTTCATCCCGCGCGGTTGACCGCAAAAAAGCAGTTCCTGAAAAAAGGAACTGCTTTAAATGAATATAGCCGGCAATGTGTTCCTGAAAAGGGATACGCCTTCCACTGCTACCACCATCCCGGACCGTGACCCGGACCTCCTCCGCCGGATCCGTTGCTCTGGCCGACAGTCGTGGTGAGTGATGAGGACGTGAATGAATCAAGCATGGTCCCGTCGGAATATGTCCCGTCGAAGTACAGGCCGTTCCAGTTCTCCTTGTTGCCGGTGACCGTGCCGCTGGAATACACATTGTAGCCCGCTCCCGACTCGATGTCCGCCGAGCTGAAGAATACGCTTGCCGAATTCATTGTCTGAGGCATCTTGTACATCAGGATCGGCTTGTCGGAACTGTCGCAGATGACGAAGAACTCCCCGTTTGTGGCGTTGAGCCCATTATAGACCACCGAACGCTGCGTACTTGATGACGCCGTGGAAAGGGAGCTTCCGCCCGTTCCGACGAGGATGCCGCCGGTCACGATGAAATTCTCGTTCTTGTCGCAGTCGAAACCTTGCTCCGGTCCGGTGGACCCGGCTGAAATCACGATGCCGCCGTTTATCCAGAGCTTGCCGTTGGAGTCGATTCCGTCATTGTTGTCGGAGAATGCGAAAATGCGTCCGCCGTTGATTTCGATTCCGAGGGGATTCTTGTCTCCGGCATTGATGGCGTCGTCGTAGGCATATACGAACAGTTCCCCGTCGTTGATGGTGATTTTGCTCTTGCTCTCAAGCCCTTCGGATCCGTCGCTGCGGCCCGTGACCTGGATATTGAGCAATCCTCCGTCGATGACGATTTCGCCGTCGGCCTTCACCCCTTTAGGGGATGAATCGAGATCCTGTGATGCGCTATAGACATATTTTCCTCCGGATGTGGCAATGTTCACTACTCCTCCTGACATCCTGAATTCTCCGTCCGTGCTGAGGCCCTTGCCGCCGTTTCCGGTGCTGACACATAGAATGTCGCCTCCGCTGATGCAGAGGTTGCCGTCAGCCTTGATTCCGGAAGGGGACGAGGTGTCGTTCGTCTCGGCGTCGTATGTGGATCCTCCTGAAGTGTAAAGCTTGAGCGTGCCGCCCGAAATCTCGACATCGGCATCCGAGCTGATGCACTTTCCTGCCTCTCCGCTGGTCTTGGCCCAAAGATAGCCGCCGGTTATGGTGACTCCTTCAGCCTTGATGCTGTTGTCCTTGACATCGTTGATCACGAGCGTGACGCCGGGGCGCATATGGAATGAATCCTTTGCCGTTATGCCGTGCTTCTTGTTGCCGTCGATTTCCAGCACTCCATTGCCGCTCAGAATCAGGTCGCCCTTGCAGTAGATGCAGCCCGTCCGTTTCTCGTCGGATGCCGTGACCCCTTCTGGATAATAGGACTCGTCGGATTGCGTGGAAGCATCGGCCAGCCGGTTTTCGGTGCCTTCGTTCAGATGAAGGAATGTCTTCTTGGAATTCTGGATGTTCAGAGGAACGGACTTGGCGCTGGAAATGGATGCGCCGTTCAAGGTCAACTTCAATGCGGTCTTTCCATACACCTTCAGCTGTCCGTCGGATGTCTCGCCTTGAACAATTATCTCCACACCTGTTGTAGATGCGACTTCCAATGCCACGTCGGCCCCGCTGATGTGCGTGGAAATCTCCGGCCAGGGGTTCTCGACGCTTGCCGTATCGCCACTGAACTCCACAATTACGGTCTTGTCGAAGGTGGATGCTTCCCAATAGATGTCCGCATCGTCCTTTGCCGCATCCGAATCGGAATCTCCGGCGGTCCCGGAGTCATATCCGTTCTCTTCGGTGTCGATTTCCGGGGTGGAATTGTCGGACGAACTCCCGGTTTCCCCTTCCTGCGGGGCGTCCGGCCTTTCCTGCGGGTCGTCGTGCCATACATCGGTGATGTCGCAGGCCGTGAATGACAACAGGCCTGCGGCAATAAGGATAATCAATCGCTTCATAGACATTATTGTTGATTGTCAGGCATCTGGAACGGCTCCGGGAGAGGAGGCATCTCGATCGGATGTCTTTCCCTCCATTTGTTGTAGAGGTCATCCTTGAGGATTTTCCTCAGCTTCTTCTCGCGTTTTTCGATATATTCCTCCGAGAATACATCCGAACCGCCGTGGAATTCCGGCCCCTGCGGACCGAGTCCCATTTCAGGTCCTCCGTGTCCGCCTCTCTGGCGACCGCCCTGGGGACCTCCGAAACCGCTACCGGGACCACCGTGTCCTCCCATAGCGCCACCGTGTCCTCCGAATTCAGGGCCTCCCTGTCCGCTACCGCCTTCCTGTTTCCCGCCCTGCGGGCGAACTTCTCCAGGCATACCTTGCGGTCCGGGTCTTTGTTCCGCCTGTTCGGCGAGGGCCTTTTCATCCTTCAGGAACAGTTTATAGACCTTCTTGTATTGCTTGTCGCTTATTCCGAGCTCCTTGCGCATCTGGTCGGAGATCCGTGCCGCCTTCTCCTCCGGAGTCATATCCTTCCTGTGCCGGGTGCCCCTTTCCCGGACTTCCTGATGTGCGTTTCCTCTCTGTCGTGCAGGGGTCTGCGCAGTCAATGCCGTACATACGAGAACGGCAGAGCATAATGTAATGACATACTTTTTCATTATCGCAATGATTTTTTCTCGTTATTTGACACAAATGGCCCCCTGAAGTTTAGAAACTGCTTGAAAATTTTCAAAAAATACAGGAAAGGGTACTCCGTTCCGCAGAGACTCATTCGACGGAAATGATTAATTTTGCAGCAAGGAACTTAATGTCCCGCATCTGTCCGACAACCGCAAAGTGCATCGGCGTCCGGTGAAATAGACCGGAAACCAT
Organism: Candidatus Cryptobacteroides sp.; assembly: GCA_051878275.1. Lineage (GTDB taxonomy): Bacteria > Bacteroidota > Bacteroidia > Bacteroidales > UBA932 > Cryptobacteroides. The sequence continues at coordinate 2,333 of JBJEJU010000006.1, read as the reverse complement.
TATGCCGGACATATTGTTGAATAACGGATATAATTGATCGAAAATGGAAAAACTGATAATCATCGACTCGTGCATGAGGGAGGAGTCAAGGACGAAAGTGATACTGGAAGCTGCCAGGGAAGCGCTTTCATTACGGTATGACATCGAGACAATAGATGTCAATGCGCTTGCCCTTCCTCCGGTGACCCCTGAAATGCTGAAGGAAAGGACCGCCGGAATCGTTCCTGACGGGACGGTGGCCATCGCAAGGAAAATCGCCTCGGCGGACAGGCTTGTCGTAGCGGCACCTTTCTGGGATATGAGTTTCCCGTCGGTACTCAAGGCATTTTTCGAGAATATGTCTCTCTACAACGTGACCTTCACGGACGACGGGAAGACCTGCACGGGCATTTGCCGATGCGGGAAGGTGCTCTATATCGCCACCCGCGGAATGGATATCCCTACAGGAGATGTCCGGGACCAGGGCAGCTCATACCTGAAGGCCCTCTCGTCCCTCTGGGGGCTCGGGGAGGTGATAACGGTAGCGGCCTGGAACCTCGATTATCTTCCGGAGCGGGAAGCGAAGGAACGGCTCGAAGAGGCATGCGCCATTGCCGCAAACATAGCCTCGACTTTCTAACCGGCATCACTTTACCGCCGGCGTCCTGACAATTTGACGATCCAACTTGTCGGGAATCCGCTAATTCAGGCACATTTTCAATAAGGACATAATTTTTTTCTTAAAAAATTTGGAGTTCGAAGAAAATGTAGTATATTTGCAATCCCAAAACAACGGGAACATTCCTCAATAGCTCAGTTGGTTAGAGCACCTGACTGTTAATCAGGGGGTCGCAGGTTCAAGTCCTGCTTGAGGAGCTGCGAAAGAGACCGGATTTCCGGTCTCTTTTTTTGTTTGGCTTCGATTGCCGCCGATGTCGGACAAAAAGTCGTCGCATCGAAGCGTAAATACTTAATTATCATGCGTGTAATATTCAGGTCGTCGTGCCTTTGCGCAATTGTTTCTGCGCTGATTTGCGGATGTGCAAGCCCCAAGGCGGAGCCTTCCCTTCTCTTTTCATCGTCGGATACCACCGGCGTTCCATACCGTATTCCGGCCATAGCCGCATCGCAGGACGGATCTGTCGTGGTCGTGGCGGATTATCGCCATTGCCGTTATGATATAGGTTACGGCAGGGTTGACCTTCACGGCAGGACTTCGTTTGACAATGGACGGACCTGGGAAGGGGAGAGGACTGTCATCGAAGGCACTGGAGTCCGCAAAGCCCCGGACTGCGGCTTCGGAGACGCCGCTATGGTGTGCGACCGCGGCGGCAATGAGATTCTGCTCATCTCCGTGTCCGGCAACACCGTATATGCCCGCCCGACCACCAACCGCGACAATCCAAACAGGATGGCGGCATTGAGAAGTACGGATGCGGGACTTTCCTGGCAGCCGTATGAAGACATCACCGAAAAGGTCTATTCGCTCTTCGACCCATGCGGGGACGACCGCGTGCAGAGCTGTTTCATGTCTTCCGGCAGAATCCTCCAGAGCAGGATTGTCAAGGAGGGCAGCCACTACCGTCTGTATGCCGCCCTCTGCGCCCGTCCTCACGGCAACAGGGTGATTTTCAGCGACGATTTCGGACATACCTGGAATGTCCTCGGCGGCGTGGATGCTTATCCGGCCCTTGATGGCGACGAGGCTAAATGCGAAGAACTTCCGGACGGCAGCGTCATCCTCAGCAGCCGCGCCTGGGGTGGCAGGTATTTCAATGTGTTCAGATATTCGGACGTCGCCTCCGGCAGCGGAACCTGGGCGGAACCGGCTTATTCCGGGGAGGAGAACGACGGTTGCACGGCAGTGGAAAACGCCTGCAACGGAGAGGTCCTTTCAATCAGGGCGCGCAGGACCGCGGACGGAGCGGATGTGTGGCTTCTTCTTCAGTCGGTGCCTCTCGGACCTGACAGAAGCAACGTCGGCATCTATTACAAGGAAATCCCCGAGGATGTTTCCCTTCTCACGCCCGAGTCGCTTGCGGCTTCCTGGGACGGCCCGTACGCGGTTTCGGACAAGACCTCGGCCTATTCGACCATGGTTCTCCAGAGTGACGGGACGATAGGTTTCTTCTATGAAGAATCCATCAATGCGGAAGGCTCCGGCTATGACCTTGTGTACAAGCCCCTTCAGCTTGGCGACATCACTTCCGGCCTTTACACCGTCGGGCGCAGATGAAAAAACAGCCGGCCGTAAAAACGGCGGGCCGCAAATGAAAAAAGCAGGCTCCGGCCTGCTTTTTTTCCTGACTTTATCACTTTTTAGGCATTTTTCTAAGAATCGGCCTTCTGTGCTA
>JBJEJU010000005.1:0-60334 GCA_051878275.1 Candidatus Cryptobacteroides sp. | reverse complement strand
TTGATTGTTGCCATGATTTTTTGAAATTTTATGATTTTTTACTGTTTCTTATCTTTTTTTACTCAGCCTCTTCGGCATTCCACTGCTTTGAAACGGCGATTCGGCCCGAGCGTATGAATTCGCAGATTCCGTAGTCCTTGAGGTCTTCCAGAAGTGCTGATGTGTCCCCGGCAGTCCCGGTTTTCTGTATTACCGTGAATTTCTTGTTGATGTCCACGATCTTCGCCTGATGTCTCGACAGCAGCTTTTCCATGCTCCCGCTTTCCAGCAGGCTCTTTGTGGGAACCTTGTACATTGCGAGCTCCTTATAGACAATCTCGCTGTCAGTGTAGTAGTCAACGCGGATGACGTCCACCCTCTTTTCCACGAGCAGGGCAGCGCCCTTTACGTTCCTTTCAGTGCCGTCAGTCACCACCGTGATATGGTAGCTGCCTTCTTCAGCGGACTCTCCTGCGCTGAGACTCAGGATGTTGAGGTTGCGCCTTGTGAAAACGTTGGCAATCTGGGAAAGGAGTCCGATGGAATTTTCCGTATAAATCACTACGGTGTATGTCTTTGTGGATTCAGCCATTTTTCTTGTACCATTCTGTTTCGTTAATCATTATCTCGCTGATGCCTTTTCCCGGAGGGACCATCGGCATCACGTTGCCTTCTTCAAGTACGTGGACATCAAGCAGGTAAGGCTTGTTGTTGTCTTCAAACATCGTCCTGACGGCGTTCTCGAGGTCCTCCCTCTTTTCAACCACAGCGCTTTCGATGCCGTAAGCGCGGCAAATGCCCATATAATCGGGGTTGAGCATCCTTGTCTGTGAATATCTTCCGCCGAAGAACAGCTCCTGCCACTGGCGGACGTTGCCGAGCCAGTTGTTGTTGAGAATCACCATCTTGACACCGGTGCCCTCCTGCATTATGGTACCGAACTCCTGGATTGTCATCTGGGTGCCACCGTCTCCCACGAACAGGCATACGGGGCGGTCCGGGCAGGCTGTCTTGGCTCCGATTGCGGCCGGGATGCCGAATCCCATTGTGCCGAGGCCTCCCGAGGTGATGAAGCTGCGTCCCTGGCCGGAGTAGCGTGAGTAGCGGGCGGCAATGAGCTGGTTCTGTCCCACGTCAGTGATGACAATAGCCTTGTTGCCAGTCACTTTTGCTACCATATCCACGACTTCGCCCATCCTGATGTGGCCTCCGTCCGGCCGGAGCTCCGGCTCAATGACAAGCTCCTGTTCCGCCTGCCTGCATTCTTCGAAGCTCCCGATCCATTCCCTGTGGCAGGCTTTGCGCATTTTCGCCGTAATCCTTGTGAGGACCTCCCGTGCGTCTCCGCAGATGCCTACTTCCGGCTGGAGTATTTTCCCGATTTCGCACTTGTCGATGTCGATGTGGATGATTTTCGCCTGGCGCGCATATTCGGAGACCTTCCCCGTCACCCTGTCATCGAATCTCATACCCACGGCTATGAGCACGTCACATTCGTTTGTCTTGACGTTGGGGGCAATGTTGCCGTGCATCCCGATCATGCCTTCGTAGAGGGGGAAATCCGAAGGGAGGGCGCTGAGTCCGAGCATTGTGGCTCCTGCAGGAATGTCGCCCTTTGTAAGGAAGGCGGCGAGTTCCTTCTCGGCATGGCTGATGGTGATGCCCTGGCCGAACACTACGAATGGCCTTTGTGCCGAATCTATCAGTTCAACTGCGCGGTCGATGTCCGCATCGGACGGTTCCGGGTAGGGATTGTAGGTCCTGATGCCGGTGCAGTGGCGGTAGCTGTATTCCACGAGCTCGTTCTGCGCATCCTTGGTGATGTCGAGGAGCACCGGGCCCGGACGGCCGTTTCCTGCAATGTAGAAGGCCTTTGCAACAGATTCGGCAATCTCGTCGGCGTGCCTTATCTGGTGGTTCCACTTGGTGATTGCACTTGTGATGCCGATGACATCGGCTTCCTGGAAGGCATCGGTCCCCAGGGCTGCCACGCTGACCTGTCCCGTGAGGACAACGACCGGAGTCGAATCAGCCATCGCGTCGGCAATGCCTGTCACCACATTGGTCGCACCCGGGCCGGAGGTCACCATCACGACACCTGTCCTGCCGTTTGCCCTGGCATAACCCTGGGCGGCGTGGATGGCACCCTGCTCGTGGCGGACAAGGATGTGGCGGAGCCGGTCCCCATAGTCGTACAGCTTGTCGTAAACCGGCATTATCTGTCCTCCGGGGTAGCCGAAGATGGTGTCAACACCCTCGTCCACAAGTGCTTTCAGGAGGGCCTCAGCCCCTTTTATCAAATTGTTCTGTTCCATTTGCTATAGTTCGTCAGTATAGAGTTCGTCAATCTTCTACAATCCTTACCGCTCCCTTGTCGGCGGAGCTCACCGCGGCTGCGTATGCCTTGAGGCTCTTGCTGACCTCCCTGTGCCTGTGTGGCGGCCTGAAGGCTTTCTTCCCTTTCGCCTCTTCTTCCTCCCTGCGCCTTTGCAGTTCCTCTTCAGGGAGCCTTACGTTGATGGACCTTGCAGGAATGTCGATATCGATGATGTCTCCGTCGCGGACAAGGGCGATGCTGCCTCCTGCGGCCGCTTCAGGGGAGATATGGCCGATGCTCAGTCCCGAAGTGCCTCCGCTGAACCTTCCGTCGGTGATGAGGGCACATTCCTTTCCGAGATGCATTGACTTGATGTAGGAAGTAGGATAGAGCATCTCCTGCATGCCCGGACCGCCCTTCGGGCCTTCGTAGGTGATCACGACCACATCGCCGCTCACCACCTTTCCTCCGAGAATGCCTTCACAGGCTGCCTCCTGGGAGTCAAATACTTTTGCCGGACCGGAGAAATGCCAGATTGACTCATCCACTCCGGCTGTCTTGATGACACATCCGTCCAGGGCAATGTTGCCTTTGAGTACCCCGAGTCCGCCGTCTTTTGTGTAGGCGTGCCGGAGATCCCTGATGCAGCCGCCTTCGCGGTCATTGTCCATTGTGTCGTAGTAGGTCTCCTGGGAGCCCATCCAGGTGGAAAACCTGTCTGCAGGTGCGCTGCAGTATATTTTGAGAGCTTCTTCACCGAAACCGGCTTCTCCCTGGCAATAGCGTTCAATCTCTTCGCCGAGGGTCATCCCGTCAACTCTTTTTGCAGTCGTATCCACAAGTCCGCCCTTGGCGAGTTCCTTCATTATGGCGGCCACTCCTCCTGCGCGGTTCACGTCCTGGATATGGTATTTTGCAGTGTTCGGGGCAACCTTGCAGATGCACGGGACCTTCCTGGAAAGGGCGTCGATGTCATCCATCGTAAATTCCGTGCCGGCCTCGTGTGCCACGGCGAGAAGGTGCAGGACAGTGTTGGTCGATCCTCCCATTGCAATGTCGAGGGTCATGGCGTTGAGGAATGCCGTCCTCGTGGCAATGCTGCGCGGAAGTACGCTTTCATCCCCGTCGCGGTAGTATTTCCAGGCGTTCTTTACGATGAGGGCTGCGGCCTTGCGGAAAAGCTCCACCCTGTTTTTGTGGGTAGCCACGATTGTGCCGTTGCCGGGCAGGGAAAGACCGATTGCCTCTGTGAGACAGTTCATTGAATTGGCGGTGAACATACCCGAGCAGCATCCGCATCCCGGGCACGAATTCTTCTCGATTTCTTCCACTTCCTTGTCGGAGAGAGTCTTGTCGGCGGACTTCACCATTGCATCGATGAGGTCAAGCCTTGCATTTCCGAGTACGCCGGCTTCCATCGGGCCTCCCGAGACGAACACCGCGGGGATGTTGAGCCTCATTGCAGCCATAAGCATCCCGGGGGTAATCTTGTCGCAGTTGCTGATGCAGATCATGGCATCGGCCTTGTGGGCATTGACCATATATTCGACGCTGTCGGCGATGATGTCCCTTGAAGGGAGGGAGTAGAGCATCCCGTCGTGGCCCATGGCGATGCCGTCATCCACGGCAATGGTATTGAACTCGGCCGCATAGCAGCCTGCCGCAGCAATCTCCTCTTTCACAATCTGGCCGATTTCGTGGAGATGCGTATGTCCGGGGACAAACTGCGTGAAGGAATTGACTATGGCTATGACAGGGCGTCCTGCCTGCTCCGGAGTCATTCCCGCCGCTTTCCACAGGGCCCTGGCACCGGCCATCCTCCTGCCTTCCATCGTGATTGAACTGCGTAACTGATGTTTCATATTATCTGCTTACGATTTGTTAAGATAAAACAAAGATTGCCTTTCTCTTTTTGACTGAGAAAGGCAATCACGCTAACGTTCTTGTAGCTGTTCATACACGCTTTCCCAGTCCAAACATTCTTAGAATGAGGACGCTAATGGAAATGACGATAATGAACAAACTATTCATAACTATGCTTTCAATTCGAAACCGGAGGCAAATATAGACAAGGATTTCTTTCTTCCAAAATAAATTCCGATAAAAATCGTTTTAGCGTATATTTCCTTTCTCGAGAGTGAAGCAGTCGGCATCTTCAAGCACCGGGAAACCCTCCCTCATGCGCATCAGAAGAGCAGGGTCGAGTCCGCCGCTTATGACGGATTCCCTGTACGGCTCGGCGCAGGCTATGGTGCTGCCGTCGGGGCCAAGGATGACCGAATCGCCCGAATAGACATTGCCGGGGTCATTGCCGACGCGGTTGACACCTATCACAAAGCATTGATTCTCAATTGCTCTTGCTTTCAGTAAGGCCTTCCATGCGGCAGAGCGTCTTTCCGGCCAGCTTGCCACATATATTATGGCGTCGTATTCCGGGATGCCGCCATGCATGGTGTTGCGTGAGAAAACAGGGAACCTCAGGTCGTAGCAGATCTGAAGCAGGAATCGCATGCCCTGCCACTGCGCCACCGTCCTCTCCTGTCCTCCGGTAAACTTCAGATGCTCTCCGCTGTAGGTGAAAAGATGGTGCTTGTCGTAGGTTGTGTCCGTACCGTCCGGCCTTACAAAATGAAAGCGGTTGAAATACTTTTCTTCCGTTTTTTCAGCAATACTGCCTGCTATTGCAAATCCCTTTAATTTTGAAAGCTCCTTCATCCAATGGAGGCTTTCTCCGGAGTGCTCGGCTTTGCCTTCGGGCTCCGTCACGAATCCCGTTGAAAACATTTCCGGCAGCACTACAAGGCCGGTATCTTCCAAAGGGAGAATCAAGTCGTTGAGTTTCTTTCGGTTGGCAGCCGGATCTGCCCAGACGATATCCGGCTGGATAATGGTGATGCGCATCAGAAGCTGTGTTGAAATGTTTTCTCTTGTGTCCCATGTGCCTTTCCGTCCATTTCCTTTTGCATCATCGGTCGCATGGCTACGGCCGGCACGGCTGCAAAAATATGTAAAAATTCTTTTCTGAAAAGTAAAAATTCGTATTTATTTCAATCCCGGCGTGTCCCGGCGCATATTTCCGAAGGATCTTTTTGTTTTCTTTGCCGAAAAACTTGAACTATGCTGATAAACATCCATGCGGCAAAATGCATCGGAATCGATGCCGTGCCGGTGACCGTAGAAGTTGACATAAGCCGCGGACTGGGCATCCACCTTGTGGGTCTCGCGGACGTTGCCGTCAAGGAAAGCCTCCTGAGGACAGTCACTGCACTCCAGTCTTCGGGATTCCATGTGCCGGGCAAGAAGATTGTCATCAATCTTGCACCCGCCGATATGCACAAGAGCGGGTCCGGGTATGATCTCCCGATTGCCCTGGGGATAATTGCCGCAAGCGGTCAGAGGGAGATGCCCATGCTCGGCGGGTACCTCGTGATGGGGGAGCTGGGGCTTGACGGCTCTCTCAGGGACATCCCCGGGGCCATTCCGATGGTGGAACTCGCTGTAAAAGCCGGCCTGAAGGGGTGTATCCTTCCGCTGCGCAGTGCCCGCGAGGCTTCGGACTATAAGGATTTTGACATTTATGCTGCTGATACGCTCGACGATGCGGTGAGGATTCTTTCCGAAGAGGACGCGGATGACCTTCTCGTGTGGAACAGGCTGGGGAACAGCTGCCAGGACAGGGACAGCCCTTTTGACAGGGTGTCTTCCGATATGATGGATTTTTCGGAGATTGTGGGCCAGGAGCAGGCCAAGAGGGGGATGGAAATCGCTGCAGCCGGAGGACACAATATCATAATGATAGGCTCTCCAGGCTCCGGGAAGAGTTCGCTGGCGAAGGCCCTTGCCGGAATACTCCCTCCTATGGATGTGGAGGAATCGCTTGTGACGAGCAAGATCTATTCTGTGGCCGGAGCTGGGCGGCAGGGGACCGGTCTGATGAGACACCGTCCTTTCCGTGCACCCCATTACAGCGCCTCGCTTGTTTCCATGATTGGGGGTGGCTCGGGGCAGAATATCCTGCCGGGGGAGGTGAGCCTTGCCCACAACGGAGTACTTTTCATCGACGAGATTGCACAGATGCCGAAAAGCGTGCTGGAGGCCCTCAGGGCACCTTTGGAGGACAGGCGGGTCACTGTCTCGCGCCTTAAGGCAAAGGTGGAGTATCCCGCATCATTCATGCTGGTTGCGGCATCCAATCCCTGTCCTTGCGGGTATTACGGGGAAGGGGACAGGTGCAGGTGCACCGTTGGGCAGCAGCGTTCCTATATGGGCAGGCTCAGCGGACCGATGATGGACAGGATTGACGTCCAGCTGTGGCTCAGGTGCGTCCCTGCCGGAAAGCTTGTCAATCCTCCCAAGGCCGAGTCCAGCGCGAAGGTGGCTGAAAGGGTAATCCTTGCGCGGCGTGCACAGAAAGAGCGCTTTACCGGGACCGGCATCAATGTCAATGCCGAGATGAACGGAAAGCAGATCCGGCAGATGTGTCCCCTGGACGGGCCGTGCCGGAGCCTCATGGAGAAGATAACAGGGCGTATGGGGCTGTCGGCCAGGGCATTTACAAGAGTCGTGAAGCTTGCGAGGACAATTGCTGACCTGCAGTGGGCTGCGGTAGTCCAGGGGATGGAAGGGGGGCATCCGCCGGACAGGCCCGGGCCGATACTTCCGGGACATATAGCCGAGGCGGCGGGATTCCGTTTCCTCGACAGGATGGACTATTGAAGCTATGTTCAGGACTCCTGACTTGGAGGGGGAGGATCATTAAAGGTCCGGAGAGTCCCACATGACAAGGCGGGAGCCGTCTTCCTGGGGGCGGATTTCCACCTTGAGGGTCTCTTCCGGAAGCAGGTCTTCCACATTTTCCGGCCATTCCATTATGCAGAGGCATCCGCTGTCGAGGTAGTCGTAAAGACCGATGTCGAGGGCTTCTTCCGGCTTTGTGATGCGGTAGAAATCAAAATGGTACATCATCTCTCCGGAGGCGGTGGCGTATTCGTTGACAATTGCGAATGTGGGGGAGCTCACGGCGTCATCCCTGACTCCGAGCCTGTGGCAGATGGCTGTCGTGAATGTTGTTTTCCCGGCTCCCATAGGGGCGTAAAATGCAATCAGGCGCTGCTCCCCGATAAGGGAAAGGAATTCTCCTGCGGCCCTGTCAATGTCTGCAAGGTTTTTTATGGTGATTTCGTGTCTCATCCGTTTTCGGTCTGCTTTTGTGGTTGGCCCGCTGTCGGGCAGAATGGTTGTCGTCCTGTGTACGTGTGTGAGGTGCTCTTTGCGTCTTGTGGCTGTCCCGAGCGTCCCTGGTGTCTCCGTGGCCGCCGCGGGTGTCCTCCGTGCGGGTCCCGGGTGCTCCCGCGGCTGTCAGAGGGAGTTTTTCCGGTAGATGCCGAACAACGCGCTTCCGCTGCCGGACATTGCGGCATAGACCGCACCGCTGTCATAGAGCGACTGCCTGATGGCGGAAAGCCCCGGATGTGCAGCGAAAACAGTTGTCTCAAAGTCATTTACAAGACTGTCCCTCCACTGCTCAACCGGTCTAGCAATGATTTCGGTGAGGCTGTCGCAGGCAAGGCCGGACACCTCTCTCGGGACAATGCCCCGGTAGGCTTCGGCCGTACTTACGCTTATGCCCTCGGGGACAACGACCTGCATCTCGTATGCTCCCGGGCCAGGGCATCCGAAGTCTATGCCTTCCACCCCGATTGGGGAAAGCACCTCTCCGCGACCCTCTCCAAGGCAGGGGCGGTTGTGTATGAAGAAGGCGCAGTCGCTGCCGAGGCGGGAGGCATATCCGGCAAGAGCCTCATCGTCAAGCCCCAGTGCAAACATCTCCGAAAGCATCCTCAGGGCAAAGGCGGCGTCTGCCGACCCTCCTCCGAGTCCTGCTCCCACAGGGGAGGTCTTTTCGAGGAATATTTTTACCGGTCCGAGCCGGAAATCTTCTGCGAGAAGATTGTAAGCCTTGACTGTCAGGTCTTTGAGCGGGTCCCAGTCCACGCCTTCCTTTCGGGCTATTGTTATCATCACCTTGCCGTCCGCAGAGATGGCCTGCCTGAGGGACACTCCTTCGGAATATGTCTCCTGGAGGTGGGCGGAGGTCCCGCTCCACTCATCCCCCCTTACAATCTCGAGGGTGTCTCTGATACCGAAATACGGGACGAACACTGTCTGAAGGTCGTGGAAGCCGTCTTCACGGCGCCTCAAAACCTCCAGCCCGAGGTTGACCTTTACATTGGGACGGCAGATCATAGCATCTTCCTTATTGCGTCCTCGACTTCGGCTGCCGTGCGCTCCCGCTCTGCAGGGTCGGCAATCCTTTCCAGGACAGGGGCGACGAAGGAAATCATCTGGAGCACCTTCGCCTCCTTCTGCGGGATGCCGCGCGAACGCATATAGAACTCCTCGTCCGCGTTGAGACTGCCCACGGTGGCACCGTGCGAGCACTTTACGTCGTCGGCATAAATCTCAAGCTGCGGCCTGGTGTCCACCTTTGCCTTGTCCGAAAGGACAATGTTGTGGTTGACCTGATAGGCTTCGGTCCTGTCTGCACCAGGGGCCACCACAATCCTCCCGTAGAACGACACGGCTGCGCTTCCGGAAGCGATGCCGTTGAAAAGCTGGTCGGAAGTGCATCCCTGCGCCTCGTGGAAGATCTCGGTATGGATGGAGACTTTTTCATTGCCCCCGGACAGATACACTCCGGCGAGGCTTGCGGACGCTCCCGGACCTGTCAGATGCACCCTTACCCTTATGTCGCGGTCCTCTCCGGGACGCACGAAAAAGAAAAGGTCCAGCTTCTCTCCGGCCCCGACTACATAGTCTCCAGGAGCGGCAGGCGAAGCGATATAATGTCCTTGGTCCTTCATACTCTAAAACTTGTCGAAGCCCTCATTTTCAATGATATCCACGATGCTCCGGTCGCCTGTGGCCACTATCCGGCCGTCCTTGAGCACGTGTACGACATCAGGGACGACATACTCCAGAAGCTTCTGGTAGTGGGTGATGATGATTGCGGATTTCTCGGGAGTGTGCATCGCATTGACCCCGTCGGCGACAATCTTGAGCGCATCCACGTCAAGGCCGCTGTCGGTCTCGTCGAGAATCGCGAGCGAAGGGTCAAGCATAGCCATCTGGAAAATCTCGTTGCGTTTCTTCTCACCTCCGGAAAAGCCCACATTGACCTCCCTCTTGGCAAACTCGTTCTTCATCCGGACCATCTCCATCTTCTCCCTCATCAGCTTGAGGAACTCCCCGCCCTTGAGCGGCTCCAGTCCCGCAGCCTCACGCTTTGCATTGACGGCCGTCTTCATGAAATTGGTGATAGACACCCCGGGGATCTCCACAGGATACTGGAAAGACATGAACAGCCCTGCCCAGGCCCTTTCTTCCGGCTTCATCGCCAGAAGATCCCGCCCGTCAAACATCACGCTGCCCTCCGTCACCTCATAGGCAGGCTTTCCCGTAAGCACCGAGGATAGCGTACTTTTCCCGGCGCCGTTAGGTCCCATGACCGCGTGGATTTCACCTCTTTTTATTTCGAGCGAAACGCCTTTCAGAATCTCGCGGTCTCCGATCCTCGCGTGGAGATTGTCTATTTTCAACAAAATATCATTTGCCATAAGCTATTTGTTTTCAGTTTTATAGAGTTTGGTCCATGTGGCCAGTGACCATATGCCGTTGGCAAGGTAGAGTCCGCATACTATTGGCATAAAGATGTGGCCTACGGATATGTGCAGGGCCATCTGCGTGATGTTGACAAGAATCCAGGCCACCCAGCAGTCCCATTTCTTGAGGGCCGAGAGCAGCTGCGCCACAAGAATCAGCACCGTCACGCACGAATCGAGGTAAGGATGCGGATCAGCCGGGAACAGCGAATCCAAAGTCCAGCCCCACAGCCCGGCAATGATGAACACCGAAGCAATGGCCATCAGCCTCTGCGGCCAGGTCATAATGGACACCTTCAGCTCATTATCTTTCTTTTCGACGGCTTCGCCTTCGCGCGGATGGCTCCACCGGTACTGGCCGATGATATTGATTACGAGCGAAACCGGCTGGAGCAGGAGGCTGGCATAGAGATTTTTCTGCCAGAACATCACGAACAGTGCGGCGGTATATAGGTAGCCCACCCAGAAATTCGCCTTGGAATTCCTGCCTGCAAGGACTACGCAGGTGAGTCCGAGAACGGACGTTATAAGGTCGATGTAATTCATTATCCTACAGATCCTTCAAGTGATACTTGCAGCAGTTTCTGCGCCTCCACGGCAAATTCCATCGGAAGCCTGCTGAGCACTTCCTTTGCATATCCGTTGACGATGAGCCCCACAGCATCCTCCGGAGCAATGCCCCTCTGGTTGCAGTAGAAAAGCTCGTCTTCGCTGATCTTGGATGTCGTGGCCTCATGCTCCACCACGGCGGAAGGATTGGCACTGCGGATGTCCGGGAACGTGTGTGCTCCGCAGTCCTTTCCTATCAGAAGGCTGTCGCACTGCGAATGGTTGCGTGCGCCTTCGGCCCCCGGAAGTATCTGGACCAGACCGCGGTAGCTGTTCTGGCTGTGCCCGGCGCTGATGCCCTTGCTGATGATGCGGCTCTTTGTCCCGCGCCCTATGTGGATCATCTTGGTGCCTGTGTCGGCCTGCTGGAAATTGTTGGTCACGGCCACAGAATAGAACTCCGACGAAGAATAGTCCCCCTTGAGTATGGTGGACGGATATTTCCAGGTGATTGCCGAACCCGTCTCCACCTGTGTCCAGGACAGATGCGAGCCGGAGCCCTTGCATATGCCCCTCTTTGTCACAAGGTTGAGAATGCCTCCCTTGCCGTTGCTGTCGCCCGGATACCAATTCTGGACGGTCGAGTATTTGACATCGGCGTCCTTCTCCACGACAATTTCCACTACGGCGGCGTGGAGCTGGTTCTCGTCCCTCATCGGAGCGGTGCATCCTTCCATATAGCTCACCTGCGAACCCTCGTCGGCTACAATCAGCGTCCTTTCAAACTGGCCGGTGCCTGCTGCATTTATCCTGAAATAGCTGGAAAGCTCCATTGGGCATTTGACGCCCTTCGGGATATAGCAGAACGATCCGTCGCTGAACACGGCGGAGTTGAGGGCTGCGAAATAATTGTCCCCGACGGGCACCACCGATGCCAGATATTTGCGTACAAGGTCACCGTGCTCGCGTACAGCCTCGGAGAACGAGCAGAAGATGATGCCCTTCTCCGCAAGGGTCTTGCGGAAGGTCGTGGCAACCGACACGGAATCAAACACCGCATCGACTGCGACTACGCCGGCAAGCACATCCCTTTCCTTTACGGGGATGCCCAGCTTCTCGAACGTCTCGGCAAGCTTCGGGTCAATTTCCTTCGGCCTGTCCGCGTTTTTTTTCGGCGCAGCGTAATAGATGATGTCCTGATAGTCAATCGGGGGCATGTCGAGATGTCCCCAGCCGGGCTGCTCCATCTTCTCCCAGCGCCTGAATGCCCCGAGCCTGAACTCCAGCAGCCACTCCGGCTCATCCTTAAGCTGCGAGATGCGCCTGATTATGTCCTCGTTGAGGCCTTTGGGAAGATATTCCTGGTCCACTTCGGTCACGAACCCTTCCCTGTATTCCTTCTGTGAGGCTATATCGTTGATTATCCTGTTTTCTTCGTTCCTGTCCATAAACTAAAGCATTCTGGTGAGGTCTGCCAGCACAATGGCCGTCATCGCCTCCACGATTACCGGGGTGCGCAGTGCTATGCAGGCATCGTGCCTCCCCGGGATCTCGAGCACGGTCATCCCGCCTGTGGCAAAGTTGAATGTCTTCTGCGGACGGCTGATGCTTGAAGTCGGCTTGAAAGCCACCCTGAACACAATCGGATTGCCGTTGGTGATGCCCCCGTTGATGCCTCCGGCGCCGTTCTTGGAAGGGCGCACATTGATGTGGAGGTTGAGATTGCCCTGTCCGGCAAGGTCAAACGGGTCATTGTGCTCCGACCCTCTCATCCTCGCTGCCCCGAATCCGTCCCCGAATTCTATGCCGCGCACTCCCGGAATCGAGAAAACCGCGTGGGAAACCAGCGATTCCACCGAATCGAAAAACGGTTCGCCCAGGCCTGCGGGCACATCGTCCACCCTGCATTCCACAATGCCGCCGACCGAATCCCTTTCGGCCATCGCCTTGTCCAGCACGTCTTTCCATATTTGGGATGGCGTCATTTCCCCTTCCGGGAGGCAGGTCTCACCGCATACGGCATCGGTCCGGGCGGAAAGGGCCTCTTCGCGTGTCACGCCTCCGATTTCAATGATGTCGGCGCTTACCCGGCACCCGATCATCTTCTTTGCCACCACACCGGCAGCGACAATCGGGAGAGTGAGCCTTCCGGAAAAATGTCCTCCGCCGCGCGGGTCGTTGAAATCCAGCCATTTGATGCTTGCCGTGTAGTCGGCGTGCCCCGGGCGCGGGACATCACGGAACAGCCTGTAGTCGCCCGAACGGGTGTTGAGGTTGCGGAACACGATTGCCAGCGGTGCGCCGGTAGTGTAGCCGTCATATACTCCGCTGAGGATCTGCGGTTCGTCGGTCTCAATCCTCGGAGTAGTGCCCTTTGCCCCGCTCTTGCGCCGGAGAATGTCCCTGCTGAAATCTTCCGGAGAAAGCGGAATGCCTGGCTGGACCCCGTCCAGAACCACTCCTATGGCTTCTCCGTGGGATTCTCCGAAAATGGAAACTCTGAATTTGCGGCCGAAACTGTCCATAACTATAATCTGTTGAATTTGTTGAACAGGTTGAAGAAATCCGGGAAGGACTTGCCTACGCACGCACTGTCGTCCATCTCCACAGGGCCGTCGGCCCCGAGCCCGGCAATTGCCAGGGCCATTGCCATGCGGTGGTCGTGGTTGGTGGTGTACTGCCCGCCCCTGAGCATATTGCCTGAAAGGATGCGGCGCGTGAGGGACTGTCCCTGGACAATCATTGTGTCGCCCTTGATGCGCACCGGTACGCCCATCTGCGTGAGCATGGCGCAGATTGCTGCCCCGCGGTCGCTCTCCTTAGTGGCGAGCCTCCCGACTCCTGAAAGATGGGATGTCCCCTGGCAGAACGCGGCAAGCACGCTCATCACCGGGAACAGGTCCGGACAGTTGCCGGCGTCGATGTCAAAGGCCTGCAGGGGTGCCCTGCAGACGTGTATGATGCCTGTTTCCTCCTCCTGCGACAGGCTTGCCCCCGCCTGCGAAAGGATATCCATGATGCTGAGGTCGGCCTGGAGCGACCTTGTGTCCAGCCCTTCGAGGGAGGCTTCGCCGAAAATGGCTCCGGCGACAAGGAATGCCGCTGCAGAGCTCCAGTCGCCCTCTATGTCCATCGTGGCAGCCTTGTAGTGCTGGCCGCCCCGGATGCGGAATGTCATCCTGTCGCAATATGTCCAGTCCTGCGTCTGTGCGAATTCGTCGCCCCCTTCCATCTCGCATTCTGTCTTGACGCCGAATTTCTTGAGGACATCGAGGGTGATGAAGATATAAGGGATGCTCTTCGGGTTGGAAAGGCTTATCTCAATGTCTTCCGGAAGAAGCGGAAGGGCGGTCAGAAGGCCCGAGACCAGCTGGGAGCCGTCTTTTCCGGATATTTCCGCATTTTGCGCCACAAGCGGGCCGTGGACCGTGAGCGGAATGGTGGGATTGTCGCCAGCACGCTCCGGCACGAGTGTGACTCCGAAAGCCTCCATCATCTCCCTGGCGCCTTTGAGCGGCCTTTTGACGAGGGTCTTTTCCCCGGAGAAATGGACAGGCCCCTTTGCTATGGCGGCAATCACCGGAATCATCATCCTTGTGAGAAATCCCGATTCGCCGCAATGCAGGGTGGAAGAAGTGAACTCTCCGTTTGCACGTGCTCCTATTCCCGTGATTTCCAGCTCGCTGCCGTTTCTTGTGACCTTTGCCCCGATGGCCTTTGCCGCTGCAATGGCGGCTTCGTTGTCCCCGCATGGGGAGTAACCACGCAGGGTGGATGTGCCGTCGGCAAGGGCTGCGGCTATGATTGCCCTCTGCGCAAAGCTCTTCGATGCAGGCATTTTCAGCAGGCCGCAGCTGAGCGGACGCCTGTCGCCATAGACGCGGGCCGACATCTCTTCAACCGGCCATTGCCCGGGTGCGGCGGCTTCTTCCGGAGTAAGGGCGGCATAGCTGTACGGAGCTCCCCTCCGGAGACAGTCTATGCGCGTCTCCCTGCCCTTTTCACCCATGCAGAATGCGATGAGGGTCTCCGGCGCGAAGGCGTCGTAGAGCGAAAGGATGCGTGCGCAGTCCTCGTCAGAGTGGGCTGTGGTCACGATTTTCACTATTTCTGCGCCGAGGTGGCGGCATTTTTCCACAAGTGCCTTGAGGGCGGCGGTGGAGTCCGTGCCTTCGAAGTCATGGAAAGAGCGGATGAGGGTTGTCCCGCATTCTCCCGCCATCCGCCTGATGCGTTTGCTCATCATCGGCGGGGCTTCGATTTCAAGGTCGGCAAATGCGGCTCCTGCACGGATGGCCTGTGTAAGGAGTGCCTCGGCCTCGGTGGCGGAGAGGGTGCCGCTTATCCTGCAGGTGGCCACGAGGGGCTTGTCGGAGGTCGCAAAGAGCTCCTCAATCTCCTCATTGTCAAGGGAACAGAGGTCGAGCCTTATCTCCGCCATCTCCACTTCGGGGCGTTCGAGAATCGCGAAAATCTCCTCGGCGGTCTTGTGCTGTATTGTCGTGCAAATCATTTTTTCAGGGTCTGTATTGCTTCTCTTGCTGTCATATCCCGGATGACGGTCTCCCCGATCCGGCGCATGAGGACGAAATGGATTATCCCGCCTTCAGCCTTCTTGTCCTTTCCCATGGCTGCTTCGAGCTCATCGGGCGTGAACGGGCACTCTACGGGCAAACCGCAGGCTGCCAGATTGTTGCGCAGGGTCGCGGCTACAGGCTCGACGGCCGTGCCGCTCTTTTCGGAAAGTTCGGCCGCCATTACCATCCCCATCGCGACAGCCTCACCGTGGGAAATGTTGCCCGCAGGTACGCGGGTGTCCACCATATCGCCTGCGAAATCCTCGCGCGGAAGGCTGTTGCTGCGTTTTTCGATGGCGTGGGCAAATGTGTGCCCGAGGTTGAGCAGACGTCTCTCGCCGTTTTCAAACTGGTCCCTGCCCACTATTCCCGCCTTGATGGCCGCGGCGCGGTGGATGAGGTCCATTATTTCGTTGCCGAAGGCTTCGATTGCGTTTCTGCGGCTTTCGGCGCAGTTGATGCGGGTCAGGAGACTCACTGCGCGGGAATAGTCGCCGCCGCGGTTGTCGATGATGAATGTCTTGAGCAGTTCGGCGCTTCCCCCGACGAATTCCCTGTAGGGGAGTGTGCCGAGGACTTCCGGACATTCGTAGGTCCAAAGCGGCTGGCGTATGACTCCTATCATATTTTTGTAGGCATCCATGTTTACGCCGGTCTTTCCGCCCACTGCGGCGTCAATCTGGGCCAGGAGGGTAGTCGGTACGAAAGCGAAACGGATGCCGCGCTTGTAGATGCTTGCGGCAAAGCCGGAGAGGTCGGTTGTGATTCCGCCTCCGACGGCAAGCAGAAGAGCATTCCTGCCTGCGTTCTCCTCAAGCAGCCATCTGCAGATTTCCATCACAGTGGAGATGTTTTTGGTCTGCTCCGTGGCTTCGATTGCCTTTTTGCGGATAATGCCGCATCCGGCGGATTCCGCAATTTTGTCGGCAAAATGCTCCGCATTGCGGTCATGGACCATATACACGGCCTTTTCGCCTGCAAGCAGCGCCGAGGCTCCGCCAAGGTCTGGCCCGCTGACCACCCTGCCGATTTCCCTTCCGTTTTCGAGTATCCTGATTTCTTCCATTTTCAAAACAGCTTCTTGAGTGAGCTTAACTTGCAAAGATACATAATTCCTTCAAAAGGCGGAATATATTTGGGAGCCGGAGTTTGATATTTGGCAGAATGTTTTTATCTTTGCACTTCCATTTCCGAATGCCCGAATGGCGGAATTGGCAGACGCGAAGGACTCAAAATCCTTTGTCCCTTAAAGACGTGCCGGTTCGAGCCCGGCTTTGGGCACAATGACCGTAATCTTCCGATTGTCCCGGGGATTGCGGTCTTTTTTTTGTGCCTCCCCGGAAGGTTGCGGAATCCTGCGGTTACATATATCTATAAAACAAATCCGTATTCATATAATGTATAACGCTTGAAAACGAAAAATTTATTCGTTTTGTGAATATAAATTTTGAAAGCGGGAAATTTTCGTTTATATTTGAGGTTGTGGAATCGGGTGATATGACGGATATTCCGTGTATTGCCCTATTATTTAAGGAATTGAATAAAACGTTCCAATAAATTATCAACTCAACCTCGGTAAATGAAAAAGATTTGTTTCTTGCTAAGCGCATTATTCATCGCCAGCCTGATGGATGCGCAGACCGTTCCGGTCAGAGGTACCGTGACGGACATCAACGGCCAGACAGTACCAGGAGCCGTTGTACAGGACCTTGCAGCCAACAAGGCAGCCCTGACTGATGACAACGGCAGCTATTACATCGAAGTGGCGGGTGACGCCGTTTTGACATTCAGCTGTCTGGGCTATCTCCAGAAAGAAATCCCCGTAGAAGGGAGGAGCGTGGTCAACTGCCAGCTCGAATTTGATATGCAGACACTTGACGATGTAATCGTCGTTGCCTTCGGTACTGCCACGAAAGAGTCCTTCACCGGCTCGGCAACCGTGGTCGGAAGCGACAAGATCACCGAAAGGCAGGTCAGTAGCCCGATTGCCGCCCTCAACGGACAGGTTGCCGGAATGCAGATGGTCGAAGGCGGCGGTCCGGACTCGGATCCTACCATCATCATCCGCGGCTTCGGCTCCATCAACGCCGGCACGGCACCTCTCATCGTGCTTGACGGACTCCCGTTCAACGGCTATTGGAGCGACATCAACCCTGCCGACGTGGAGAACATCAGTGTCCTGAAGGATGCCGCGTCAAATGCCCTTTACGGCGCCAGGGGAGCCAACGGCGTGATAATGATTACGACCAAGGGCGCCAAGAGAGGCCGCGCAAGCGTGTCCCTCGATGCCAAATTCGGCGTCAACACCGACGGAAAAATCTATTACGACTACATCACCGACCCGGCCGAGTACTATGAGCTCCATTACTCGATGCTCCTCAACTACTATCGCAACGCACTCGGACAGAAATACTCCGTGGCAAAGACCAATGCACTGGATGCCCTCGGAAAATCGGCGGCCGACGGCGGTCTGGGCTATCTCATCTATTCCGTTCCGCAGGGTGAGACCCTGATCGGAGACGACGGAAAGCTCAATCCGAATGCCACTTACAGGACCGTGACGGGCAGCAACGGGGAGCAGAGGATGCTCATCCCGGACGACTGGCGCAAGGAGGGACTGCGCAACGGCCTGAGGCAGGAATACAACCTCAGCATCACCGGCGGAAACGAGCAGTACCAGTTTATCGGAAGCCTTGGCTACCTTGAGAACCAGGGACTTACATATGGCTCCGACTACACGAGGATTACCGCAAGGGCAAAGACCGACTACCAGGCCTTTCCATGGCTCAAGATAGGTGTGAACATGAACTACACCAGCAACGAGTCCAACAATCTCTCCAACGCCATGTCCGTGGCCTATGCCATTGCACCGATCTATCCCCTGTATGTGCGCGACGGCGAAGGCAACATCCTCACGGACTCCCACGGCAAGGTCTATGACTACGGCGACGGCGTCCATACCGGCCTCATCCGTCCTGTCTATAAGAACGACAACCCTCTCCAGAGCGACCGTCTCGACATAAGCAGCAACAGCTCAAACGCTTTCGGACTTCAGGGCTATGCCGACATAAAGATTCTCGACGGCCTCACCCTTACGGTAAATGCCAGCATCTATGACACTGAAAACAGGACAAAGGTCGCTTCCAACCCGTTCTACGGATACTACGCCAACACTGGCGGTTACGTGTCGGGCTACCATTACAGGACCTATGACCTCAATACCCAGCAGCTGCTCAAGTACAGCCATGCTTTCAGCGGCGGCCACAACATCGACATCCTCCTCGGCCACGAGTACAACCGCAACACGGCTACCGAAGTGGGCGGCTCGAAGACAAATGTGTTTGCATATGAGGTCAATACCGAGCTCGACGGCTCCCTCATCAAGGAAACCATCGTCGGCAACAAGGAAATCTACAACACTGAAGGATATATGTTCAGGGGCCAGTATGACTACAACGGAAAGATATTCGCCTCCGCATCATACAGGCTCGACGGTTCTTCAGCCTTCCATCCCGACCATCGCTGGGGAAGCTTCTGGTCCGTCGGCGGCGCGTGGATCATCAACAAGGAGGACTGGTTCAGGCTTCCTGCATTCAATATGCTGAAGGTCAAGGCCAGCTACGGTGTCCAGGGAAATGACGGCATCCCGTCCTACTATTATTCGAGACAGTACAACATCAACACCGTCAACTCCCAGGCTGCCACCACCTTCAGCTCCCAGGGCAACGAGGACATCACCTGGGAAAGCAACGGCAACTTCAACGCCGGAGTGGAGATGGAGATGTTCAGGAGCAGGCTCAGTGCCGACATCACCTTCTACTACAGGCTCACCTCCGATATGCTTCTGTGGAAGACCGTCCCTCTCGGAATGGGCTACAGCGGCTATTACGACAATGTGGGCGATATGATCAACAAGGGAATCGAGCTGAACCTCTCGGGCTCCATCATCAGGAATGACAGGATCGACTGGTCGGCCAATTTCAACCTCTCCCACAACATCAACAGGGTGACCTATCTTCCTGACGAGAACAAAAGCTCGCAGATCGAGGGACACGGCGGTTACCTGACCGGCTACAGATATGTCGGCGAAGATCTTCCGCTCTATACCTGGTACCTCAAGAAATACGCCGGCGTCAGTGAGGACGGACTGCCGATGTGGTACTACGAGAAGGACGGGCAGACCTATACCAGCACCAACTACGACAACGGCAGCTATTATCTCTGCGGCGACCCTCATCCGGTGGTGTATGGAGGTTTCGGCACCAACCTGAAGCTGTACAACTTCGACATGTCCATCAATTTCCTCTATTCCGTAGGCGGCACCGTGCTTGACAACGGCTACCTTGCCCTGATGGGCTCTCCTTATGCCGGAGTGACCGGTGGAAGCTACCACAGGGATCTTCTCAATGCCTGGAGCGAGGAAAACCCGGACAGCAACATCCCGAGGGCACAGTACAACGACCAGAATATCAATGCTGTATCGGACAGGTTCCTCATCGACGGAAGCAGCCTGACGCTCAAAAACATAAGTATCGGCTACACATTCCCGTCCAAGGTGGGCAGGCGTCTCGGCGTATCGAGCCTGAGGATCTATGCTTCCTGCGACAACATCTACTACTGGTCAAAGCGCCAGGGACTTGACCCGAGGACCAGCCTTACCGGCGATACGGATGAGGAGTCATATTCTCCTATGCGTACCATTTCCGGAGGAATCAACATCAAATTCTAACAGGAGGAACGGCAAATGAAAAGATTGAAATACATTTTCGCAATCATAGCAATGGCAGGACTGGGAACTTCCTGCCTCAAGGAGACTTTCCCTTCAAGCGTTATCACCGAGGAACAGCTCGGCAAATCTTCAAACGCCCTGACTGCCCTGAGCCGTGCAAGCGCCGCGGTGTTCAACCTTTACGGCTCGACCTACGGTGCATTCGGCTACCCGGGCATTATGATGTGGCGTGACGTGATGGGCGCTGAAATCCCTCCGTACACCACGGACTACGACTATCACAGCTATTATGCCCAGTGCCAGTATCTGGGCAACTATATGATGCAGGCCGAGTGGTGGTCGCTCTTCTACAAGATCATCCTTAATGCCGACCTGTACATCTCAGCATCTGCGGGACTGGACGACGGGCAGGTAAGGCGCGACCTGGGCAATGCCTATTGCTACAGGGCCTTTGCCTATCTTGACCTTGCAAGGATGTATGAGTATCACGATACCGGTTTTGCGGAGCTCGACGCCGAGGCTGCCGCCCGCGAGATCTACAGCCTGACAGTCCCTATCTATACCGAAAACACCACGGAGGAGCAGGCGAAGAACCTGCCGAGAGCCCCATTCTATGAGCTTTACAGGTTCATACTCAACGACCTGGACAAGGCCGAGGAGCTGCTCGACGGATATGTGTCCTCCGAGATCAACCACGCCGGCATATCCCTGGTCTATGGACTGAAGGCCCGCACCTGGCTCGAGCTCGCGTCAAGGTTTGACCAGACCATCTGCAGCACAGGCGATTCCGACCTCAGGATGATGCTCGACCATGAGAATGACCTCCCGGAATACGGCAAAATGGGAGTAAGCAGCGCAAAGGAATGCTATGCCAATGCCCTGAAATATGCCAATCTCGCAATCGGCTACCACACTCCTCTTACCAAAGAACAGTGGTTCAACGCCACCACGGGATTCAACACCGCCCAGAGTTCCTGGATTTTCGGAATGACAATCGGAGCCGAGGACGTGCAGGGCTCCTGGATGAGCTTCACCGGCAATATGTCGGCCGAGACTACCTACGGCACGGCCAACAAACTGTACAACTGCTACAGGATGATTGACGCTTCCCTCTACGGCAAGATCAAGGCGGGGGACTGGCGCAAACAGACCTGGATCGACCCTGCGGATGCGGGCAAGGCAAGTGCATATTCAAAATACACCACCCTTCTCCCGCAGGAGGATTTCGTGCTCTGCCCGGCCTATGCCAACTTCAAGTTCCATCCGGGCTCCGGCGATATGGACAACTACCTGGTGGGCAACGTTGTGGACATCCCTCTTATGAGGGTTGAGGAGATGTATCTCATCGCTGCGGAGGCAAAGGCCAATGTCGAGGGACTTGCCAGCGGAGTTGCTGCCCTGACCGACTATCTCAATACCTACAGGTTCTCCGACGGCAGCTACAGCACCACGAGCTCCGACCTCAATGCCTTCCGCACGGAAATTCTCA
Organism: Candidatus Cryptobacteroides sp.; assembly: GCA_051878275.1. Classification (GTDB taxonomy): domain Bacteria; phylum Bacteroidota; class Bacteroidia; order Bacteroidales; family UBA932; genus Cryptobacteroides. The sequence goes on along the minus strand of JBJEJU010000005.1, from coordinate 39,033 downwards.
CGCAGCGCAGGATCGAGTTCTGGGGCGAGGGCATAGTCATCTTCGACTACCGCAGGCTCAGGAAGGCCGTCGTGAAGGGATATGACGGCAGCAATTTCCCTGAATCATACATGTTCAACTCCAACGAGGGATATGTCCCTGCGTGGTCAACAATCTACATCACTTCGAGCGAATACCAGTACAATCACGCAATCGAAGGACACAACAACCCTGACCCTTCGGGTTACGGCATCAAATGGTCAAAATAACTCTAATACAATATCGTTATGAAAACAAGTAAATTATTGGCATTTGCGGCATCTTTTGCGGCAATGGTATGTCTCAATTCCTGCAGCAAGGAATCAAACGACGATTCGGGCAACGGGAACAATAAAGAGCCGGAAACCGGCGTGGCCGTCGCAGACGTCTTCTTTTCTGCCGAAAACGGCGATTACTGCTACTATGTGACTCCTGACGGGAGTGCCGAGGCAGTCCTTACTATAATCAGGGACAAGGTGACCGACGAGGCTGAATACGCCATCAAGGTTGTGAGCGCCGATGAGGGCATCGAAGTGCCTTCAAGCGTGAAATTTGCAAATGGTGCCACCTCATCAAGCATCACCGTCAAGGCTCCTGCCTCCGGAAAGGTCGGGGACGTGTATTCTTTCGAACTTATGCTGACCGGTGACAATGTCAATTCCTCAGCCAACAGTACCGCGGGAACCCTCCGCTGCGAAGGCTCGTTCTATTTCTATGAGGAGCTCAGGGGAATTGCCTGCTTCAAGCCTTGGAGCGAGGGAGGTGACATCGCCGACTATATGGGATACATCGCCCAGACAGTATGGAAGGTTGATACCAAGACTCTTATTTTCAAGGACTTCCTTGGTAATGGACACGATCTAAAGGTCATCGTTGACGAAAGCGGATCCATCACCCAGCTGGTATATGACTATTATGACCTCTATCTTGACAAGGTAGAAGGTGACGACGGCAACTACCTGTATTTCTACAGCGATAAAGTAGCAGAGTTTGCAGATGACGGGTACAACGAGAGGTTTGCCCCGAAGGGCGACGCAAGGACCGTCAGCGGACTGAGCTTCTATGTCAACGGTACTTACTCGATGTACAAGGAGGGTGACTCAAAGTATCTCTACATAGCCGTTCCTACCGTTTCGTTCTATGTCAAGGACGGTGAAAGGACGAAGGATTACAACTGGCAGTATTTCTGCTTCTATGCCCTTTCGGACGAGGATCTTGCAAAATATGACACCGTGGGCTTCCCTGAACTGCCTGAAACCGCGGATGTGGTTTATCCTGAGGCTACCATAGGTGAAGAGGAAGTTGACGGACTCGTTCCTGTACAGTTCCTTCTCTGCGCTGAAAACGTATATCTCGATACCCAGTATGCACAGGTGGTTGACGGCAATTTCTACTTCGAAAACTTTATGTGGTCAGACTGCAACCTTACCATCAAACCTGACGGAAACACATTCTATGTAGAGGTTACCGACAAGGACGGCAATGTGGTATCAGGTACAGTCACCGACGGATATGAGTATCTCGGAATGGAATATCTGTGGCCTTGGGAAAGCAACTATGTGTGGGTTATCAGAAACCTCTACAGATATGATGCTGCAGAAAATACCACCTGGGATGCAGAGGCCCGCGAAGCATATTTCTGGGGCAGCTACACAATCTATGACGGCACGTCTGCAAGCTGGCTTGCCCCGAGCACCGGCTATGTCGGAATCTTCTGGTAATCCTGCCTGCAAATGAAAAAAAAGGCTCCCGATGTGCTTCGGGGGCCTTTTTTCTATAGTTCATCGTCCTCCTGCCAGATTCAGTGCAGCAGGCGCGGCCTTAAGAGCCGTGACCGTCACCTGCCGGTTGTGCGGAGGTAGTCCGAAAGGCCGAGACGGTAGGAAATCTGTGCATCGGTCAGGGCATTGCGGCTTTTCTGGAGATTGGTCTGGGCTTCGAGCAGCTCCGACATCGTGGCCTGCCCGGATTGGTACAGATCCTGTGTCCTGTCCTGCGACAGGGTGTCCATGGCCACATTGTCTTCGCAGATGGTGATTTCCTGCCACATCGTCATGAGATTTTCCCACTGCTGCCTGATTTTCAGCTCAATCTGGCTGTCGAGATACTCCTGCTCGTTGCGTGCCTTTTCAGCCTCATATCCGAGTCTTTTTGCCTTGGAACCCTTTGACCACCAGTCGGTAAGCGGGATCTTGACGCTTACTCCCACTCCGCCGTTCCAGCAGGCGTCCCCGAAGATGTCGCCGTAGCCATAGACTGCGCCGACTCCCACCTCCGGCATTGCCTCGCCGAGGGCTATCTTCTTCTGGAGGTCCGCCGCCTGCACCTGCATCCCGAGCAGCCTTGACTCCTCGGTAAGAGCCGCTGCGGAAACCTCATCCACATGGAACTGCTCCGGAGAGGCAAGGCCTGCAAGGTCTCCGGAAAGCGTGACATCCCCCACGTAAGGAGCCTCACCGCCTCCCTTCAGGCACGAATACTCATAGCCGATGGCATTGAAAAGGTCCATCTTGGCAATCCTTGTCCCGCTCGAGAGCTTGTTTTTCTGGAGATGCAGGTTGTTGAGCTCCCTGCCTGCCTTCAGCGTGTCCAGGTCAAGTACCAGGCCGGCGTTGAAGGCATTGACGGCATCCCTGCGGATGCTTTCCACCATTGAAATCGCCGCATCGAGAGTCTTCATCTTTTCTTGGAGCGATACCACGTTCCAATACTTCTGCTCCACGCTTGCGGAGGTCTCCTTCCGGGCAAGGTCCCGCTTTACCTGCGCAGCCTCGACTCCGAGTGCGGCAAGACGGTTGCCGTTTACAATCCTTCCCCCGGCAAAGACCGGCTGCTTGAGCACTACGGAAGCCGTATATCCCTTGTCGAAGAAGTTCCACTGCGTGGGAAGTTCTTGGGTGTAAGAAGAATTCTGCAGGAAATTCTTGATGGCAGATGCCGTCCCGGAAGTGCCCAGGATATCGTCAATCGTGAGCTGCAGGAGCGGGTCGAATGCATAGAAATACATTCCGCTTACCGATACCGTCGGGAACCACATGCTCATGGCCTCGCTCCTTTGGGCCCTGCTTGCGAGCACGTCCAGTTCGGCATTGGCGCTCTTTACCTCATTTTCCGCAGCCATATCGAGACAGTCCTGCAGGGAAAGCTCCTGCGCCCCGGCCAGGACGGTCACGGAAACGGCGGCCAATATTGTAGCAAATATCTTTTTCATTCTGATGTCCTTTAATCCATTGATTATCCTTTGTCAACAGCCTTCTTTGCGTCCTCGTTCCTGAAAATCTGCCAGTAGGCCACAGGCATGACCAGCACAATCAGAAGCAGCGACAGGATGGTGCCGAAGCAGATGACAACACCCATCGGCTGCCAGAGGAGGTCTCCGCCCACGACCATCGGGATGACGCCCAGCGCCGTGGTGGACGAGGTCAGGAAAATAGGCTTCATCCTTCTTGCACCTGCCTGCATTGCAGCCTCCCTGACGGTGGCACCATCCTTGCGCAGCTGCTCGGCATAGTCAAACATGATGATGCCGTTGCGCACGATGACGCCTATGAGGCTGATCACTCCGAGGACTCCCGTAAGGCCGAAATCAAGCCTGAATATCCACAGCCCGAAGAATGCTCCGAAGAAGCACAGCGAGCTCAGAAGAAGGGTGATGAATGCAAGCGACTGCTTTCCGAAGTGCAGGGCCATGAATACAAACAGCACAATAAGGGCGAGGAGCACTGTCATGACCACCTGCGGAAGAAGGTCAGCATTGGTCTTTGTCAGTCCGAGATACTCCACAGTGCAACCTTCCGGAAGGACAGGTTCAATTTTTTCCTCAATGTATTTCCTGATGGTCTTGACGGCCGCAGGCTGGCTCTTTCCGTATTTCATGTCGGCAAACACGGTGATGCTCTGTTCTCCGGAGCGCCTTTCGAGCGAAGCCGGAGCCCACGAAGGCTCTACCTGCGCAACCTGCCTTAGCGGAACGCTGACTCCCGGAATCCCGGTGGAGACCATCTGGGAGCCGATGTTGTCAAATCCTGCATTGCCACCGGTCCCTTCGCTGTAGAGATTGACAGAGATCGGGTCTTCCCCTTCCCATACGGTAGCGATATTCAGTCCGTTATAGGTCCCGGCAAGGTTCAGCGCGAGCAGGCTCTTGTTTACTCCGAGCCTTCCCGCCTCGTCCGGGTCGAGGCTTATTTCAACTGACGGCTCGATGAATCCGCTTGAGTTGTGGACCCACTTCACGTCCTTGTCCAATGTCCGGATAAATGCCGTGATGCTGTCTGCCGCCGGTTTCATTGCCATACGGTCCGTGCCCTTGAGGGTGATCATCACAGGGGCCTCAACATCCTGGTAATCCATCTGTTTGAACCGGATGATCGCATTCGGGAACAGGTGTTCGTAATTGTTCTCGCAGTGCTTGAGGATGCTCTCCGTGGCTGCAGGGGAGGTGGTGTTGACAATGATCTGCGCCATCCTTTCTCCCGGGAGTATCGGGGCATAGGTCGAGCTGAACCGCGGAGCTCCGCATCCGATGAACGAGGTGACGCTCTTGACGTCCTTTTCCCTGCCCAGGATGGCCTCGAGCGAGTCGCACACGGCTTTTGTGTCGTCAAAACCGCATCCGCCCTCCATTTCGAGCTCAATGGCGAAGAAATCCCTCGCCGACTTCGGCATCATCTGCACATTGAGCGAACTGAACATGAGAATGCCGAGGGCGATTGTGAGCGCACCGCCTCCGAGTGTCATTCCCGGATGGGCGAAGCACCATGACTCCATCTTCCTGTAGCCATTGTCAATGGTGTCGAACAGCCAGTTCTGCATCCTGGCTGTCAAGCCGTTGTCGGTGGTAGTGGCGCTGTGGATATACTTCACTTCAAGAATCGGAACCACGGTCACTGCATAGCACAGCGACACAAGCAGGGCGATGCTGATGACGAACGGGAACATCCTTACGAACTCTCCGAGATAGCCGTCGATGAAGAACAGCACCGAATAGTACATCGCGCAGATGGACAGGGTGGAAGCCAGTGTCGGGACAAATAGCTCCTTGAGGCTCATCGCTGCCGCATCCCTCCGGGACATGCCCTTGCCGAGTTTCTCCATATATCCGTCTATGGTAATGATGGAGTTGTCCACAATCATGCCCAGCACCACGATGAGCGAGGCGAGGGTGACGATATGCAGCTGAATCCTTGTAAGATACATTATCGCGATGGCAATCAGGGTGCATATAGGCACGCCCGAGCCTGCAATCAGGGCCGACTTGATCGGGAACAGGAGCAGCATCACGAGGACGACCACCAGCATCGACAGCCCGAGATCCCTCAGGAATGATGTCACGGAGTTGGAAACCACCTTCGGCTGGTCCGTGATACGGCTCATGGTGACGCTCTCCGGCATTGACTTCTCAAACCGTCCGAGCACCTTGTCAACTTCGCCTCCGAAGGCCACGATATCGTTGCCGTCCCTCATCTCCACGGACAGGATCAAGCACGAGTGGCCGTTGTAGGTGACCATCTCCGAAGGATCCTTGTAACGCCTTTCGATTGTGGCTATATCCTTGAGCCTTATGATGTTGCCTGCCGGGTCGGAATATACGATCTTCTCTGCCACCTCCCGTTCGCCGGCCACATCGCTCCGGACGTGGATCCGGGCATTGACGTCGTCATTGCTGAAAGTCCCTCCCGGAAGCGGGACGGATGAGGTCTGGTATCCGAGCATCAGTGCGGAAGGGTCCAGCGCATATGCAGACATCTTCTCCCTGTCTATGGTGACGGCAATTTCCTCTGTTTGGTCGCCCAGGATGCTTACGCTTGCAAGATTGGGGATGCGCCTGAGCTCGGTGCACAGACTGTCTGCATAGTCCTTGAGCTCCGCATATCCTTTGTCCTCGGATTCAAGGGCAATCAGAAGCGATGAAAGGGCGTTGAAATCGTCCTTTACCACTACTGCGAGCACACCGGCCGGCAGTGAAGTCTTTGCCGCGTTCATCCCGTCCTTGATGCGCCCCCAGATTTCATCCTTCTCGGAAGGGCTGCAGTCAAGGTCGGCGAACACAAAGCACATACCGTCATTGGAAATGGACCGGAGGCTTTCCCTGTCCACTTCGGCATATCCGAGGAGAACATCCTCCAGAGGCTTTGCGAGCCGGTTTTCAACCTCTTCCGCAGAAGCTCCGGGATATACTCCCACGACAAGCCCCTGCTTGATGGTAAGCGACGGGAACTCGTCCTTGTTCATCTTCACGAGCCCGAAGATACCGAAAGCGGCAATCACGAAGGTGAGCGTGCACACAAGTACGCTGTGGTCAAGCATGGTGCCGACCATTGCCGCTATTCCCTTATGTTTCTGGATTTTCATTTTCCGACAGTTTTGACAGCCATGCCTCCGGACACTTTGGACGCCCCTTCCACTATGAGAAGGTCGCCATCCTCAAGCCCTTCGCATACAACTACACCCTTTCCGCTGTAACCGTCCACGGTCACATACCTCTTGACGGCCTTCCCGCCGCTGACGCACCACACATACCTGCCGTCCATGTCGGTACATACTGACTGGACAGGCACAACTATGCGTCCTTCAGACTCTTCTGCAATGCGGACCTTGCACACCATGCCCGGAAGGAGTCCCTCCGCGCCCGACGAAGGCAGGCAGGTGCATTCATACGAATGCGAAAGCACGGATGCGGAAGTGCCCCTGACCGAGACGGTCCCCTCAACTGTCTTTTTCAGTGCAGGGATTTCGATTGAGAGGGGCTGGCCCGTGCGGATAGAGGCAATCTCATTTTCCGGTACCGGGAAACGTATTTCCACGCTCGCCACATTCATTATCCTTGCAATCGGGGCAAGGGCACCGGCCTCTACACCTTTTTCGATGAACACCTCGTCCACCACTCCGTCGTACGGAGCCTTTACCATGCAGTCCTCAATAGCCCTTGCGGCAGCCTTTTCAGCCGCTTCAGCCTGGCGGAGAAGGGTTGTGAGCTCCACCTTCTTCACTTCGGAAGCGCCGCCTTTTTCATAGACCTCCATCATCCTGTCGTAGCCGTCGCGGGCCTGGTCGAGCTTTGCCCGGGCTATCTCATATGCGGAATTGACGGTCTCCGAGTTGATTACGGCGACAGTCTGTCCCTTTCTCACCCGCTGGCCTTTCCTGATGTCAAGTTCTACAACGGTTCCGGGATATTGCGCGGATATGATGGCGTTCTGCGACGGCTGCACCGTGCCCACATACCCTGCGGTCTCTACATTTAAGGTCTTTTCAAGCCGCACGACACCTACCGTGACGGTGTCCCTTTTGGCATTCCTGTATTTCTCTGCAAGTCTGCTCCCGCTTCCCGAGCAGGAAGGGAGCAATGCACATACTGCAATCAGGGCAGCAATTTTTGACGGTTTCATATTATTCTTTCTGCTATTATAACGGATGCAAAGGTATCCAGGAAGCATATGACCGGAAAGTCCAATATAATTGTAAAGATGTTCAATTTGTACTGTATATCGTTAAAATATGTCATAAATTGCTCAAGATTTGTGAAAAATATGCCATATTTGCCCGTCAAACTAAAGCGAAAATGGACATTATTGACTTTGAAAACCTGCCTGAATACGGGCTCAAGCACATCAGATACGGCGATTTCAAGCTTGCCGGGCAGTTCGTGGTACAGAGCAGGAGCGGTTTTTTCCTGTGCACTGCAGGGCAGGTGGAGTTTGCCGACAGGGAAAGGTTCTACAATATAAAGAGAGGGGGTATCTATCTGTATTCCTCCAACACCCAGCTGTACATCAAGGAAGCCAGTGAAGACCTCGAGGGGTTTGCGGGCATTGCCGATATGACCTATATCCTGTCGATGGCATCCTCCCTGCTGAAAGTTGACAGGGTGATGAGGTCCTTTACCCTTGCGCATCCGTGCATATTCCTTACGGACGGGGAGATGAAGGACATAGAGGAGCTTTGTGACCTTTTCCTCAGGAAGGACGCCATGGAGCCTTCCGGAATCCAGCGCCAGATCTGCAATCATATCGGGAAAGCCCTGTGCTTCCAGATAGCCCTTGCCTTCTCCAGGCACGAAGAAAACAGGATAAAGCCGTCTTCAAGGGAAGACCAGGTAGTGCTCAAGTTTCTCTTTTCCCTCCAGAAATACATCTATGCCCATCATGATGTGGCCTTCTATGCCGGATTGCAGAGCCTGAGCACAAGGTATTTTTCGGCGGTGATAAAAGCCAGGACGGGCCGCACGGCCATAGAATGGATAATCGATGTGGTGATTGCGGCATCCAAGAACCTGCTTTCGGACATGACCCTGAGCGTCAAGGAGGTGGGATACAGGATGGGATTCCCCAACCCTTCATTCTTCGGAAGATATTTCCGGCACTATACCGGGATGTCCCCGGGGGAGTATCGCGAAGCACTTGAAAAGCGGAGAATGGGGGAAGGGATTTAAAACATTTTGGATTCGGCAGTCATTTCGTCTAAAAATCGTTTTATAACAAATACAAACAAAATGATTCCAAAAATGACCATTTTTATTGTTTTTGGCATAAAAATGTCACGAAATTGATATTGTTTTAGAAAATAATCACTATCTTGCACCGCCAATCCACAAATGTATGCCGACTATAAAAGAATATACAATCAGTCTTTGGGCTGCATGCTGCGTCTCCCTCGCAGCATTCCCGGGGTGCTCCAGATCCGACCTGGGGGGGGGTAAGCACCTACGAGGAAATCATAAAGAATGAAGAGCAAAAAATCATCAACACAAAGAGTGCTTCGGCTGAAGGTACTCTTCTTGTTGAGTTCTCCGGTGTCATCCCGTCTTTGACCATACCTGAAAATGTTGCTTTGGAGCAGCTTTTCCCGGGGTCCGAAGACGGGATGGCCCGTTGGTACATAGCACGTTTCCCGGAGGAAATCCCTGTGGACGAAATGGCGCGCGAGTTTGCCGCCAGGACCGACGTGACCCGTGTCCAGTACGACAAGATCCTTACCGCCGCACCTGCACACGCCACCTTGCACGCCCCTTCGGTGCCTGTAAAGGCCGACGGAGCGGTGTTTGACGACCCGATGCTGCCCGAGCAGTGGCATATGGTCAACAACGGCGACAAGACCCATTGCACCTCCGCAGTGGAGGGCGCGGACATTGCCGTAAAGGATGCCTGGGCACTTGCCGCGGGCGATCCTTCCATCATCGTGGCCGTCCTGGACTACGGTGTGATGTATTCCCATCCCGACCTTGCTGCCAATATGTGGGTAAACGAGGCCGAGCTCGGCGGGCAGGAAGGAGTGGATGACGACGGCAACGGTTTTGCCGACGATATCTACGGCTACAATTTCAACGACAACGGCGCCCTCAGCTGGACTGCCGAGCAGTCCCACGGCACCCACGTGGCCGGAACTGTGGCTGCGGTCAACAACAACGGCATCGGCGTAAGTTCGGTTGCCGGCGGTACCGGAAAAGGTGACGGAGTGAGGATTATGTCTTGCCAGATATTCTCCTCAAGGCAGTCAACCAGCTCGGTGATGGCGCGTGCATTCAAATATGCCGCCGACAACGGCGCGTCGATTGCCCAGTGCTCATTCGGCTATGAGGCAGGCACTTTCACCGATGAAGCCGATTACCGCAAGCAGTGCGCGGCAGAGTACAACGCCATCCAGTATTTCCTCGACAAGGCCCACAACAACAGCAAAGTCCTCGACGGCAACATCATGATAGTGTCTGCCGGCAATGACAGCAAACCTGCAGCGGGCTTCCCGGGCGCGTTGAAGGATGTGGTCGGGGTGACCGCCTTCGGTCCCGGATTCCAGCCTGCAGGCTACACCAATTACGGACCGGGCTGCAACATCTCGGCTCCGGGAGGAGATTTCTATGCCGCAAGACCCCAGCACAACACCTACTGCCAGGTTCTTTCGACCGTGCCAACCTCCGACGGTGCGGGCTACGGCTGGCTTGAAGGCACATCCATGGCGGCCCCGCACGTAAGCGGCGTTGCTGCCCTGGGATTATCCTACGCTACTAAGCTTGGACTTAAATTCACAAGGGAGGAGTTCATCTCCATGCTCCTGACCTCGGTCAATGACATCGACCGGTATTGCACCGGCACAAAGCCTCTTGATGCTTCCAAGACCATGAACCTTGCCGATTATGCCGGCAAGATGGGCACGGGTGCGGTCGATGCGTGGAAACTTCTTATGCAGATAGAGGGGACTCCGGGCGTTCAGCTCCCCCTCGGCAGGCAGACCTTCGATGTCGCAGAGGCGGCAGGCGACCCTGCTCATGTCCTCAAGGGCTATTCCGTGACAATGGACGAGGCATCCAGGGCCTCGCTCGGCATCTCCGGAGAGCTTACCGTGACTGACGGCAAGGTCGTCATCGAATGTACAAAAGTCGGCTCGGGCAAGATGGTCATCACCGCCGACTCCGAGGGCATCCCTGTCACAAAGACTGTGTCGGTGATCTGCCGGGCAGTCACTTCTTCCAACGGCGGCTGGCTGTAAAACGGCGGGAGCTTTGGGCCACGCCGGGCCGGTCTGCGCCCATTTCAGTACAAAAGTCAATTACTATACTAATTATCAACTTCATTATCAATGGATTTTATGATGGAACATTTCAGATTCATCTCCAAGTCCGCCATCGCCTTCATTCTTTCGGCTGTGACATTCATTACGGCAGCCGCACAGAATGTCAAGGTGACAGGTATTGTTACCGACGGTGCAGGCGGAGGACCGATACCAGGTGTTACGGTCGTCATAGAAGGTACCTCCAAGGGTACGTCCACTGACGCAGACGGCTCGTTCACGCTGACGGCCGACAAAAATGCGACCCTCCAGTTCATGATTCTCGGCTACAAGACCGTTACCGAGAAGCTTGAGGGCAGGACAACAGTCTATGTGACACTTCAGCCTGATACGGAGTATCTCGACGAGATTGTCGTCATCGGATACGGTACCGGACAGAAAATCGGCAACATCGTAGGCTCAGTGACCACGGTGTCATCAAGTGAAATCGCTGCAAGCCCGTCATCCAACATCGGTGACGCCCTCCAGGGAAAGGTTGCGGGTCTCCAGATTTTCAATACCTCCGGTGAACCCCAGAGCTCCGTAAGCATGAGGCTCCGCGGTGTGTCGTCCCTCAACCTCAGCAACACCCCTCTCTATATCCTCGACGGTGTGCCGGCAAGTTCCGACGTTTTCTCGAGCATGAACCCTCAGGATATCGAGACAATCTCCGTGCTCAAGGACGCATCCTCCACCGCCATCTACGGTTCGCGTGCGGCCAACGGAGTCATCGTGGTCACCACAAAGAAGGGAAAGAAAGGCGAGAAGCCGACCGTTTCCGCAAGGGTCCAGGCCGGTGTGTCGATGCTTACCAACTACAACATGGATATGATGAACTCAAAGCAGCTCCTCGAGTTTGAGCAGCTTTGCGTTCCGGAGCTCGCTACCGACCCTGCATTCCAGGCCAAGAAGAACTTCATCCTCGGCAACAATATCGATTTCGACTGGACATCCTACCTCTTCGACGACGCAGCCCCGATTGTGCAGGGCGACGTCTCCTTCAGGGGTTCGACCGAAAAGACCAACTACTATGTGTCATTGGGTTACTCCAGCGAGGAAGGTACCTCCAAGGCAAACTCCGGCTCCGACCGCTACACAATCAGGGCCAATATGGACATGAACCTCGCCAAGTGGTTCAGGTTTGGAGTCAATCTCTCCCTTGCCTACACCAAGTACCAGACCATCACCACCGGCTGGTACACCCAGTCGCCTATCCTCCAGGCAGTTACCGGTATTCCTTACTATACTCCATACTCTCTCGTGCAGAACGAGGACGGTACATTCTCCTACGGTGACGTCTATCAGGTATATCCATGGGACAACATGATCGACCTCAACGAGTACTACAAGAAGAACACCAATGACCGTGAGGCCATCAACCTCATGGGCCAGACCTACTTCGTGTTCACTCCGGTCAAGGGCCTCACAATCCGCCTCCAGCAGGCCGTGGACGGCTTCGACTACACCAATGAGTCCCTCCACTATCCTTCATATACCCCGTATTCGGGAAGAGGACGCAACGCACAGGCATTCCAGCGCTACAGCCAGCTGTCTTCGACCAACACCGTCGAGTACAAGACCGACATCGACCAGCGCCATTTCTTCACAGTCCTTGCGGGACACGAGTCCTATGTAAAGAAGGAGAAGACATTCAGCTTCACGGGTGCCGGCCTCACCGACGACCGTATCGTCAACATCGGCTCCACTACCGACATCGTCAGCTGGGGCGGAGGCACTGTTGAAAGCTCGTTCAACTCGTTCTTCCTCAACTTCAACTACGAGTTCGCCAACAAATACTTCGTGGATGCTTCAATCCGTACCGACGGTTCCTCACTCTTCGGAAAGAACCACCGCTACGCCACATTCTACTCAATCGGAGGTATGTGGAAGATGAAGCAGGAAGACTTCCTCAGGACAGTCAGCTGGCTCGACGAACTCAATGTCAACGTCAGCTACGGTACGACCGGTAACTCCGGCCTCTCAGAGTGGTATGCATCCCTCGGTCTCGTGGGCTCAGGCCCTAAGTACAACGGCAACGCCGGCTGGGCAATCGCACAGGTGCCTAACGCCGACCTTACCTGGGAGACCGTGGCTACCCTCAACGCAAGGCTTTCCGGCCGAGTATTTGACCGCGTTTCCTTCGGATTCGAGTTCTACAACAAGGCCTCCAGCGACCTTCTCATGGAGCTTCCTTACTCCGGAACCACCGGTCACTCAAGCGGTTGGGGCAACGTAGCCTCAATGGTCAACCGCGGTATCGACATCGAGCTCAACTTCGACCTCATCCACACGAGGGACATCTACTGGGGTCTCACCGCCAATGTCAACTACAACCGCAACAAGATCACCAAGCTCTATCAGAATCTTGACGAGCTCTCGTTCCCTGACTACGGCCTGAAATACCAGGTAGGCTATTCTTCATCCCTCGTATATGCAGCCGTACGTGCGGGCGTGGACCCGGAGGACGGTTCCCCGATGTGGTATGACCGCAACGGCAACCTCACCAAGACCTACAGCGACGACCTCATGCCGTTCTGCGGCAAGGACACCAACGCCGAATGGTCGGGCGGTTTCTCGACCAACTTCTCATGGAAGGGTCTCGGCGTGCAGGCCGACTTCTCATTCATCGGCGACCGCTGGATCTTCCTCAACGAGCGCTACTACACCATGAACCCGCAGAACCTCCTGTTCAACAGCAACTTCGAGACAAAGATGCTTGACATCTGGACCGAGCCTGGCCAGGAAACCGATATCCCTAAGTACGGCACTCCGTTCTATCACGACACTGCACGTTACTCCAACGCAGCATTCTGCCGTCTGAAGAACCTCTCCGTAAGCTACTCGCTTCCGAAGAAGCTCCTCGAGCCTACCAGGGCCCTGTCTTCCGTGAAGTTCTATGTCACAGGACGTAACCTCTTTACCATCACCGGCTTTGAGGGCTATGACCCTGAGGTCGGCTACTCCAACGCCACAAGCGGTATGTATCCTAACTCCCGTCAGATAGTCGGCGGTGTCGAAATCGTGTTCTAATACAATTGCTACTATGAAATTCAATATATTACTCAAGACAGTCCTGATTTCTGCGGCAACTGCATTCCTTGCGGTTTCGTGCAGTCTCGACAAATTCCCGGACGATGCCATCAACACCGATGAGTCAATGGAAAGCCCTGCAGACTGCCAGGCCTTCCTCAACGGACTCTATTCCGGTATGAAGTATATCTTCACAGGTACCTTTGTCTATAGCCCCGAGCTCCAGACCGACCTGTTCCACGCCGTAAAGAACTTCGGCAACTTCGACGGTGACTTCTACAGCTACACCGTGACCGCATCCAACAGCACCGCTTCAAGCATCTGGTTCGGTCTCTACGGCTATATCGGCAATGCCAACTACCTCATTGAGGGTACCAAAAAGCTTATCGGGAGAGGCACTCTCACGGAAAGCGAAGAAGCCCAGGTGAGGGAAATGTACGGCGAGGCCTGCTATCTCCGTGCCCATATGTATTTCCTCCTCGCCCAGTATTTCTGCGAGGCTTATGACCCTGCGACCGCATCGGAGCAGATGGGTGTGCCGGTTGTGACCATCTATGAGCCTACCGGTGACTCAAGCAAGTATCCTTCCCGCAACAGCCTCGAGGAGACTTACGAAAGGGTGCTTCTCGACCTTGAGGAGGCACGCCAGAACATCACGGCCGAGGGTACACCGAATTCGGCCTATGTGACCAAGGATGTGGTGACCGCCCTCACTGCAAGGGTTGCCCTCTATATGCAGGACTATGACACCGCCCTTACCAGCGCCATCTCCCTCATCAACGGCAAAAAATACACCCTTGTGACCGACGCCACGAGATTTGCCGACGGATGGAAGAACGACAATCTTTCCGAGTCCATCTGGCAGGTTGCGATGACCGGTCCGGACGATGTGGGATACTCATTCCGCTACTTCATCTACAACACTTCCGGAATGGTCGGCGAGGACAATCCGCAGTACATTCCGGAGGACTGGGTCCTCAACCTCTATGACCAGTCAAAGGACATCCGCTACGCAAGCTGGTTCAGCACCCGCGACATCTCCACCCCTGTACCGGGCAGGATGACTCTCATGGTCAAGTATCCGGGCAACCCGAAGCTCTACAGCAGCGTGACCAACTATGTCAATATGCCTAAGGTCTTCAGGATCTCCGAGATGTACCTCATCGCAGCCGAGGCGGCTTCCAACAGGGCAGGACAGGAGGGAGTGGCTTCCTTCTACCTCAACGCCCTCAAGAAAGCACGCATCCGCGGCTGGGAAGACCAGGAGTGGTCAGGTGCCAGCCTTACCAACGCAATCCGCGACGAGCGCGTACGCGAGCTCTTCTGCGAGGGACACCGTCTCAACGACCTCAAGAGGTGGCATATCGGCTTCAGCCGTTCTGCAGGACAGGACCCTTCATACGTAATGCCGGGTGACAACTATGCCGGCGCAACCCGTCCGGCGGACGATCCGTTCTTCCTGTGGCCTATCCCTACCGCAGAGATGGAGGCAAACCCTCAGATGGAACAGAATCCAGCTTATAAAAACTAATATCGAATGAGCAATATGAAAAAATACATATCATTCATTGCCGGTATCATCCTGCCGGTCCTGGCAGCCGTTTCCTGTTCCAATGAGGAAAAGGGCGCCGGAGACATCACCATCGGTTTCGCCAAGGACTCATACAGGATCAAGGAAGGCGCAGGCCTCACCAAGATCCAGATAGAGGTGAGCGGAGAAGCCGAGTCATATCCTGTCACCTTCGACATCCAGGCAAAGGTGACTTCCGACGAGACTCTCCAGGTCAACGACATCATCCATTTCACCCAGTCCGAAGGCTTCAGGATTGCGGGCAAGGACCTTGCCCCGGTCTATGTGGAGTTTACGGTAAAGGACGATGACATCATCGCCGATTCAAGGTTCATCGAACTGTCCATCGTCAATGTCAAGGGCGCCTCAGTGGCCACCTCCACCGCTACACTCGAGATCCGCGACAACGACAACAACCCTTACGACAAGCTCATGGGCGACTGGACGGCCCACGCCAAGGATTACAACGGTGTTGCCCAAACCTTCTCTGTCAACATCAGCGGCGGTTTCAACGATTCGGACATCGCCAACAACGAAGGCCGCGTGCTCGTATGCTGGGGCTTCGGTCCTTACCAGAGGGAGTCTTCCCGTGCTCCTGAAAAGCAGCCTGTATGGTATATGGACTACGACGAGGACAACCGTCTCCTCAAGGTACAGAACAACGTGCTTATGGCCAATATGTTCCAGTTCTCTGACCTTGACTATGAATGCATCATCAGGTGCTGTGGCGTAGAGCCTACCGCTTCCGGCCTGGCAATCAATATGCTCACCCCTCTCGAGGGTACCTGGAGCAGTGATTTCAACACCATCACATTCCAGCAGGGCGGCTATGGCCTCACCGCTGCCATCTTTACGTTGGACGGAGTCTATACCGAAAACGTATGGATGATATACACAGATATCGTACTGACACGCAACAAGTAGAAAGACAATGAAAAGCATTAAAATCACTTCGATATTTGCCTGCCTTCTCATGCTTGCCGTATCCTGCAGCAAGGAAAGCGGGCTGAGCAGGGACAACGCCGGCAAGGAAAGGCCGGTGGTCACTATCGAACAGAACAATGTGACCAACTACTACCTGACGTTCACCGTTTCCACCGGCGCCCCGGCTTCGCAGTTCGGTTATGTCGTCATGCCGAGCACAAGCACCCAGGCACCTGCCGCCCAGGATATCGTGATGGACCAGATCGGTACAGCACTCCAGAGCGGGGTATTCAACACCGTGGACAAGACCAGGGTGAAGGTCGAATTTGAGTGCGAGCCGGATGCAAACTATATCGTCTATGCAGCAGCAATCACCGATGAAGGCCTGCTCAGCGAGGTGGCATCCTGCACAATCCACGTCACCGACACCGAGCTTCCTTCGATTGTCTCTGCAAGTGTTGACGGCAATGTGCTCACGCTCACATACTCCGAGAAGATCCTGCTCAACCAGGAGGGTTCCGCCACCATCCAGTACATCAAGTTCGGGGAGGGCGTGGTGACCAGTCCTGAAAACCTCCCGCTCGAGTATATCAGCGTCGAGGACAATGTGGCCACCTTCAACTGCCCGCGTCCTGGCAACGGTGCCGGATATGTGGTAAGCTTCTCCTACGGACTCTTCACCGACGTCAACGGCAACAAGGCCTACGGTGTGGTATCCTCATTTGATATGGCCACGGAGACCGGCAAGAATCTCTACTGGGCAGAGCCTGCGGTTGACTTCGCTGTAGATGACAGCTACTTCGCATTGGTTGACGACCCTGCAGCATGGAAGCAGGAAGGCGCCGCCATCGAAATCACATTCCCGTTCGATGTCTTTGCCAACCCTAACCTCGACAAAGCCGTGAGCGTCGTATATGCCGAATCCGACAAGAAGGAATATGCATATGCCGACTTCACCATCGAGGACAGGAGGGTGATGAAGGTGGTCCTTCCGAGATCCCCTAAGGCTGCATTCGACGTCCACATTGACCGGGGTGCCATCTTCGACACCTGGGGCAACCTCAATGCCGAGTATGAAGTGCCTTCAAGCGGCTTCAAATACACGTCATTCGATGTGATCCTCGGCACCTACTCGGTACCTTCATCGGCAGGTGACTTCAAGATGACGTTCACAAGCGGAAGCGGCTCCGTAGTCAATGTCGAGTCCGACTGGTTCAACATCGGCAGGGACCTCTTCGAGTCCACCGATCCGATAATGCCAATTCTCCGCGGTACCATCGACTATGCCAAGATGACCATTACATTTGACGGACAGTGGTACTACAGGGGCGCTCTCCAGACCGAATCTGTATTCGGCAGTGCATTGTACTATGCCGACTCTGCCCAGAGCCAGTTCCTCGTATTCTGGGGCAGCGGCACATCGGGAACAGCCCCGATTGTCGTAAGCATCGCCGAAGACGGTACTCTCGAATCCATTACCGAATTTGAATACGCACTCCACTCCACATCAGGAGCTTACCTGAGGTCATACGGCTTCGTGGAGAGCGGTTCGGCACTAACATTCGTTGAATGATGAAAAAATCATTGCACATCCTTTTGTCGTTCTTCTTGCTTGCAGGACTCTTCTCCTGCAGCAAGGAGAATGCTTCGCTCAGCGTGTCCGAGCAGCAGCTCAATTTTACTGCGGCCGGACAGAAACTGTCGGTAAGCATTACCGCAGGGGGCGAATGGAGTGCGGCTTCCGACAACGACTGGATTGTCTGCTCGCCGACTTCCGGCAGCGGCAACGGCCAGCTCTCGGTAACCGCCAGGAGGAACGACGGCATCCCGCGTACGGGCAAGGTGACGGTCAGCGGCAACGGCGGACCTTGCACCATTGCAGTCAGCCAGGAGGGCGTCGATTTCCTTGTAAGCTCATACTCCGTCGAATTTGACGAAAAGGGGACCCCTGTCACCCTGACCGTCTCTTCAAAGTTCGACTGGGAGTTCGACAAGTCAAGCATACCTTCATGGTGTACCGTAAGCCCTGAAAAGGGAAGTGCGGGCAATGTGGACGTGGTCCTCACCCCGGCTCCTTTCACAGACAGGAATCCGAGGTCAAAGCAGTTCATCACCCTCAAATACGGCACCACCTTCACAATGATCAGCGTCAGCCAGTCAATGCCAAACCAGGCTCCAGAAGCTCCGAAGCTCCTCTCCCCGGAGGACAATGCGACCGGGGTGAAAATCAGCGGAGTATTTACCTGGATGGCAGCAACCGACCCTGACGGCGATGAGGTGACCTATACGCTCATGCTTTCCGTTGACGGAGGCCAGGACTGGTCCACCTACGAGTCTTCAACCACATCCTGCAAGCCTTCAGACCTTCTCTCCAGGGAGACGGCCTATCTGTGGAAAGTCAGGGCGCGCGACGGCTTCGGCGGTGAATCTTTCAGCGAGACCAGATCGTTTGTGACAAGCGACGGCGGCGCATATGCCGACGGCGACATCGTAAGATACCAGACTGAGTCTGCCGGTGCACCGAAGCCTGTCCACCTCATCATCATGGGAGACGGCTACACCAAAGACGACTACTCTGAAGGCGGCAAATTTGACCGTGACGTGGATGCGGCCGTGGCTGCGTTCTTCACTCCGGAGCCTTTCGCTTCCTACAAGAACCATTTCAGGATCACCACGATAGCCGTTTACTCACAGGAGAGCGGCGCCACTGTGCTCAAGGATATGCAGGGTTGTCCTGCCCAGACCAGGAACACGGCATTCTCCACCACTCTCGAGGGAGGCAACAGCACGGCTGTGGACTGCGACCAGGACAAGGCTTATTCCTATGCCCTCAAGGTGCCCGGAGTCACCAACCAGGACCTCCAGAACACCACCATCCTCATGATGGTCAACCTCAATGTCTATGCGGGGACCTGCTGGATGGAGAGGACGGGACGCTCGGTGTCCATATGCCCTGCAGGCCCGACCTTCGCAAGCATCGTTTCGCATGAGTGCGGCGGGCACGGATTCGGCCGTCTGCTCGACGAGTACCGCTACTACAAGGAGGCGCTCCCTGCATCAAGCATCGACATGGTCAAGGACTGGCGCACGATCGACCCTTACTACGGCTACAACATCTCCTTCACCAACGATGCCTCACAGGCACACTGGGGCCACTTCATCGGCCGCTCGGGCTATGATGCGGTAGGCTTCTACGAGGGAGGAATGCTCTACGGCCAGGGCGTATGGAGGCCGGAGTACATCAGCTGCATGGAGGACAACAGGCAGTATTACAATGCCCCTTCACGCGAGGCCATAGCAAGGCGTATCTTCAAGGCTGCCGGCAAGACCTTCAGCCTCACTGATTTCTACGCCAACGACAAGGTCAAGAGCGACAATACCGGAGCCAAGACCAACTGCGTGGAGGTATTCGTGCCTCTCGCACCTCCTGTAATGATTGACAGATAGTACAATTACACAAATAACACGCAATGAAAAAATTTTTCACCCTTTTGTGCTGTGCCCTCGTGGCATTGGCCGGTTGTTCAAGGATCGATGACCTTGAAGACAAAGTTGACAACCTTGAAGGCAGGGTTGACAAGATTGAGGAGACCCTCAAATCGCTCAACGAGCAGATCACATCCCTGTCGTCTCTCGTTAACACCATCCAGAACGGCGGTTACATCAGCGATGTCACCACTGAAAACAAGGATGGCATCAACTACTACACCCTTACCCTCAGCAACGGCAAGACAGTCACTGTCCATGACGGTGCGGACGGCATCTCCGGTGAGGACGGTGCAACTCCGGTCGTTGGCGTAAAGCTCGACGAAGAGGACGGCAACTACTACTGGACTGTCAATGGCGAATACACCGACCCGAAGGTCCGCGTGAACGGCCAGGACGGCCAGGCAGGTCAGGACGGCGAGGACGGTCTCACACCGAAGATTACCATCATGTATGACAGCTGGTACATCATGTGGCCGGGTGATGAATACTATACATATCTCGGCCCTGCAAAGGGTGATGACGGCGATGCTTTCTTCGAGAAAGTTGAAATCGGGGAGGACGAGGTGACCTTCATCCTTGCCGGCGGCGAAGAATTCTCCGTATCCCTTCTCGGCGCCTTCAGGCTCGTGTGCGAGACCACTACCGTGGGCGTACATCCGGGCAGCGAGGCTTCCGTAGCCTACAAGGTAAAGGGAGTCAAGGAAGGCGAGCAGGTTGTAGTATATGTAAAATACACCTCTGCAGGCTGGACAGCATCAATCGATGAGACCGAGGGCCTTGTCAAGATCAGCGTCCCTTCAGACCAGGAGGAAGGCCTTGTAATCGTGGAGGCTATCAACAATACCACCAGCCAGGTTGCCGACCAGGCCCTCTGCTTTGAGGCCGGCGAGCTCTCAGTGGCTACTTCAAGCTACTCCGTATCAGACGCATCCAATGTGATCGAGGTCCCTGTTAGCACCAATATGCTCTATGAGGTGAGCGTTGACGCAGAGTGGATCAAATACATCGAGACCAAGGCTCCTCACACCGAGACCCTCGTATTCCAGACCGAGCTCAATACCGCAGCCGAGGACAGGAATGCCGTAATCACCATTACCGGCGACGCCGGCGACATCATCACCGTATCCGTTCTCCAGAAGGGATGCCCTCCACTGAAGGAGTCCTACACCATCGGCGAATACTATGAGCGTCAGGGTGTAGTAGGTATCGTATGGTATGACGACGAGGACTGTGTGAAGGTGCTTTCACTTCAGGACAAGTCATTCCTTGAGTTCGGTACCGGCAACACCAAGGGTTACAGCGCTACCGACGGACTTGCCAACCGCAATGCCATTGTCAACAACCAGTACAGCGACATCAACTGGTTCCCTGCACACCAGTGGTGCTACAGCCTCGGAGACAACTGGTATCTACCTGCAGAAGAGGAGATGAAGGCAATCCTCGACAATATGGAGACTCTCAATGCCGCTATTGCAGAGGCCGGCGGTTCTTCCCTCAGGAAGGGTTACAAATATTGGACTTCAACCCAGAACGCCGAAAACCTCTCCAATGCTGTCCAGGTTTGGTGGGATTGGGACAGCGAGAAGGCTCTCAGCAGCTATGCTTCAGTCACCGAATCCTCCCAGATTACCCGCGCATCCGCATATGTAAGCCGCAAGGCTCCTGAGGAGACACCTGAGCCATCTGTTGCCATCGGCACCAAGATGACCCTCAATGGTGCAGACGGTGTCATTGCCTATATTGATGAGACCGGAGAGCACGGATATTTGATCTCTCTTGACGAGTGCGAGCCATGCCATTGGACTTCGGTGGTTAAAAACCAGACTTCCGGCAGCTGGATTCCTTCCAGCGATACCGACGGTAAGGCAATCTGCGACAAGTTCTCAACCTTTTATGAAAACATAGGCGAATTCCCTGCAGCAAAATGGTGCGTATATCTTGGCAACGGCGGATGGTTCCTCCCTGCACAGGAGCAGCTCAAGGCCATCTTCGCCAACTTCAGCAAGGTAAATGCCGGCATTGAAGCGGCAGGCGGTACCCCTCTTAAGGAATACAAGGGATATTGGACTGTGACCACCTATTTCAGCGAGGACGACGGTCTCAATGCCCGCCATATCACTTATTGCGACGGTGAGGTTATCCAGTATTCCGATGCAGTGTATTATGGAGGTTTGTATCCTGCCCGCGCAATCATCGAATTTTAATTGATAATATGAACAATATCAAGAAACTTTTGCTTTTCATCCTTCCTCTCGCACTTGCATTTGTCTCGTGCGAGAAGGAGGCAAACGAAACCCCGGTCATCAGGGCTGTCGCCCTTGACATCCCTAAGGAGGCCGGCACATATACCCTGGACTACACTATTGCAGGTGCTGGTTCTTCAGCAGTTGCAGAAGCTTCAGTGGACGTTGACTGGATCTACGACATCTCTGTCGAGCCGGGCACCGTATCATTCTACGCAGACCTCAACGTGGGCTATGAGCGTACGGCCAATATGACCCTCTCGTTCAAAGGCGCTGCCGATGTGGTCGTAAAGATCAACCAGGCTTCCGTATTCAACGGAGTCTTCAAGATTGAGGTCAGTGACGTCACTCCATATAGTGCCCACGTGACCTACACTCCGACCGGATATGACGGGGGCTATATCTTCTTCGTGATGAACAAGAGCGCCGTTATGGACTACTTCCTCTCCGATGAAGGTCTCGAGGAGCTCTACAGAAGCGACGTCGAGTATGTCCAGGAGATTGCCGAAGCCAACGGACTCACCCTCGAAGAGGCACTTCCGAGACTCCCGCAGATCTACACTGCCGAAGGCGGCGTCACCGAGATGGACTATACCGACCTCAGCATCAACACGGAGTACATAGCATACTGCTACGGCCTTTCCCTTGACGGCAAGAGGCTTACGGACTTCTCGATGACCGAGTTCTCCACCGCAATCCAGGAGACCTCCAACATCAAGTTCCAGGCTGAATTCTCCGACATCACCACAAGCACGGCCCATATCAAGATTACTCCTTCCAACGAGACGGAATACTACTACTGGACCTATGTTTCGGAGATGGACTACAACACCCTCACCCTCGAGGAAATCCTTGCCCATACCCTTGCCAACATCAAGGACTATGTGGACCAGGGCTATCCTGTCACCTACTTCCTCAACAAGGGAGTATCCGAGTCAATCGCAGATGAACTCTGGGCCGAGACCAACTACTATATCGTGGCGTGGGGCATGGATGCAACCGGCAACCCTACCACCAGGCCGCAGGATGTAGGCTCGTTCAAGACCGAAGCCAACGCCATTGTGGACGACTGCACTTTTGCTATTGACATCCTCGAGGTCAAGCCGGAGGAAATCAAGATCAGGGTGACCCCGTCCAATACTGAGACCATGTACTATGCCGCATTCATCGATGAGGACAAGTGCGTAGGCTACAGCGACTACCAGATGGCACAGCGCGTTGTCAATATGGAGAACAGGCGCTTCTACTACAACCAGTATCCTGAAGGCACCACCTGGGCCGACCTTACCAATACCGGCGTCAAGGAGATTTATGGCAACAAGGACCTCTCCTGGAACTTCCTGCCTGACCATCTCTACCAGATCTATGTCTTCGGAGTCGATATGCAGGGCAACATCACTACTGCAATCAAGAGGGTTGACCAGAGGACTGCAGAGGCCATAGAAAGCAACCTCACCGTGGATGTCAAACTTGTGAAATCCACCTGGAATTATGCAACCTTCGAGTTTACGCCGAGCAACGACGAGGAATACTATCTGCCGTTCCTTATGTTTACGGACGACAAGCAGTATTACCTCAATGCTGACGGTTCACTTGACCAGGAGGCGCTCATGTACGATATCCAGGAGTACTACGAGGACGAGATCATCTATATGAGGATGAAGGGAAAGAAGACTATGGACTTCTACTGGAAATCCGATACCGACTATTCCCTCTTCGTCTGCGGCTATGCCGGTACCAACTCAACGGATTTCTTTGAGTTCAATTTCCATTCTCCTGCCATTCCTTTCGGAAAGAGCAAGGCGGATGTGGCTGTAGAGTATCACCTCTTCGACGGCAACACCCTTGCTGCCAGATTCCCTGAGAGATGGGATGCCGAGACCTACAAGGATGCCTGCGTGATGCTCATCCAGTGTACTCCTAACACCGATGCAGAGCATTGGTATGCCGGAGTATGGCTCCCTGTGGAGAACTACGACTACGGTATCGACCACCTGATGGCCCTCATCAGGCAGGATCTCCCTGCAAATGCCTTTGATGTATATCAGAGCTACTGCTGCCCTTGGTACAACAACACTTGGAGCCTTTCCTATGTGGCTGAAGGCGAGGACGGCAACTTCGGCCCTTGGCACTATGTGGAGTTCACTCCTACCGTTGCCACCACCGAAGAGCCATACGACTTCTGGTCTGACCCTTATGACCCTGAGAATGCCCAGGTATTCGTAATGGACAAGAAGGCTATGAATGCTCCGAAGGACATCACCTTCGATGTCTTCAAGGTGGACCGCAAAAAGGCAGCCGCTGGCAGCGCCAAGGCAAGAATCCCTGTAAGAGACATTGAATGATGAAACGATACTTCAGTATTGCCGCAATCTGTATTTCCGCCTTCCTTGGACTGGCCTCGTGCACAGGTTCCAAGGAGGAGGAAACGGATCCGGTCAAAAAAGATCCGGTGCTCAAGGTGCCGTCCGCCGGAAAGGGCGTGACGGCTCCTGCCATCGGAGGTGAGGTGAAAATCGCCTACAGCATCGAGAACCCGACCGAAACGGGCAAATTTACCGCTTCGGCTTCGGTGTCCTGGGTCAGCGTCGATATCACTTCAGACAAAAACAACATTGTCCTCACCGTTGATCCCAACGAAGGCGATGAGCGTACCGCTGAAATCACCGCTTCCTACACGTCCCTCACTCCGGTGAAGGTCACTCTTACCCAGCTTGCTGCCGGTGAAGAAATCAGTATTTCCCCTGACAATCTTTCCTTTGAGTTCGAAGGGGAGGAGCTTTCCGGGGAAGTGACCGTGACAAGCGACCGCGACTGGACCCTTGAAGGAAGCGCTTCGTGGGTTGAAGTTTCCGCAACAGGCGGAAAAAGCGGGGACAAGGTGACATTTACCGCACAGGCCAATCCTGACGAAGCTGAAAGGACCGCCGGATTTGTCTTCAAATGCGGAAGCAAAGAGGCCCAGCTTACCGTCAAGCAGTCAGGAAAGCCGGCTCTTGACATTCTTGGAGCGATTGGGGATGCTGTCCTCAGGAGCCTTCTTCTTGAAAAGACCGACCTCGACAGCGACGGTGTAATCTCTCTTGAAGAGGCCGCTGCGCTCAAAGAGCTTGTATATATTCCTGAAGACGAGAGCTCGGCAATAGCGTCCCTTGCGGGCCTTGAATATTTCAACGGCCTTGAGACCGTTGACCTTTCCAAGAACACCTTTGCCGCGGCAGACTTCAGTATGATGCCGGCCCTCAAGAGCCTGACTCTCAACAGCTGCTCATATCTCGAGAGCCTCAACATCGAAGGATGTGCCGCCCTTGAAGAGCTGTACTGCTCGTTCAACAAGTCGCTCAAATCCATTGTACCGGCCGGTTGCACCTCGCTCAAGATTTTCATCTCCTTTGCCGGAGGCCTTGAGAGCGTTGACCTTACCGGCTGTCCTGCGCTTGAAAGCGTCACTTTGTATTCCAACAAATTGACCACCCTCGACCTCAGCGCCAACAGGGAACTCCTTACGGCTGCAGTCGGACAGTCAACTCTCGAGTCGGTAGCCTTCCCTCAGGACAACAGGATCAGTTCCCTGTCCATCAGCGGCTCTTCGGCCATCACTGAGCTTGACCTTGCGCAGTTCCCTTGCCTTGTCAGCCTCAATGTTGACGACACCAAGATCAAGACCCTTGACCTTGCGTCCTGCCCTCTGCTCGAGAGGCTGAGCTTCCAGAACTGCAAGAAGATCACCAAACTCGATGTGAGCAAGAACCTGGCCCTGAAGTCCATTATGTGCTACCAGAGCGGATTGAGCTCAATCACGATGTTTGAAGGCCAGTGGGAGAATATCCAGAAGGACTGCTTGGGCATCTCTTCCTATATGGTCAAGACCGTTCCGATCGAGTACCCGGAAGACTGCGCCTCATACATTACCGATGACGGCCTGAGGAGCTATATTCTTGCCACTTACGATGCAGACTCCGACGGGAAGATTTCCGGAAGCGAGGCTGAAAGCGTCAAGACTGTATCCTACGCGTCAAAGGGGCTCAAGTCTTTCGAAGGATTCAAATACTTCAGGAAGATTGAAGTGCTTGACCTATCGGGAAACGAACTTGAGTCAATTGACCTCGGACCGTTCGTGGCAGGGCTCAAGGACCTCAATCTCAAGGGCAACAAGCTGACAGCCATCTCGCTTGCAGGTGCACTGTCCCTTGTACGGTTTGACGTGTCGGACAACCTCCTGGCATCGCTCACGGACCTTTCAGGCCCGTACCTGCCTACACTTGAAAGGGTTGTGGCTTCCAACAACAGGCTCACGTCCTTCGGGTGCAGCTCCTGCAGCGGACTCAAGTATGTGGACCTTTCCAACAACGAACTTGTAACCTGCAATGTCGAATACAGTGAAAACATCGAAGAGCTCTATCTTGCCCACAATCATCTGAATCAGGATACACAGCACTTTGTAAGGCCGTTCACCCTGACTTCGCTCCGCATCCTCGACATCAGCTACAATGATTTCGAGCTCATCTCGAGTGATGTCAGCTGGACCGACAAGTGGCTCAGCCTTGAGTCGTTCGATGCAAGGGGCAACTCCAAGCTCTTCAGCGTGGACCTCAGCCCGATCGGCGAGACCCTTTCCTATATCGACGTCAGGGAGTGCCCGAGGCTTTCGGAAATCACGGTCAACACGCTTTCTCCGTGCAAGGTCCTCAGGGACGACAATACAACCGTAATCAGAAAATGATGAAACGTTTATCTGCAATCTGCCTCACTGTGGCAATGGTGCTCGGGCTTTTCTCCTGCTCAAAAAGCAAGGAGGACAAGCCGCTTGACATTACCGGAGACTGGAACATCACTTCCATAACCACCAAATCCGCCACAATCGGTTCGCAGACCGTGGACGTGTACATCTCCTTCATGGAAGGAGGCGCGTTCACCCTATACCAGAAGACCGGCAGCGGAAGGTATCAGAAGTTTGAAGGCACGTGGACGCTCACCGGCAGCCTGCTCGGCGGAAAGTATTCCGACGGCGCTTCCTGGGGCACCACCTACAATGTGACCCTCGAGGACGGCCTGCTTACATTGGAGTCCAATACCGACCCGGTGGAAGTATCCGTCTATAAAAAAGCTTCCATTCCGCAGAGCGTAATCTCAGAAGCCATCTGATTGTGGCACAAATATCCTGCAGGCTGGCGCCCCGGTGCCGGCCTGCTTTTTTTTGTATGCGGGAGGAAAGCTGTGAAGATGTAATATACTTGAAAAATCGTTATCTTTGCAGATTATGATGAATATGAAACGAATCAGGAATTTCTGCATAATAGCGCATATCGACCACGGCAAGAGCACGCTTGCCGACCGTCTGCTCGAAATCACGGGCACTCTCTCGGCGCGAGATATGGAAAACCAGGTGCTCGACGACATGGATCTGGAAAAGGAGAAGGGAATCACCATCAAGAGCCACGCAATCCAGATGGAATATACCTACGGGGGCGAAAAATACCTTCTCAATCTCATCGACACTCCGGGCCACGTCGATTTCTCCTATGAGGTCTCCCGCTCCATCGCTTCCTGCGAAGGCGCGCTTCTTGTCGTAGATGCCTCCCAGGGCGTCCAGGCCCAGACCATCAGCAATCTATATCAGGCTGTGGAACACGGACTTGAGATCATCCCGGTACTTAACAAGATCGATATGGACTCCGCTCGTCCAGAGGTGGTTACCGACGAGGTGTGCGACCTGCTCGGATGCTCTCCGGAAGATGTTTACAAAGTCTCGGCACGTACAGGGGAAGGCGTGGCCCCGCTTCTGGATGCCATTGTGGAGAAAATTCCCGCACCGGACGGCAATCCCGACGCCCCGCTCCAGGCATTGATTTTCGACTCGGTCTTCAACCCTTTCAGGGGCATCATAGCATATTTCAAAGTCAAGAACGGCTCCATCCGTACCGGAGACAAGGTCAAATTCTTCAATACCGGGCAGGAATATGACGCTGACGAAGTGGGCGTGCTCAAGATGAGCCTCAAGCCTACCGGGCAGGTCAGCTGCGGCGACGTGGGCTACATCATTTCCGGCATCAAGACGGCTGCGGAGGTCAAGGTGGGTGACACCATCACCCATGTGGACAACCCGTGTGCCGAGGCCATCGCCGGCTTCGAAGATGTCAAGCCTATGCTTTTCGCCGGCATGTACCCGGTCCAGGCCGACAAATACGAGGACCTTCGCTCCTGCCTCGAGAAATTCCAGCTCAACGACGCATCGTTTGTCTATGAGCCGGAGTCCTCGCTTGCCCTCGGATTCGGCTTCCGCTGCGGTTTCCTCGGCCTTCTCCATATGGAAATCGTCCAGGAACGCCTTTTCAGGGAGTTTTCGATGGATGTCATCACCACGGTGCCTAACGTCTCCTACAAGGTGTTCACCACCAAGGGCGACGTCTTCGATGTCCACAACCCTTCCGGCCTTCCGGCCCCGACTCTGATAGAGCATATCGAGGAGCCGTATATCCGTGCCCAGGTCATCACCCGCACGGAATTTTTCGGCCCTGTCATGAAGCTCTGCATCGACCGCAGGGGAACCCTTGTCAGCCAGCACTATATCACTGCCGACCGTGTGGAGCTCAACTACGATATGCCCCTGTCGGAAATCGTCTTCGACTTCTATGACAAGCTGAAGTCCGTGTCGAAGGGCTATGCATCATTTGACTACCACGTGGTAGGATACCGTCCGGCGCGCCTTGTCAAGCTCGACATACTTCTCAACGGCGACCCGGCCGATGCGCTTTCCACCCTCATCCACGAGGACCACGCCTACGACTTCGGCCGCAAAATCTGCCTCAAGCTCAAGGATCTCATCCCGCGCCAGCAGTTTGACATCGCCATCCAGGCGGCAATCGGAGCCAAGATCATTGCCCGTGAGACTGTCCGCCAGGTGCGCAAGGATGTGACTGCCAAATGCTACGGAGGTGATATCACCCGCAAGCGCAAACTCCTTGAAAAACAGAAGGAAGGAAAGAAGCGTATGCGCCAGATCGGTACCGTGCAGGTGCCCCAGAGCGCCTTTATGGCAGTATTGAAGCTCGATGAATGATGGGAGGAGAGGTAGCAATCCTGATGACGGTGTTCAACCGCCGCGAAAAGACGCTTTCGTGCCTTGACGGGTGTTTTCGCCAGATTGACGGCATCAAATCTACGGGCGAATACAGCTTTACGGTCTATCTTGTCGATGACGGATGTACGGACGGTACTGCCGAAGCCGTGGCCGGGGCATTCCCGCAGGTGCACATAATCCGCAGTGAGGGAGGGCTTTACTGGAACCAGGGGATGATAGTCGCGTGGGATGAAGCAGCCGGGACCGAGCCGGACTTCTATCTATGGCTCAACGATGACACCACTCTCCGCCCCGGTGCGTTCGAATGCCTTCTTGAAAACTCCAAGTTCTTCAGGAACAAGGCGATAGTAGTGGGCACGACGGTGGATTCTTCCGGAGCATACTCATATGGCGGACGCGCCCGCAACAACAGGATAATCGAGCCCGACGACAAGATCCCGGTTCCGTGCTACACTTTCAACGGCAATATCGTACTTGTCCCCGCTTATGTCTATGGCAAACTCGGCACGCTTGACCGTGCCTACCGCCACGGTTTCGGGGACTACGACTATGGAGCCCGTGCATTCCAGGCCGATGTCCCGCGCGTGGTGGCCCCCGGCATTCTTGGGGAATGCAGCCGCAATCCGGGCATCGACAGGTGGCGTGACGGCTCATATTCCCTCAAGGAGCGCTACCGTTATCTGCTGAGTCCCAAAGGCCGTCCTCCGCGCGAACAGTTCCGCTACGATCTGCGCAGCATGGGCTTTTTCCGCGCCATAGGCCATCAGATATCAATCACTATGAAAGTCCTGTTCCCGCTTCGCGCTTCAGGCAAAAAACAGAATACCAATGAGCAAAATTAAAGCGGCAGTCGCTTCAATGCGCCTGCGAACCCTCCCTTTGTCGCTTGCCGGAGTCATCCTCGGCAGCCTTCTCGCCATCGGCGATTACCGTGTGGATCCGGCAGTGCTGCCGTTCCTCTATCTGACCACCATTTGCCTGCAGATCCTCTCCAATATGTCCAATGAGCTCGGAGATGTACTCCACGGTACCGACAACGACGACCGCCAGGGCCCGCGCTACGGCCTCAACAGCGGTGCGCTCACAGTGACCGACATGAAGAGGCTCATAGGCCTTTTCGTGGTGCTCTGCTGCATCTGCGGTCTTGTGATGATAAGGATTTCATTCGGTACATTGTTGTCCCTCGAGGCCATATGCCTGATGCTTCTCGGCGCCGCTGCCATCATGGGGGCGATGAAATACACCCTCGGCCGCAACCCATACGGCTACCGTGGCCTGGGCGACATCTTCGTCTTCATCTTCTTCGGCCTTGTGTCCGTCCTCGGGGCCTATTTTGTCTGCGCCCACACCATCCCGTCCTGGCTGATGGTGCTCCCGGCCGCCTCCATTGGCTTTTTCAGCGTAGGCGTGCTCAACATCAACAATATCAGGGACATGGATACCGACGCCGCCAACAGGGTGACTGTCGCCATCAGGCTCGGCGTCCACCGCTCGCGCATCTACCAGACCATACTGACGGTCCTCGGCTGGGTATGCATTGTCGTATTCTTCTGCTGCCGTTTCTTCGACTGGGTGCATTTCCTTTTCGTTCTCACCCTGCCTCTCTATATCATCGACATGAAGATTGTCTGGACCGAAGAGGGGCGTGCGCTCGACAAGGCACTCCCGATACTTGTGATGAGCACCTTCGTGCTTTCGCTGCTCGCCGGATTGGGCTACGTTCTTTTCCTGATATGAACCATATTCCCGGCCTTTTCATTCCTGTGACCATGGCTGCAGCAAAAAATAACTGCCGCTCGATTCACATCGTGCGGCAGTCGCAATTCTAACCTAAAACTTAACCTATGAAAAAACTATTCGACAGGATTTATTGCAATGTCTATGCCAAACCCTTCTGTGGGGGATTGAATTATGCCTAAAAAGGAAAAAATACGCACCATGTTCGACAATATAGCGTCGGACTATGACAAGCTCAACCATATTATGTCCCTTGACACTGACAAAGGCTGGAGGCGCAGGGCCATCCGCAAGGTGGCAGAATGTGCCGGGCCTGACAGGCCGCTCGAGGTGCTGGACATCGCCTGCGGCACCGGTGATTTTTCCATTGCCATTGCCAAGTCGATTCCTTCGGCGCGCGTGACCGGTCTTGACCTGTCGGAGGGGATGCTTGCCGTGATGAGGGAAAAGGTCGGGGCACAGCATCTCGGGGACTCCATCTCCATGATGACCGGTGACGGGGAGAATCTCCCGTTCCCCGATGATTCTTTCGACTGCGTGACCATCGCCTTCGGCATCCGCAACTTCGAATCGCGCGAAAAGGGTCTTCGTGAGATGCTCCGTGTGCTCCGTCCGGGCGGCAGGCTCGTGATTCTCGAGCTCTCGATGCCGGAAAACCCTTTTGTCCGCTGGTGCTTCAGCCTCTATTTTCTCCACGTGATGCCGTCCGTCGGCGGCCGCATCTCCGGCGACAGGGCCGCATACCGCTATCTCCCCGCCTCGGTGGTCCATTTCCCCAAAAAGGCCGAATTCCTCGCCACCATCGCCTCCTGCGGCTTCACCTCCGTCTCCCACAAAGCCTTCACCTTCGGCATCTGCCGTATGTACGTGGGCAACAAAAGGTAACCCTGCAGCCGCCCAAATTGATCTCCGCAGCTTCGGCCGCTTCCGTTTCAACCGGTGCTGCCGGATTGCCCGAACTGACACATTCTGCACAAAAAAAAGACGAGGCCCGAAAGAGTCCCGTCTTAAGTGTTTTCACAACGGAATAATCCTTATTGTGAATTGCATTAAAAATCTTGTGACAAATATAAAACGTATTATTGAAAATACAAAACATTATCCCTATTTTTATGGAACAAATACAAATTCTATAATTGTCGGGATATGAAACGTGTTCTTGGTCTTGACCTGGGTACAACATCCATAGGATGGGCCCTGGTGAATGAGGGTGATGCAAAAAAGATGGATTCCTCCATAGTCAAGGTTGGTGTGAGAATCATTCAGTATGACACATTTACCAATGCTGAAGGGCAGGAAATAAAAGGCAATCCGGCTGATTTTTTCAGCGCGGGCAAATCGGTTTCTCCAAACGCTTCCCGTACCATGGCGAGGTCGATGAGACGCAACCTCCAGAGATACAAGCTCAGGAGGGATTCTCTTAAAGACACGCTCAGGGGGTGCGGAATAATGACGGATGATACCCTGATCAATGAATCAGGTCCCGGTTCCACCTACCAGACCATTTCCCTGCGGGCGAAGGCGGCAAGCGAGGAGATCTCCCTGCAAGAACTGGCACGGGTCCTTGTACATATCAACAAGAAAAGGGGATACAAAAGCAACCGCAAGGCACAGGGGGAGGAGGACGAAATGGTGAATGACGGAATGGACATCGCCAGAAAACTCTATAAAGAGAATTTGACCCCCGGACAGTATGTATATTCCAGAATCAGGGAAGGCAGGTACAACATCCCGGCCTTCTTTCGCAGTGATCTTCAGGACGAGTTTGACAGGATATGGGAGAGGCAGCGCACAGAATATCCCGAGCTGCTTACGGATGCGCTGAAGGATGAATTGAAATTAAAGAACAAGAGCCAGACTTCATCAATCTGCCTTAAGGCCTTCGGCATCGAAGGACGGAAGCAGCCGAGGGGGAAGGATCAGGTCCGGGAGAACTATGAATTGAGGGCGAAGGCCGTTGAATCAAAGCTGGACCTTGAGGACCTGGCAATCGTACTGCAGGAGATAAACGGCCAGATACGAAATGCATCCGGCCTGCTCGGGACAATCAGCGACAGAAGCAAAGAACTGATAATCGGAGGAATGACTATCGGCCAATGGCTGAAAAAGCAGATAGATGCCAATCCTCTTGCGCCGCTCAAGAACAAATCATTCTTCAGGCAGGACTATATCGATGAGTTTGACAGGATCTGGGAAGTCCAGTCGCAATTCCATCCGGAGCTGACACCTGGCCTCAAAAAGAAGCTCCGCGACAAAACCATTTTCTACCAGCGTCCGCTCAGGAGCCAGAAAGGTCTTGTCGGGCTCTGCGAGTTTGAACACAGGGATATCAAGGTCATCGTGGACGGAAAGGAAAAGACAAAGACCGTCGGTCTGCGTGCATGCCCCAAATCATCCCCGCTCTTTCAGGAATTCAAAATCTGGCAGGTGCTCAACAATCTGAAAGTCAACGGAAAGCCTCTGCCTCTGGAAGACCGGGAAAGGCTGCTTGGGGAGCTTTCAGTGCGCGGAAGGCTTAAAGAAAAGGATGTGTTGTCTTTCCTTTACGGCACCGCCAAAGGCCGGAGCCTCAATTTCAAGGAAGTGGAAGGTAACAACACGACGGCCGCCCTCTACAGGGCATATTCGGCAATCCTTGTCAATACCGGCCACGAAGAGCTGGATTTTTCAAAAGTGACGGCGGATGAAGCGGAGGCAATGGTCTCTGAGGTTTTCTCTGCCCTCGGGTGGAAGACAGGCTTCCTCCATTTTGACAGTTCACTTGACGGAGCAGACTACCAGGACCAGCCGATGTTCAGGCTTTGGCATCTCCTCTATTCCTTCGAAGGCGACAAATCCCCCGGCGGCAATGAATCTCTCATAAAAGCCATTATGGACCTTACCGGTATGGACGTGGACAACGCCAAAATCCTTTCACGGGTTACTTTTGCTCCGGATTATGGCAATCTGAGCAGCAAGGCTATGAGGAGGATACTGCCTTTTATGAAGCAGGGCATGGAATACAGTGAAGCCTGTGCAGAAGCCGGATACCGCCATTCCGCAAGGTCATTGACAAGGGAAGAACTTGATGCAAAGGAGTATGCAGACAGCCTGGCTGTTCTTCCGAAGAATTCTCTGCGCAATCCGACCGTGGAGAAGATTCTCAACCAGATGGTCAATGTGGTCAATGAGGTCATAGCCACATACGGAAAACCGGATGAAATAAGGATTGAGCTTGCGCGTGAGCTTAAGATGAACGCAGAGGAGAGGAAGAAATATTCCGACAAATCAGCAGAGTCCAAAGCGGACAATGAGCGTTACAGGCAGGAATTGATGGAAAAGTGCCATATCGACAATCCCAACAGGAATGACATCCTCCGTTACAGGCTTTATCTTGAATTGGGAGCCAATGGTTACAAGACACTGTACTCCGACACATACATCCCTCTTGAAGACCTGTTTACCCACAAGTTCAACATCGAGCACATAATCCCTCAGGCAAAGAGGTTTGATGATTCATTCTCCAACAAGACGCTGGAGGCCAGCTCGGTCAATCTTGAAAAGTCCGATATGACAGCCTATGACTATGTCTGTTATAAGTATGGCAGCGACTATGCGGAAAACGAATACGCATCCAAAATCGAAAAGCTCTGCAAAGACGGCACGTTGTCAGCAGCCAAGCGTGGCAATCTCCTTAAGACTGAGTCTGAAATCGAAGAAGGATTCATCAACAGGGATTTGCGTGAAAGCCAGTACATTGCAAAAAAAGCAAAGGAGATGCTCGAGGATCTGGTCCCGGATGTCGTATCCACTACAGGTTCTGTCACAAGCCGTCTGCGCGAAGACTGGATGCTTGTGGATGTGATGAAAGAGCTCAATTGGGAAAAGTATGACAAGCTGGGACGTACCTGTTCTGTAACCAACAGGGATGGAGACAGAATTGATAGGATTGATGGCTGGACAAAGAGAAATGACCACCGCCACCATGCAATGGATGCAATAGCAATAGCCTTTACCAGAAGGAGTTACCTGCAGTATCTCAACAATCTGAATGCAAGGGACAAAAGCAGGGATCCCGAAGATGAAAAGCATATCTCCGGGTATCTGGAGGTAAGGGACATCGACAGGAGCGACAGGACCGCGGTTGTGATGGCCATTGAGCGCGGCCTGATGGAAAGAAAGAACAACAGGCTCAGGTTCATTCCTCCTATGCCTCCGGAAAAGTTCCGCAGCGAGTGCAAGCGGCAGCTTGAGAACATATTGGTTTCTTTCAAATCGGGCGTAAAGGTCGCCACGTTGAATGTCAATACGAGCAAAAAGCGGGGAGGTACCGTACGCAGGGTCCAGCTCACCCCTCGTGGGCAGTTGCATCTTGAGACGGTGTACGGGCATATCCTCCAGGTTGCAGACAAGGAGGAGAAAGTCGGGGCGTCATTTGACCGTAAGAAGATCGGCACTGTGGTGTCTGCGTCCTTTCGCGAGGCGCTACTGAAGCGTCTTGACCAGTTTGGCGGGGACCCGAAGAAGGCATTCTGCGGAAAGAATTCGCCGGAGAAGAATCCGATATATCTTGACGGCTCACATAATGAGAGCGTACCGGCAAGGGTCAAGGTCTATGAAGACATCTATACCAAGAGGGTGGAGGTCGGCCCTGACCTCAAGATAGACAAAGTGATTGACGATAAGGTACGTACGATTCTCAAGACGCGTCTGGATGAAAATGGAGGCGATCCCAAAAAGGCATTCTCCAATCTTGACGACAAGCCGATATGGCTCAATCGCGAAAAGGGTATCACAATCAAAAGGGTGACCATCACCGCCAAGTCCAATGTCGTGTCGCTGCACGACAAAAGGGACAATACGGGCAATTATATCCTTGATGAGAACGGGGACCGCATCGCAAGCGATTTCGTAAGTACAGGCAACAATCATCACGTCGCCCTTTACCGCGATGCGGAAGGTGTGCTTCAGGAAAAGGTCGTGTCGCTCTATGAAGCTGTGTCGAGGGTCAGGGACGGGTATCCTGCCGTTGACCGTGATTACAATAAGGAGGAGGGCTGGAGCTTTGTCTGCACCCTCAAGCGCAATGACTGTTTTGTCTTCCCTAATCCAGAAACCGGATTTGACCCGAATGACTGCGATTTGACGGACCCTGCCAACTATAGCCGTATCAGCCCAAATCTGTTCAGGGTGCAGAAGGTTGCGACAAGGAATTATGTCTTCAGGCATCACTTGGAGACTACGACGGATGAGGATAAGGAATTGAGGAATATTACTTGGAAAAGGATTCAGACGCCTGATTATATGTCCTCTGCCGTCAAGGTTCAAATCAATCATGTGGGCCGGATTGTAAAGGTCGGAGAATAGCTATGATAAAGCGTACACTGTATTTCGGGACACCTGCCTATCTGTCATTGAAGCTTGACCAGCTGGTTTTCACTCCGGCGGGAAAGGGTGCGGATGCCATTTCCAAGGATGACATCAGGACAGTGCCCGTGGAGGATATTGGTTTTGTGGTACTTGACAACCGTCAGATTACCGTCACCCAGGGGCTGCTGGAGCGGCTTCTCGACAACAACTGTGCGCTTGTCACCTGCGACGCCAAGCATCTGCCGGTCGGCCTTATGCTGCCGCTTGCGGGCAATACCATCCAGAACGAGCGTTTCCGCTCCCAGATAGATGCTTCGCTTCCTCTGAAAAAACAGCTGTGGCAGCAGACAATCCAGGCAAAGATCCGCAATCAGGCTGCGGCGCTGTATGGTTTCACAGGTGTTGTCCACAACAATATGCTCGTCTGGGCAGATGCGGTCAGAAGCGGGGATGCCGACAATATGGAGGCCCGTGCCGCGGTATATTACTGGAAAACGGCATTCCCGGAATGTCCCGATTTCACTAGAGACCAGGACGGGGAGGATGTCAATGTGCTCCTGAACTACGGCTATGCAATCCTGAGGGCCATTGTGGCAAGGGCCCTGGTGTGCAGCGGCCTTCTCCCGACGCTCGGCATCCACCATCACAACAGGTACAATGCTTATTGCCTTGCGGATGACATTATGGAGCCCTACCGTCCTTATGTCGATAAGGTGGTGAAGGAGAAGTGTCTGGCGAAGGGGGAGATAAGTCTGACCCGTGAGGTGAAGGCGGCGCTTTTGAACATTGCCGTCGAGGAAGTCGTGATTGACGGAAAGAGAAGCCCGCTTATGAATGCCGTTTCATCTACCACGGCTTCGGTTGCAAAGTGTTTTGAGGGGGAGAGCAAGAAGATTCTTTATCCTGTAATGTAGTGGACCGTTTCAGTGAATACCGTATCATGTGGGTGCTCGTTTTCTTTGATCTTCCGACAGAAACAAAGAAGGAGAGGAAGGCGTCCGCCGATTTCCGCAAGAGGCTGCTGAGCGATGGTTTCCAGATGTTTCAGTTTTCTTTTTACATGCGTCATTGTCCGAGTGTGGAGAATGCAAGGGTCCATATCAAGAGGGTGAAGTCTTTTTTGCCGGAATATGGCAATGTGGGGATCATGATGGTCACGGACAAGCAGTTCGGCTCCATGGAACTTTTTTATGAAAAGAAGCCGAAAAAAGTGCCGGAGCAGTATGTCCAGCTTTTGCTTTTCGACATGGATTGATTCTTTCAGGCCACGACAGAATCGGATTTTACGGGCTTTATACTAAAAAACCCGGCCGGAAGGCCGGATTTTTTAATTTTGTTGAACGTGGTCTAACGATTTGTTTTTCAATCATTTCCCCCGTTCCAGTTGTGCGTGCTGACGCAAATTTAAGATTTTTAAAGCAATTCACAACTTTGGAGAGCCGCGGCTCTGGATACCGCTTGTTGTGCGTGCTGACGCAAATTTAAGATTTTTAAAGCAATTCACAACGCGACTTAGACATAAGAAAGATATATTCGTGTTGTGCGTGCTGACGCAAATTTAAGATTTTTAAAGCAATTCACAACCTTACGTAAGGATGGAGGTTTTGAACTATGTTGTGCGTGCTGACGCAAATTTAAGATTTTTAAAGCAATTCACAACAATGCATCAGATCTTGCGAAGTTGCTTGGTAGTTGTGCGTGCTGACGCAAATTTAAGATTTTTAAAGCAATTCACAACAAGACTATAAATAAGCAAAAAAAGACAAGTGTTGTGCGTGCTGACGCAAATTTAAGATTTTTAAAGCAATTCACAACGATAGGCTTGACTTATCTTATCATTTATTTGTTGTGCGTGCTGACGCAAATTTAAGATTTTTAAAGCAATTCACAACAGGGTAAGCTCCTGAGAGAGCAGGCACTCAGTTGTGCGTGCTGACGCAAATTTAAGATTTTTAAAGCAATTCACAACCAGAATGGTGAAAATTCTACAACTGGTAATGTTGTGCGTGCTGACGCAAATTTAAGATTTTTAAAGCAATTCACAACTATTGACGATTTACAAAAGTTCAAAGAATTGTTGTGCGTGCTGACGCAAATTTAAGATTTTTAAAGCAATTCACAACTACAAAGTTCCTTTGCTTTATGCACAACTAGTTGTGCGTGCTGACGCAAATTTAAGATTTTTAAAGCAATTCACAACCGACGAGTTCAGGGCGGATGTTGAGAGCATGTTGTGCGTGCTGACGCAAATTTAAGATTTTTAAAGCAATTCACAACAATTCGTCGGAATTCAGGGCGGACATTGAGGTTGTGCGTGCTGACGCAAATTTAAGATTTTTAAAGCAATTCACAACTTGCGTCCTTTTCCTGAACTGCATTGCAAAGTTGTGCGTGCTGACGCAAATTTAAGATTTTTAAAGCAATTCACAACTTATTTGAGGATGAACCCACAGCCATAAGGGTTGTGCGTGCTGACGCAAATTTAAGATTTTTAAAGCAATTCACAACTGACAATTTCCGCGCGGATATTGAGAGCCTGTTGTGCGTGCTGACGCAAATTTAAGATTTTTAAAGCAATTCACAACTTGTAGAGGGTTTCAGTCTCAACCCTGAACGTTGTGCGTGCTGACGCAAATTTAAGATTTTTAAAGCAATTCACAACCTTGAAATAGGGCACTATAAAGGTAAAAACGTTGTGCGTGCTGACGCAAATTTAAGATTTTTAAAGCAATTCACAACAATATTTAATAATAGCCTATTAAACGCTATGTTGTGCGTGCTGACGCAAATTTAAGATTTTTAAAGCAATTCACAACCTCCTTGTAGGTGATGCAGATAAGTCCTGCGTTGTGCGTGCTGACGCAAATTTAAGATTTTTAAAGCAATTCACAACTTCCGCCATGCGCCGGATCTGCTCCGCACGGTTGTGCGTGCTGACGCAAATTTAAGATTTTTAAAGCAATTCACAACCAAAATAATTGCTATCTTTGCAATTCTGAGTTTTTCAATTTCGTATACCTATAATTCCTGATTATCCACTTTAGGCT
>JBJEJU010000004.1:0-4596 GCA_051878275.1 Candidatus Cryptobacteroides sp. | reverse complement strand
CGCACTCCGGCATATTTGGGACTATGGGGTATTTGGGATTTATAGAGGAAATATACATATTTTTGGTTGAATCTTCAGAATCCGGGATTCTTCAATAATACTGATTGCCGCTAACGAAAAAATTGTTATGTTTGTACCGGTCCGCAACAAGCGGCGGGCGTGAAGAGATTATGGTAAGAGTTTTCGATCTGCTGCATATGGGCAGTTTCAGTGAGGGAGGCGGGGGAGTCCGTATTCCTTACAACAGGGAGGAGCTCCATCCCGGCATGAACCTTTGCGAAGACAGGAACGTGGACTGGCCAAGCGCCATTGTGGAGTCCGTGGATGACGGAAGCGTGGTCCTCTTGGTGGGGGACATAAGCCCGGTAAGGGTGGCACTTGACTATGACCATACTTCGGAGGTGGTCCATTTCTTCATGAACGGGGAGAAGCGTCTCCAGGTATTTACCCTTTCGTTTTTCACGGTCAGAATCGACGAATATGACATCTTTGAGGACCGTGAAAGATCTTTCTATCTTGATGATATCCAGTGGGACAAAGCCGAAGAGGGAGACCCGGAGGCGGCCTATGCCATTGCTGGGGAAATTGCCCGCCAGGCACCGGAGGCCCTTGAAATCATAGCCAAGTATATGTCCCGTGCAATGGATTGCGGAAGCACTGATGCTGAGGCCTGGCTGCGGGACTATCACAGCGATGACGGCCGCTGGGATGCCTATGTTTAGTAATATTTAAAACAGCTTCTTATGGAAGAGAAACAGATAAGGGAAGAGCTGGTGGCGGCACGCGCAGCAGTTGCTTCCGGCGGAAAAAATCTCTCTGCGAGGGAGGACATTGTCTGCGGAGACGTCCTGCTTGCGGAAAACAATCTCAGGGAAAACAGAAATTTGTGGGAGATTGCATCCCTTGCTCGCGAGCTGCTGGACCACGCCACCGTCCTTGAGGGCTATGACCATCTGCTTGACCGCACCTATGAAGTCCTTTCCCGCATGTCGGAATGCATCCAGGACCATCCGCGCCTCAAGCTGAGGCTCCTGAGGCTGTGGCTTACGGTGGTGGACAGGATCTCCGCGCAGACGGGCCATGAAATGTCGGCATATGACGATATCCTGCACCAGATCAATGTGCTGAAACGCAATATCGACTATGCCGATGCGGGCAGGTTTGACATGATTGAAGATGAAAGGAGCCTGAAACATGATCCGGTCGAGTGGACCTCCGGATGGGAGGAGGTCATCGACAAGGCCGACAGGATTGCCGAAGAAAAACTTGCCGATATGCCGAGGGGAATGGGTTTCTGCCACGCGTTCTGGCACGAGAGGACCCTCGCGCTTGCCTCGCTCGGAGTGGAGTGGAAGAGCCCTTCCCGGATGAACCCAAAAGTACTTTTTGATTAGATAATACAAAGACATGACACCGATACATCTTGTGCTTTCCAAGCCTTACGAGCGTGTGGAGCAGTGTGCTTCCCGTTTCTGGGGCAACCCAGACCTTCCTAAGGATTACGCCTACCCGACCTATATCGACAGCGAGGGTGACGAGTATCCTTATTTCTTTGTCTGCCAGATCAATCTCGAGGAGCTGGCGCCATATGACAAAGACAATGTGTTCCCCCACAAGGGCCTTCTCTCATTTTTTGCGAAGATTGACCATTATCTAGGATATATGGCCCAGACCGACTGCATCGGCGGTGCAATCAGCGGCCCCGAGGCTGTAAAGGTGCTGTATTTCCCTGATACGGAGGATTTTGAGGAGGTGGTGCTGCTGGATGACGACGACGAGCCGACTTCTCCCGATGAGCTTGAGGTCAGGTTTGTCTTCGAGCTCCAGGAAGAGTATGGCGATGACCATTGCCTGCTTTCCCCTCCGAACCACAGGGAATGGGAGACCTGGGACCATCCTTATGAGGGTTGGGAGATTCTCCTGCAGGTCGATTCATTCGAGGGCAGCGACTTCGTTCTCAATTTCATGGACTTCGGTGTGCTTGATTTCCTGATTTCACCGAAGGCTCTTGCCCGCAGGGACTTCTCCGATGTCCGCGGGATTGTACTTTCCACATAGAAAAATCTGCCCTATGCCGCGTTTTATTGAGGTCTGTGCGGAGACATTGCAGGACGTCAGGGAGGCCGTTGCCGGAGGCGCATCGAGGATTGAGCTCTGCGGGAGGCTTGAGGTCGGAGGCGTCACCCCTTCCAGGGAGCTTTTGAGGGCTGCCATAGCTGAAAGCCCCATACCTGTCAATGTGCTTGTGCGCCCGCGTGGAGGCGATTTCGTGTTCTCCCCGCAGGAGGAGGCTTCCATGCTGGAGGATATCCGGATGTGCAGGGAGGAGGGTGCGGGCGGTGTGGTGATCGGGGCGCTGCGCAGCGACGGCAGCGTGGATAAGGAGATGATGCGCCGTCTTGTGGATGCAGCCCGCCCTTTGCCGGTGACCTTCCACAGGGCATTTGACCGTGCATCTGACCCCTTCCGTGCGCTTGAGGATATTATCGCCCTCGGGTGCGACCGACTGCTCACTTCGGGGCAGCAGCCTTCGTCATTTGACGGACGTTTCCTGCTTGCGGAGCTTGTCGCCCGGGCAGGGGACAGGATCGTGGTAATGCCGGGCGGGGGAGTGCGCACCTCCAATATCGCTGAGATTGAGAGGGTCTGCCGGGCAAAAGAGTACCACAGCACCTCGCGGGGCCCTTCCGGCAGGACGGAGCGTGCTGTGGTGGAAGAACTTGTCAGACAATAAGTTTCGTGATGAAATAGCCTCCTGCGGTCAGCCACAGGAAAAGGACTGCGGCTATTACGAACGGTTTGGCTCCGGCCTGTTTGAACTTGTCGAAACTTGTCTCGGCGCCGAGGGCTGTCATGGCCATTGTCAGGAGGAAGGTGTCGAAACTATTGATCATCCCGGTGACTTTCGCAAGGCCTTCCTGCGGGATGAATGATGCTCCCTGGAGCAGGGAATTGAGGCAGATCACGCCGATGAACCAGAATGCAAACCACGGGACCGTGATCTTCCTTTTGCCGCCTTCGCCGCCGCTTCCGAGCAGAAGGCTCATCACCAGAAGCACCGGGGCAAGAAGCATCACCCTTATCATCTTCGTGATCGTGGCTGCATCGGCCACATTGCCTCCTGCGGCATCTATGGCGTTGCCGGCACCCACAACGTGTGCGACTTCGTGGACCGTGGAGCCCAGATACACGGCTACCTGCTTGTCCGTCAGCCCGTCAAGAACTCCGCTCCGGTAGAGGACAGGGTAGAGGAACATCGATATTGTACCGAATATTACAACTGTTGACACGGCGACTGCCGTCTTGTGGGGCTCGCATTTCACCACAGGTTCCGCCCCGAGGACCGCTGCCGCCCCGCAGATTGCACTTCCCGTGGCCGTCATAAGGGCAGTCTGGCTGTCAGTCCTGGTGAGTTTCCCGACGAGGATG
Organism: Candidatus Cryptobacteroides sp.; assembly: GCA_051878275.1. Classification (GTDB taxonomy): domain Bacteria; phylum Bacteroidota; class Bacteroidia; order Bacteroidales; family UBA932; genus Cryptobacteroides. Next base: position 1,167 of record JBJEJU010000004.1, on the reverse strand, counting down.
CCAAGCCCGAGAGTGCCGCAGACAATTATCAGGTCAACGATTATTGCGGGCAGTCCGATTTCCATCACCTGCTGGAAGGTAAGGCGGAAACCGTACAGGATTACTCCGAGGCGCAGGATCTGCTTGGAGCAGAACTTGATGCCCGGCACCCAGGTCTGAGGAAGATTGCTCCGGAGGCTGTTGGCATAGAGCATTCCCAGTATGATGCCGACAATCAGCGGGCTGAGCGACAATTTTTTTATGAAGTCAAAGCCGGCAATGTAGAATGCCGAAAATGAGAACAGTACGATGAGCAGGATTCCGTGCAGGACGGATTTGTTGTCTTCCTTGATCATGATTTCCAGGTCAGTTTGTTGCTATGAAAGTGTGCGGGTCAGTTGTTGCGTATTTCGACTCCGCCGAAGCTGCAGCTCCCCTCTATGCGGATTGTCGGGCCCTGGCTGCTGTTTGCGCAATGGCGCTTGTCCGAAACGCCTCCGAATGCCGCATCAGTGCGGATATCAATATTGATGCCTTCAGGGACGACTATTTCCGCGCCTGCAAAGCTGCACTCCAGCCTGATTGTGCAGTCGCTTTCGATCCGGGCGCTTCGAAGGTCGAGCCTCAGGGCGCCGAAGCTGGCCTTCAGGGTAATCCCGTTGAACTGCTCGCCGTCGAAAACAATGTTGCGTGCGCCGAAGGACACTTCGTACCTGTTGACGGAGGAGTCATGGCGGATGGTCTCTTCCGGCGAAAAGGCGGAGTGGCCCTTTTTGCGCGTGCCCAGCAGTATTGCTATGCCCATAAGGACTATCAGGACTGCAAGCACCAGCTTCCAGAACATGTCCCAGGTAAAGCTGTCAAGCTGGATGGTCAGCAGCAGGAGAGTGCCTACGGCAACAATGAATACCGAGCCGTATCTGTCCGAGCGCGGACTGAAAAACGATATGATGCCGGCCGCAATTATTATCAGTGACCACCATCCTTTGAAGAAGACATTGAGGTGGATGGCTCCGGTGATGGACAGGATCCACAGCACGCCTGCTACGAGAAAGAGCGTCCCCCAGACGACTCTCGGTCCAATGTGATTTTTCATGATGTGATGAATTTTCAGTGAACTTGCAAATATAATATGCCGAATTCAATTTGACAGTGCAACAGCACCATCAGGTGTAAAGTTATACATTT
>JBJEJU010000003.1:0-62170 GCA_051878275.1 Candidatus Cryptobacteroides sp. | reverse complement strand
GGCTGATTGGATGGGGTGAAAAATTTTTCAGATGGAGGATTAGCTGCAATGTGGGCTAATATCCCGCTTATCGGTAAAAAAAGATAAAAAGGTGGGTAAAGATTCGTACAATTGACAAAAAGAACAATAATAAAAGTTACCTTTGCATACTGTAAACAATCTATCAATAGGCAAATGTCACTGAAATGCGGAATCGTGGGTCTTCCGAATGTAGGAAAGTCCACTCTTTTCAATTGTATAAGCTCAGGCAAGGCCCAGAGCGCCAATTTTCCATTCTGTACCATCGAACCGAATCTCGGTTCCACCAATGTGCCGGACAAAAGGCTTGAAGTCCTTTCAGATATATGCCAGCCCAAGAGGACAATCCCGGCGACTGTGGACATTGTGGACATAGCAGGCCTTGTAAAGGGTGCAAGCAAGGGGGAAGGTCTTGGTAACCAGTTTCTTGCAAATATACGTGAGACCGATGCCATCCTTCACGTGCTGCGTTGTTTCGATGACGGCAACATTGTCCACGTGGACGGAAGCATCAATCCTGTGAGGGACAAGGAGGTGGTCGATGCCGAACTCCAGTTGAAGGACCTCGAGACCGTGGAGGCAAGGCTTGCCAAGGTGAGCAAGCAGGCAAAGATAGGTGCCGACAAGGACGCGAAAAAACTCGCCGACCTTCTCGAGAGATACCGTGCTGCACTTCTTGAAGGACGTTCCTGCAGGAGTGTAGCTCTCCAGAATGAGGATGAAATCCAGATGGCAAAGGACCTTTTCCTCATTACCAACAAGCCTGTAATGTATGTCTGCAATGTTGATGAGGCTTCTGCCTCCGGAGGCAATGCCTATGTGGATGCGGTAAGGGAGGCTGTCAGGGAAGAAAATGCCGAAATCCTTGTCATAGCGGCAAAGACCGAGGCTGACATTGCCGAAATCGAGGATTATGAAGACAGGCAGATGTTCCTCGAAGAGCTCGGACTCGAGGAGAGCGGGGTAGTGCGCCTGATTCAGGGTGCCTACAGGCTTCTCGGCCTCCAGACGTTCTTTACGGCCGGTTCTGACGAGTGCCGTGCCTGGACCATCCGCAAGGGAGACAAGGCTCCGAAGGCAGCCGGAGTCATCCACAGCGACTTTGAAAAGGGATTTATCCGTGCGGAAGTAATCAAATATGAAGACTTTGTCCAGTACAAATCCGAATCTGCCGTCAGGGCAGCCGGAAAAATGGGCATCGAAGGCAAGGAATATGTAGTCGAAGACGGGGACATTATGCACTTCCTGTTCAATGTCTGAAAATAATTAATCACTAAATACTATACAGCAATGGATATGAAAACCAGAATTCAGGAAAAGTTCAAAACGCTTTTCGGAGGCGAGGGCGACTATTTCGCTTCTGCCGGACGTATCAACCTTATTGGGGAACATACCGACTATAACGGGGGTTTTGTGTTCCCTGGTGCCATCGACAAGGGTATGATTGCTGAAATCAAGCTCAACGGAACTGAAAAGGTGCGTGCTTTCGCCCTTGACCTTGACGAATATTGCGAATTCGGTCTCAAAGAAGAGGACAAGCCTGCACAGGGCTGGGCCTGCTATATCTTCGGAGTATGCCGTGAAATTGAGAAGAGGGGAGGAAAGATTGCGGGATTCGATACCGTATTTGCCGGGGATGTCCCTCTCGGGGCCGGAATGTCTTCTTCCGCTGCGCTTGAAAGCACATTTGCATATGCACTCAACCATCTTTTCAACCTCGGAATCGACAAGTTTGAGCTTGCCCGCATCGGACAGAGCACCGAGCACAACTATTGCGGCGTAAACTGCGGCATCATGGACCAGTTCGCTTCCGTTTTCGGAAAGAAGGGCAACCTTATGCGTCTTGACTGCCGTTCAATGGAATTTGAGTATTTCCCGTTTGATCCGACAAGCCACGGATACAAGCTCGTTCTTCTCAACTCCTGCGTAAAGCATGAGCTCGTAGGCTCTCCTTACAACGACCGCCGTGCTTCCTGCGAAAGGGTTGCAAAGGTACTCGGCCAGGAATTCCTCCGCGGAGCCACCATGGAGCAGCTTGATGCCGTCAAGGACAGGATTTCGGAGGAGGACTACAAGCGCGCCCGCTACGTCATCGGAGAGGAAAAGAGGGTTCTCGACGTGTGCGACGCCCTTGCAAAGGGAGACTACGAGACAGTAGGAAAACGTATGTATGAGACCCACTGGGGTATGTCCAGGGACTATGAGGTATCTTGCGTAGAGCTTGACACACTTGCTGAAATAGCCGAAAAATGCGGTGTTACCGGATGCCGTATCATGGGAGGCGGATTCGGCGGATGCACCATCAACCTCGTCAAGGAGGATCTCTATGACAAGTTCATCGCTACCGCAAAGGCGGAGTTTGCAGCAAAATACGGCCATGAGCCTAAGGTCATCGATGTTGTGATAAGCGACGGTGCCCGCAAACTGTAATTATCTGCAAGGAATATTTGAAGATTCCCAAAAATGATAAAGGTGGCCAGGCATCAAAGTCAGGTCACCTTTTTTTATGTCAGCAGAAACGGCTTCTTATCCCAAATACTCTGCAACCCAGTCCTGATCGACTGTAGCAAAGCCCTTTCCCGGCTTCATCTGCGGATTGCGGTTTATGATGCCGCAGCAGTCCTCATAGACATTGAAGCCTATTTTCACGGCCTGCATGCTGCCTTCCATCGGAAACGAAAGGGTGATCTCATTGTCCGCCCCATCGACCGAATAGAACTTGAAAGGGGCCGATTCTATCATCTCCTTCTTGTCGGGATACTTTTCAGACAGCTCGGATTTTGTGATATACTTGCAGAGTTCAATCGCCGTATCGTCCAGCCCGGCATCGAAAATATTCACCTTTTCAATCAGCGAGCCTGCATCCGAAACCCTTCGCAGGGTATATCCTGACAGCTTTTCCGACAGGGCGCCCAAAGAATCCGTATCCACTTTTTCATTTTCCGGAAGCAGCCATATCATCAGCGATGCATCCGGGTCATGGTAAAGTGTGGAATACTGTACGAAATTGCGTGAGCCGCATTCGGGGCACTCCCACAGGAAAATGGACCCGTTTTTGACGGATTCCCTGAGCTCCGGATTGAGCTTTACGTTGATGCTGCCATAGGCCGGCACATCAGCCGTTTTCCCGCATCCGGAGCATTTCAGTCTTGCATTGAGGGACAGGGACATCGCCTATGACTGTTTCCTGATGTCAATCTGGAGCTCGTCGAGCTGCACCTGGTCGATTTCGGAAGGGGAGTCAATCATCACGTCGCGGCCCTGGTTGTTCTTAGGGAATGCGATGTAGTCCCTGATGGAATCGCTGCCTCCGAAGAGGGCGCACACGCGGTCGAAACCGAATGCCAGACCACCGTGAGGCGGGGCACCGTACTGGAATGCGTGGATGATGAAACCGAATTTGTATTCTGCCTCTTCATCGCTGATACCCAACACATTGAACATCCTTTTCTGGAGGTCTGCATTGTGGATTCGGATGGAGCCGCCTCCGAGCTCGGTACCGTTGAGCACGAAATCGTAGGCATTTGCACATACTTTTTCGAGGTCTTCTTTCCTGTCGCTGTAGAAAAGGTCCATCTGCTCCGGCTTCGGAGCAGTGAACGGATGGTGCATGGCATAGAAACGCTGTGTCTCGTCATCCCACTCGAGAAGAGGAAAATCCACAACCCAGAGCGGAGCAAACTCGTCACTCTTGCGAAGTCCGAGGCGGTTGCCCATTTCGATACGGAGGACACCGAGCATGGTCTGGACTTTCCTTATGTTGGCTCCGCTCATCACAAGGATGAGGTCTCCCTTCTTCGCCTCCACTTTTTCGCCTATTGCAGCAAGGTCGTCTGCCGTGAAGAATTTGTCGATTGATGATTTTATGCTGCCGTCTTCATTGAGCTTGATGTAGATAAGGCCTTTGGCGCCTACCTGCGGCCTCTTTACCCATTCGGTAAGGGCGTCAATTTCTTTTCTGCTGTAGGAGGCGGCTCCGGGAACTGCTATCGCCCCCACATAGGCTGCATCCTCGAGAACTGAAAAACCGTGTCCCTTGACAGAGGAGGTAATCTCGTGGATGGTCATTCCGAAGCGGATATCCGGCTTGTCGGAACCGTATTTGTCCATGGCTTCATACCAGCTCATGCGCGGAATAGGGTTGGCAATATCCACATTGAGGACATTCTTGAAAAGGGTCCTCATAAGGCCTTCGAATGTGTTGAGGACGTCTTCCTGCTCCACGAATGACATCTCGCAGTCAATCTGTGTGAACTCAGGCTGGCGGTCTGCGCGGAGGTCTTCATCGCGGAAACAGCGCACAATCTGGAAATAGCGGTCATATCCCGCCACCATCAGAAGCTGCTTGAAAGTCTGCGGAGACTGCGGAAGCGCGTAGAACTGTCCCGGATTCATGCGTGAAGGCACTACAAAGTCACGGGCACCCTCAGGAGTGGATTTGATGAGATATGGAGTCTCTATTTCCATAAAGCCCAGGTTGTTGAGATAATTTCTTGTCTCATGGGCAATCCTGTGGCGGAGCATCAGCGCATTCTTTAGAGGGTTCCTGCGCAGGTCGAGGAACCTGTATTTGGCGCGGATGTCCTCACCTCCGTCGCTCTCGTCCTCGATTGTGAACGGAGGGGTGACCGATTTGTTGAGTATGTTGATTTCGCTGAGCTTCACTTCAATGTCGCCTGTCGGAATCCTGCTGTTTTTGCTCTGACGCTCTATGACTTCTCCGGTGGCCTGGATGACAAACTCCCTTCCGAGGGATGTTGCCTGCTCCACAAGTGCCTCAGGGGCATCAGCCTCTACGACGAGTTGTGTGATTCCATACCTGTCGCGAAGGTCGATGAAGGTCATTCCGCCAAGTTTCCTTGACTTCTGAACCCAGCCTGCGAGTGTCACTTTCTGTCCTGCATTGCTTATGCGGAGTTCTCCGCACGTATGAGTCCTGTACATAACTTATGATAAGATTATTATTTTCTGTAAAGCGGACAAATTTAGCAATTTTACGATGATTTTGCATATATTTGACAATATTATAATATAGGTACCGCCACAGGTGCCGGACATCAAGAATACAGAAATGGAAGTACGCGCAAAGAAAGCCCTCGGACAGCATTTTCTCACCGACCAGGGCATAGCCAAATCAATTGTCAGTTCGCTTCAGCCACTGGGCAGGATGCCTGTGCTGGAAATCGGCCCAGGAATGGGAGTGCTTACGCAATATCTTCTCGAAAGGGAGGATGTTGACCTGAAACTCGTTGAAATAGATGGGGAAAGTGTTGAATACCTGATGTCGCATTTCCCCGGTCTGCAGGGACGTCTGATGCAGGACGATTTTCTCCGCATGGACCTTGGAAAGACCTTCGTGGGAGACTTTCTCGTCATCGGAAACTTCCCGTACAACATATCCTCGCAGATATTTTTCAAAATACTCGACCACAAGGACAGGATCCCGCAGGTAGTGTGCATGATCCAGAAGGAAGTGGCCGAGCGCATAGCCGAGAAGCCCGGGACAAAGACCTATGGCATACTTTCGGTGCTCCTCCAGGCGTGGTATGACATCGAATATCTCTTCACGGTGGGGTCTGGGGCGTTTGCTCCTCCTCCAAAGGTCCAGTCTGCCGTAATCCGCCTGCGCCGCAACGGCCGTACATCCCTCGGATGCGATGAAGCCCTTTTCAAGACCGTTGTCAAGACTGCGTTCAACCAGAGGCGCAAGACGCTGCGCAACTCACTCAAACCCCTACTGAAGGAGGGAATGGACACATCCGACCCGGTATTTGACCTGCGTCCGGAAAGGCTCGGAGTGGAGGATTTCATTGCACTTACCGGACGTTTTGAGAAAAAAGAGTAAAAATTTATCGAAAATTTAGTAAAAATTATTGTTATTCGATAATAATTAATATATTTGCGATAACTTTAAAACTCAACGATATGATAGCTGAATCCTGGGCAGCACTCAGTGTTGCAATGAAAATCCTCTGGGCGATTACGATTTTTGCGTCCCTGGTTTTTGTAGTACAGTCCGTGATGACATTTCTCGGAGCAGATGCCGGCGATATGGACGGGGGAATGGATGCCGATTCTCCGATGGACGCCCTGGATGCAGATGCAGGCGCCTCGGGATCAAATCTCTATACATTCCGCAACCTCATCAATTTCCTTCTCGGATTCGGTTGGACATCCATTCTTCTTCACGACAGCGTGAAGTCTCCGGTGCTTCTCTACATCATAGCCGCGATGGTCGGAGTAGGCCTTGTGGCCATTGTAATGTATATCTTCAAGTGGCTCAACGGTATGCAGCAGTCCGGCACAATCGACGTACGCAAGGCTGCAGTCGGATGCGAAGGCACTGTGTATCTGACCATTCCGGGTGAACGCAAGGGCGAGGGGAAGGTGCAGATCACAATCAACGGGGCAGTACGCGAATACACGGCCCAGACCGACGACGACACCATCATCACTGGCACGCCGATCAAGGTGGTGGAGGTGATAGGGGAGAGCACCCTCGTAGTCGCAAGGCTCGACTCGCTCATCATTTAGGATTGTTGGCAAGACTTATTCCGGACAAACAGGATCATTGTCCATATTGCAATAAATAACACATAATACAATTAACTATGGAACTGTATCTTATTCTTATCATCGTATTTGTGGTGATCGTAACGTTCTCCGCAATTCTCAAGCGCTACCGCCGCTGTCCGTCCGACAAAATCCTTGTCATCTACGGTAAGACCGGCAAGAACGCCCACGGCTCCATCTCATCGGCACGCTGCGTACACGGCGGAGCTGCCTTCATCTGGCCTGTGTTCCAGGACTATGCATTCCTTGACCTCAAGCCGATTTCCATCGAATGCAACCTCACCAACGCTCTTTCCAAGCAGAATATCCGTGTCGATGTGCCTTGCCGCTTCACCGTCGGCATCACTACCGAGGCCGAGGGCATGACCAACGCCGCCGAGCGTCTTCTCGGACTTTCAATCGAAAATATCCAGAACATCGCCACTGATATCCTTTTCGGACAGCTCCGTCTTGTCATCGCGACGATGGACATCGAGGAGATCAACGCTGACCGCGACAAGTTCCTCGCCAATGTCTCCACCAACGTCGAGGCCGAGCTCCGCAAAATAGGTCTTAAGCTCATCAACGTCAATGTAACCGATATCCGTGACGAGTCCGGCTACATCGAGGCTCTCGGAAAGGAGGCTGCCGCAAAGGCCATCAACGATGCCAAGAAGAGCGTCGCCGAGCAGAACCGTTTCGGTGAAATCGGCAAGGCTGAGGCAGACAGGGACAAGGATATCCGTATAGCTGAGACCACAAGGGATACCCGCGTGCGTACGGCAGAAGCCAATGCAGAGGCTGTCGAGGGTGAAAACAACTCGAAGATTGCCATCGCCAATTCCGACGCCCTCCGCCGCGAAAAGGAGGCAGAGGCAGCGCGTCTGGCAGTTGCAGCCGAAAAGGTGCAGGCAGCCAAGGCGCTCCAGGAGGCATATGTTTCCGAGAGGGATGCCGAGATAGCACGTGCAGAGAGGGAAAAGGCCACACAGACGGCCAATATCGTGGTACCTGCCCAGATTGAAAAGGAAAAGGCCATCATCGATGCAGAGGCAGAGGCTGAAAAGCTCCGCCGCCAGGCAAAGGGTGAGGCTGACGCAATTTATGCAAAGATGGATGCGCAGGCACGCGGTCTCCTCGAGATTCTCTCAAAGCAGGCGGAAGGTTTCGGAAAGCTCGTCAATGCCGCTTCCGGAGACCCTCAGAAGGCTGTGCTCATGCTCATTGCCGACAAACTTCCTGAACTTGTCAAGACCCAGGTCGAGGCCGTCAAAGGCATCAATATCGACAAGGTTACCGTTTGGGACAACGGCAACGGTGCCAACGGAAAGACAGCTACCTCCAATTTCATTTCCGGTCTCATGAAGAGCGTACCTCCGCTTGAAGACCTGTTCAAGATGGCCGGAATGGACCTTCCTACCTATCTCAAGGGCAGTGAGAGTGCAGCCGGGGAGGCAGAGGAGCAGTCAGGGGAAAAGTAGGGAGTATGTCAATAATAGTGAATATAGACGTAATGCTTGCCCGCAGGAAAATGGCTGCGGGTGAGCTTGCTGAAGCTATCGGAATTACTCCTGCCAATCTTTCCATACTGAAAAACGGCAAGGCGAGGGCGATAAGGATCTCCACTCTGGAGGCTGTCTGCAGAGCCCTTGACTGTCAGCCGGGTGACATTCTCGAATATGTCCCCGGGAGCGACGGCGGGGACGTACCTGACGACAGTGCCGGGGATGTGCCTGACGGCAACGGTTGATCAACGTTTCCTGCGGTAAAGCCTGAATTTGAATGAATATCCGGTCTCCGGATCAGTGAAAGGCCCTCCGAGCGGTTCAATATCCCACTCCGGAGGGTTTATTGTCGGGAAAAATGTATCGGCATCGGTGATTGAGGCATCAACGTGCGTAATGTACATTGAATCAACTGCTCCAATTGCCTGCGCATAGATTTTCCCGCCTCCTGCCACAAAGCATTTCCCGGCTTCGCAGGGGATCCCCTCCGCAATGCGGAATGCCTCATCGAGACTTGAGGCCACTACGACATTGTCCGGCCTGTCTGTCCATTCCCTGGTTGAAATCACAATGTTGGTCCTTTTCGGCAGCGGACGTGACCCGAGCGAGACAAAGGTCCTGAATCCCATGATCACAGGGCATCCCAGGGTGGTGCGCTTGAAAAACTTGAGGTCTTCCGAGATGTGCCACAGAAGGGCATTGTCTTTTCCGATTGCACCGTTTGAGGCAACTGCCGCGATGAGAGCTTTTTCCATACAGTCGATAATTATTTGAGCCGTGATTTTTTCTGGATTTGGGCAAAGATACAACAAATAAACGCTAACTTTACCGGCAAACAGATTCTTATGAAGCAATATCTCGACCTGCTGCGCCATATCCGCACCCATGGAGTCATCAAGACCGACCGTACCGGTGTCGGCACCCAGAGCATTTTCGGTTACCAGATGAGGTTTGACCTCAGCGAAGGATTTCCGCTCCTGACCACCAAAAAAGTCCACCTCAAGTCCATCATCCACGAGCTTCTTTGGTTCATTTCCGGTGACACCAACATCAAGTACCTCAAAGACAACGGAGTAACAATCTGGGACGAATGGGCCGATGAAAACGGTGACCTCGGCCCGGTGTACGGCCACCAGTGGCGCTCCTGGCCGTCTCCGGACGGAAGGAGCATAGACCAGCTTTCACAGGTCATTGATATGATAAAAAACCATCCGGACAGCCGCAGGATGCTCGTCACTGCATGGAACCCCGGAGAGGTGGACAGGATGGCGCTTCCGCCGTGCCACTGCCTTTTCCAGTTTTATGTGGCCGAGGGCAGGCTTTCCTGCCAGCTTTACCAGAGAAGCGCCGACACCTTCCTCGGAGTGCCTTTCAACATAGCCTCATACGCGCTTCTGACGATGATGATAGCCCAGGTATGCGGACTCCGGCCGGGGGACTTCATCCACACGACCGGAGACACACATCTTTATCTTAACCATTTCGAACAGGCAGACCTCCAGCTCAGCCGTGAGCCGAGAAAGCTTCCTGTGATGAAAATCAACCCTTCGGTAAAGAGCATCTTCGATTTCAGATACGAAGACTTCACCCTTGAGGGCTACGACCCGTGGCCTGCAATCAAGGCTCCCGTAGCAGTCTGACAATCATTTCTTTATGCGGATCCTTCCTGCAAGGGAAAATACCTCCGCCAGGCGTTCTTCGTCGGGTGCGGCCAGGCATATTATGGCAAGCACGCCCTGCTTGATCTCTATGCATAGCACCCTCATCGGGGCGTCATCCTCGCAAAGGGCATCAAAGCCGTAGGCCTTTTTCCCGTTGAACTCCCACTCTTCGATGGGATTGAAATCGTCGTCATCGTCAAAGCCCACCATGTCGGCATAGTTGGTGATTGCCTGGTCAGCGGCTGTATCGCCCTCCGGCATATCCCCGACATAGGCCTCAATGGTACCTTCGCTGATGCTGCGCCCGAGATGTGCCTCGAGATGAGTGACCTCGGACCCGTCTTCATCGCGATAACTGTCCACGGACAACTTCCACTCTTCCGGAAGGGAAATCTGTACACTGTACGCCATATTCTATTTCTCTGATTGTTCGGCAAGGCGGCGGGCAAGTTCGAGGAAGGCAAGACCGTCAGGACGGCTTGACAGCGCGGCAGGTTCTCCCTCGTCACCGCTTTCGCGAATGCTCTGGACAATAGGAATCTGCCCCAGAAGCGGCACACCCAGGCTTTCCGCCATCCTCACACCTCCGTCTTTTCCGAAGATATAGTATTTGTTTTCAGGGAGTTCCGCCGGAGTAAACCAGGCCATATTCTCCACAAGGCCGAAAATCCTGCGGTTCACATTTTCATTGCGGAACATATCGGCGCCCTTCTCGACATCCGCGAGAGCCACATTCTGGGGAGTCGTGACAATCACGGCGCCCTCCATAGGGATGTCATTGACAAGGCTTATGTGGATGTCGCCTGTCCCCGGAGGCATATCTATGAGAAGGAAGTCAAGGTCGCCCCATCTCACCTGCAGGATCATCTGTTTCAATGCATTGCAGGCCATGGGACCGCGCCATATGAGAGCCTGTCCCTTCTGGGCGAAATACCCGATGCTCATCCATTTCACGCCGTACTTCTCAATCGGAAGGATTACCGCATCGCCGTTTTCCTCTTCGATGGCATCAGGCACGGCACCTTCGGTGGCCGTCATCACCGGCACGGAAGGACCATAGACATCCGCATCCGCAAGACCGACCTTGTAGCCGAGGCGGGCAAGGGCAACGGCAAGGTTGACGGCAACGGTGGATTTGCCCACACCGCCCTTTCCTGATGCAACGCCTATGATATGGCGTACGGTGGCAAGTTCTTCGAGAGTCAGGTCATTGACCGTCTTTTTCTTTGGCTTTCCTTCATCGGGGTCCTTTACCACGGTCTTTACATTGACTTTCCCCACACCTTCCACCTCGCGGAAAATGGCAGCCCTAACGGCCCCCACAAGATATTCCGTAAGCGGGTCACGGTGCTTTGGGAACACCATTGTCACAGTCACCCCGTCCCCGTCCGTCTCCACGGAACCTATCATTCCGAGAGAAACGACATCCTGCTCCCCCTTTCCCGGGTGCAGGACGCCGCGCAATACTTCAATTATCTGATTTTTATCCATTTATCTTACGATATTCATTTCGTTGAGAAGATGTCCCGCTCCGCCGAACTTGTCCATGACAAAGAGCACATAGCGAATATCCACGCAGATGCACCTCTGAAGGTCAGGCTCGAACATCACGTCGCTCGACATGGACTCCCAGTTGCCGTCAAAGGCAAGTCCGATGAGTTCTCCGTCCGCATTGAGCACAGGGCTTCCGGAGTTGCCTCCGGTGATGTCGTTGTTGGTAAGGAAACAGGTCGGAAGCACTCCGTCCGCATTGGCATACTGGCCGTAGTCCTTTGCATTGTAGAGCTCCTTGAGTTTTGCCGGGACGCGGAACTCATAATTGTCCGGATCTTCCTTTTCCATGACTCCGGCAAGGGTGGTGTAGTGGCGGTAGAGGACACCGTCCTTCGGAGAGTAGGATTTCACATTGCCGTAGGTAAGACGCATCGTGAAGTTGGCGTCAGGGTAGGACGGCTCGCCCTTCTTCCATTCAAGAAGACCTGCCGCAAAAGCCTTGGAACCCTTTTCGATGTCACCCAGGCAGGCTGAATATTCGGTATAGCGCCTGAGGTAAACCTCAATGATTGCATTGTACATCCTGATGGCAGGGTCTTTGGAGAGTTCCATAATGTCCTTGTCCCTCAGGGTCTCAATTTTCTCTGCATTGGCAAAAGCGCTGCTGTTGAAAAGGTTGTCCACAAATGCCTCTGCATCTGGAGCGGACCAGTCAAGGCCTTCAATTGCAGGGAGGTCGGCCGGATCGGCATTCTCCGCATAAAGGTTCAGCATTGCGACTGCAATCTTCCTTTCGAGAGCCTCGTCATAGTCCTTGAAAAGAGGAAGGGCGCTGTCGATAGCCTTTGGGAGTGCATCGGTAGTGTCCTCCTGGGCAATCTGCGAATAACTGTAGGCCACTGTAGCCGCAATGTCGAGAAGTCCAATGCGGTTGAGTGTCTCGGACATAAGTATGATTGACTGGTACGGGGCCTTCTGGGCTGCAACAGCCGAAGAAATCACTGAAAGGGCATCCCCGTAATTTTCAGTACGTTTTTTATTCTTGCCGACCCACGCCATGAAATCGGCCTCCTTCTGCTTCTCGCGTCCGATGATATTGAGCTTTTCGAATGCAAGAGCCTGTCCCTGCCATTTTTTCCACGCATTTGCGCTGGATGCGTACTTGTTGGCATATTTGAGACGTACCACAGGATCAGCCTCCATACCCTCGAGCATCACCTTCTGGCGTACTGTGCGGGCCTTTACCGAGATCTGGTTGGTCTCCACCATGGACTCGAGCTGGTCGGCGGTCTGGAAACGCTGCGTGCGTCCCGGATATCCCATAATCATGGCATAGTCTCCGTCTTCAACGCCCTTGAGGGACACCTTGAGAGACTGTTTCGGCCTCATCGGCACATTGTCTTCCGAATAATCGGCAGGCATATTGTCCTTGCCGGCATAGACACGGAACATGGAGAAATCGCAGGTATGGCGCGGCCACATCCAGTTGTCGGTCTCTCCTCCGAACTTACCGAGGGATGCAGGAGGTGCACCTACAAAACGAACGTCAGTATATACTTTATAGACAATAAGATATGCCACGTTGTCATTGTAGAAATCCTCGATTGTTGCAATGCATCCGGGGTTTTCGTTCTGCGCAGCTTCTTCAAGACTCTGCCTTGAAGCGGCCCTGGCCTCCTCTGCGGCAGCCTCCGGATTGTCGGATTTTGCCTTCCTGGCTGCCTTCAGCGCAGTCTCATAAGCTTTGTCAAGCACGGCGGTGACATCCGTCATGCTTTCAAGAAATTTCACGGTAAGGCCGGGAACAGGGATTTCCTGACCGCGGTCCATAGCCCAGAAACCGTCTTCCAGATAGTTGTGTTCAGGTGTGGAGAGTGCCTGGATGCTGCTGTATCCGCAGTGGTGGTTGGTGACGAGAAGTCCTTCGTCCGAGATGATTTCTCCGGTGCAGCCGCCTCCGAACTGCACTATGGCGTCCTTGAGGGATGAGTGGTTGATGCTGTAGATCTGGTCAGGGGTGAGCCTGCAGCCGTCAGCCGCCATTGCCTCCGCATTCATTTTCTGAAGGAACGGGAGCAGCCACATGCCTTCGTCTGCAACAGCACCTGCCGTAGCCATGATGAGTGCAGCAACTGAGCAAATAATTCTGTTATGTCTCATTTCGTTAAAATAATTATGTCAGGTTTTTACCAAATATACAAAGATATCTATTTTTCTATTAACTTTGTCTGCAAGATGCGCAAATATTCCGTAATCATACCTGCCTACAACCGTCCCGACGAGGTCGGCGAATTGCTTGAAAGCCTCAAGAGCCAGCCTTTCATGGATTTCGAGATAATCGTCGTGGAAGACGGTTCCACGCTCCCGTGCCGTGATGTCGTGATAGCGGCAGGCGGTGTGGATGCCGATGCAGTACCGGGCACGGATGCCAATATCAGATATTATTACAAGCCCAACAGTGGCCCCGGGCAGACAAGGAACTACGGAGCTGTGCGTTCCCGGGGCGAATATCTGCTCATACTCGATTCCGACGTGATCGTGCCGAAAGGCTATTTCGCCTCGATTGAACGGGAACTTTCCCGTCTTCGCTGCGATGCCTTCGGAGGCCCGGACCGCGCAGCCGACAATTTCACGCCTGTCCAGAAGGCCATCAGCTACGCCATGACCTCTTTCTTTACCACCGGAGGCATACGCGGCGGCCGCCAGAGGATGGACAGGTTCTATCCGAGAAGTTTCAATATGGGCATACGCAGGGATGTCTTCAATAATCTGGGAGGCTTCTCACAGATGCGTTTCGGGGAGGATATAGATCT
Source organism: Candidatus Cryptobacteroides sp. (assembly GCA_051878275.1). Taxonomy (GTDB): domain Bacteria; phylum Bacteroidota; class Bacteroidia; order Bacteroidales; family UBA932; genus Cryptobacteroides. The sequence continues at coordinate 48,127 of JBJEJU010000003.1, read as the reverse complement.
GAGCATAAGGATATTCGAAGCGGGATATTCCTGCAGGCTGTTCCCCGATTCGTGGGTCTATCACAAGAGGAGGACCGATTTCCACAAATTCTACAGGCAGGTCTATAACTCCGGCATTGCCCGCATCAATCTCTACAAGCGTCATCCCGGCTCGCTCAAGATTGTCCACTTCCTTCCGGCCGCATTCACCGTCGGAGTGATGATGCTTGTCCTTCTGGCCCCGCTGACACTGTTGAGTCTTGTCCCGATTGCTGTCTATGCCCTGCTGGTTTTTGCCGATGCCTCTGCGAAGAACGGCAGTTTCCGCATCGGAGGGCTTTCCGTCTGTGCCGCATTCGTGCAGCTGTCCGGATACGGACTCGGATTCATGGCCGCGTGGTGGCGCAGGTGTGTGCTCGGGCGCGGGGAGTTCGACGCCTTCAGGAACAGCTTCTACAAATAGTCTGTTTGGCCCTGATATGCCGCAAATCCAAACAGAGACGAGTCTCTATTGCTCTGAAAACAGATTGATTTCCAGTTCTTTGGGATGAAACGACATCCTGTGCCACGGTGTGTATCCATAGGTGCGGATGGCTTCTATGTGTTCTTTTGTGGGATACCCCATATTGCGTTCCCATCCGTATTGCGGATACTCGGAGGCAATCTTCCGCATAAAATCGTCGCGATAGGTCTTTGCCAGGACGGAGGCGGCAGCAATGCTCGCATATGTCGCATCGCCGTGGACTACGGTCTTGTAAGGAAAGCCGCCGAAAGGCTTGAACCTGTTGCCGTCAATAAGCAGGAAATCAGGCTTCACCTTCAGTTTGAGCACAGCCCTCTGCATACCTGCAATCGATGCGGCAAGTATGTTGACAGCATCGATTTCTTCTGCGGAGACTGATTCCACAGCCCAGGCAACTGCCTCTTTTTCAATGACAGGGCGCAGCAGCTCGCGCTCTTTTTCGCTCATTTTCTTTGAATCGTTAAGCAGCGGATGATGGAAATCCTCCGGCAGAATGACAGCTGCTGCATACACCGGTCCTGCAAGGGGACCTCTTCCGGCCTCGTCGCAGCCTGCCTCAAACCTTCCGGACTCAAGACAATTTTTCAGGAACACTTCTTTTCGCATGGTGCGAAATTAAGAATTCTTCAAAAAATATGACAGAAAAATCAATCATCAGCCGTTTTTCCTGAGCATGGAAATGATCATATCCTTGTCCCTGAGCTGTTCCTTCAGGATATCTATCATATCGTGCAGGGCTTTTATCTCCCTTTCAAGTTTTTCTATGTTGGAGCTGTACAGGGCTTCCATTTCCTGAAGCTTGCTTTGGGCCCTGGATGCCTCTTCGAGCGAAATGTCATTCGGATCATACCCGAGCAAAAGGTGCTCAGTGCTTGTCCCGAGGGCTTCGGCTATCGATTCCAGATGTGGACAGATGATTTTCGTGGTGCCTTTTTCAATGTTCCTGTAGGTATTCCTGTCCACACCGATCCGATCGGCCATCTCCAGTTGGGAAAGGCCCTGCTTCTCCCTCAGAGCGCCCATTATCTGCTTAATCGAGTTGTCATCCATAATCTGTCCGCTTTATGTTCAAAATTATGTGCTGCGGACCAACAAATCGGCATACTAAAACTGCGCACGTGACTATAAAAAGTGTGCATTGGGATAAAAAATCGTGTCAAAAGATAAAAATTCGTATTTTTCCGACATCCGGATGACGTTAAAAGCAGTTCATAATTTGGAGAAGATGCAGCAATCATTCATCTTTGCCGAAAAACAAAACCGGCTGGATTATGAAAACGCGGAATACCTCTGAACAATACAATCTCTTCTCAGTCCTTCTTCTCGAGGAGAAAGTCTATCTTGACCCTACGCTCACCTTTTCTGACGTATGCAGATGGATGGGTGCGGATGAAGCGGCGCTTTCGACAATGATGGCAATGGAGCTTGGCACGGACGGTGACAGCCTTATGCGCAGGTACCGCGAGGGCGAGTTGTCGCGTCTTCGCGAAAAATATGACATTGACATATTGTGATTGCGTTATTATTTTATTAGATTTGCGAATACGCACATTATTGCAAACACAAATTTAATAACTCATACAATGAAAACCTACGCAACGAAAGACATCCGTAATGTGGTCTTGATCGGAAGCTCAAAGTCCGGCAAGACCACTTTATCGGAGGCTATGCTTTATGAAGGAAAAGTCATCGACAGACGCGGTTCCGTCGAGGCCGGCAATACGGTATCCGACAATACCGAGTTTGAACAGACCAACCAGAAATCGGTCTATGCCACTCCGCTCTATGCCGAGTTCATGAACACGAAGTTCAATATCATTGATGCTCCGGGTTCCGACGATTTCAGCGGCGGCGCAATATCCGCCTTCAAGGTATGTGAGACCGGTATTCTTGTTGTAAACGCACAGCAGGGCGTAGAGGTCGGTACGGAGATTTTCGCAAGGTATGCCGACAATTACAATGTCCCTCTTATCGTTGCCGTCAACCAGCTCGACCACGAAAAGGCCAACTGGGATCTCTGCAAGTCTTCCCTCGAGGAGGCTTTCGGAAAGAAAGTGGCTTTCACCCAGTTCCCGTGTGATCCGGGTGCGGGTTTCGACAGTTTCATCGATGTCATCACGATGAAGAAATACACCTTCAAGGATGAGAACGGTACCCGCGAGGAGTCGGATATTCCTGCAGAGTATGCCGACCGCGCCGAGGAGCTCCGCCTTGAGCTTATGGAAAGGGCTGCCGAAGGAGACGATGCTCTCCTCGAGAAATATTTCGAAAGCGGCGAGCTCACTACCGACGAGATCCGCAAGGGTCTTTCCGAAGGTCTCAAGAAGGCTGTCCTGATGCCTGTATTCTGTCTTTCAGCAAAGAAGGATATCGGCGTGAAGAGGCTTATGGAGTTTACCATCAATGTAGGTTCCTCTCCTGAAGGAAAGGTTGCCAGGACCATTGACGGAGGCGAGCTTCCTTGCTCTTCAAACGGTCCTGTCAGCATCTTCATCTACAAGACAACCGTTGAGCAGCACCTGGGTGACGTATCATATTTCAAGGTCATGAGCGGTGTCCTCAAGGAGGGTATGGACCTTGTCAACCCGGAGACGGGCAACAGCGAGCGTCTTTCCGCAATCTATGCGGTTGCCGGAGCCAAGAAAGAAAAAGTGTCCGAGATCAGTGCCGGAGACATCGGCTGCGTGATGAAGCTCAAGGCCGGCAAGACCGACACTACGCTTGCGGCTGCAGGATGCGAGGCCATCGAGCATATGGTATTCCCTGACGCAAGGTACCGCTGCGCAGTCAAGGCTGCCGACAAGAATGATGAGGCCAAGGTGGGTGATGCACTCAACAAGATTGCCGCCCAGGACCCTACCATCATCGTTGAATATTCCAAAGAGCTGCGCCAGACCATCCTCAGCGGCCAGGGAGAGCAGCACATCAATCTCGTCAAGTGGAGAGTCAACAACGAGTTCAAGCTCAACATCGAGCTCTATGCACCTAAGGTTCCTTACCGCGAGACCATTACAAAAGTCGCTACCGCCCAGTACCGCCACAAGAAGCAGTCCGGCGGTGCAGGACAGTTCGGAGAAGTACACCTCCTCGTATGCCCTTACGTAGAGGGTGAGCCGGCTCCAAACAAATTCAAGATTGACGGCAAGGAGACCGTCCTCAATGTCAAGACTTCCGAAGTTACCGACCTCGAATGGGGCGGAAAGCTCGAGTTCTACAACTGCGTTGTGGGTGGTGCCATCGACCTCGGCTTTATGCCTGCAATCCTCAAGGGTATCAAGGAGAAGATGACCGAAGGCCCTCTTACCGGATCATACGCAAGGGATATCAGGGTATATGTCTATGACGGAAAGATGCATCCGGTTGACTCCAAGGAAATCGCCTTCATCATTGCCGGACGCAACGCCTTCAAGGAGGCCTTCCGCAATGCCGGTCCGAAGATCCTGGAGCCTATCTACGATGTGGATATCCTTACTCCTAACGATTTTGTGGGTCCTTGCATGTCTGACCTCAATACCCGCCGCGGTATGATCGTCAACCAGGATATGGAAAAGAACTTCACAGTCCTTCACGCAAGGGTCCCTCTCGCAGAGCTTTACCGCTACTCTACAACCCTCAGCTCCATCACCGGCGGCGCTGCTACCTTCACGATGAAGTTTGCTGAGTACCAGCCTGTTCCTGGCGATGTCCAGACCAAGCTTCTTGCAGAGTACGCAGCCCAGGAGACCGAAGAAGATTAATTTTCATTGTTACAAACCCCGGCAGGAAGTCACGGCTCCCTGCCGGGGTTTGTCATTTCCCGTGCCTCAATAATGCGAACCTGCTATTTCGGGGTGTGAACCTAACATTTCAGGAGTTGAAAATGCATTATTCTTATTTTGGCGGGTTATGCAGATTTTGCTATATTGTGAAAACATTTCTTTGGAAAGACTTCCCCGTGCGCTTTTCCCCGGAGAACGCGCGAACTTCGAAAAGCCCATCTGAGGCCGCCCATGGTCCTCTTTCCGTCATTATCCCGAAATTTGAGGGTACATAATGATAAACTATCTCCCGATCCTGTCCAGGTGGCACATTATCAGTTTGCCGGAATCGTCCCTGAGGTGCATTCCGCCGCCCTCGCAGTAGCGGAACCAACGGCAGGAGGCGCACTGGTCCTTTTTCATCCAAGACCGGTCACGGTACGGCCCGAAGCGGTTCTCCCACACGTCGATGAAATCATCCCTGTAGATATTGCCCTGACGGTAGTCCGAGCGGATGCTGCTGCAGGCCGAGATGGAGCCGTCGATAAGGACCGAAGCGACGCTGACGCCGGCATTGCACCCGAACAGCGAATCCCTCACCCTGCCTTCGTAGCGGCCGAGGAAGCCCTCGCAGCCGTAGCTCGCCTTTATGGAACCGCCCTGGCGTGTCTGCTCAATGAAATCCATCAGCCCGCGGAAACGCTCCGCCGGAAGCTGCAGATCGGGATTGGCGGCCGCCCTTCCTGTCGGGAAAATCGTGAACAGGCGCCATTGCTTTACTCCAATGCCCGCAAGATAATCCCTCAGCCCCGGAAGGGAATCGTAATTGCGGTTGTTGACGCAGGTGACCACGTCGAATTTGATGTCCGGCTGCTGCGCGAGAATCTTCACTGCCCTGGATGCGCCCTTGAATGCCTGCACACCCCTCAGCCAGTTGTGGTCTTCTTCAAACCCGTCGAGACTTATCGTTATCGAATGTGCCCCCGCCCCGAGAAGGCTGTCAATCATCTCCGGAGTCATCCCGATGCCGTTTGATACCATTCCCCAGGGAAACTCAAGATTATAGATCTCCCTGGCGCACTGCACGATGTCCGGCCTCACAAGCGGCTCCCCTCCGGAAATGATGACCATGATCTTGTGGGAATCATACTTTTCCCTGATTCTCACAAGCACATTCTTGAAATCCTCGAAAGGCATATCCTTGATTGTGGAGGAAGTCTTGCAGTCGCTCCCGCAATGCAGGCAGCGGGCATTGCACCTCAGCGTGGACTCCCAAAACAGGGTTCTCAGCGGATGCTCCTTTTTGGCCTCCTCAAACAACTGTCTGTGAAGCTCCAGCGCAAGTCTCTGCTTCAGTGACAATTCGCCCATAACAGCCTACTTTTCGTCACTCACTTTCATCTCCACGGTGATTTCGGCCACGTATTTCCCTTCGTTCCAGCCTCCACCGGAGCCTTCTTTCTTTTTGATTTCGACAAAATCGGATGTAGTGGCGTACCATCCGTCAGACTCGGGGTCCAGGTCCTCGACCTTGACAAGCCTCGGGGACAATAAGCCTTCTGTCAGTTCCGTGGCGCCGGCGACAACAAATTCTCCGCTGCCGTTTACTTTGACAGTGTCTCCGCGATGAGGCTCCTCAATGGCTTCCAACTCTCCGTCGGCATTTTTCCTGACCGGCAGCGAAACCACGCGGACCCCCTTGACGGGCGCCTTCGAATCGGCATCCACGACCTTCCCCTTGATTTCATACTCGGAATGCGGAACTCCATACTCATCCGCTCCCGTAATGATTTCTTCAATCGAATCGCACGAACACACCCCGAGCGCTCCGAGAAGGGCCTCACAAGAGCGTACAAATAATTTTTTCAAAGTCATCTGTCTCATATCTGGTATCACTTTGCCAATATAATACATATTTTCCGGATTCTTGCGTGTGAAACGGAAAAATACTCCCGCGGATGCATCTTTGCAGCCGCGGGAGCAGAAGCAATATCAAAATTTAAGGATTCTTCAAATAATCAGAAGGATACTTCAGGCTAATTGCCGGAGATGACAATGCAGGCAAGACCTGCAGCAAAGAGGAAGAACATCATTGCCAGAAGTCCTCCGACAGGCTTCTTTGCCCCTTTGAACTCCTTCCAGATGAATACACCCCAAATGGCTGCAACCATCGGTGCGCCCTGTCCGAGCGCATACGAAACCGCCGCACCCGCCTTGCCGGACGCAATGTAGCTGAATGCTGTACCGAGGCACCAGACGGCACCGCCAAGCATGCCTACAAGATGGGTCCTGGCATTTCCCTTGAAATAATCGCCGTAAGATACAGGCTCTCCGACGAACGGCTTCTTCATCACAAGTGTGTTGAACACGAAGTTGCTTGCCAGCACTCCGAGGGAGAAAATCACAATTGCCGTATAAGGGGTGACCATACCTGCCGTCGGGCTGGCGAAATTGTCAAGGTCCATGGCCATCGCCACGAATCTGTAGAAAAACGCCATCAATACGCCTGCGAGCACTGCCAGGATGATACCCTTCCCGTTGTTGCTCTTGTCCGGGGACCCTTCTCCGCCGACACGCGACGAAGCTACTCCGTTGCAGATGATTGCGACAGCAATCAGAGCGACGCCGAGGAAAAGCCATACGGGGTCACCCTTCGGTGCGCCGATATAATTGACAACCGTACCTACAACCAGCGAAAGACCCACGCCGAGAGGAAAGGCAACCGCCATGCCGGCAATCGAAGTGGATGCCGACAGAAGAATGTTGGAAGCATTGAAAATGACGCCTCCGAGGATAATGTATCCGATGTTTTTGCCGTCAGCCTGGGCAATGTCCTGCAGGAAAGGCCTTCCTTCGGAACCGAAACTTCCCATAGTGAATGCAATCATAAGGGCGAAAAGCACCATTCCGATCACATAATCCCAGTAGAACAGCTCATACCTCCAGGTCTTTGCCGCGAGTTTCTGGGTGTTGCCCCACGAACCCCAGCAAAGCATGGTGATGAAGCAGAAAAGCACCGCAAGGGCGTAGCTGTTGATGATAAACATAGCTTAATTCTTTGGACTTGTGTATGTTACGAGAGAAGAGATATAGATGTTCCTGTCCTTTTCAGGATTGAGCCATCTGAATGAAAGAGTATGGTCTCCTTCCGGGAGATTGTATTTGTAGAAAAGCTCCTGCTTGCGGCGGTTCTCCGCCATAGGGAGGACAGCTGTTTCCACAACCTTTCCGTCAAGGGTGACTTCAACCATGGCTGTGTATGACGGGTCAATGGCCTCTTTTGCCTGGCGGCGGAATCCGTTGGTGAAACCGTACCGTACAACCACGCCCTTCCCGCTGAAATCGAGGGTGCCCACTTCGCGGATTTCCTTGCCTATTTCAACAGGCTTTGCAGGCCAGTGCCCGGCAAATGACTCCTCGAATCGGACGGTCTCCGGAGCCTGGTACTTTATGGTGACATTGTCCCCTTCAATGCTTCCTCCGTTGCGCGAAATGACCTCGAGAGCCTGCCGGTAGGACATATCGTAGGTCCTGTTAAGGGATATGTCGGTATAGGCGAAATCGATGTCCTCGACCTCATACAGATTCTTCTTCCAATACTCAGGGATATTGCTGTAGCCGATCATCGTGCCCAGGATGCCTGCGGCCGATGCCGGATTGCAGTCAGAGTCATAGCCGCAGCGTGTGGAGATGTCAATGGTCTTTCCGAAATCACCCTCACCGTAGAGAAGGCCAATGAGGATGTAGGCACTGTTGATGACAGCATCGATATTGAACGCGGAGTGGACACCGTCCGGACAACCGATGTCAAAGGAATACTCCTTCTGGCACCGTGCCCAGGCAATCTCCCAATTGTCGGGATACATTTCGTGCCATTTTATCACATTAGCCATGCACTTGTAATAACGGCTCTGCGGAGGGATGGTCTTGAGCGCCTCGTTCACGATGAAATCAATGTCATTGCTTACAAAGGCCAGCGAATACATCGCCGCAACATAGACACCTCCGTACCAGCCGTCACCATAGTTCATCATATGGCCGATTTCATCCGTATAATGGACTGCGGCATTGACCATGCCCGGAGCCATGAGGCCGGCATAATCAGCCTCAATCTGGAAATCGATGTCATCGGCGTGGGGATTGTTCTCCCAATATCCTGCATCAGGGGATTTGATGCCCTGGAGGATATTGTAGCGGGCCTGCTGGTTGGCGTGCCAAAGCATGTATCCCGCGGAAGAGAATGCGTCCTCAAAAGCAGAGATCGGTGCGTCAAGTCCTTCCCTGTCAAACACTTCCACGAAAGTGAGATCCATATAGATGTCGTCATAAAGACCCGGCACATTGTCGTAGTACCACTTGATGTATCCGTCTGTCCACGGAATCTCGATGTTGTCATTGATCATGGTGCCGGAATAGCGGAACTCTGTCGGCCCGCCGTAGGTGCAGCCGATGGTCTGTCCTGCCCAACCTCCCTTGATCTTGTCAAGAAGGGTTTCCTTCGACATTGTAATATCTGACGGGACGGAGGAACTTCCTCCCGCGCACGAAGCCAGAATTGCCGCAACGGCCCCGGCTGTAACAAGTTTTATTGGCAGTTTCATTTTTTTATGATCTTGAATTAAGAAAATCGTCAACCTCATTCCTGTGAGGCACAGAAGGCTGTGCGCCATGTTTGGTCACCGACAGGGCTGAAGCCGCAGAAGCAAACACCACGCTTTCCATCAGTGTCTTGCCTTCGGAAAGGGCTACGCAGAGTGCCCCGTTGAATGTGTCGCCGGCGGCAGTGGTGTCCACCGCCCTGACCTTGAAAGCCGGCACCATTGCCCCCTTTCCGTCGGAATAGACATACGCGCCTTTGCTTCCCATTGTAATAATGACCGATTTCACCCCTTTGGTGCACAATTGCCGTGCAGCCGCTTCGGCAGAAACTTCGTCAACAACCTTTATGCCCGTGAGTATCTCCACTTCGGTCTCATTTGGGGTGATTATGTCAACATTTGCCAGAAGCGAGTCTGAAAGCTTCCTTGCCGGGGCCGGGTTGAGCACGAACGGGATATTGTGGCTCCGGGCCAGTTCGCCGATGTGCTCAACGGTTTCCACGGGTATTTCGAGCTGCGTCAGGACAATGTCATACCTTGACCAGTCGTTGATTCTATCCAGTATTTCGGAAGTCATACAGAGGTTGGCGCCTCCTGCTACTGCTATGGAGTTTTCCGCCTTGTCGTCCACCAGGATGAGCGCGACTCCGGATGCAGCCTTGTCCGTTTCAAAGACATACGAAGTGTCAATCCCTTCTTTCCTGTAGCACTCGATGGACGCACGTCCATAATCATCCTTGCCCACATTGCAGCAGAATGCCACTTCAGCATCCTGACGGACTGCTCCGACAGCCTGATTGGCGCCCTTCCCGCCCTGAAACACATTGAATGTGCCTCCAAGGACAGTCTCGCCCGGCTTCGGCAGGGATGAAACGTGAACGGTCAGATCCGTGTTTGAACTTCCAATAACAAGAATAGCCATAATAGTAGTAGATGAAATAGTGATTAGTAGCCCGGATTCTGGACAAGTTTGCTGTTGGTTGTCATCGCCCTCATAGGGATAGGGTAGATGTCACGGTAACTGTCAGTGTTGGTCTTGTTGTCCCAAGGCTTGCTGAACGTTCCGAAACGGACCTGGTCCTGCCTGCGGTGTCCTTCCCAGCAAAGTTCCCTTGCCCTTTCGACAAGGAGCTCGTCCATTGTCAGGGTCTCAGTTGTATAGAGAGTCGCTCCGGCACGTTCCCTTACCCTGTTGGCATAGCCCACGGCCTCTGCATTTGCTTTTTCCCCGTTCAGTCTCATCAGGGCCTCGGCCTTGAGAAGATAGATGTCGGCAAGTCGGTAGATCGGGAAGTCATTGCTCATTGCCTGCTGGCTCAGTCCGTCCTCATACTCCCATTTTGCCATCCTCACTCCCGAATCCAGGAGTGCAGGATTTGCCTGGTCATAGATAGGGCCCACGTAAGGGGTGTATGTGAGCTGTCTGTTAGGGTCCACCATAAGAGGTTTGCCCGATTTGTCATACTGGGGGCCTTCCAGCCAGGAAGCTATGCGCTTGTCGCCTTCCCCGTAGCTGTTGTAGAGCCATTCGAGGGCGCAGACGCCGTCCCAACAGAAATTCTGTATGTTGAAGGTCTGCTGGCTCAGCGAGTGAAGGGTGATGTTGTGAAGAGGGAAAGTGCCCGTGATCACGGCATCGAGAGGGATTGCCCAGATTATTTCCTTCGAGCCTTCGTTATTGACTGCGAAGTTAGCAAAATAATCCTTTTCAAGCTCAAGTGAGGAGTATTGCATCACATTGTCGCAGGCTTTTGAAGCCTCGCTCCACATCTCTTTGCCAATCCACACTTTTGCATTGATGTAAAGCTTGGCGAGCATGGTATATGCCGCAGCCTTTGTCACACGGCCGTAGTTCTGGGCATTTGGCGCATCCTCGAGATACTGCACATTGTCCAGAATCTCTTTTTCGATAAATGAGAACAGCTCCTCCGGCTTCACCTGCGAAGGAAGTTCGGTGTCGGTGAAATCAGTCACGAGCGGAAGATTCCTGAACCAGTCGATTCCTTTCAGGTAGAGATAAGCCCTGACCATCTTGACTTCGGCCACGAGCTTCTCGCTTCCGTCAAATTCCACTCCGGCATCTTCCATCTGGTAGAGAATCTGGTTGCACCTTGTGACTCCGTCCATCACGAAACTGTATGTCCTCCATACGCCGTCATGGGTATATTGCCAGGTGTGCTGATGGTCCTCGATCCATACGCCGTTGTCCCACCAAAGGCCTCCTTCGCGGTAAGGGATGATTGCCTCGTCGGTAGTGACCATATCGTTCATCCAGACACCCATATGCTGGAGATAACCGTTGGACCAGGAGCTTGAAGACAGCCAGGCATAGGCACGGCCCACGTTTTTCAGCATTGATTCCTCGTCAACGAAAAATCCTTCTGCCGGCAGCTGCGAATACACTGTCTCGTCAAGGTCGGTGCAGGCCTGCGTGCAGGCGAGAGCAGCTGCTATAAGTATGTAATATATCTTTTTCATGACTTTCTTAAGTGATTTAGAATGTGATGTTTACGCCCAGTACAAATGTCCTTGTCGTAGGATAATACTCATCCCATGCAATGCCCGGGGCAAGACCGTTGAGGCTGACCTCAGGGTCAACTCCCTTGTAGCCGGTGATGGTTAGGAGGTTCTGGCCGGTCACATAGGCCTTGAGGGACTCCATCCAGCTGAATTTCGGCTTCCAGGTATATGAAAGGGTGACGTTTGAAAGCTTAAGGAAGGAACCGTCCTCCACAAAGTGCGAAGACCAGGTGGTCTGTCCAGTATTGTCCTTTGAATCAAGGGTAGATTTGAGGATATTCTTTCCGCCGAAGTAGTAATAACCTTCGTAGAAAAGTCTGTTTACGTTGGCAACATCATTTCCGATTGACGCCCTGAAGAGGAATGACAGATCCCAGTTCTTGTAGCGGAAGGCATTGTTCCATCCGAGGGTCACGTCAGGATAGGCATTTCCGATGACTTCATAGACATCTTCCGAGACAGCCTGGCCCGGTTCCACACCCTTGTACATCGCATTGCCGTTCTCGTCCATCCCGAGGAAAACCGGACCGTAGAAATTGCCGATAGGCTCGCCTTCATAGATGCGGCCGATGTACTGCTTGAAGTCGGTCGAGATGTAGCCCACGTCGATGTACTGCATCGCGTAATCGTCATTGGAGAAGCTCTTGAGCTTGTTCTCGTTGTGGGCGATTGTGAGGGTGGTGTTCCATCCGAAGTCTTTCTTGTTGAAAGGTACGCCGGTGAGTGTGAGCTCGATACCGGAGTTTTTGATTGTACCTACATTGGTGAATTTCCTGCTGTAGAGATTTGGAGGTACAGGCACTGAGTAGGTATAGAGAAGGTCTGAAGTGGTCCTGTTGTAGTAATCGACGGTACCGCTGAGCCTGCCCTTCAGCACTGAAAAGTCAACACCCACGTTGAACTCGCTCTTCTTCTCCCATTTGAGGTCGTCATTCTTGTTGCTTGCCGGGCCGTAGGAATTGAGCCACTGTCCGTTGTAATAGAACTTTCCGCTTGCCTGAAGGAGTGCCAGGGACTGGTAGTTGCTGATTTCCTGGTTGCCGGTGACACCGTATCCAGCACGGATCTTTAGTTCGTCAACCCACCTTACATCCTTCATGAAGTCTTCCTGGTCGATTCTCCATCCGAGGCTTACTGCAGGGAACATACCCCATTTGTGGTTGGCCCCGAAGCGGGAAGACCCCTCGTAACGTGCTGAAGCCGATAAGAGATACTTTTCCTTGTAGTTGTACATCACTCGTCCGAAGAATGCGATGAGCCTGCTGCTCTGCTTGGAAGAAGACATATTGGCCTCACCGCTCAGAAGTCCTGTCCCGTTGCCGATATTGTGCCATTTGAAATAGTCGCTGTCGAAATCCTTGTTCCACATATAGGCGGTCTCGTAGGTCTCGTCGGAATATGAATAGCCGACAAGTGCGGAAAGGGAATGGTCACCGAATGTCCTGGAATAATTTCCCTCGATGTCGAGCATCTTCTGGACATTCCAGTAATTGTTGATGCTGGCCTCGCCGTTGCGCTGGGCGTCCTGGGGGTAATACTTGGTCTTGTAGCTGCTGTTGCTGCCCGAATACTCGTCGTATGAGCCCGTAGCCGATACGGAGAGGTCGTCGGTGATCTTGAATGTCGCCCTGATGCTTCCCATCATGGTCCTGTTCCTGTTCTCGGCGGTGTTTTCGTTGAGGAGGGCCACAGGATTGTAGTACTGGAAAGGAGCATTGTTGGTGTAGTATCCGCCGTGGGCGGTATCCTCCGGATCATAGACAGGCTCAGTCGGATTGCGGCGGACTGCCTGCTGGATTGCCCACTGGTCGGTAGGGTGGCCTACCCTTGAGCTGTAGTTGAAATTGTAGTTGAGGGTGAGCCTGTCGTTGATTGCGGTCTGGGTAAGGTTGAGCCGTCCCCTGATGTCGCGCCTGTCGCTGTTAAGGATGATACCGTCTTCCTTGTTGAACGATACCGATGCTCGGTAATTGACCTTCTGGGTTCCGCCGGTGACGCCAAGGTTGTAATATTGGGTGACAGGCGCATCTTTTGTGATTTCATCCAGCCAGTCGGTCGAGGCACCGCCGTCAAAACCGGTGTGGCCGTCGGCCATCACCTGCCTGAACTCGTCCGCGGTGAGCATGTCGAGCTTGCGGCTGATTTTCTGGACTCCCACATAGGTGGAGAAATCCACGGTTGCCTTTTCTCCCTTCTTTCCTTTCTTTGTGGTGATGAGGATGACGCCGTTGGTGCCGCGGGTACCGTAGATTGCCGCAGCCGAACCGTCTTTCAATACGTCAATTGACTCGATTTCCTGCGGGTCGATGCTCTCAAGGTTGCCTCCGATGACATTGTCGATTACAACGAGAGGAGTGGCTCCGGCGCTCATTGTGGTAGTGCCTCGGAGCTGGATGCTGATGCCTCCGTTAGGGTCTGCTCCATCGCTTCTGATGATGCTCAGGCCGGCAATCTTGCCGTTGATCAGGTCATATGGGCTGGAATTGCTCCCCTTGGTGAAATCGTCGCTCCTGAGGCTTGCAACGGAACCGGTAACCTCTTTCTTGGTGGTTTTTCCGTAACCGATGACCACGACGTCGTCAAGTCTGGTAAGTTCCTCCTGCATTTTGACATCGACAGTCGGCTGGCCTGACCAGGCTATGCGCACTTCGGTGTATCCGATGCAGGTAAACACAAGTTCACAGTCCTGTGACTGTATTGTCAGAGAATACCTTCCGTCAAAATCGGTGACGGCGGCATTGGATGTTCCGTCCTGGATTACGGCAACACCCACAAGAGGTTCACCGTCCGGACCGCTTACACGGCCGCCGACGGTTTTCTGTGCAAAGAGCTGTATTGCCGTCAGGGCGGACAATACAACGAGCATAATCTTTCTCATCTCGGTTTGCGTTTTAATATTATTGGGTTTTGGTTATTTGCATTGGGTTTGTGCTGCAATTTTAAAGATAAAAAACGTTTTCGTGTGCAAGGATGAGCACTTTAGGAATATTTTTTCGGAATATTTTTGCACAAATTTGCTTGTTCTTTTGCGCAAAATTTGTACTTTTGTGCAAAACGATATAACCGCATAATGAAGACGACACTAAAGGACCTCGCAAGGGAAACAGGATTTTCCATTTCGACCATATCCCGTGTATTGAACGGAAAAACAGATGATTATCGTATCGCTCCCGAGACCGCGGCTGCCATAATGGAGGCGGTCAGGAAGAGCAATTACATTCCGCCTCCTTCCGCGCAAAAATTGCGCGTGATCAGCACCAAGACAATAGGTGTGATTCTCCCTTCCGTCAGCAATCCGTTCTTCGCCGAGCTTGCCACGTCAATTCTTTCCTGTGTCAACGACGAGGGGTATTCGGTTGTGCTTGCAATCACGATGGAGGATGAGAAAACGGAGGAAATCGCCATTGCCAACCTCTTGCAGAAGAAGGTTGACGGCATCATTGCAGCCCCGTGCGGAAGCAAGGCAAGACTCTTCGAAAGCGTCAACAGCGACGTAGTCCCGGTCGTGCTTGTGGACCGTTCCTACAGCAATTCCACCATTTCGCAGATTACTTCCAACAATTATAAGGGTGCCTACGATGCCACCAATATGCTCATCTCCCACCATCACAGGGACATTGTCTGCATCCAGGGCAACAAGGAATCCGTGCCGAACAACAAAAGGGTTGCCGGCTATGTGGATGCGATGAAGGCTGCCGGTCTGGATGCTGCGGCCAATGTCACGGGAGATTCCTTCTCAGTCCAGAACGGCTACCTCGAGACAAAACTGCTGCTCAGCCGCGAAAGCAGGCCCACAGCCATCCTGGCCCTGAGCTACACAATTCTTCTGGGAGTCCTTAAAGCCTTGAGGGAGAGCAATGTAAAGGTGGGGGAAGGGATATCCCTCATCGCATTTGACGACAATATCAGCATGGACTATATGAGTCCTGCAATCACAAGGGTCAGCCAGCCGATAGAAGAAATGGGCCGCCTTGCAATCAAGGTGCTTTTCGATATGATAAAGACCGGCACCCGTATGGTGTCTCAGATAGAGCTTTCCACAGAGCTGATAGTCCGGGATTCGATCAGGATGCTATAACCCCAGCTCCTTTTTCATCTCACGGATCATGTCGAAGGCCTGGAGCGGGGTCATATTGTCGAGGTCGGCGTGTTTCAGACGGTCACGGAGCGAGGCGAGGGTGGGGTCGTCGAGCTGGAAGAGAGAGAGCTGCATCCCCTCGCTGAATTCGCCTGGAGCAGCCACTGCCGCTCCTCCTTCACCGGTCCGGGATGCCTCGAGAGCGGCCAGGGTATTCTCTGCCTCCTCCAGGACCTCCTTCGGCATGCCCGCAAGACGTGCCACGTGGATACCGAACGAATTGGCGCTGCCGCCTTTCTCCAGCTTGCGCAGGAAAATCACCTGGCGGCCCACCTCCTTGACTGCAATGTGGAAATTGTGCACCCTCGGGTACATCTTCTCCAGCTCGTTGAGCTCGTGATAATGGGTGGCGAACAATGTTTTTGCCCCCTTGCCGTATTCGTGGATATACTTGACTATGGCGCTTGCTATGGACATACCGTCGTAGGTGGATGTTCCGCGTCCTATTTCGTCCAGAAGCACCAGCGACCTCTCCGACAGGTTGTGGAGGATCATCGAGGTCTCAAGCATTTCCACCATAAAAGTGGATTCTCCCCTCGAAATGTTGTCGGAGGCGCCCACGCGTGTGAAAATCTTGTCGAAGTAGCCGATGCGGGCCGATGCCGCCGGCACGAAGGAGCCTGCCTGTGCAAGCAGCACGATGAGGGCGGTCTGGCGCAGGAGCGCCGATTTACCGGCCATATTGGGACCTGTCAGGATCATGATCTGCCCGCTGTCCCCGCCGAGGCTGATGTCATTGGGTACATATTCCTCGCCAGGGCCCATGAGGGTCTCTATGACAGGATGCCTTCCCGCCTTGATTTCCAGCTCCGTACCCCCGGTCATCACCGGACGGCAATAATTGTTTGTGACGGCGAGGTCGGCAAACCCGGCCAGGGTGTCAATCCGCGCAATCAGCCTTGCATCCGCCTGGATGAGTGGAATCTGCGCCTGGATCATGGACACAAGCTCGCCGAAAATCCTCACCTCGAGGGCATAGATTTTCTCCTCCGCCCCGAGGATTTTCTCTTCGTATTCCTTAAGCTCCTGTGTGATATATCTTTCCGCATTGACCAGGGTCTGCTTGCGTACCCAATTCTGCGGTACCTTGTCCTTGTAGGTATTGCGCACTTCGAGATAGTAGCCGAATACATTGTTGTAGCCGATTTTCAGCGACGGGATCCCCGAAGCCTCGCTCTCGCGCAGCTGCATCTGCAGAAGATAATCCTTTCCTCCCGAAGACACCGCCCTGAGGTCGTCGAGCTCTGCATTCACGCCCGCGGCAATGACCGGACCCTTTCCGATAACGGACGCGCAGTCCTGGGCCACGGTGTGCCGGATGGCGTCAACAAGCTCCCCGCAACCGTTCAGCCGCTCTGCAAGTGACTTTAGCTCAGGGCATCCCTCTGAGCAGATGCTGCGGATCGGAACCATCCGCGACAGCCCCCTCGACAACTGCAGCATCTCTTTCGGGGTGATTTTCCCGGCAGCCGCCCTCGCAATGATTCTCTCGAGGTCGCCTATGTCCCCGATATGCTCCTGCACTTTGGCGAGCGCATCACGGTTGCCGGTGAACCACGAGACGACATCATACCTGCGCTCAAGCTCCCCGAGGTCAAGCACCGGCATCCCGAGCCACTGCCTCAGCAGCCTCGCACCCATCGGGCACGCGCAGCGGTCCACAACCTCCACGAGGGACACCCCGCCTTCGCCCGAAGCGCTCTTGAACACCTCAAGGTTGCGCAGCGTGAAGCGGTCCATCCACACAAACTGCCCCCGGTCGATTCGCGAAAGGGAGCAGATGTTGCGCAGCCCGCTGTGGTGGGTCTGGTCAAGATACACAAGCAGCGCACCCGCGGCGCAGATGCCGAGCGGATACACGTCCACGGCATACCCTTTCAGCGAATCCACTCCAAGCTGCCTGCGGAGCCTTTCCGCCGCCGAATCGAACACAAACGCCCATTCCTCGAGCTTCGAGACATAAGCCTTAGTCTGGAACTCGCTGCGCACAATAGCCTCGCAGCCCCTCTGCACCAGAATCTCCTTCGGAGCGAAACTTCCGATAATGGTGGAGATGTACTCATTGGGCCCCTGGGCTATCTGGAACGTGCCTGTGCTGACATCGAGAAACGCCGCACCGCACTCATTCCTGCTGAAGGAAAGGCCGCAGATATAGTTGTGCTCCTTTTGCGAAAGCATCTCGTCGCTGAACGCAACACCCGGGGTGACAAGCTCCGTCACACCTCTTTTCACCAGTTTCCTGCCCACAAGCTTCGGGTCCTCGAGCTGGTCGCAGACCGCCACCTTGTAGCCCGCCTTCACCAGTTTCGGAAGATAGACTTCCAGTGCGTGATAGGGAAAGCCGGCCATCGGAAGAGGGGCTTTTTCGCCATTGGAACGCTTCGTGAGCACAATGCCGAGCACCTTGCTCGCGGTAACGGCATCGTCCGAATACGTCTCATAGAAGTCGCCGACACGGTAGAGCAGGATTGCCTCCGGGTTCATCGCCTTCACCTCAAAAAACTGTTTCACCAAAGGGGTATCCTCCGGGATTTTGGGAGCTCTCATTGATTCTTTTTTAGTCCAAATTTGAAACGGGAAAAGCAAATTTACAAAAATTTCGGCCTATTTTATTATTTTTGCAATCTACATCAAAAACTCAACAGAAATGTGCGGAATTGTCGGATATATAGGCGGGCAGCAGGCCGCTCCTATATTGCTTAAAGGCCTTCACAGACTCGAATATCGTGGTTATGACAGCGCAGGCTTGGCTCTTGTCAACCAAAGTGGGGACCTCAATGTCTATAAATGCAAAGGAAAAGTGTCTGACCTTGAAGATTATCTCACAGATAAAGATGCGACAGGCACAATCGGGATAGCCCACACCCGCTGGGCCACCCACGGAATCCCGGACAATGTCAATGCCCATCCCCATTTCTCCAAGTCCGGTAAAATCGCTCTCATCCACAACGGCATCATCGAGAATTACCGCGTCATCAAGGACGCGCTGATTGCCAACGGATACACTTTCCGCAGCAACACCGATTCCGAGGTGCTCGTCAATCTCATCGAATATGTCCGCGATACCCACGGATGCTCCCTCGAAGAAGCCGTCAGGGTGGCCCTCAAGCAGGTTGTGGGGGCATACGCAATCGCAATCCTCGAAAAGGACAATCCTGATGAAATCATAGCTGCGCGCCAGAGCAGCCCGATGGTCATAGGCATCGGCAAGGGCGAATACTTCCTCAGCTCCGACGCGGCATCCATCATCGACTACACCAACGACTTCGTCTATGTCAGGGACGGCGAGGTGGCAATCATCAACCGCCACAAGCCGCTCTCCATCGTCAACCTCGACAACCAGCCCGCAAGCATCGACATCACCAAGCTCGAGCTCTCCATCTCCGAGCTCGAAAAGGGCGGCTACGACCACTTCATGCTCAAGGAGATCAACGAGCAGCCGCGTACCATCTTCGACTGCATCCGCGGAAGGGTATCCCCGGAGACCGGCGAAGTCAAGCTCTCCGGTGTCACCGACAACCGTGAGAAGTTTATAAATGCCAGGCGAATCATATTCGTAGCCTGCGGCACGTCATGGCACGCCTCCCTCATCGGAGAGCACCTCATCGAGGACATCTGCCGCATCCCTGTAGAAGTCGAATATGCATCCGAATTCCGCTACCGCAACCCTATCATCCGTCCCGATGACATCGTAATCGCCGTGTCACAGTCCGGCGAAACAGCCGACACCCTTGCAGCAATCAGGCTCGCAAAAGAGGCCGGAGCCTTTGTGTACGGCATCTGCAACGTGGTCGGCTCGTCCATCGCAAGAGGCACTGACTCAGGTACATACATCCATGTGGGTCCTGAAATCGGAGTAGCATCCACAAAGGCGTTTACCGGACAGGTGACAGTTATGGCCATGCTCGCCCTCGCAATCGGAAAGGAAAGGGGTACGGTTTCGGACGAATACTACAGGGAAGTCTCCGAAGGCATCCTCTCCCTCCCTGACAAGATTGCCGAGGTCCTCAGGGAAGACGGTCACATCGCCGACCTTTCGAAGATATTCACATATGCCCGCAACTTCATCTACCTCGGCCGCGGATACAACTACCCTGCTGCCCTCGAAGGCGCGCTCAAGCTCAAGGAGATATCCTACATCCACGCCGAAGGCTACCCGGCAGCCGAGATGAAGCACGGTCCTATCGCGCTGATTGACGCGGAGATGCCTACCGTAGTGATAGCCACCGGCCAGGACACATACGAAAAGACCATCAGCAACATCGAGGAGATAAAGGCCCGCGGCGGACGCATCATCGCCCTTGTGCGCAAGGGGGACACCCGCATCCTGGGCATCGCCGACAAAGTGATTGAAATCCCGGAGATTACCGAATGCCTCACCCCGATACTTTCCTCCATCCCTCTCCAGCTTATGGCCTACCATATCGCTGTCTGCAAGGGAAGGAACGTTGACCAGCCGCGCAACCTTGCTAAGTCTGTCACGGTAGAATAGCATGCGGAGGGTTCTCGTCATCACATATTACTGGCCTCCGTCAGGAGGAAGCGGTGTGCAGAGGTGGGTGAAATTTGCAAAATACCTGCCCCAGCTGGGCTGGCAGCCTGTCATATACACCCCCGAGAACCCGGAAATGCCTTCCGTTGACACATCCCTTTTCGGAGATATTCCCGACTGCGCCGAAGTTGTGAAGACCCATATCACTGAGATTTACAGCCTCTACCGCCGTCTTATGGGCGCTGAAAAGGAAAAGGCCGAAGTCAATCCCATCAACAGCCGGAAAAAGACCTGGAAACAGTCCCTGGCAATGGCGCTGCGGGGCAACCTCTTCATCCCCGACCCCAAGGCGGGATGGGTGGGCCCCTCGGTGAGATTCCTGAAAAAATACCTCCGTGAGCATCCGGTCGATGTGATAGTCACGACCGGACCGCCCCACTCGATGCACCTTATAGGGATGAAGCTTTCACGGGCAACCGGCATACCATGGGCGGCGGATTTCCGTGACCCGTGGACAAAGATGTTTTATTTCAAGCATCTGCAGCTGTGCCGATGGGCGGAAAAGCGCCACGAAAAGCTTGAAAAACAGGTGCTTGACAATGCTTCCTGCGTAATCGCCGTTTCCCCGGCCGTAAGGGACGACTTCATGGCCATGACCTCCACCCCGGTCCATCTCATCACGAACGGCTATGACCCCGACGACTTTGACCAGCCGCTCGAGGAAGACGGCTTCTTCAACATCACCCACACAGGGCTCTTCGCCTCCGACGGCAATCCCGACGTGCTCTGGAGCGTGCTCGCTGACCGGTGCGCCCGGGATGAGGAATTCCGCAAAAAGCTGAGAATCAGGCTTGTGGGAAAGACCGACATCGAGATAACAGAGTCCATCAAGGCGGCAGGTCTCGGCTCCCATCTCGAGAACCAGGGCTACCGCGACCATCCCACTGCCGTGCGCGAGCAGCTCAATGCCTCGATGCTCATACTGCCGCTCCGCAAGGAACCCGAATACCGGGCCACGCTCCCGGGAAAACTTTTCGAATACCTCGCATCCCTCAAGCCTGTGCTCGGAATCGGGCAGAAAGACGGGGCGATGGCCGATGTGCTCAGGGAGACAGGAGCTGGGGAAGTGGTGGAATGGGATGACCGCAGCGGAATGGAAGCCTTCCTGGACAGGTGCTGGAAGCTGTTCTGCGAGGACAGGGACCGGAACAGCACAGAAAACATTGAAAAATACTCGAGAAGGAGCACTGCGGCCCAACTTTCGCAGTTGCTTTCTTCCTTGACCGACAAATGATATGACCGCAAAAACCCGCAAAAGGATACTCACTTATGCAGGCATAATCGCCTTCTTCGCCCTCATTGCCTACGGCTTTGTCCCGCAGGTGCTCACGGGCAAAATCGTCAATCAGAGCGACATCTCCGGCTATGTGGGGATGGCCAATGAAGCCAACACCTGGGACGCGGCGCATCCCGGCGACAAGACTGCCTGGACAGGCTCTATGTTCGGGGGGATGCCTACGACAATGCTCACGGGCAATGACTCCGGGGATTATACCAAATGGCTCTACGACCTGCTGCTGGCGGGAAAGCGCCCGGCAAGCTACCTTTTTTTGTCCCTTGTGGGAGCCTTCCTGCTGATGCTGTCGCTCGGCATCAACGGACTGATAGCCTCCGGAGGAGCCATTGCCGTGACATTCTGCTCCTACAATATGCAGATAATACAGGTCGGCCACAACTCCAAGATGCTGGCCATGGCCTTTCTGCCGTGGGTGCTTGCAGCTGTCATATTCACATACCGCACGGCGCTGGAGCGTAAGGAAAGGTGGCTTCCGCTCACCGTGCTCGGGACTGCACTTTTTGCCCTCGCGCTCAATTTCCAGATCAAGGCAAACCACGTCCAGATATCCTACTACCTGGCAATCATAATCGTATGCTATGTGCTGGTGCTTCTTGCAAAGATTCTTTCCAGCAGGGACCGTAGGGCAAAGTTCTGCCGTTTTGCCGCTGCTTCCGGACTTCTCCTGGTGCTCGGACTTGCCGGCATCGGTGCCAATGCCAACAGGCTGATACCCACCTACGAATACACACAGCACACCATGAGGGGCGGTTCCGAGCTTGCCTCGGGAGACGACAAAAAGAGCAGGGGGCTTGACCTGGAGTATGCCACGCAGTGGTCCTACGGCTGGGAAGAACTTCCCAATATGATGATACCAGACTACAACGGCGGATCATCCTCCGGCTCAATGAATCCGGCAAAGTCCGAGACCATCAGGGTGCTGCGCCAGGCTGGCCAGCCCAATACCCGTCAGATTGCAAAGGCGCTTCCTCTTTACTGGGGACCGCAGCCGTTCACCGCGGGACCCATGTATATGGGAGCCATCACCGTTTTCCTGTTCATCCTCGGCCTGGGCCTCTGCAAGGGCAAGGACAGATGGTGGATGCTTCTCTCTACGCTCATAGCCATATGCCTCGGAGTCGGATACCATTTTATGCCTTTCACGGAGTTCTGGTACTACCATATGCCGTTCTACAGCAAGTTCAGGACAGTGTCGATGGCTCTTGTCGTGCTACAATACACCCTGCCGATGCTCGGCTTCCTCGTGCTTGACAGGATCATAAAGGGCCGTTATGACAGGAAAGAATTCCTCAAATGGGGAAGTGTCGCATTTGCCGTGACCGCGGTATTCTGTCTCGTGTCGATGACCGGTGCGGGCCGCAGTTTCGTCGGAGCGGGGGATTCGGGCCAGGACCCTGTGATCATAGAGGCCCTTGCAGCCGACAGGCAGACGCTTGTACGCAATGACTCGATTATGTCCCTCGTGATGATTGCAGCCACATTCCTGCTTCTCCTGTGGGGCTATTCTTCAAAGGAAAATGCTTCCGGAAAAGGCAGCCAGAAGCTTGTCTATGCTGGTTTCGGCATATGCCTTCTCGTCCTTGTCAACATGTGGTCGGTGGGCAAGCGCTACCTCAATGCGGACCATTTCGTGACGCCTGTGCAGTTCAAGGACCAGTTTGTCGAAAGACCTGCAGACACGATGATCCTTTCCGACCCTGACCCTGACTATAGGGTGCTCGACCTGAGCGTCAACATCTTCAACGACTCATATCCGAGCTATTTCCACAAAAATATCGGGGGCTATTCGCCGGTCAAGCTCCAGAGGTACCAGGACCTCATTGACAGGTATCTTGCAGGTGAAATCAATTCCATCTACCGGAGCATCCGGGGGAAATCCACAATTTCGGAGGTGGAGGAGGCCCTGGAGCCTCTTCCGGTGCTCTCGATGCTCAATGACAAATATGTGATAATTGACGGAAATATAGCTCCGATGCGCAATCCGCAGGCCCTCGGCAGCTGCTGGCTTGTAAGCTCGGTTGCCCCGGCCGGCACGCCGGAGGAGGAGATCTCGCTGCTGGGCAGCGTCGATCTTGCCTCAACCGCAGTCATTGGCGGAGACTTCGCTTCCTCAAGGGAGGCTGCATGCAAGGCTGTGCCGGATTCGGTGATGTCCTCCGGCGATGTGCTGGGGCTTGTTTCCTATGCTCCGAACCAGCTGGAATATTCCTACAGCATATCTTCCGACAGGACGGCGGTATTCAGCGAAATCTATTATCCGGACGGATGGACGGCCCATCTTGAGGACGGTACCCCGGTTGATATTTTCAGGGCCGACTGGACACTTCGCGCCGCAGTGCTTCCTGCGGGACAACACACGCTTACGATGAGGTTTGAGCCTCAGTCATATATCACAGGCACACGCATTTCCAGGGCATCATCAATCCTACTTCTGGTCTTTGTGCTGCTCGGAGGTGCATTTGCCTGCACACCATTCAAAAAAAACTGAAAAACAATGATCAATGTAGCTGTTTTCGTCTCGGGAGGCGGAACTAATCTGGAGAATCTCATCAATTGGTTCGAAGGTTCCGACAAGGTTGGGATCAAGCTTGTAGTAAGTTCATCATCAAAGGCTTATGCTGTGCAGCGTGCCCAAAATCACGGCATTGCCTGCGTTACCGTGAGCCGTGAGGCCTTCGCCGACGAAAAGCTTATGATGTCGATTCTCCGCCAGTTCGGCATCAGGTTCATTGTGCTTGCCGGCTTCCTTAGGGTCATCCCGGACTATCTCATCGATGCCTTCCCGGGACGCATGGTCAATCTCCATCCTGCCCTTCTCCCGAAGTTCGGCGGAATGGGAATGTACGGTCACCATGTCCACGAGGCCGTGAAGGCAGCAGGGGAGAGCGAGACGGGAATGACCGTCCACTATGTCTCAAATGTGGTTGACGGAGGCAGGATCATAGCGCAGTTCAGCACTCCGATTCTCCCCGAGGACACTCCCGACGACATTGCGGCAAAAGAGCACGTCCTCGAGATGGAGCATTTCCCCCAGGTCGTCGAAGACGTGCTTAAAACTCTTCCGGAATATTAGAAGCTATTTTGAAATATTCACCTTTGTTCTTTATGTACTTTTTCGGCCATTTTCTTCTGCTTCATCGGTTACATAGCTTCAGCTATGCTCCCTCTTCAGCAATTGAAACTGTCTCGAAAAATTCCTATAAATAACTGCGGTAAACATTTCAAAACAGCTTCTTCGAAGCTTCTGCTACCTGATCCAGGATTCGTCGGAAGGATTGTTGCGGAAGGCGAGGATGCGTTCAGGCCATTCGGCTGAGATATAACCCTCTTTTGCAGCAACTTCCACAAGGGCGTCAAGGTCGCACAACGAATGGTTTTCGGTCTGTGCGGCTGCTATGCGCTCAAGCCCCTTTTTCATGCCGTAAGTGAAGATGCTCACTATTCCGAGCACCTCCGCACCGGCCTCGCGGAGAGCCTCCACAACTTCGATGGAGCTGCCTCCTGTCGAGATAAGGTCTTCAATCACAACTACTTTGGTACCCGGCTCCATACGGCCTTCGATTTTGTTGTTGCGGCCGTGGGTCTTGGCCTCCCCGCGCACATATCCCATCGGCAGTCCGAGGATTGTGGCGGTGATTGCAGCATGGGCGATGCCGGCAGTTGATGTGCCCATAAGCATCTCACACTGTGGATAATACTTCTTTACCGTCTCGGCAAGACCTGCCTCCACATGTTCGCGCACTGCAGGGGCGGAGAGGGTGAGGCGGTTGTCGCAGTAAATCGGGCTCTTGATGCCGCTCGCCCAGGTGAACGGCTCTTCCGGACGAAGGAACACTGCTCCGATTGAAAGCAGGTCCTTTGCAATTATCTCTTTGGTAATCATATCTTTAACTATATTTCTTCATTGAGGAATTCCTTGACGCATCTCTTGTATGCGGCTACCGGGTCTTCGGCTGCAGTCACAGGGCGTCCCACCACGATGTAGTCGCTGCCGATCTCGCGTGCGCGCCCAGGTGTGGTGATTCTTACCTGGTCATCCTTTCCGGCATCGGCAAAGCGCACGCCCGGAGTCACGGTCAGGAAGCCGGCCCCGCACGCTTCCTTCACGAGCGAAGCCTCGAGCGGAGAACATACTACACCGTCCAGACCTGCCTCACGTGCATTTGAAGCATATTTCCTGACCACTTCCGGAAGGGGTGCGTCGATGAGAAGTTCGCTCCTCATGCGCTCCTCGCTGGTGGAGGTGAGCTGTGTCACGGCAATCAGCACGGGCCTCGTGCCGTCTTCGCGGGTGAGCCCCTCGATTGCGGCTCGCATCATCTCGATGGTCCCGGCGGCGTGGAGATTGGTCATGTCCACGTCAAGTCCTGCAAGCACCTTCATTGTCTTGCGCACTGTGTTCGGTATGTCGTGAAGCTTGAGGTCGAGGAAGATTTTGTGGCCCCTGCGCTTGATTTCGCGCACGATTTCGGGACCGGCCCCGTAGAAAAGCTCCATTCCGATTTTTACAAACGGTTTCCTGCTCTGTCCTTCAAACCTGTCGAGAAAACCGAGGACCTGCTCTCTTGAGCTGAAATCACAGGCCACTATAACATCTTTTGCCATAATTGTCTGAATATATTATTGTTACCCTTATGCTACCCCAATAATTCCTGTCAGGCTTCCGATTCCGAGACGGTCCATCTCTTCCGGAAGCGATTCGATGATTTCCTTGCAGGCGAGTGGATTGCGCAGGTTCTCCGAGCCCACCTGCACCGCGGTTGCCCCTGCCATCATCATTTCGATGACATCCTGTGCCGAAGCCACTCCTCCGCATCCCATCACCGGGATCGAGCACGCGTGTGCCACCTGCCACACCATCCTCACTGCCACGGGGAAGATGCCCCTTCCCGAAAGTCCTCCGGTCCTGTTGGACAGAAGAGGCTTGCGTGCGGCAAGGTCGATTCTCATCCCGAGAAGCGTGTTGATAAGCGTAAGCCCGTCTGCACCAGCATCTTCGCACGCCTTTGCAATCTCCACTATATCAGTCACGTTCGGGCTCAGCTTGATGAATACGGGCTTCCCTTTCACGACTTTTCTCACAGCTGCGGTGACCTCCGCGGCGGCCTTTGCCGATGTGCCGAATGCCATTCCGCCTCCGTGCACATTGGGGCAGGAGACATTGACCTCAATGATGTCGATGTCCCCGCAGCAGGATGCCCTTTCGCAGCATTTTACATATTCTTCAAGAGAGAAACCGCTGATATTCGCAATGATGGCCCCGCCGTAAACCTTCCGGAGAGCCGGGACCTTTGTGGACAGGAAGGCGTCGATGCCCGGATTCTGGAGCCCCACACAGTTCAGGAGCCCCGAAGGAGTCTCGGCAATGCGGGGGAGAGGGTTGCCGTAGCGCGGATCGAGCGTCGTGCCTTTGAGGGAAATGCCTCCGAGAATGTTGAGGTCGTACCTGTCCATTTCCAGACCGAAGCCGAATGTCCCGCTTGCCGGGACCACAGGATTGTCCATCTTCACTCCTGCAAGAGTGACTGAAAGCCTTTCGTTTACCATATTATGTCCTCCCTGTCGAAAACGGGTCCGTCCTTGCACACCCTGCGTGCGCCTTTTGCCGTCATGATGCTGCATCCGTAGCAGATGCCCGTGCCGCATCCCATCCTTGCCTCCATGCTTACCTGCCCGCCGCAGTCCACGGCTCTGCAGACTGCCTTCATCATGGGAAGCGGGCCGCAGGAGTACCAGTAGTCAAAGCTGCATCCGTGCTCCCGAAGGGCGTCCGTCACAAAGCCTTTTGTGCCGGCGGAGCCGTCCATGGTGGCGATGAGCACCTCGGCGCCGAAGCTGCGTATTTCATCCATAATGGCCTCGGGTATGTCCACAGCCCTGTTGAAGCCGAATATTGCCGTGACTTTTTTGCCGGCTGCTGCGAGTTCCCTGGCGAGCAGCTTGAGCGGAGCGATGCCGGCCCCTCCTCCGAAAAGGACTGCCGCATCCTTTGCTGCCCGGATGTCGAAACCGTGTCCGAGGTCGGTCAGGGCGTCAAGCCTTGTGCCCGGAGCCATCCCGGAGAGCTCCCTTGTGCCGTTCCCGACCGTGCAGTATATTATCTCAAACCATCCCTCCCCGCAGTCGGATATGGCGAAAGGGCGGCGCAGGTAGTATCCCGGCAGGAGTATGTCGGCGAACTGTCCGCCGCTGGCGCTCCCGTGGTATTCCGGGGAGGAAAGCACCATCCTGAATGTGCCGGAGGCTACCTTTCCGTTAGTTGTGACTGTAAAAATCATAGACTATGTTGCCGTTGTGAATTGTCATTACCGGTCTTCCCGTGACTGTCCACCCGTCAAACGGGGTGGCGTGTCCCTTCGAGGCGAAGGCAGAAGGGTTGATGGTATAGTTGAGCTCCGTGTGGAAAAGGGCTATGTCGGCCTTCTGGCCCGGAGCGAGGGAGCCTCCTATGCCGAAGATGCGTCTCGGGGCGCCGCTCATCAGGTCCACAAGCTTCTCCAGGGTTATGAACCCTGTGCGCACCAGGTTGGTGTAGAGCACCGGAAATGCGGTTTCAAGCCCCACTACGCCCATCGCGGAGCCCTTGAGCCCGCGTGATTTCTCATCGGCTGTATGCGGGGCATGGTCTGTCGCAATCATATCGATTGTCCCGTCAAGTATGCCGGCGAGAAGGGCAAGCCTGTCTTCGTCCGACCTCAGCGGAGGATTCATCTTGAAGCGCCCGTCCTCCTGGAGGTCCCTGTCGCATAACATGAGGTAGTGGGGCGCCGTCTCGCAGGTGACCTTCACTCCGCGCGCCTTCGCCTTCCTGATTATGTCCACGCTTTCCTTGGTCGATATATGGCAGACGTGGTAGCGGCATCCGGTCTTCTCCGCAAGGAGTACGTCCCTTGCGATCTGGCCCCATTCGCTTTCGGAGCAGATGCCCTTGTGGCCGTGCGTGCGGCAGTATTCCCCGTCATGGATGTATCCGGCGTGCAGGAGGGTGTTGTCCTCGCAGTGGGCCGCTATGATGCAGTCGAGCGAAGCCGCCCTGCGCATCGCCTCCTCCATCACTGCCGGGTCCTGTACTCCGCTCCCGTCGTCCGAAAAGGCTATGCACCTGCCCTTGAGCGCCTCCATATCCACAACCTGCTTCCCTGCCCTTCCGAGGGTGATGGACGCATAGGGGAATACGTCTATTACGGCATCACGGCCGATGATTTCCTGTTCCACGGCGATGTGTTCCACCGTGTCGGGCGCAGGATTGAGGTTCGGCATTGTGCACACGGCCGTGTATCCTCCGCGGGCAGCTGCGAGCGACCCAGTGCGGATTGTCTCCTTGTCCGGTCTTCCGGGCTCGCGGAAATGGACATGCACATCGGCGAGTGCTTCCGTAGCAATGAATCCGTCTGCATTGACCACGTGTGCCTGTCCGTCGTCCGCAATGTCGATGTCGGGTGCAATCGCGGCGATCAGGCCATTGTCCACAAGTATGTCTTTTCTGGAGGAATCTGCCAGACGGCAGCCTTTGAGCAATATTTTCATACTATCAAAAATTTTTACATTTATAAAAATTTTGTGAGAGTATGATAGCCGTTCGCTATCGCTCACTCTCACGATGAAAATCATTTGATATCGCCCATGGGCGAAAATATATCAAAGATTTTCATGTTCGGTTTCATTACGGGAGGATTTTCGCAAATTTAGGCATTTTTTATGGTATTTGCCCTTGCAGGTGAACAAATGTTGTAATAACTTTGCAACCCATAAACAAGTCTTTTCCCATCTATGAAAGTCTGCATTCTTATGGGTTCAAAAAGTGATTGGGAGGTAATGAGTGCCGCCTGCACTATTTTGGACGAATTTGGCGTTCCTTACGAGAAAAAGGTAATCAGCGCCCACCGTACCCCACAGTATTTCTGCGATTATATGGCTGCAGCCCGTCAAAACGGATTCGATGTCATCATTGCCGGAGCAGGCGGTGCAGCGCATCTTCCGGGAATGGCAGCGGCCATGACCACGCTTCCGGTAATCGGAGTTCCTATCAAGAGCGCCGCCCTCAACGGTCTTGACTCCCTGCTTTCGATTGTCCAGATGCCTTCCGGCATACCTGTGGCCACGATGGCAATCAACGGAGCCAAGAATGCCGGCCTCTATGCAATATCAATCCTCGCCCTTGGCAATGCCGAACTGTCCGCAAAACTCGAGGCATTCAGGAAAGAGCAGGCTGACAAAGTACTCAAAACAGAACTGTAAAGTAAGTATGGACAGCAAAAGAATCTTTGTGGAGAAGCGCTCAAGATTCCGCGTCGAGGCCGAAAGCCTCAGGAAGGAATTCAACGAGAACCTCTCCACTCACATCAGTTCCCTGAGGCTGATCAACATCTATGATCTTTTCGGCTTTTCCGGCGACCTTGTCGAGAAATGCCGTTACAGCGTTTTCGGAGAGAAGGTGACCGATACGGTATCCGATTCATGCCCACTTGAGGGAAAGAAATACATCGCTACAGAATATATCCCGGGCCAGTTTGACCAGAGGGCATCTTCCGCAGAGGACTGCGTGCACCTCATCGACCCTTCGGCTGAAATCACCATCCGTTCCGGAAGGCTCCTTATATTTGACGACAATGTCACCGAAGACGAGCTCAAGGCCATCAGGCACTATTTCATCAATACAGTGGAGTCCCGCGAGAAGGACCTCTCGAAGCTTTCCGCCGGAGAAAAGGCCGAGGTAAGGCGCGTGCAGGTGCTCGAAGGATTCACTGAAATGGGTGAGGATGCCTACGACGCATTCCGCTCGCAGTGGGGCCTTGCGATGAGCAGCGCCGACCTCAACGAGGTGGTGCTCTATTTCCGCCGCGAGCAGCGCAACCCTACCGAGACGGAGCTCCGCATCCTCGACACATACTGGAGCGACCATTGTCGCCACACCACGTTCGGCACCATTCTCGACACCATACGCATAGACGACAGCTTCATGAAGGAGGAGATCGAGGCCGAGCTCGGGGAGTTCCACGCAATCCGCAGGGAGCTCGGACGCGAAGGCAAGAGCCTCTGCCTTATGGAGATGGCCACAATCGGTGCGCGCTACCTCCGCAAGAAGGGCCTTCTCGACGATATGGAGCAGAGCGAGGAGAACAACGCCTGCAGCATCTTCGTCGATGTGGACGTTGACGGGCAGAAGGAAAAATGGCTTCTCCAGTTCAAGAACGAGACCCACAACCATCCTACCGAAATCGAGCCGTTCGGAGGTGCCGCAACCTGCCTCGGAGGAGCCATCAGGGACCCTCTTTCAGGCCGTGCCTATGTCTATCAGGCAATGCGCGTGACAGGTGCCGGCGACATCTACAAGCCTGTGTCCGAAACCATTCCCGGCAAGCTCCCGCAGAGCCTGATTTCCCGCAAGGCTGCCGCCGGATATTCTTCCTACGGCAACCAGATCGGCCTTGCAACCACCCACGTGAGGGAAATCTACGATGAGGGATACACTGCAAAGCGCATGGAAATCGGTGCAGTGGTCGGAGCAGTAAAGGCTGAAAACGTGCGCCGCGAAAGTCCTGCGCCCGGCGATGTGATACTCCTTCTCGGAGGCCGCACCGGACGCGACGGCATCGGAGGAGCTACCGGTTCTTCAAAAGAACATACTGAAGCATCCCTGGAGACCTGCGGAAGCGAGGTCCAGAAGGGCAATGCTCCGGAAGAAAGAAAGATACAGAGGCTGTTCAGGCGTCCTGAGGTCACTCGTCTCATCAAGAAGTCCAACGACTTCGGAGCCGGCGGAGTGAGCGTTGCCATCGGCGAGCTTGCACCGGGACTGGACATCTGGCTCGACCGTGTGCCGGTAAAGTATGCCGGCCTCAACTCCACCGAGCTTGCAATCAGCGAGTCCCAGGAAAGGATGGCTGTTGTCGTGGAGGCAAAGGATATGGAGGAGTTCAAGGAATATTGCCGTCGTGACAATATCGAGGTCACCCACGTGGCAGTGGTCACCGGTACAGCCCGCATGAGGATGTACAACGGCGAGCGCCTCGTGGCCGACCTTTCAAGGGAATTCATCGACAGCGCCGGGGCAAAGCATCACGCCGAAGCCGCAGTGGCCGCAGTGGAGGACCGCGACCCGTTCAAGCGCGAAGTTGAAGGCTCCACGATGGCCGAAAAGCTCCTCAACATAATGGGCGAGCCAAACGTGACTTCGCAGAAGGGTCTCATCGAGATGTTCGACAGCACTGTAGGACGCTCCACTGTACTGATGCCGTTCGGAGGCCGCATGCAGGCTACCGAGACACAGGTTTCAGTCCAGAAACTTCCTGTGGACGGCTACACCGACACCGCTTCCGTGATGGCCTACGGCTACAGCCCGGCAGTGTCCAGATGGAGCCCGTACCACGGTTCCGCATATGCGGTCATCGAGGCCTGCACAAAGGTCGTGACTGCAGGCGGGGAATGGTCAGGGATGAGATTCTCATATCAGGAATACTTCGAAAGGATGACCAAAGACCCTCACAGCTGGGGTCTTCCGGTAAGCGCCCTTCTCGGTGCACTGAAGATGCAGACCGTCCTCGGCCTGCCTTCAATCGGAGGAAAGGACAGCATGAGCGGTACATTCGAGAACATCAGCGTGCCTCCTACCCTTGTGGCATTCGGCATCACCACAATGAATGCCGGTGACGTCATCTCCCCTGAATTCAAGCGCGCAGGCAACAGGATCTATCTTGTACGCCACACGCCGCTCGCCAACTATATGCCTGATACAGAAGGCCTCAAGGCAAACTGGGATTTCATCCACAGGCACATTCTATCCAAAGACATCATCTCCGCCTACGCAATCGGAAGCGGCGGAGCAGCAGAGGCTCTTGCCAAGATGGCCCTCGGCAATGTCCTCGGAGCCAATGTCAGCATCTCTTCCGACGACCTCACCCGTGCGGCCATCGGTTCAGTAATTGTCGAATCGGAGTGCGAGCTCGATTTCCCGTCGGCCGGGATGATAGGCTCGGTGATCTCAAAGCCTGAACTCGTATTCGGCGACTCAAGGGTGTCCCTCGACAAGGTGGCGGCTGCCCTTGCACTTCCGTTCACAAAGGTCTATCCTGCAACCGTAAAGCCTCAGTCAGAGGTACTTATGGATGCTCCGGCGCAGACTCCGTGTCCTTCCCTCGAATATCCGGGAGAGAGGATTGAGCATCCGCGTGCATATCTTCCGGTGTTCCCGGGAACCAACTGCGACTATGACACCGCAAAGGCGTTCCGCAAGGCCGGTGCTGATGTCCGTTTCGGCATTTTCCGCAACCTCACCGGAGAAGACGTGCTCGCTTCCATCGCCGAGATGAAAAAGGAAATATCCGAGTGCCAGATACTTGCGCTCAGCGGAGGCTTCTCCAGCGGCGACGAGCCTGACGGCAGCGGCAAGTTCATCGCGAGCGTGCTCAACAACAGCGAAATCGCCGAAGAAATCCAGAAACTCCTCCGCAGGGGCGGACTCATCCTCGGTATCTGCAACGGTTTCCAGGCCCTCGTGAAGAGCGGGCTTCTCCCTTACGGCAAGCCTGGCATGGTCACCGAAGACTCTCCGACGCTCTTCCGCAACGACATCAACCGCCACATATCCCAGATGGCCACCACGAGGGTATCCGCATCGGCTGCGGGACGTTCCCCTTGGCTTGCCGGGATGAAGGCGGGCGACCTCCACAACATCGCGTTCAGCCACGGTGAAGGCAAGTTCATGGTCAGCGAAGAACTCGGCAGGGAGCTCTTCAGGAACGGCCAGGTGGCATTCCAGTATGCCGACCCTGTGTCCGGGGAGATCACCATGGAACCTCCGTTCAACCCCAACGGCTCATCGTTCGCCATCGAGGGCATAACCTCTCCTGACGGACACATCCTCGGAAAGATGGGCCACAGCGAACGCTACGAGAACAACCTGTTCAGGAATATCCCGGGCAACCTCTCGCAGGACATCTTTGCAAATGCGGTCAACTATTTCAGAAAGAACCGTTAAGATGGAAAAGAGAGAGCTTGTTTTTGACGGCAACGAGAAACAGATTTTCGCAACCGACGAGCCTGACAGGGTCATAATCCGCTACAAGGATGTCGGAACGGCATTCAACAACATAAAGCGGGCGGTATTTCACGGAAAGGGTGCACTCAGCAACGCCATTTCCACAATCACCTTCGAAGCCCTGCGCGATGCCGGCATAAAGGTCCATTTCATCGAAAGCATCTCCGACAGGGAGCAGTTGTGCCTCAAGCTGGAGCCAGTGCCGATCCAGGTGACCTGCCGCAACCGCATTGCCGGTTCGCTGGCGCGGATTCTCGGCGTTGAGGAGGGTTTGAAGCCCCAAGGCTGCATACTCGACCTGCGCTACAACAATGACGACCTCGGCGACCCTGTCATCAATGACGACCAGGCAGTGGCTCTGTCGCTTGTGACGGCCGAAGAGCTCCGGCACATCAAATCCGTTGCCCGCAAAAGCAATGAGGTGCTTACGGAGCTGTTCGGAAGGGCAGGCATCGAGCTTGTAGATTTCAAGATGGAGTTCGGCAGGAATGCTGAAGGCGAGCTCATCATCGCCGACGAGCTCAGTCCCGACAATTGCAGGCTCTGGGATGCCCGGACCGGCGAAAAAATGGACAAGGACAGATTCAGGCTTGACCTGGGCAATGTCACCGGGTCCTATGCTGAAGTATTGGACAGATTGAAAAAAACTAAAAGATAGTTATGGCAGTAGATTACGAAAAGGCCGGTGTCAATCTTGAAGCCGGTTATGAAGTGGTCCGCAGGATCAAACAGCACGTGGCTTCTACAGCGAGGCCCGGCACTATGGGCAATATCGGGGCATTCGGGGGAATGTTCGACCTTGCAAGCCTCGGCTACACGGCACCTGTGCTCGTAAGCGGCACGGACGGAGTCGGGACAAAGCTCAAAATAGCTTTTGCGATGGACAGGCACGACACCATCGGCATCGATGCTGTCGCAATGTGTGTCAACGATGTGCTCGCGCAGGGCGCGGAGCCTCTCTTTTTCCTTGACTATGTGGCTCTCGGACATAATATCCCTGCAAAGGTGGAGGCAATCGTGGCCGGTGTGGCTGAAGGCTGCCGCCAGGCCGGATGCGCCCTTGTGGGCGGCGAGACTGCCGAGATGCCGGGCATGTACGAGGACGGCGAATACGACATTGCCGGATTCACGACCGGCGTAGTGGAAAAATCAAAGCTCATCGACGGCTCCAAGGTGAAGGTGGGAGATGTGCTGGTGGGCATAGCCTCTTCCGGCGTCCATTCCAACGGTTTCTCCCTTGTGCGCAAGATTGTTGCCGATTCAGGACATTCATATCAGGACGAAATCGCCGAATTCGGCGGCCGCAAGCTCGGTGATGTGCTTCTCACCCCGACCAGGATATATGTAAAGCAGGTCCTCGATGTCATCGCACAGTGTGACGTGCACGGAGTTGCCCACATCACCGGAGGCGGATTCGACGAAAACATCCCGAGGATTCTCCACAACGGACAGGGACTCGAAATCAACGAGGGCTCCTGGGAAATCCTTCCGGTGTTCAGGGTGCTCGAAAAATGGGGCAACATCCCTCACAGGGAAATGTTCAACATCTTCAATATGGGTGTGGGAATGGTGCTCGCAATGGATGAGACGGAGGCTGCAAAGGCTATCTCCATCCTCGAAAGCCATGGCGAGAAAGCTTCCGTGATAGGACGTGTAACTGATAAAGAAGGCGTGATAATCAAGTAATTACAGTATAGATGATGAAAAGAGCATTGGTAAGTGTCAGCGACAAGACCGGACTTGTCGATTTTGTACGCGGTCTCCAGTCCCTCGGCTGGGAGATCATTGCAACAGGTGGAACCCAGAAGCTTCTCGAAGAAAGCGGTGTCAAGACGATAGGCATCAGCGAAGTGACCGGTTTCCCGGAGATCTGTGACGGCAGGGTGAAGACCCTCCATCCGAAGGTACACGGCGGACTTCTTGCCCGCAGGGACAATCCCGACCATCTCAAGGCACTCAAGGACAACGGCATTGAATTCATTGACCTTGTCTGCGTCAATCTCTATCCTTTCCGCCAGACCATCGAAAAAGAAGGTGTGACAATGGAGGATGCCATTGAGCACATCGACATCGGCGGACCTTCCATGCTCCGCAGCGCTGCAAAGAACTGGAATGACGTCACTGTGGTATGCAATCCGGAGGATTACGGCCGTGTACTCGACGAAATCAGGAAGCACGGCAACACCCTCAGGCAGACACGTCTGGAGCTTTCCGCAAAGGCATATACCCATACTGCCGAATATGACATCTGCATCGCAGGCTATATGCGTGCACAGGCAGGTCTCAACGAGAAACTCTTCCTCGAGTACGACCTTGCCCAGGGGCTCCGCTACGGTGAGAACCCTCATCAGGATGCCAAGTTCTACAGGAGCTCCAAGCCTGTGCCTTATTCTCTTGCATGGGCAGAGCAGCTTAACGGCAAGGAACTGTCCTACAACAATATCCAGGATGCCAATGCCGCACTCAGCATCGTGCGCGAGTTCTCCGAGCCGTTTGCAGTGGGCCTCAAGCATATGAATCCGTGCGGAAGCGGTGTAGGCAAGGACATCCTCGAGGCATGGAAGCGTGCATACGAGGGCGACAAGACCTCTATTTTCGGAGGCATCGTGGCATTCAACCGTGAGGTTACCCTCGAGGTTGCAGAGCTTCTCAAGCCGATTTTCCTTGAGATCGTGATGGCTCCGTCATTTGCACCGGATGCCCTAGAACTTCTCAAGACCAAGAAGAACCTGCGTCTTCTGGTCATCGACATGAGCAGCGACATTCCTGCCGACACCAAGTCCTTTGCCTATGTCAACGGTGGACTTCTTCTTCAGAATCAGGATCTTACCACCTGCGCGCTCTCTGCCGGACAGTGTGTCACCGAGGCAAAGCCTACGGAGGAGCAGATGAAGGATCTCGAGTTTACCTGGAGGATTGTAAAGCACGTCAAGTCCAATGCGATTGTAGTGGGCAAGGGCGGAATGACCTATGGCGTGGGCGCCGGCCAGATGAACCGTGTGGGCTCGGCCGAGATTGCCCTCAGGCAGGCTGCCGCAACTCTTGCCGAAGAGACCGGCAAGGATCCTGAGACGGCTGCACGCGAGGCTGGTCTTGTGCTTGCTTCCGATGCTTTCTTCCCGTTTGACGACTGCGTGACCCTCGCTGCAAAATACGGTGTAAGGGCTATCGTACAGCCTGGCGGAAGCATCCGTGACGAGGATTCCATCAAGAAGTGCAACGAGCTGGGAATCAGCATGCTGTTTACCGGTGAGCGTCATTTCAAGCACTGATATTTATCAGTGCTTGAAATGACGGCGAGCCTGTCCCAAACCCCGGCACTCCGTGCCACAGGGATACTTTGGAACATAATTTCCGAAAGTGCATCAAAAGTGTTATCTTTGATGCACTTTCATTTTTTTAATAAGCACCAGCCATGAGTCCAATACATGCAGCCGGCGGCCATGAATTCACTTTCACCGACGCCAACTTACCACAGACATATTCCCTTCATTCCAAAACAGTACTTGTCGTCGGAGGCGGCGGCAGGGAGCACGCCATCGTGGATGCTCTTTCGCGTTCACCGCAGGTCGGAAAGATATATTGCGCCCCCGGCAATGCCGGAATCGGCCAGATTGCGGAGAATGTCCCCCTGAAAGATACCGATGTCGAAGGCCTCAAGGCTTTTGCACTCAGCCACGGAATTGACCTTACGGTGGTAGGTCCAGAAGCGGCTTTGAGCGTGGGTATCGTGGATGCCTTCCGCGCTGCCGGACTACGCATATTCGGCCATACTCAATCTGCCACCCGTATCGAGAGCAGCAAGGAGTTTGCCAAGGTCCTGATGGACAAATACGGCATCCCTACTGCCGGATACAGGAGCTTCACTTCTTATGAAGAGGCACTTGCGTATGTCAGCGCCCGTCCTTTCCCTGCTGTCCTCAAATATGACGGGCTTGCCGCAGGAAAGGGTGTTGTGATTGCCGAGGATCTCGAGGCTGCCGATGCGGCGCTGAAGGATATGCTTCTCGACGGGTGTTTCGGCGAGGGCAAGGTGGTTGTCGAAGACTTCCTGACCGGGCCGGAGTTCTCTTTCATGTGTTTCGTTTCCGGAGGCAGGGTGCTTCCGATGCCGCTTTCTCAGGACCACAAGAGGGCTTATGACGGTGACCGTGGCCCGAATACCGGTGGGATGGGCGCCTATACCGGACTGCCGTTCATTACCGATGAGGACAGGGAGTTTGCGCTGAAGGAGATTATGCAGAAGGCTGCCGATGCAATGGTGTCCGAGGGGTGTCCTTTGAGCGGCGTGCTCTACGGCGGACTTATGAAAACCCCTCAGGGAGTGAAGGTTATCGAGTTCAATGCCCGTTTCGGCGACCCTGAGACGGAGGTCGTGCTCCCGCTTCTCGAAAGCGACATCTATGATATTTTCAGTGCTGCTGCGGACGGCGGAGAGTTCCCGGAAGAAGTGCGCTGGAGCGACAAGGTGACTATGGGTGTCGTACTTGCCTCCAAGGGCTATCCGGGCTCATACGAGAAGGGTTTCGAGATTCTCGGCCTCGAATATATCCATTGCCGCCACGGCGAAGGCCACGGCTGCTGCGGAAGCCACGGCGAGGGAGAGGGCTGCGGCTGTCACGATGGTGGTGACTGCTGTTGTCACGGAGGACACGATGAGGAGGGATGCTGCGGCGAAGGCCACGAAGGTTGCGGCTGCCACGGAGATGAGGGCGGTTGCGGCCATCATGGCGAAGATCATGAAGGCTGCGGCCATCACGGCGAAGGCCACGAAGGTAGCGGCTGCCACGATGACGGGCACATCTGCGGTACCGTTTATCATATGGGCACCAAGCTCGTCGACGGCCATATCGTCACAAACGGAGGCCGTGTCCTGATGGTGGTATGCAAAGGCCATGACATCATCGAGGCACGCGTCAAGGTCTATCGCGCGCTGTCCGTAATCCAGTGCCCTAACCTTTTCTACCGCAACGACATAGCTCATTACGCACTATAGCTTTTCGCTTCCCGGTGCCGCCCCGATCAGATATAACCCCAAATGCTTCTGTCAGGCGTACCTGAAGGTATCAAAAAATATGGGGCTGACCTTTTTGGCCAGCCCCTTTGTCTTTATGAATCTTCAAAACTTCTTTTAGATTTTCTTGAATGTAATGGTAGATACATCCTTCTGTTTAATTCCACCGTTTGTATATTCTTCAGATAATTCAAGAACCATTGAGCCTCCATTGATTGAGATAATATCAAAAGTTGTGGTTGAACTGGTTTCTGTAATCATCAGTTTATCTCCCATAATAACCCAATTCATCAAGCTTGTATCAGATTCCCCTTCATCGTAAACAATCACTTGTCCAGTCCCGTCATCTTTGAAACTGAAGCCGAGATAATAATCAATACAGCTTATAGATTCTTCATACACAAGTTTTCCGGCCTCATATTCTTTGAAAGAAATGGTTGTTGATTGCCATTTACCGACAATGTTTTTGTCGGATGAGTCCTCTTTGTTGCAGGAAGAAATACCCATAAGAGACAGAACGGCAATTGTCAGTCCTGTCAACAGCTTAAATAATGTACTTTTCATAAATTGATATAAATTTGAATATGGACAAAGATACCCCCCCCCGATGACTTTTCCAAATAATTCCACAATATTTTCAATATTGGGAATTTACATAATTTACAAAAAGTGTAATTACAAAAGATGTAATTAAACTTTTTGTTATATATCTTTGTACAAATTAGGTAAAACGTATGGACGCACCGTTTGTTTTCGGCAGAATTGCCACTGATGAAATTTCACCGACAGGCAGGAGGAGATATAATGGGGCTGACCTTTTTGGCCAGCCCCTTGTCCGTATTATGGGTTTCCTGCTGTTACAGGCTATCGCGAAGAATCTTCACCACCTCGTCACGGGTGAGGACCTTGTAGCCGCCGCCGAGCACGGTGCTGTCAGCTATGCCCTCAATCATGTCCGGGGTGACTCCAAGCGATGTCAGGTTCATTGCCACGCCGATCTGCTTCATCCACATCTCCATCACTTCCAGGCCCTTAAGGGCTACGGCATTCTGTGTCTGCACGTCAAGAGTCCCGCCTCCGTGGCATCCGCACACATGCACGCCCCACACTTCCATTGCGAAACGGACAAATTTCTCCCTGCCGTATGGCATAATGTAGCGGTAATAAGGAAGGGAAACGGCGGAAAGGGTCATTCCGTGGGTTGCTCCGGTATGGGCGCCGACAGCGTGTCCTATCATATGGACTTCCCAGTCCGTGGTCTTGCCCTTCTTCAGGAGTGTGTTCAGGGCCCAGGTAGCCGTCCACATAATGTTGCTTCGGGCCTCGTAGTTGTGCGGGTCATTGATTGCCACCATCGAACTCTGGATGAGCGAGCGCATCAGGCCTTCGATGATATAGTCGGTAGTATTGTCGTCAGTGTCGGAGAAATACTGCTCCATAAGGTGCGACATGATGTCGAATATGCCCGCAACCATCTGATACTGAGGGATGCTGAATGTAAATTCAGGATTCATCACCGCAAATTTCGGCATAAGCTCGGCCCCGAACACCTTGCCGATCTTGAGGTTGGTCGCGTGGTTGGTGATTACCGAGCCGCCGTTCATCTCGCTGCCGGTGCCAACCATAGTCAGCACGCATCCGACAGGAAGCACCTTGCAGGTCGGTTCCTCCTGGTTGAGATAATATTTCGTCCACGGATCTCCGGTGCAATGGACAGATGCCGCCACTCCCTTTGCATAGTCGCAGACCGAGCCGCCTCCGACAGCAAGGATGAGGTCCACATTGTTGTTTCTTGCCCTTTCGACACCCTCCATTAGTTTTTCTATTGTCGGATTGGGCATTACCCCCGGGTCTTCCACAATGGTCTTACCTGCCTCTTTCAGGATGGCTACCACCTTGTCATAGATGCCGTTGCGCTTGATTGACCCTCCGCCGTAGCTGAGCATCACCACATCGCCGTAATTGGCAAGTTCTTTTCCGAGAAAATTGAGAGAATCCTTTCCGAAATAGAGTTTTGTCGGGTTGTAGTATTCGAAGTTTCCTAACATAATGCTTTTGTGTTGAATAATCTTTGCAAAGATACTCCATTAGTCCTGATACTCAAATACCATTTTTGAAGATTCCCTGTATGGGATTTTGGTTGGATATTGGGAAAAAATTGATATATTTGCCGCAGATTCATAGCCGCATCATGGTCGTCTGACATTTTCAGCCATACAACTTTTTCAATCCGGGCGAAGGCCCTCCCAGGGTGAATTGTACCCTGACGGGGCCTGGAAACCGGTTGTCAAGTTCTTTAAAATAAAGTTGTTATGGCAAAATCACATCAACTCGTTGCCTGGACCGGCAAAGGTCAGGTCCGTATGGTCCCCGAAGTAATGGAATCTGTGCTCCAGCCTGTCCGGAGCAGAATCATCCGTCTTGAAAAAGAGTATGGGGAGACTGCTGATGAAAAGACTCTTCTGAAGCTGATTGCCGCCTGCGAACAATTGGGCGATGCCCTTTCCCGGTTTGGTAGCAAAGTGGAGGCTTTCCGCCAGTATGCCGAAGGTGCAAGGCTGTGTCTATGCTGCCCGGATATCTTCTGGGCGGATTCTGATGGCGGATGGCTTCTGATGATGCCTTTCCGTGGCAGATTCCTCACCCTCTACGGCAAGTGCCGCAATCTTGTCGCAAAGCATCCCGGCATGTCAGCGCTGATGCGTACATCCGGACTCGAAAGGGACTATCAATCCGTCATACCGGCCGACTGCCGGTAGCCATGGAGCCTCCTTGACGGTTTCACCGGCGCGGAAGATTCATTTGTGCCCACTTGGGAGCAGCCGGCCCCATAAGGAGCCGGCTGCTCTTTCCTTACAGGCGCCGTGGCAGATAACAATTTATCGGTAACTTTTCCATTGCTTATTGTAACGGTTTATGCTATATTTGTAGAGTCTATCTCAACCGCTGATTGGCATAGATTGTTACATATAACTTAACACTATTATTATGAACCACTTACGCTCTATTGCTGCGATGCTTGTCATCGCGTGTGCCGCTGTTTCCTGCACAAAAGAGGGCGGACCGGACGTACCGAAAGTCAAGGATCCGATTGAGATAGTTTCCCCGTCCCCGGACAGGACAATTTCAAAGGTTTCCCTCAATGCTGGACAAGAATCTTATGTCAAGGCCGGCAACGGGTTTGCAATCAATAGTTTAAAGAGTCTGTACGGGCAGGCGGAAGGCAATATGGTATTCTCACCGCTGAGCCTTCAATATGCGCTAGCGATGACCGTGAACGGGGCATCGGGGGAGACATCCGAAGAAATTCTGTCCGTGCTCGGATATGGGGACAATCTGCAGAGTCTCAACGGCTATTGCAATCTGCTGCTCAATCAGCTGCCGGCCATTGACGGGAAGGTCACACTGAGACTGACTGATGCAATGATTGTCAGCGACAGCTACACAGTCGGGGAAGATTTCAGGAATACACTCGCCGGAGTGTACTATGCTCCTGTGGAATATCTGGACTACTCCAATCCCCAAAAGGTCACTGACCGTATCAACGAATGGGCCTACCGCTCCACGGACGGTTTCATCTATCCCCTCATCGACAAGTCAGACCTCTCGGACAATGTTGTAGCCATAATTCTCAATGCATTGTATTTCAAGGCTCCATGGCAGGACAGCGGTATGTCCCTCTTGTTTGATCCGGACATTACCATGGACGGATGTCCGTTCCTTTATGACGGCGGAGGTGAGGGAAAAGCCGACTATATGCTGTGCAGCCATTATTTCCGTTACGGCAGAATGGAGGAAAACGGTATTCTGGAGATTCCTTATGCGGGCGGAAAATATGTGATGTATGTGGTGCTTCCTGACGAAAAGGGCGGGAAGGGCATTGACAACCTGCTCTCATCAATTTCGGAAGAATCACTGTCTGGGGCTATTGCATCGATGACATCAGAAGCCGAAGTGAATCTGCGCCTTCCGAAATTTGAAATTGAAAACAAATTCAACCTCAACGGAATGCTCTCGAGTCTCGGAATCCGCAGGGCATTCGATGCCGACGAGGCACAGCTTGACAGGATATTTGTAGGAGAAAATGCCTTCATTGAGAAAATTATCCAGAAGGCCAGAATCAAAGTGACGGAATGGGGGACTGAGGCCGGAGCAGTGACAGAGGTGGACCTTGGCCCTTCCTCGACTCCTGATGAAGATACCAGTACAGTGGATTTTTATGCCGATCATCCTTTTGCATTCTTCATTGCCGAAAAGTCATCCGGAGTGATACTGTTTGAAGGCATATATGCCGGGAAATAACCGATCCGGCCAATTTTTGCAATTGGCCGGATTTATTTGTATTTTTCGGGCATAACCCGGAAGTTGCGCAAAAAACAACTTCCCAAAACAGCCACTTGTATGAAGAAACTGATTGCAGCGGTGCTGGCCATCGTGACGGCATTGGCCCTGTCCCCGTCAGGCTCGGCACAGATAGCCATTGAGCTGGACGAAGAACAGCTGATGGAGGAGATGATCCATGTCTATAATGTCGGGCAGAGCCTCGAAAACATCGGAAAGACATTCTTTTATACCGGAGCAGGCCTTGCTGTAGCAGGTGCCGCCCTGTATCTGATAGAGGTGAACCGTCCTTCAACGAATGACCTTTCATCCGGCGTTGCCTCGATGATTGGAGTGGTCTCAGGCATCTCGGGGGTCATTGTCGCCTTTGCCGGACTCCCGTTTTATCTGATCGGTGGCAACACAAAAGGCAAGGGAAGGCCCGGAGAGTATTATTTCGGAGATGTTGGATGGACGGGAATGGCCGAGCTCGGAATCACCAATTTTTCGGCATTCAGCGCAAATGTCATCGGGGGATACAATTTCAATCACCGCTTCTTTGCCGGCGCAGGCATCGGGTTCAAGGGCACCGATATAGGTTACAGTGATTCTGTGTCATATTACCCGTTATATGCCAATTTGCGCTACTCGTTCGGAAAGTCACAGGTAGTCCCTTACGTGGCGGCAAGCATCGGCTCCGAACTCTCCTCCGGTGCACTCTACACAGGACTGGATGTCGGAGCCAGAAGAAAGATCAGGAACGGCAACAGGGGCGCATCCTGGTGGTTCACCTTCGGCATCGAAACCATCAGCGGAGACACCCTGATGTCCCTGAAGGTCGGCCGTTCCTTCTGACGCTTTTCGATGCGGCCGTCGGAAATATTTGTCAATTTCCGGAGGCCGCCCTGAACGGGAACACAGCCTTTTTCACGATATAGCGCAGGCGCGACCACGAAGGGAAAATCGCCCGCGGCCGTATCGGCGACCAGCTTGCAAGAAGAAGCAGAAGGCATACGAGCGCCACAATCAGCATCCACCCGAATATTTCCTTCGCAGACACCGCAAATGCCTGTTGCTGATCCATTCCCATAAGGCTGTCGAGCGGCATATGGGAAGCATCGGGATTGAAATCAGTCATTGGCGCACCGATAAGGGATGCATTCTTTGCCATAGTATGCTGAAGGACCTCCTTGATGATGGCAGGTGCAAAGGTGGCGCTTCCGAGCGTCCCGACAAAACTGTTGACCGCAACTGCCTGCGGGAAAATGTTGAACGGGAGGCCGCTCTGCACGATGGATGTCAGCAGCACGGCGCTCAGGATCACTGTTGCCGCACTTGCGCAGGCCAAAGGCAGCGCGAGCGAAGTTTTTTCGACATTGTAGTCAAGAAGG
This sequence comes from Candidatus Cryptobacteroides sp., assembly GCA_051878275.1. GTDB lineage: Bacteria > Bacteroidota > Bacteroidia > Bacteroidales > UBA932 > Cryptobacteroides. The sequence goes on along the minus strand of JBJEJU010000003.1, from coordinate 4,021 downwards.
AAGTATGACCACGCAAGATAGGCGGCCGTAAGGGCAAATGCCACGGTAATCATTGATTTATAGCGCCATTTGCTCCTGTAGAATGTGTAATACGAGAAGACGCTGCCGCAAACTGCTCCCGCAAAGGAATACCAGTTGAGGTCGGCGGAGTTGGTCGTGTCAAATCCCAGCACGGTGGTGGCAAATCCTTTGAAAAGGATGTTGGAAGACGCCATCAATGTATTGAATACAAGGTAGATGACTACGGCACGGACGAGATTGGGCTCTGTCATTGCCTGGAAACTTATGTATGGGTGGCGCAGGAAAGTGGCCCTCCAGAGGTTGACGGCAAGGATCGCCAGGCCAATCAGGACGGCGATGCGGATTTCGCCGGAAGCTAGCCAGTCGTAGAAATCGCCGTACACGCAGACGAACGAGAAGCAGAGCATGAACACCGACCACAGGACGGCTCCAAGCCAGTCTATCCCGAGCAGGGGCATTCCGTTCTGGCCCTTTACGGGGCGCAGGAGAACAAGCACCATCAGGAGCAGCACAATCAGCATACCCGCCACAAGCCAATGCATATACTGCCAGGTGGCGAAGAAAGACAGATACACGGATGTGATGCCGCTCAGGGCCATCATGCATTCTACAATGATCATCACGTAGGGAAAAAACATGGTCATATCCCTGACCGGAGTGAGCCAGAGCTGTATGGTGGAGTTGCAGGCAAAGGTGGCGCACATCCTTGCCATGCCCACAAAGAAACTGGTTGCGACAAGGACGTGCACGCTCCCCGTCAGCGCGCAGAGCACATTGCCAAGCAGCATCACGGACACGCTTGCCAGGAGGGTATGGCAGGTCTGGAAGCGGAATTTGATGCGGAACATCAGGGCGAAATAGACCGCCATACCGGCCATCTGCGCACATCCGGCCATCATCACATCCTCGGCCAGAATGCCCCTGAAGCCCACCACATATGATGCGGCGGCGGGATACATCGCACCCGCAAACTGCACAATCAGCACGAAAAGGATGAAGAGCCACGGCTTCACCTTCTCGGGGACGAAGTCGCGCATCTCCGGAATCGAGAAGCGCCCGTTCGGAAGAATCTCCGACATATCAATACCTTACGTTACATTCAACATTTATCCCTGCGCCGAGCCTGCAGATGTCTTCCGGAGCATTTTCATCGCTGAACACAATCCTCACGGGGATACGCTGGCGCACCTTGATGAAATTGCCGGCGGAGTTGTCCTGCGGCAGAAGGGAAAGCGAGGAGCCTGTTGCCATAGATACCGATTCCACAGTGCCCCTGAATACTGTGCCCGGAACCGCATCGACCTTTATGTCAACACGGCTGCCTGGTGCGATATGGCGCATCTGTGTCTCGCGATAGTTGGCGCTCACCCACACCTCCGATGCATCTACAACGTCAAGCAGCGTCTGGCCCGGCTGGACAAGCTGGCCTTCACGGATTTCTTTGCGTGAGGTGTAACCGTCGCATGGAGCGGTGATTACGGTGTAGGAGAGGTTCAGTTCCGCAGTACGGAGAAGGGCTTCCGCAAGCTCGATACCCGCCTCTGACTGGGAAATGCGCTGGCGGGTCTCCGCTTCTGCAGACGAAGTGGCACTGCGCTGGCTGACAAGCATTCCGTAGCGCGCTTTCTTTGCTTCATAGTCAGCTTTTGCAGCATCATAGCGCTGGCGGGTAACGGCATCCTCCCCGAGCAGTTTTTCATAGCGGGCATAATCGGCCGCGGCAAGATCCATAAGCACCTTTGCCTCGCTGATGGAAGCCTCCGTCACGGCGACATTTGCGGATGCCGTAGCCACGCTCCTGTCCGCCACCGTCCTTCCAGCAAGGGCATTGTTGTAGTCCGCACGGGCGCGCGCAACGGCGAGACGCATATCCGAATCGTCGATTATTACAAGGGTATCCCCTTTATGGACGTGCTGGAACTCCTCAAAACGGATTTGGGAAATGTATCCCTGCACGCGACTGTTGACAGGCACTATCTGCCTCTGTACCTGTGCGTTGTCCGTAAACTCGGTCCGGCCCAAATGGATGAATTTGGCACATATCCAGGCTGCTGCAGCAAGGAGGATTGCTGCTGTGATGATATATGATATTCTCTTTTTCATGTTATTTTTCATACTCTCAGGTGTTTTTATTTTATAATATTTGGACAAGTTTGTCCGCGTCGTCATTTCCCACGGTGAAAACCGGTTTTCTATATTTTCCCCGATGTGTGCAAAAGCTTGTAATATCTGCTGATTATGCCTATTCTCGCATTGACAAGGCCCATTGCGGCATCCAGCTTTTCGTTGGATGCATCAAGCAGTTCCGTGATGAGCGCCGTGCCGGCAGAATATCCGGCGAGGACGGTACGGTAATTCTTCTCTGCAAGCTCCACACTCTTTTCCATTGTCTTGAGTTCTTCAAATGCTTCAAGGTAATGGATGTAATCTTCCCTCACGGCAAGCCCGAGGTTTTGTCCCGCTGCGGTCAGCTCTTCCCTTGCCCTGCGTGACGCCGTGTGCGTTTGGGCCACTTTCCTGTTGTCCTTGAAGAGAGATGAGAAATCGTAGCTGATGCCGAGGCCTACAAACCAGTAGTTCAGGTTGCGGTCAATCGGAGGGACTTCCACTACAATCGGGCCTTCCGTCACCCATCCGGCCTGAACGGCGATTTTCGGTCTGCGCGCCGATTTTGCAAGTTCCTCCGCTTTCAGACTGATATCCACGCCGGTGCGGGCAAGACTCATCATCGGGGAATTTGAAGACGCCTCATCCTGCCACCACGCTTCATCCTGAAGGGGCAGCGACCTGTCGAGAATCGTTCTGTCCGGTTCCACGACGGTCCCTTCCGGAAGGCCTGCAGTCGTCACCAGGCAATCATTGAGGATTTCAAGGATGTTGCCGATTTTGATTCTCTGCAATTCCAGACCTGAAAGCAGCAGTTCATATCGCGTGATGTCGTTCTGAAGAACTGTGCCCTGCCTGTAGCGGGCATTCATTTCCTCCAGGACCTTCCTGGCCGCTTCGATATTGCCATCCACTACGCTGAGCTGATTTGAATATCTGTACAGGTCAAGATAGTAGCCGGCAAGGGCAAGCCGTATGTTGTCGCGCGAGGTTTCCGCAGACAGTTCCGCCGCATTGCGCTGAAGCGCGGCCATTTCTATGCCGGACCTTATGGCTCCGCCGGCGTAGAGCGGCTGGGAAATGTTCAGGTTGAAACCGTTCTGGAAATGAGGATTGGGTGCGGGCTGATAGTCGCTGAAATCCCTTTTTGTCGTGAATCCGTCACCAAGATAGCCGGCTGAAAGCACGGCACCGATCTGGGGCAGCTTTTCCGCTTTTGCCGCTTCCAATGCTTCACGGGCTTCTTCGATTGCGGTCATTGACGGCTGCAGCATTGCACTCTGCTGCTCCGCACATTCGAATATCTCTTCCAGAGTATAGACTCTCTGGGCATAAATGTGCACTTGTCCGCCCGACAGGACTGCAGCCAGCAGCACTGTGGGCATTATGTAATGTCTCATTATTGGGTTCTGTTTTGAAATCCTTAATATTGACCTGCCCCGTCCATGTCCGTTTTTCCGGTCCATATAGTCCCGAAAAACCGGATTAATGAAGATGCAGTCAATTTCAGGGGGTTTGGCTCCCATCGCGGACAATAGCCGGCGCGCCGGGAAACCGGAGGATGTTAGAAAATGGTGATATGGGTTCTGAATAGCTCAGGAACAGCTATTTGCAATCAGACAAGCCGAGGGGCCGTGCTTTTCCAGTTTTCCCTGTATGCCATGTTCCTCTCGACGGAGGAAACTGAAGGCAACTCAATTATTTTTGTCAACATAAAAACGCAGCCCTTAAAGACTGCGCTGCAAATTTACTCAAAAAATCAAAAACCCCAACCTTTATCCGGATCCTTGAAGTTGGAAAAAAGATTGGAAAAGGATGAAAATATCCGGAAAACCATATTGAAACCGAACATGAAAATCTTTGATATATTTTCGCCCATGGGCGATATCAAATG
>JBJEJU010000002.1:0-62511 GCA_051878275.1 Candidatus Cryptobacteroides sp. | reverse complement strand
TTCAGTGGGGAGACGAAGGCAAAGGAAAGATTGTTGACGTGCTTGCCGGAAGATATCCGGCCGTAGCCCGCTTCCAGGGTGGTCCTAATGCAGGACACTCACTACATTTCGACGGCAAAAAGTTTGTCGTAAGAAGCATTCCTTCAGGCATTTTCCGTGAAGGTTCCGTCAATATCATCGGAAGCGGGGTAGTTCTCGACCCGATCACCTTCAGGGAAGAATGCGCCAGCATAGAGGCAATGGGCATCAAGCCTTGCGAGAGGATCCACATCTCCAAGAAGGCCCATCTCATCCTGCCTACCCACAGGCTGCTTGACGCCGCAATGGAGGCTGCAGCAGGAAAGGGCAAGATCGGTTCCACCCTCAAGGGCATCGGACCTACCTATACCGACAAGATCAGCCGTCACGGTCTCCGCGTCGGTGACATCCTCGCCCCGGACTTCCGCGAGCGCTTCCTCAAGCTCAAGAGCCGTCATCTCCAGCAGCTGAGCGACCTCAACTACGAGTGCAACGCCGATGCGGAGGAGGCAAAATGGATGGATGCAGTGGAGTTCCTCAAGGGGTTCGACCTCATCGACTGCGAATACTATGTGGACGAATGGCTCAGGGAGAAGCCGATTCTCGCCGAAGGTGCCCAGGGCTCGCTTCTTGACGTGGATTTCGGCTCGTATCCGTTCGTGACTTCCTCCTCCACCACCGTGGGAGGCGTCTGCACGGGCCTCGGAGCCGCCCCTTCGCGCATCGGAAAGGTGTTCGGCATCTTCAAGGCATACTGCACACGCGTGGGCAGCGGTCCGTTCCCGACCGAGCTCTTCGACGAGACCGGCGAGAAGATCCGCCGCATAGGCCAGGAATTCGGAGCAGTCACCGGACGTCCGCGCCGCTGCGGATGGCTTGACCTGGTGGCCCTGAAATATACCGTGATGATTGACGGTGTGACCGACCTCATCATGATGAAATCCGACTGCCTCGACTCTTTCGGGACAATCAAGGTCTGCACCTCATACAAGGTCAACGGTGTGGAGACCGACAAGTTCCCGTTTGACACCGCAGCCGAAATCGAGCCGGTATATACCGAGTTCAAGGGCTGGAACAGGGACCTTACCGGAGTGCGCCGCGAGGAGGATCTCCCGCAGGAGTTCAAGGATTATCTCAAGTTCATCGAGGACTATATCGGAGTGCCTGTGAAGATAATCTCTCTCGGACCTGACAGGGAGGCGACCATCGAGAGATAGGTCTATGGTCACCGACAGGATCATCATCCGGGGGGCAAGGGAGAACAATCTCAAGGACTTGTCCCTCGAAATCCCGAAATACAGAATTACAGTTTTTACCGGGGTCTCAGGCTCCGGTAAAAGTTCTCTTGTCCTTGACACCATAGCGGCAAAGTCGCGCCGTGAGCTCAACGACACCTTCCCCTCGTTTGTCCAGCAGTATCTGCCGAAATACGGCAGGCCCCACGTGGACCGCATCGACGGGCTCCCGATAGCAATAGTGATAGACCAGAAGAAGCCGGCCCAGAATTCCCGCTCGACAGTGGGGACCTACACCGACATCTACTCGCTTGTGCGCCTGCTCTTTTCAAGGGTGGGCAAACCTTTTGTCGGCTATTCCGACACCTTCAGCTTCAACAATCCGCAGGGATGCTGTCCGCGCTGTTCGGGACTCGGCGAGATCAGGGAGCTGGACATCCACAAGCTCGTGGACTTCGACAGGAGCCTCAACGATGAGGACACAATCCACTACATCGCTTTCGGAAAGGGCGGATGGAGGTGGATACGCTATGCCCACAGCGGACTTTTCGACCTCGACAAAAAGATAAAGGACTACTCTCCGGAGGAGCTGGACCTCTTTCTCAACAGCCCGCAGATAAAGCTCAAAAATCCTCCGGCCAACTGGCCGAAAACGGCCAAATATGAGGGACTTATCCCCCGTATGTACAGGAGTATCATCAATTCCGAGGAGGGCCTCCTTCATGCATCCGTCCTCAATCCGATGCTGACCATGGGCACCTGCCCCGACTGCGGAGGCACCCGTCTCGGACCCAAGGCGCTTTCCTGCCGCATAGAAGGTAAAAACATCGCGGAAGTATGCTCAATGTCCATAGAGAACCTGCTCAAATGGGTGGAGGCGCTGGAGGACCCTCTTGCCGTCGATCTCAAGAAGGCGATTGGGGAGCGGCTGTCGGCACTTGTGGAAATCGGACTCGGATACCTGAGCCTGGACCGCCCGGTAGGCACGCTCTCGGGAGGAGAGGCGCAGAGGTGCAAGATTGCCAAATACATCAATTCTTCGCTCGCCGACGTGCTCTACATCCTTGACGAGCCGAGCGTCGGACTTCACAACCACGACATCGAGCTGATGAAAAGAAGTGTGCGGAGGCTTCGCGATGCCGGCAACACGGTGATACTCGTCGAGCACCACAAGGAGATGATAGGCATTGCCGACCATATAGTGGACATGGGTCCGGGCCCGGGCGCGCTCGGTGGCGAAATCATGTACCAGGGCTCCTTTGAGGGCCTTCTCTCCAGTGGCACCAGCACCGGAAATATGATAGGGGAAAAGACTTCCTTCAAGCCTTCCCCGAGAAGGGCAGCAGAATCATTCAGGATTGAAGGGGCGTCCCTCCACAACCTCAAGAATGTCACTGTGGATATCCCTCTCGGCATTTTCGGAGTGGTGGCAGGTGTGGCCGGATCGGGAAAGAGCTCGCTGATGGAATGTTTCCGCAGCAAATACCAGCAGCAGGATGATATTGTCTATATCAGCCAGAAAAATATCGGAGTAAGCCTGCGCTCCACCCCGGGGACCTATATGGATGTGGCCGGTGACATCAGGAAGATGTTCGCCAAAAAGCACAAGATGAAGGAGGAGTATTTCACCTTCAACGGCAAGGGTGCCTGCCCGGTGTGCGGAGGAAAGGGAGTGATAGTGTCTGAGATGGCATTTATGGACTCCATCGAGACGACCTGTGAGGCGTGCGGAGGCCTGAGGTTTTCGCAGGAAGCCCTGCAATACACCATCACGAGCCCTGCAACAGGCGAGACCCTCAATATAGCGCAGGCTTTCGACCTTAGCGTGAGGCTGGCCTCAAAGTTCTTCGCCGGTACCCCGGTCGAGGCCAAGCTGAAGCCGATGATGGATGTGGGTCTCGGTTATCTCCATCTCAACCAGGCACTTTCCACCCTTTCGGGAGGAGAACTCCAGAGGCTCAAGATGGCCTCGTATCTCGGCGAGAAAGGGAAGATATTCATCATCGACGAGCCTACTGACGGACTCCACGTCAAGGATGTGCGCCATATACTCGGACTCTTCGACAGGATGGTGGACGGCGGCAATACCGTCTGGCTCATCGAGCACAACATAGATGTCATCAAGGCGGCAGACTATGTCATTGAGCTCGGGCCGGGTGCCGGTGAATACGGCGGCCGTGTGGTTTTCTCCGGGACTCCGCAGGAGCTTTCCCTCTGCCCGGACTCCCTTACAGCCAGATATCTGTAAGATTATATGCCGTTTCCGCAGGCAGTTATTGCCGTTTGGCAGCTGTTAAGGCAGTAAGGTTGTTCTTCCTGCCGGGCAGGATCATTGCCATGCAGAAAATCATTGCAGCGAGGCTCAGTGATCCTCCCACGATTCCGATTTCTCCAACGGAAAGATGGGTGCAGACCTTGCCTCCGATGAGTGCGCCTCCGCCGATGCCTATGTTGTAGATGCCCGAATACACCGACATCGCGACGTCAGTGCCGACGGGGGCGACCCTTATCACTTCGGCCTGGAATGTCAGGTTGTAGAAATTGATGGCAAGTCCCCAGAATATGCACAGGGCCAGCGTGCTGCCAAGTGATATGCTCATAGGGTGCAGCAGGAAGAGGCTTGCCGTTATCCCGATGATGATATAGGTCACAAACACGTTGGAATGTCTGTCGTAATATTTTGAGAATATCAGGCTTCCTACGATTCCCACTATGCCGAACACCATCAGGAGCATCGTGATTGTGTTCTCGCTGAAATGGGCGACCTGCGCCATAAACGGCTCGATGTAGCTGTAGCCGGTGAAATGGCCCGAGATCATCACCAGCGTGAGCACATAGACGCAGATGAGCGCCCTGTTTTTGAACAGGTGCGGCAGGTCCCGCAGTGATACCTTGCCTTCGCTCTCCACCTTAGGGAATATGAATGCAATAATGGTGAAAACTGCGAACGCAAGTGCCGCGATGCACATGAATGTAGCCCTCCATCCGAGCATCAGGCCGATTGTCCTGCCCAGGGGCATCCCGATTATCATTGCCACTGATGTGCCGGCCGTGATGATGCTCAGCGCAGTGCTCTTGTGCCCTTCAGGGGCGATGCGCACCGCAAGGGGAGTCGCGATGGACCAGAATACGGCGTGGGAGCAGGCTACTCCGAGACGCGATATCATCAGCATATTGTAGCCGGTGGCTGTTGCCGAGCCTATGTGGCTGACCGTAAAGACACCCACAAGCAGCAGGAGCAGCCTCTTGTACTCCATTCTGGAGGCGGCGAGCATAAGCGGCAGCGAGGTGGCTGCCACAACCCAGGCGTAAATGGTAATGAGAAGTCCCGCCTTTGCCTCGGTGACGCTGAGGTCGGCGGCTATGTCGCTCAAAAGCCCGATGGGGACAAATTCGGATGTGTTGAAAATAAATGCCGCAAAGGTCAATGCTATGACCGGCATCCAGTTGTTCTTTTTCATAAATGCTATCCGCACCTTGCCACAAATACACGGCAGGTCTCCGGAAATCGGGCGCAAAGATAATAATATTTCTTCTAAAAAAAGCAGTCCCGCTGCAACACCAGGTTGTATGCGGAACTGCTTGAAAAACATTGATTGCAGACTTTCCGGCCCGCCCAGGTGGCATTATTCGGCTGCCAGGACTCCGGTCTGTGCATCGAGGAACGCCTTGACCTTGGCTACATCGGCATCCTTCATCTTGCGGCCGACCTGGTATGTGGACATCATGCTGATGGCCTGCTCCAGGGTCTCTACGCTTCCGTCGTGGTAATATGGCCAGGTGAGGGCTACGTTCCTGAGCGAAGGAGTCTTGAAGCGGTAGCGGTCCCTCTCGACTCCGGTCACGGCCCAGCGGCCGTTGTCACCGTCGGTAAGTCCGGACTTCTGTGTAAGCTCCCTGTCCTCGAAGTAGTTGGCCCTCTGTCCCATGAGCTCATAGGAAAGACCGCCCATATTGACTCCGGCGTGGCAGGTTGCGCAGTTGTAGTCCTTGAAGATCCTGTAGCCTTCAATCTGCTCTGCGGTCATCGCGTCCTCTTCGCCTTTGAGATAACGGTCAAACGGGCTGTTTGGGGTGATGAGGGTCTTCTCATACTCTGCGATGGCATCGGTGATGGTGGCCTGCGAAAGTCCCTCCGGATACACTGCAAGGAAGCGGGAGGTGAACTCCTTGTCCATTGCGATCCTACCGGCAATCTCGTCGAAGTCCTTGCTGCCCATCTCGACAGGGTTGAGAGGAGGGCCTGCTGCCTGCTCCGCAAGGTCTGCGGCGCGGCCGTCCCAGAACTGCACGAAATTGAATACTGCATTGAATGAGGTAGGTGCGTTCACGCCGCCGAGCTGTCCGCCGATACCGTCGGAATAGCGCTCATTGTCAACTCCTCCGAGGGAGAGGTCGTGGCAGGATGCGCAGGAGATGGTGCCGTCGCCGGAGAGCCTGGTGTCGTGGTAGAGCTCTTTTCCGAGTGCTGCCTTTGCAGGGTCGTGAGGCACTGCGTCTGGAATAGGACGGATGGTCTCGTTGACAAATGCCTCTGCAGCAAGCGGGTTGGGATAAAACTCTGCACGCTGCTCCCTGATGGCCTCCAGGGCTATGCCCCTCTTGACCTTGGTCAGGGAAGAGCCCCAGTGGATGAGGTAGTACTTTGCCAGAGGCATGGTGCCGTCGATTACCGTTTTCTCGATTTTTGCGAGATCGACTTCGGAAGGTGCCGTGCCATCAGTGAGGGCTGCAATCACCGGCTCTATGTCAAAGGCTTTGCATCCTTCCTCGATATCTTTGGCAATCAAGGTTTTAGCGATAGGCCAGTTGGCATAGAACGGCATATGCGGCTCGCTCGAATGGCAGTCCACACAGCCTCCGTCAGCAATAATCTCAAGCATCTGCCCGCTTGTGGCCAGCGACTGGTCCGGGGCGGTGTTCACAGCCCTGTAGGTTATGGCCAGAACGACCACAACAGCACCAAGGCCGATGAGAATTTTTGATGAGGTTTTCATAATGCTATTGAATTAAAAGTGTTTCCAGGGATTATCTTGCCGGTGCCTCCGAATATGTGTGCTGGCTTTCGGCGGCGGAAGGCAGGTAATTGACTCCCCACCAGCACATCTGAAGTCCTATGAATCCGACGATGAGTATGGTGTAGAGGGTTTTGGTGCATTTCGGCCTGGTAAGGCGCAGATGGATGTAGATCAGGTAGATGCACCAGGTCACTGCCGCCCAGGTCTCCTTCGGGTCCCAGTCCCAGTAGGTGCCCCACGCCTGTTTTGCCCAGAGCGAGCCGCTGAGCATCCCGAGCGAGAGGAAGGCCGTGCCGAGATAGACGAGGGTGTCTGCGCTCTGGAGGTATGAGCCGGTCTTTTTTACAAGTCCCGCGCATCCAATGAGGAAGGCGCATCCCAGCAGCGAGTACGAGAAGATATAGACTGCTACATGGGGGATGAACCACAGGCTCTGCAGGGCGGGGGCGAGGGATTCGTCGTGAATCTCCGGCTTGAGTATATTGAGCACCATGAACACGGTGGCGACCACGAGCGAAAACGAAGGGATCCACCTGTAGCCCCACCTGAGATATGTCAGAAGCGCCGACAGCATCATGAAGAACGAATACCAGAGCCTGGTTTCTCCCATTGTGCGCATAGGCGGACGGCCGAGACTTGTCCAAAGTCCGCAGATGAATGCCGCCAGGACTGCCGTGCCCGCCGTCAGGAGACCGGAGGCAACCCTGCGCCTGCCCGTCAGGGCGAAAATGCTACCTGCGAGAAACAGCGCGATCGATGCGGCTGCAAATATCCAGAAAATGTTCCATCTCATATCCTCTCCTCCTTTTCCTTATGTGGGGAAACGCCCTGGGCGAAGAGCAGGACAGCTCCCAGCATCATCATCACGATGCCGAGCCGGATGACAGATTTCCAAGGCTGATGGACTGTCTCCACTATGCAGTAGGCCGGTTCCGGGCGGCTCCTGTCGTAGTCCACGAGATAGACGTCATCGAAAACGGTCCTTGCATATGGATGGTTTACCTTTAAGGTGACGTCGCGCCCGTCAATCCTCAAGCGTGCCTCATAGTCCGACGGCATGCCGTTGGGGCTGTATTCGGCCTTGAAAGATGTCATCGTCATCCCGCTTCCGGTGTCTGCCCTGTAAACGGCCATAGCCTCCGAACTTTCGTCCGGGCTTCCGAGCATCATCCCGGAGAGGGCAAGGGCGAGCCCCGCGTGGTTGAGGAAAAAGCGCAGGCGGAATTTCCGTGTCAGAAGGACTGCAAGCAGGTTGGCGATGAGCCACAGCAATATGTCCACGAACCACCAGGTGGCTTTGATGTTGCGCAGCCCGGCAAACGAGTCCTCCGGGCGCTGGGTGACAAGTCCGAGGATGACGCAGGCAAGGGCAAGGGTCGAAAGCATGAGTATGGATGTCCTGCCGCTTGCAAGCCACCGCGCAAATGCCAGGGACGGTTTTTCCCTGTAGAGGACGGCAAGGGAGCAGACAAGTGCGGCGAGGATGGCGGCATTGACCGGAAATGCAAAGAAATCGGCGGGGATGTCTCCCAGCGAAATCTGCAGGACAATGGCCGCGGCAAGAATAATCAGATATAACCCGTCAAGTTTTTTCATAAAAGCAAAAATACAAAAAATCGGCAATCTTTATATCGGAATTCAAAATTGAAAAGTTAAAAATCGTATAAAAATGCAAAAATTATGTCGGGGGGGGGATAATTGAAAATAATGCATATATTTGCAAATACACCAACCAACCGTATATGAAACGCATTTTTTCAGCCATTTTTTCCATTTTCCTGGTCATTTCCGCCAAAGCACAGATCGTAATCGACATGACGCAGTACAACAGCACTGTCAATACCGACGTGACATTTACGGTCCGGAAGGCCGGGACAAAGGAAGGAATCCCCTACGCATCGGCATACATCATCCCCGTAAAGGATACGATAGTGACTCATTTCGCCCTCTCCGACAAGGACGGGTTCGTGACCTTGTCGGACGTGCCCCAGGGCAAGGTGGAGCTCAATGTGGAGATGCTGGGCTACAAGCCTTTCCGCAAAGAATACAGCATCAATGGCCGGGAGATGAGCCTCGGCACAGTCTTTCTTGAGGAGGATGCCGAGTTTCTCGATGCGGCACGTGTGACCGCAACCGTTGACCCCATTACAATCGATAAGGATACCCTCATCTACAATGCCGCCGCCTTCCGTGTGGGGGAGAGCGCGATGCTCGAGGACCTCATAAAGATGATGCCCGGTATGGCCATCGATGACGACGGCAATGTGACCGTGAACGGCGAAAAGGTGGACAAGATCACCGTCGGCGGAAAGACCTTCTTCTTCGACGACCCTTCGATGACGCTCAAGAATCTCCCGGCGAAGTTCGTGGATAAAATCAAGGTAATGGACAAGAGCTCCCACGAGGCTGAGATGTCGGGCATCGTGTCACAGAGCGACAAGGAAAAGGTGATGGACGTTCAGCTCAAGGAGGAGTACAAGCAGGGTACTTTCGGCAATATGAAGGCCCTTGCCGGAGCATCCCTCTCCGGAGAGGACACCGATGTGCTCAGGGAAAATCCCGGCCTGCTCTATAGCGGAAGCGCGCTTGTGGCGTCATACAACGAGCAGGACCAGCTCACGGTACTGGGCAGCGGCAAAAATGCCGAGATCCCCGGAGAACGCGGCAGTATGATAATGATCCTGGACGAAGACGAGGTGGATGTGATGGCAGGCAAGAGCGGCATCACCACTTCCGCACAGGCAGGCGCCAACTACAACACTTCGAGAATCAAGGGAGTATCCACCAATGTCAGCGCAAGCTATTCGTATTCGTCCAAGGATTCGAAGCAGCGCACTGCGCGCACTTCCTTCCTCGAGGGCGGCAATCTTGATACGGGCAGCGACTTCGAGGGCGTGGCAAGGGACAACAGGGTGGTAGTCAATGCCTCTATGGAAAAGTACGGCGGAAAGGTGGAGTTTACCGTGCGCCCGTCGTTCACATATACCGACGGGACACGCAATTCGCAGACGGCTTCCTCTACCTCCGGCCCGTCCGGACTTGTAAATGAAGGACTTTCCTCAATGTCCCTCAGGTCAAAGAAGGCCAGGTTCAACACCAATCTCTATTTTGGGCTACGTGACCTCGGCAAAAAGGGCAGGAACATCTTTGCCTCGGGCTATTTCTCGACCACTTCCGGCAAGGGAAGCAGCACAGAGATTTCCCGTACGGATTTCGCTTCTGAAGGCCTTCCGGATGTGCGCAATCTCTTTTATGACAGGAATACCAGTACCTTCAACGGCACCGGCCGCATCTCATACACGGAGCCTTTCACCGAAAAGCTCTCGCTCAATGCCACGGCCACAGTCTATCTCGACACATATACCTCCGACAAGGATGCCTTCAACGGCGAAGACGGCACGGCAAATACCTATTATTCGACATATTCAAAGCGTACCGGCAACCGTTATACCGAAAACCTCAAGCTGCAGTATTCTTTCAATGACGACAACCGCATACTCTTAGGCCTCTCCTCATATCAGACCCGGAATGTGACCGAATCCGAGTCTTTCGGTGCAAGGAGCAAGGTCGGGGAAGGGGATTGGACAGGCAACTGGGCGCCAAGCATCGAGATCAATCTGTCAAAGGACAATGTCAGGGGCAATCTCTCATATGAGGGACAGTCTTCGATACCTTCGGGCGAAAGCGTGATCCCTGCAATCAACATTTCCAATCCCCTGATGGTTACTGCCGGCAACATCTATCTGCGCCCGTCTTTCTCGCACAGTTTTTACGGACAGGTGTCCTACAGGCTGCCGAAGAAGGGCCTTTCCGCTTTTGTGGACGGCTACGGCACCATCTACACCAACAGCATTGTCCCGGCGAGCTGGTATGATTCGGACGGTGTGCGCTATTCGGTCAATGTCAATGCAAAAAAACCGGTGTCCAATCTTTCCGGCTATTTCTCGTTCAATTCCCCGATAGGCTCCGAAAGGCTTTTCGATGTGACGTTCGATTTCAATTTTATGAGATGGGAGGGCGTGAGCTATCAGGCCGAGGGCAGGCTCGACGGTCTTGACAAGGACAATTTCAGCTATTCGGACATGATGGACCGGTTCTGGGGCGATGGGAGCGGTGACCGTTTCTACAGCGGCGAAAGCGGTTTCCGCGAGAGCAAGACCATAAGCAATGTTTACAATCTGTTCCTTGGCCTGTCGTTCAGGAAGGGAGGATTCTATGCCAATGCCAACTGCTCGGTTTCCAATCGCATAGACTCATACAGCCTCGACCCGACGGCGGATATGGACACCTGGGACATTTTTCCTAAACTGAGGGCCGGTTACACCACCGGGAGCGGCTATGATTTCTCGCTGGACGGGATGTACCGCATCTACCGGGGCTATTCCTCCGGGATGAACAACAGCAATCTGATAATCAATGCCTCGCTCTCAAAGACATTCAAGAGCGTGACGTTCATTGTCAAGGCCGTTGACCTCCTGGACCGCAACAACAACTACCGTCGCGCCGTCAATGCCGAATACAAAGAGGACATCATAGGCAACACGCTCGGACGCTTCTTTGTCGCCGGCATATCCTTCAATTTCGGCAAGATGAACGCCAAGAACAACTCCAACGCCCAAAACGCGATGTTCAATATGATGTATTGATCCGATTAACGACGCCCTTGACAAATACGAAGGCTGATAGTCGGGGGATGGATCCGGTTTTCCGAATGTTACCCTCCTGGACCTCCCGGCCTACAAAAAAAGAAGCTGACCTTTTTGGGGTCAGCCTCTTTTATCATTACCTGATTACGATATCGTATTCCATACGTGCGAAGTTGTGCTCGCCCTTTTCGAAGGTCCAGCCTCCGAAGGCCTTGCCTACCGATTCGAAAGGAGTGCCTGCAAAGACATCATTGCCTCCGGTCTTGCTGCCGAGCATGCTCATGATCGACTCGAATGCTGATGCAGGACGCGGATACTCGTTGACGGTCCACTCGCTGAGGTCTGCCGAAAGACCGTCGGAAGCCAGCAATGCGGCGTACTTGACTGCGTCCTCCAGTGTGCCGTTCTCGTCTGCGAGGCCCAGCCTGACGGCATCGGCACCGGTCCATACCCTTCCCTGGGCAATTGAATCCACAAACTCCGGATCAAGGTCGCGGCCTTCTGCAACCAGGCCCACGAATCCGCTGTAGATGGTCTCGATGCTCTTCTGCATATAGGCGGTTTCCCTGCCGTCAAGCGGTCCCATCATACTGTACATGTCGCTGTGGCTGCTTGAACCCACCGTTGTCACACCCACATGAAGCACATCTTTTGCAGTCCTGCTCAGGTCCGGAATCATGCTGAAGCATCCGATGGAGCCGGTAAGGGTGGTGTTGTCGGTGAAAATCCTGTCGCAACTTGCTGAAATCCAATATCCTCCTGATGCTGCGTATGCACCGTATGAGGCCACTACAGGCTTTTTCTCACGAAGAAGGTTTATTTCGGTCCTGATCTTGTCGGAAGCCACAACGCTTCCGCCCGGGGATGCAACCCTCAGCACCACGGCCTTCACGTTATCGTTTTCCCTCAGCCCTGCAAGCACGGTTGCAAAGGTGTCGCCATAGACATTGGTTGCATCGGCACCGTTTCCGTCGGTGATGTCCCCGTTGGCATAGACAACCGCAATCTGCTGTTTGCCGGAAGGGAGGTCCACAGGCACCTTCGCATCGGCATAATCCGCAAACGGGATCATTGCGACATCGCTGAATTTGTCATACAGTCCGAGGGATGAGATCCTTTCCCTCATTTCATCCTTTGTCACGAGCTCGTCCACAAGTCCGTTGTCCAGCATGTCCTGCGCATCATTGAGCTCCAGATTCTCAATCATTTCGCTGAAGCGGGCCACGCTTATGCCGCGGCTTTCCTCCACTGCCGATGCAAGGGTGTTCCAAACTGAACCGATCATCTCGTTGTACTGCTCGAGATTTTCTGCGCTCGGGCTGTTCCTTACATACATTTCCCCGGCAGATTTGTATTTGCCGTGACGGATGAGCTGCACGTTGACCCCGAGCCTGTCGAGAAGGTCCTTGAGGAAGACCATCTGGCTCCCGACGCCAATGATCATAGGCGTGGCTCCCATGTTGGACAGCATGTAGATCTTGTCGGAAACGCTTGCAAGATAGTAAGATGCGGTCGTAGGGCCCTCGATGTATGATACCACTGCCTTGCCGCTCTTCCGGAAATTGTCAAGGGCCTTCCTGAGCTCTTCAAACTGGGCTACGCTTCCCGATGCTCCGTCAGGCTTGAGATAGATGAATTTCACGCCCGGGTCGGCAGCTGCGGCATTGATTGCCTGGACTGCCTTCCAGAGGCTTACGGGTTTTGTATTGTTGCCGCTGAGCATCGCCATGGTCTGGTCGGTGCTGCGCTCGGTAAGGGCAAACTGGGAAAGGTCCATCTTGAGGACACCTGTGCGCGGGATGACCGGCTCCGAAGAGCTCATCAGGCCGCCTACGCAGGAAAAGAACATCAATGAAGAGAGTATGCCCGCGATAATCACGCCGACTATCACGGCGAGGGTGGTTTTCAGAAAATCTTTCATAATGTATAGATTATCTTGTTGTAATTCAGTAAATTAAGGAATCTTCAAAAAATTATTCAAAAATTGAATAAAATATTCATCCGGGAGTTTGCTAATGTACGAAAAAAATTTCTAACTTTGGAGGCTTACATTTCAAAACAGCTTCATTAATAACACGGCTATGCCATTAACTTTTTCAAATCGCGGCTATCGTATGCCGTCATCTCCGATAAGAAAGCTCACTCCTTATGCAACGGAGGCTAAAAACAGGGGAGTGAAGATATATCATCTCAACATCGGCCAGCCCGACCTGCCTACACCGCAGAAGGCTCTCGATGCTCTCAAGAACATTGACAGGAAAACTCTCGAGTACAGTCCGAGCCAGGGCTACCTCTCCCTCAGGGAGCGTCTTGCGGGTTATTACGGGAGGTTCGGGGTTTCCCTTTCACCGGACGACATCATAGTCACCACCGGAGGTTCCGAGGCTGTACTGCTGACCTTTATGGCCTGCCTCAATCCGGGTGATGAAATCATTGTGCCGGAGCCGGCCTATGCCAACTATATGTCTTTCGCGGTGACTGCCGGTGCAGTTGTGCGTACCGTTTCCGCAAAGATCGAGGACGGTTTCGCCCTTCCGCCGGTGGAAGAAATCGAAAAGCTTATCGGCCCGCGCACCAAGGCGATTCTCATCTGCAACCCGAGCAATCCTACCGGATATATCTACACCGAAGAGGAGATGGAAGCAATCCGCAAGATTGTGCTCAAGCACGACCTGTTCCTCTTTTCTGATGAGGTGTACAGGGAGTTCAACTTCAGCGGAAGGCCATATGTGTCCGCCCTTCACCTCAAATCAATAGAGGATAATGTGGTTCTCATTGACTCGGTTTCCAAGAGGTATTCGGAGTGCGGCATCCGTATCGGTGCGATTGTCACCCGCAACGCGGAGCTCCGCAGCATAGTGATGAAATACTGCCAGGCACGTCTCAGCCCGCCTCTTCTCGGCCAGATAGTGGCCGAGGCTTCGATTGACGGTACCGAAGATTATGCAAAGGAGTGCTTTGACGAGTACAAGGCGCGCAGGGACTTCTTCATTGAGGGGCTCAACAGGATTCCTGGAGTCTATTCACCTATGCCTCAAGGCGCATTCTATACGGTAGCCTCCCTTCCTGTCGAGGATGCAGAGGATTTCTGCAAATGGTGCCTGACGGATTTTGTCTATAATGACGGCACTCAGGAAGGCTGCATCGGAGAGACGATCATGATGGCTCCGGCAGCAGGCTTCTATTCCACGCCGGGCTCCGGGCGCAATCAGGCAAGGCTTGCATATGTCCTCAAGAAAGAGGACCTTGCACGTGCACTCCTGGTGCTTGAAAAGGCCCTGGAGGCTTACAACGCAAGATAGGCAGGGATTCCCTGTACCATGAAAAATATAGCGCAGCGGGTATCCTACTGCGCTATAAACATATATACTATATCTCCGGTCTGGCGCGGAGGTGCCTTGGGATCGCTCGAGAACCGGGACATGCGGGCTGCCCTGACTGCAAATTCCCTCAGGCATCTGTCGGTGGATGACACTCCTTCCTGCACCTTTGCATTGACAACCCTTCCGGAATTGTCAACGGTGATGATAACGGTCACCATGCCGCCGCCGTAGCATCTGTAGGCCGGAATCGGCAGGCTGCTTGCCTTGCGTCCGTCCAGCGTGTATGACACCACTGAAGGCCCTGAATACTCGGCCTGTTTCTTTTCCGACGGTTTTGTGGACTTGTTGTTCACTTCCACATAGCTGTCGTCCGGCTCGTCTGCCTCCACACCGTCCCTCAGGTCCTTTGCGAGCCTTTCTGCATCTTTGTACAGCTGGTCGGCATCGGTCCCGCGGTCATCCTTGAGCGAGGACCTGTTTACTGCGACATTCCTGTACTGCGATGCGTCATTGCCGGCTATCATCTCCTCAAGCTTTCGCGAAATCTCCTCGTCCCACGCCGCTTCTTCCTCCAGCCTCTTTTCTTCGAGCATCCTGCGCTCCAGGGCTTCCTCCCGGCTGAAATCAATGACAAAGGTTTTCTCCCTGCCGAGACTTGCGCCGATGCGTCCGGCCAGAAGAACGATAATCACCGCCAGATGAACTATGACGGTGATGTACAATCCTGCTTTGTCTTCGCCCTGAAGCTTTTTCATCCTATTTGTGGATAAGCGCCTTGTCTATCGTGGCTGCGATGATGTCGATTGCGACCTTGTTGTGCCCGCCCTGGGGGATGATGATGTCGGCGTACCGCTTGCTCGGTTCGATGAACTGCAGGTGCATCGGCTTCACTGTGTCGCAGTAGTGCTCTATTGCAGTCTCCACTGTCCTGCCGCGCTCGGCTATGTCCCTCATAATGATGCGCATCAGGCGGTCGTCATCGTCAGCATCAACGAAAATCTTGATGTCCATCTGCCTGAGAAGTTCCTTGCAGGTGAAGATCAGGATGCCCTCGACAATTATCACCTCGGCCGGCTCCACCGTCACGGTCTCGGTCTTTGACCTTGAACAGGTGATGTAGGAATAGACAGGCTGCTCGATGGTGCGGCCTTCCTTGAGTTCTTTCAGATGACGGCTCAACAGCTCGAAATCAATCGCTTCCGGATGGTCGAAATTGATTTTCTGCCTCTCCTCCGGCGAAAGGTGGCTGGAATCCTTGTAATAGGAATCCTGCGGAATCACGACAACTCTTCCTGAAAGCTGTTTGGTAATGGCTTTTACTACTGTGGTCTTTCCCGAACCGGAACCACCTGCAATCCCTATTACAAGCATAATCCAATATGTTAAAATTCAGCGTTCTTTGGGGTCCTTGGGAACGGAATCACGTCCCTGATGTTGCTCATGCCTGTCACAAACAGCAGAAGCCTTTCAAATCCGAGGCCGAATCCGCTGTGAGGCACCGTACCGAAACGTCTTGTGTCGATATACCATTCGAGGTTCTTCCTGCTCATGCCGAGCTCAGAAATCCTGCCCTCGAGCTTTTCGAGGCTTGACTCCCTCTCGGAACCTCCGATGATTTCTCCAATCTTCGGGAAAAGCACATCCATTGCGCGGACAGTCTTGCCGTTGTCATCCTGCTTCATGTAGAAGGCCTTGATTTCCTTCGGGTAACCGGTAAGGATGACAGGCTTCCGGAAATGCTTCTCGACGAGATACCTTTCGTGCTCGCTCTGGAGGTCAACTCCCCAATATACAGGGTATTCAAACTGCACCCCGTTCTTTACCGCCTCCTCGAGGATCCGGATTCCTTCGGTGTATTCGAGTCTTACGAACTCGGTACCGGTCACGCTGCGGAGTCTCCCGATGAGTCCGTCGTCGTATTTGTCATTGAGGAACCTGATGTCGTCCATGCAGTTCTCGAGAGCATAGCTTACAAGGTATTTGATGAATTCCTCGGCAAGGTCCATATTGTCCTTGATGTCATAGAAGGCCATTTCCGGCTCTACCATCCAGAATTCCGCAAGGTGGCGCGGAGTGTTGGAGTTCTCTGCCCTGAAGGTAGGTCCGAAGGTGTAGATCTCGCCAACTGCGGTTGCCCCAAGCTCACCCTCAAGCTGGCCGCTCACGGTAAGGCTTGTCTGTTTTCCGAAGAAATCCGCGCTGTAGTCGATTTCTCCCTTCTTGTTCTTCGGAAGCGGTTTGTCAAGGTCCAGGGTTGTCACCTGGAACATCTGGCCTGCACCTTCGCAGTCTGACTCTGTGATGATAGGGGTGTGGAGATACACAAATCCCTTCTGCTGGAAGAATGTATGGATGGCATATGCCATGGCATTCCTGACCCTCAGCACAGCACCGAAGGTGTTGGTCCTCATCCTCATGTGGGCCACAGTCCTGAGGTATTCGAGGGATGTGTCCTTCTTCTGGAGAGGATAGCGCATCGGATCGCACTCCCCGTAGATCTCAATTTCGCTTGCCTGTATCTCTACAGCCTGTCCGCTTCCGGTGGAAGCCACCAGCTGGCCTTTCACGCAAAGGCTTGCCCCGGTGGAAATCCTTTTGAAGAGGTCTTCCGGGAAGTTGGATGCATCTGCTACAATCTGGATATTGTTAATGGTGGAACCGTCATTTAGGGCAATGAATTTAACCTGTTTGTTACCCCTCTTTGTCCTCACCCATCCTTTTGCGAGGACTTCCTGGCCCGGCTCCATCTTGAGCAGGTCCTTGACTTTTGTTCTGACGAGTGTGCTCATTTTTGTCTTTGATTCAAATTATACAAAGATACATATTTTAGGAATTTTTTGAAGATTCCTGTGCAATAAATATCTAAGGTTGGCGACAAAAAAGGCAGTCCCGTTTGCGGAACTGCCTTTTCAAGTATAAGTGTCAGAGTTTACTCTGCTTTTCTTGCCTGGTACATGATCTTAAGTGCGGAGCAACGTCTGAGCTCCTGCTTAACATCAGTCACAATACCCATACGTACGTCCTGGTCTGCTTTGATGACGGTTGTCATGAACTGACGGTCACCCTCGCTCATTGCATCACGCTCTGCGGCGATGAAGTCACGGATGTCGTCAACTGTCTTGAAAGAGTCGTTGAGCTGGATACGTGCATCGGTACCGTACTGGGCCTGATAGGTCCTGGTAGGAGGGCCGATGTTGATGTAGGATGAAAGGTCCTTGCGCTCGAGCTTCACAATTTCTGTAGCCTGAGGAAGAGTAACCTTCACCTTGTTTTCCGTATCACGCATCTGTGTTGTCACCATAAAGAAGAACAGGAGCATGAACACGATATCGGAAAGAGAGGACGACGTAATTGGAGGTACGTCCTTCTTATTGTTGCTGTTACCGAATTTAGACATTTCTTATCCTCCTTTATTTTTTGGATACGTCCTTAGGCTCGGCCTCGGAAATGTTCTGCGGGATTGCCTTCTTGACAATGTTCTGCTTTTCCTCGTCGAGACTGTTGAAAGATTTTCCGTACGCCCTGCGGGAGAACTCGTCGCGAAGCTCGTTGACTGCCTTTACAAGCTCGTTCTGAACTTCGATGTAAGCCCTGTAGCTGGTACCACGGTCGTTCTGGAGGGAGATGACTCCCTGTGAAACCTCGTATGTACCGTATCCCTCGATCTCGGTAGCCTTCTTTTCAGGAAGGTTAGGGTCGTTGGTAGGGTTGGTAAGGAATTCCTTGACTTTATCCTTGAGCTGGCTGACGTCCATAGGTTCACTACCGGCGAGAAGTCTGTCCGCCGAGTTGATCTTTACGATGATGATGTTTCGGCGGTTGACCTTCTGGTCCTTTACTTCCTGATTCTTGTCAGGCATAGGCGGAAGACGGCGCTGAAGACCTGTCTGCGATCCCATAGTGGTAGTCATGAGGAAGTAGCAGAGAAGGAGGAACGCGATGTCCGCCGTTGAACTTGAATTTATCGCAGGTGTTTTCTTTTTACCCATGGCTTCAACAATTATTTACTACGGACCGCACTCATGATCTCACCGAAGATGATTGCAACGATTGCAAGTCCGCCGGCAAGATAGGTAAGGTTCATAATAGTGTCAGTAAGTTTCAGAACGCTGGTTGATGGCTGGTCGATGACACCGAGAGCCGGGTTGCCAGGTGAAACGAGATATACCACGAAGCATACAGCGGCAATCGCAACGAGTCCGATGAGCATCTTGATGAGGCTCTTCGGATTGTTCATGGCGCTGATGACGATCCCGACCACAATGACTGCAGCGAGAGCGAGGCCTACCATGATATAGCCCCAGCGGAGGAGAACATCGGTAGCCTTGGCGTCATTGGCCTCGAAGCCTACGGAGAAGCCCCAAAGCAGAACGGCAACGCTGACGAGGATCAGAACCCACAGGAGCCATTTGAATATTTTGCTATAATTTTTCATTATGAATTCCGCTTAAGTTTCGCGAATTATTTCTTGTTGTACTTGGTGATGATATCGACGAGGCTGATGGAAGCATCCTCCATATCGATGGAGATAGAGTCGATCTTTGCAAGGATGTAGTTGTAGAAGACCTGGAGGATCATCGCAACGATAAGACCTGCAACGGTGGTGATGAGGGCGACCTTCATACCTCCTGCAACGACGTTAGGGGAGATGTCACCTGCTGCCTGGATAGCATCGAATGCTGCGATCATACCGATAACGGTACCGAGGAATCCGAGGGACGGAGCGATGGCGATGAAGAGGGAAATCCATGAAAGGCCGTTCTCCATATTGCTCATCTGGATGCCGCCGTAGGAAACGACAGTCTTCTCAACGGTATCGATACCCTCATCATAGTGGAGGAGACCCTGGTAGAAGATGCTTGCTACAGGACCGCGGGTGTTGCGGCAAACCTCCTTTGCCTTCTCGATTCCGCCTTCAGCAAGAGCGTCCTCAACAGCTTTGAGAAGCTTCTTGGTGTTGACCTTTGAGAAGGAGAGATAAAGGATACGCTCAATGGCAAGGGCAAGACCGATAACCAAGCAGATGATGATGAGGGACATGAAGCCTGCACCACCCTCGATGAATTTGGTCTTGATTGCCTGGTGGAGAGGAATCTCCTCGCCAGTTCCTTTGAGAAGATCTGCACCGGAGGTAACTTCGGTCTTTTCAGGAGCAGCCTGATCTGCGTCCTGTGCAGATGCAATGCTTGCAGATACGGTCATGATGCCGATTACTGCCAAAAACATGAAAAACTTTTTCATAATTGTTTTTGTGTGTTTGAAATAATAATTTGTATTAATTTGTTTAACGATTTATGTCTGTCAAGTATCCTACACTATACTGAAATCCGGTGCAATTTAGCAAATAATTTCCAAATGGCAATAATTATTTGGATATTTCTCCCTTGAGGTTGCGCTCCATCATCTCTTTCACCCATCCGTTGTCATCGCTTTTGCCGAGCAGGAAAAACAGTTTGGCAAGGGCGCTCTCGGTAGTGGAGTCGAATCCGTTCACCACGCCGGCCGTCTTGAGGCACTTGCCCGTGGCATAGATATCCATATTGACGGTACCCGCAAGGCATTGGGTTACATTGACTATCACCTTGCCGCTGCGGCAGGCCTCCGACACCGTGTCGATGAACCAGGGCGCGGACGGAGCGTTTCCCGCCCCGTAGGTTTCCATGATGACGGCCCTCGTGCCAGGGTCGCAGAGGAAGTACTGCACCGCCTCGCGGGTGATTCCGGGATGGAGCTTGAGAATCGACACCCTCGTGTCAAGGGTGGTGTTGATGGAGATGCTCTGGTACCAGTCAAGCGGTTTCCTGATGAACTCGTTGCGGTAGCGTATGTTGATGCCCGCTTCGGCAAGGGGAGGGTAGTTCGGGGACTCGAATGCGTCGAAAACCTCGGCATTGACCTTGATGCTCCTGTTGCCCCTCATCAGTTTGGAGCCGAAGCAGATGCACACTTCCGGGACAAGGGCGTGGCCTTCGCTGTCCTTGGCCGAGGCAATCTCCACCGAGGAGATCAGGTTTTCCTTTCCGTCGGTGCGCGGCACTCCGATCGGAAGCTGGCTGCCCGTAAAGATGACAGGCTTGGTGAGCCCGTCGAGCATGAAGCTCAGTGCCGATGCGGAATAGGACATGGTGTCGGTTCCGTGGAGGATTATGAATCCGTCATAGGAGTCATATTTGGATTTGATGAGATTTGCGAGGGCCTGCCACATGGACGGTTCCACATCGGAAGAGTCAATCAGCGGGTCGAAGGTCCAGGTGTCGATTTTGAATGCGAATTTGCGGAGCTCCGGGACCTCCTCGAGTATCTGGCTGAAGTCAAACGGCTTCAGGGTCAGGTCGGTCGGGTCCTGCTTCATACCGATAGTGCCGCCGGTGTAGATCAGCAGCAGGGAAGATTTCTGGTTCATTTCAATTCAGTCCGAACAGTTTCAGTGCATTCGCAGTTGTGGTTTCTGCGACTTCTTCTATGTCAATGCCCCTGAGCCCGGCTATCTTTGCCGCCACAAGGGGAATGTAGGTGCTTTCGTTACGCTCCCCGCGGTGCGGGACAGGCGTGAGGTACGGCGAGTCCGTCTCGAGCACAATCCTGTCGAGCGGCACTTTTTTCACGACTTCGGCCAGACCGGCATTTTTGAATGTCACCACTCCGCCGACTCCGATGGACCAGTCCCCGTATTTCTGCAGCCTCAGGAAAGTCTCGTAGCTTCCGCTGTATGCGTGCAGGTTGCCCCTGAGCCCAAGGCCGCGGCAGCTGTCGAGGACTTTGAAAAAGTCGTCCGTCGCTTCGCGCAGGTGGATGTTGACCGGAAGGTCCATCCGTGAAGCTATATGCAATTGCTCCCGGAGCGCAAGCTTCTGGAGCTCAGCCGTTTCGGCGCCATAGTGGTAGTCCAGCCCGATTTCCCCTACGGCAACGGGGCGCGGACCGTCATAATCGAGTATCAGCCCAATCTCTTTCTCCCAATCCTCCCCGACGGACCCCGGGTAAAGCCCGAGCATGGTGTACAGTACTCCCGGATGCTCCGCTGCTGCAGAGAGCATGCCCGGCCTTTCCCTGCTGTCAACGTCAGCAAGAATCATTTTGTACACGCCTGCTGCAAGGCTTCTTCCGATGGCTTCGCTGCGGTCGCCGTCAAAGGCCGGATCGTTGAAGTGGACGTGGGTGTCTATGAACTTTGCCATACCTTTTGCGGCTCCCATGGCTGCCGCGGTGCAAAGTTACAATAATTTGGAATTGAAAGAACACCTTCTGAGCAAGTCTGTGAAGATTATTCCGTCGGTTTCCAGTATTCCGGCGGCCTGGGCGGCTGCCCCCGCATCAGCTCCGCATATGCGGGCTATTTCGTCGATGTCGGCTCCGCGGTTGTCTTTCACGGCCTCCGCCACATCCAGCAGCATCGCGAATTCGTCCTCGGGCAGTCCGGCGTAATACTCCGACAGCAGTTCCCCGACCGTTTTCCTGCGGAGGGTGCCGCAGCCTGCAAATCCAAGGCGTTTTACAAAGTCGTCCGGATCGGTGAAAGCCTCTGCAAGGCGTTCCCTGATAAGTATATTGCATCCTCTGGACCTGAGGTCGTCCGCCCTTCCGGGAAGTGCATATACGTCCCTGTCGTAGTCAGCTGCGAGCCTTGCCGTAATCATGCCTCCTCCCTTTTCCTTTGATTCGACAAGGACGACGGCGTCGCACATCCCGGCAATGATCCTGTTGCGCCGCAGGAAGTGTACCGGCTTGGGCACCGTCCCCTCCGGATAATCCGTCACAAGTGCGCATGACTGCGTGCTTTCAATTCTTTTAGCAAGAGGGATGTGCCGGTACGGATAGACTTCGTCAATGCCTGTTACCATAACGGCAATTGTGGGCATCCCTGCGTCCAGGGCAGATACGTGGGCAGTGAAATCGATGCCGAATGCCAGACCGCTTACAATCACCGGGACAGGCCTTATCCTTGACAGGGCGCGTACTATCAGGCTGCACCAGTCACGCCCGTAGGAACTCATGTCACGTGTCCCCACGATGCCTATGTGAAGCCTGTCCTCCCGGAAAACGGCACTCCCGCCGGAACTCTTGTAGTATAGACCCATAGGGGGGTCCGGACATTCTTTCAACAGGGCGGGATAACAGCTTTCGCTGCAGCCCACAAATCCTGCACCGGTCTCACGGAGGTGCTGCAGCTCTTTACGTGCCTGCTCAAGGGTGTCCGGGACCAGCCTGTCGAGATAGTCGGCATTCGGCCCTGTCACGGTGCGCAGCCGGTCCCTGTCCGCGTAAAAGACCGAACGTGCATCCGGGAAACTGCCCAGCAGTGCCTTGCCGCAGCGGGGGTTGAATCCGAAGATACGGTTGAGGGCAAGCATGGCCGCCTTTTCGTCTGAGTTTTCCATAGCAGTTTTTTTGAGGCAAATGTAATGATTTGTCCCTTGCGGAAAACGGAAACAGGCCGCGGGGAAAGCCCTGCAAGCCTGTTTTATACGAATTTTTATATTTTCTGTACGATTCTTTACCCGGCTATGGGCCCTGGAGCCCGGGGATAAAGACTCCCCATTACAGGATCAGCATCGCGTCACCGTAAGGGCCGAAACGGTAGTCGTTGTCGAGAGCCTCCTGATAGGCGTTCATCACTTTGTCAAATCCGCCGAAAGCGGCTACGGACATGAGCATCGTGGAGAGCGGACGGTGGAAGTTGGATACGATTGCGTTCGGAATGGCAAACTTGTACGGAGGGAAGATGAACTTGTTGGTCCATCCGTCGTATGGGTTCACCTCGTTGTTGGTCGTCACATAGGTCTCGAGACCTCTCATTACGGTGACTCCGACTGCAAGCACCTTGTGGCCGGTCCTCTTGGTCTCATTGATGGTATTGGCAGCCTGAGGAGTGATTATCATCCTCTCGGAGCTCATCTTGTGCTTTGAAAGATCCTCGACATCCACACTGCTGAAATGTCCGACACCCATGTGTACTGTGATGAATGTCTTGTTGATGTCCTTGAGAATCATCCTGTTGAACAGCTCCCTGCTGAAATGCAGGCCTGCGGCCGGCGCGGCAACAGCTCCCTCGTACCGTGCGAAAATGGTCTGGTAGTCTTCGGCATCCTTGGGAGTAATCTCCTTCTCGGATTTGACCCATTTCGGTACCGGGGTGGTGCCGAGGCTGTAGAGTGTCTTCTTGAAGTCGTCGTATTCGCCGTCGTAGAGGAACCTCAAGGTCCTTCCGCGCGAAGTGGTGTTGTCAATCACCTCTGCGACAAGGCTTTCGTCCTCGCCGAAATAAAGCTTGTTGCCGATGCGGATTTTTCTTGCAGGGTCCACAATCACGTCCCAGAGCCTCTGCTCGCGGTTGAGCTCCCTCAAAAGGGATACTTCAATCTCCGCTCCGGTTTTCTCCTTGTTGCCGTACAGAAGGGCAGGGAATACTTTGGTGTCGTTGAGGACAAAGGTGTCCCCTTTGCCGAAATAATCGAGGATATCCTTGAAGATCCTATGCTCTATCTCGCCCGTATCCCTGTGGAGCACAAGCATTTTGCATTCATCCCTCCATCTGGTGGGCTCTTTTGCGATCCTGTCCTGCGGAAGATTGAAATTGAACTGTGAAAGCTTCATCTCTAATCAATTTAGTACACTGATTCTTGGTGCATATAGTATATATACGGACAAAAACCGGATTTGTTTCACTTTTTATTGAGATAATCGAGACGTACCCTTGCCGATTCGCGGTCAGCCTCGGTCTCTCCGTACTTTATCAGCATGGGAAGGTATTTCTTCTCGAGCTTCACGTCCTTTGCGTTTCTTGCGAGGACAACGCAGTTGCGGATTGCCGTAATGTCGTCAGGAGCTTTCTTCAGGACTTTGTTGTAGTATTTGAGGGCATTCCTGCTGTCCTTTTTGGCTACAAGATAATATGAACCCATGTCGTTGAGGAACAGCACGTCGTCCCTGTTGTAGGAAAGCATCTTTTCGGCCGACTTGCGGAAGGCCTCGTACCCCTCGGGAACGCCGAGACGGAAAAAAGTGTAGCAATACTCCTGGACCGAAGCCTTGAACACTTCATTGTCCACGACGTCGATTCCAGGGTATTCCCATTGCGGGTGTCCCGTATAATTGAGGTCAATCAGCGACATGAGCTCCGACAGGGCCATGTCGGGACTCTCTTTCTCGTAGCTCATAAGGGCCGTTATTTTGGTGAAGCGCATATCCAGCCTCTGAGGATATGTCCTGATGATGCGGTCCATCACCTTGACGGCCTCTCCGAAAAGCTCGTCGTCGAAGAAACTTTCCTGAAAATAGTTGATGTCGGCGCCTGTGCTGTCCTTGAGCGTAAGTGCCGGCTTTGCGCCCATGAATGTGGCCTTCCCGCCCTTGGGCTCAATCCTGTCGGATTTGCTCTTGGTATAATAATAGACAAAGCGCCCCGACAGCATGTCCAGGTCGTCAGGGTATGCCTCTTCCCATTTGTCGAGAAGGGTTTCGATTCCGACTCCTGCTCCTCCAAGCTTGGAAACCAGCAGGTTGTACCTTTCAATATACTCTTCCCTTGTGGTCTGGGACCATAAGCCCGTTGCCGAAAGCAGCAGTGCGGCGGCAACCGTCAAAAATTTTCTCATATTAGAAACTGTCTATATCCATTCTGATTCTTCTGTCGGACGGAAGCAGCGAGTTTGTCCTGCTCCCGAGGTTCTTTACAAATCCCAGTCCGCACCCGCTGTATTTCACCAGGATGATGCCTTTTGGCGACCCGGGGAGCAGGATAGGGTCCTTGTGCAGGTACTTAAGGGCATCCTCCAGGGAAAGCTCTGCCTGCGCAAATGCCTTGTCCGAAATGAAAATGCTCATCGCGAGGTCTGCATGAGGAATGAAATCATTCCCCTTGAAAGAGCCGGCCGCGGTCCCCGAAAGAAGCGGGTGAAGCCCCTGGAGCACGGCGGTTTCAGCAGCAATTTCCTCCGGAACGGCCACGTAAAGGTCTCCGCGGAGGCTTATGTCCATCGGGCAGCTGAACAGTCCGCCGACGCGCGCATCCTGCTTCTGCCGCTTTGCCGGACGGGGCTTTGTGATGCCGGACGGGGATGTTTTTCTCAAAGCCGCACAATACTGCCCTTCCCCTTTCACGAGTCCAGGAATGAGGCTGTAGCCGCATCCTGTCCTGAACCATCCGTAATCCAGCTCCGGTGTACATATTCCGGCGCCGAGAGCCTCCGCTGCCCATAGCACGTTCCCGTCGTTTTCAACGGAGTTGAACGTGCAGGTCGAATAGACAAGGATGCCCCCTTCGGAAAGGGCCGGCCATACGTCTGCCAGAATCCTCCTCTGGCGCTGCGCACAGAGCCTAACATTGTCCGGAGACCATTGCTGCACGGCCTGCCCGTCTTTCCGGAACATCCCTTCCCCCGAACACGGCACATCGGCCACTATGATGTCGAAATAACCTTCGAGGGAGGCGAAAGCCCCAGGGTCGCAGCTTGTCACCATCACGCAGGGGTCTCCCCAGCGGGCAACATTGCCGGCAAGGATTGCGGCCCTTGCCCGCATCACCTCATTGGCAACAAGGATGAATGAGCTGCCGCATTTTTCGCGCAGCGAGGCTGCAAGGTCGGTTGTCTTTCCTCCGGGTGCGGCGCACAGGTCCAGCACTCGAAGGGGCCTGCCGGAGGGATGGATGAACTCCCTTGCAACGGCTCCTACGGCCATTGCCGAGGAATCCTGGACATAATATGCCCCGCCGTGGAACAGCGGGTCGAGGGTGAAGGAAGGCCTGCACCCAAGCATGCGTGCATAACTGTTCCATCTGACGGGATCCGCCCCGCCGGCCAGCGGAACGGAAGAAGGAGCCTTGAAAGGATTGAGCCGCACCGACACGGACGGGGGTTCCCCGAGGGCTGTCACCGTGCGCGAAGCAATCTCTTCCCCGAAGGCTTCCGAGAGCGATTTCCTGAACTCTTCCGTCATTGATTCTTCGTGAATCCTCCCGGGAACATCGACGGGTCGATTCCTTCGGGCATCCTGCCTTCAGAGATGGCTGCAAGGCTGTCCACAATCTTGTCCAGGCCGCTCTTGATCTTGCCGCCGAGCATTGTCTTCATCATGAAATTGAGGTCGGCCTCCACGTCGATGTGGAAGTCGGTCTCGTTCTGGGCACCGTTGTTGGAGTCGAAATGGAAGTCAATCTTGAATGCGAAAGGGGAATTGCCGTAGTCGATGAATGAAATCTTCGAATACGGGACCCTTTCGTGTACCATTACTCCTATGCTGAATCCCTGGACCGTGGCCGTGAGGGTGTCGAAGTCCGCAGTCACGTCCTTTTTCTTGTCTTCCGGAAGAAACTGGACGAAATTGCGCAGGTCAACGAAGGCCATATACAGTTCGTAGGGGGCACGCCTGACAACCGCGTGTTTGCTATTGTATTCTGTCATAATTGGGCTAAATTTGCATAAAGCAAAGACAAAGATAATCAAATAAACTCAAATGCGCAGGATATACTTTGAAAAGCGGTGCATAGTGATCTGTCCTCCTGACGGAGCTGCACTTGCGGACCCCAATTCCGTGGAATTCCATCTCGGGGACAGGCTTGACATCCACGCCCTTGTCGGGATGTTCGAGGCTTCTGCCACCCTCAACCGCATCTATATCCCTTCGCAGGACGAGGAGATGACCTACAGGCGTGTGTGCGCGGAATTCAGGGAGGTCAATGCTGCCGGCGGGCTCGTTGTCAACAGGAGGGGGGACTACCTGCTGATAAGGCGTGACGGGATCTGGGACCTGCCGAAGGGCCATCAGGAAGCGGGCGAGGACATCGCTTTCACTGCAGTCCGCGAAGTCCAGGAGGAAACCGGCCTCGGTGACATCGTGCGCAGGGACCTCATCTGCATCACCGACCATTGCTACAGGCGTGACGGGATCTGGCACCTCAAGCATACCTGGTGGTATGACATGCTCTACACCCGGCCGGTTGACCTTGCCCCGCAGCGCGAGGAGGACATTACCACGGCGGCCTGGGTGGCCAAATCATCCCTTCCGCATTATCTCAAGAATACATATCCTTCCATTGCGGAGGTGTTCCGGGAGGCGAAAGTCTGATTATTTCCCGGCTGCATCTTCCCTGCGCTTGCAGTAGAGCTCCCAGGAATTGAAAATGTTCTGCCAGATTGCATAGAGTCCTCCGGCAATTGACGTCACAGGGGTCATATAGCTGTAGCCCAGCCAGATGAGAAAGCCTGTGTTCTTCTGTCCGAGAGCCTGTCCCGAGGTAATCATATCCTTTTTGCCGAAGCGTTTGCCGTACATCCGTCCGAAGGCGAACTGCAGGGCGCAGCAGGCAAGCGACACCACTCCGATGAGTACCAGGGCCCAGAAGGAGAGGCCGCTCCAGACGAGGGAGCGCGTGGCAAGAATCATCGCCAGGGTGAGGCTTATTCCCCAGAAATAGAATGACCAGTGGGCGTATCTGAGCAGCCATGCCTGGAGCTTCGGAAACATGTACCTGATAATCCAAGCTATGAAGCATGGCAGCAGTAGCATCGGGAAAATCTTCATTGCAATGACGGACACGATGGTCCAGAAAGGCATATCGGAGGGATGTACCACCGGTACGACCGCAGGAATCAGGAATGTGACAATAGTATTTATCATCACAAGGTATGACATGTTGCCGGGAAGGCTTCCGCCGAGCTTGTCGGTGATTACCCCCGCCGCCGAAGCGGTAGGGCAGATGAGACAGAGCATCGCACATTCGATGAGGATACGTCCCGTGCCCCTCGGGGTATAGACGGCAATCAGCGCGAGAACCAGGAACGAGACGGTCTGCAGAATGAGCGGGCCTATGTGCCAGCGGTGGAAGCGCATCTCCCTCGGGGACATCTTTACCATCTGGAGGAAAATCATCACTCCGATGAGGAAGGTCTGTGAGTTGGAGGCAATCTTCCTGCAGGTCTCCCCGATCGGGTGGAGTGCGTGGCAGAAATGGAAAATGAGGTATGAGCTTACTCCAAGCACGATTGCAAGGGGAAGCATCCAGTCTTTGACAAACTTTACAAGTTTATCCGTATGCATTGTCATCAGTTTTATGCCTGCGGTCCCGTATCCGCGGAATCGTATAATGAATTTTGCCGGGCAAATATCGCATAAAAAGATTAACTTTGCAAGAATGTTTCCTTTTCGGGAAAGGAACGCCAATTATGGAATCAAATCAATGACAATGAGAAAATATTTTTCAATCATCGCATCGGCGCTGGTGCTTGCCGGATGCGGTGCGGCAGAAGGCAGCCGCGAGAAAGTGCCTGCAATCGATCTTGCCAATCTTGACACAACGGTGACCCCGGGACAGGATTTCTACCGTTATTCGACGGGAGGATGGCAGAAGAACAACCCTCTCGGTCCGGAATACGCCCGTTTCGGCTCATTCGACCAGCTCAGGGAAAACTCCGTGGAGAAACTCAACGGCCTTTTCAAGGAGATGACGACCATGAAGACAAAGGAAGGCAGCGACGAGCGCAAGATAGCCGACCTCTACAAAATGGGCCTCGATTCGCTCAGGCTCAATGAGGAAGGCGCTGCCCCGATCAGGCAATACATCGACGAAATTTACTCCGTTACCGACCGTGAGGGCCTCGTAAGGACGATTGCAAGGATGCACAGCAGCGGTGCCGGGGCATTCTTTTCCACAAGTGTGATGTCCGACTTCATGGATTCCGACTCCCAGATACTCTATTTCGGACAGAGCGGACTCGGAATCGGCGACAGGGACTATTACACCGAGGAGCGCAATGCCGGTATCAAAGAAGGTTACCGCAAGTTCCTTGCAAGGGTTTTCGCCCTCGCCGGAGTTGAGAATGCGGAGAAGGCCGCCGACAATGCCCTTTCAGTCGAGGATGTGCTTGCCCGGAATTCATGGACAAGCGTGCAGGAAAGGGATATCCCGGCGATGTACAACCCTATGACCACTGCCGAACTGGTCGCAAGATTTCCGGGTTTTGATTTCGCTTCATACCTTTCTGAAAGAAACATCCCTGACCAGCAGAAGCTGATTGTGTGCGAGCTTTCATTCTTCGATGCCTTCGCCGGATACTTCGCCCAGGCCGACATCGCCGTCCTCAAGGACTATCTCGCCGGGATGCTCATCCAGGATGCCTGCGGTGCCCTGAGCGACGACTTCTATGATGCTTCGTTCGATTTCTTCAGCCGCCAGATGTCCGGCGTCGAGCAGCAGAAGCCGCGCTGGAAGAGGGCCATGCAGGTGCCGAACGGTATTCTCGGAGAGGCTGTGGGCAAGATGTATGTCGCAAAGTATTTCCCTGAAAGCTCAAAGAAGAAGATGGAGGAGCTCGTGGCCAATCTCCAGAAGGCCCTCGGGGAGCATATAGATTCCCTCGACTGGATGAGCAGTGAAACCAAGGTCAAGGCTCACGAAAAGCTTGATGCCTTTACCGTGAAAATCGGCTATCCGGACAAATGGAAGGATTACAGCACCCTTTCAATCGACCCTTCGAAGAGCTATTATGACAATCTCAAGGCTGCCAGCGAGTGGTATATCGCCGACAATATGAGCAGGCTCGGCAAGCCGACAGACCGCAGCGAATGGGGCATGACACCCCAGACCGTGAATGCATATTACAATCCTACAACCAACGAGATATGCTTCCCGGCCGCAATTCTCCAGCCTCCGTTCTTCAACCCTGATGCCGACGATCCGGTCAACTACGGCGGAATCGGAGTCGTAATCGGCCACGAGATGTCGCACGGATTCGACGACCAGGGCCGCCTCTTCGACGCGAAGGGCAATATGGCATCCTGGTGGACCGGCGAGGATGACGCCAAGTTCCGTGCAAAGGCCGAAGCCCTTGCCGCACAGTACAACAAAGTGGAAATCGTTCCCGGCCTCATGGCCAACGGAGCGCTCACCACGGGAGAGAATATCGGTGACCACGGCGGACTGAGCATAGCCTTCACGGCAATGCAGAACGCCCTCGAGGGCAAAAGCCGCGAGCTGATAGACGGCTTCACCCCTGAGCAGAGGTTCTACCTCTCATACGGAGCCATCTGGGCACAGAACATCACCGATGCCGAGAAGGAAAGGCTTACAATGCTTGACGTCCACTCCCTTGCGGTAAACAGGGTAAATGTGGCCGTAAGGAACTTCCAGTCATTCTTCGACGCATTCGGCATCAAGGAGGGCGATCCGATGTATCTTCCTGAGGAAGAGAGGGTTCATATCTGGTAAATGAAGGCGAGCCGATTCATAGCCGGCCGCCTGCGGTACGAAGGAAAGATGGCGATGTGGACCATTGCCCTTTCCTTTTTCATAATGATAGTGGCTGTCTGCATTTCACGGGGCTTCCGCAAGGAGCTCCGTGAAGGGATAGCCTTGATTTCGGGGGACATTTCCATTACCGGTTCCACCATCGACTTTACGGGAGAGAATCCTCTTGAGGATGCCTCATCGATAATGGCTGCCGTGGATAGTGTGGAAGGTGTGTCCGGAGTCGTCCCTGCCGTTTACAGGGCGGGAATAGTAAAGAGTGACAGCGAGATCGGAGGGGTGATTTTCAAGGGAGTGCCAGGGGGAGGTGACAGCCTCGGAGTGAGCGTTCCTGCAAAGCTTGCACGCCAGATAGGTGTTTCCAAGGGAGATGCCCTGACAGCATATTTCATCGGCGAAAGGGTGAAAGTCAGGAAGTTCCGTGTGGACAGCATCTACGAGGACGTGATGGGCTCTTCGGAGCGGCCCGTGGTATTTGCCGGAATCGGGGACATGCGAAGGCTCAACGGCTGGACCGGAGATGAGGTCTCCGCCGTGGAGGTGCTGCTGGAAGATGACTGGAGGGGCTACGAGGAGCTCGAATGGAAAAACGGGGAAATCGGCAGCCGTCTCCTTCTCAGCTCTCCCGACATCCGCACCGCACCTGTCGCCACCCCTGCGACTGCGCGTTACCCGTCCATCTTCTCGTGGCTCAGCGTAATAGATATGAATGTGATGGTGGTCCTGCTGCTGATGACTGCCGTTGCAGGTTTCAATATGATTTCCTGCCTTCTGATCCTTCTTTTCCGCAATATCAGCACAATAGGGCTGCTGAAGTCGCTGGGGATGACAGATGCATCCATATCTTCTGTTTTCCTGAGGGTATCTTCTGTATTGGTTCTCAAGGGTATGGCTATAGGCAATGCCGCGGCCCTGCTGCTGTGCGCGGTACAGGATCTCACCCATTTCCTCAAGCTCGACCCGGCCAATTATTACGTCTCATTCGTCCCGATGTCCGTTTCTCCGAGGCTCATTCTTGCGGCTGACCTTCTGTCGTTTCTTGCCGTGATGGTTCTTCTGCTGATACCGTGTCTTTTTGTGGCGAAGGTCGATCCTGCGAAGACCGTGCGGGCGCAGTAGGTTTTGCCCCCGGAATGATGGTGCAGAATGCCCTGTAGAGCGAATCCGTGATCTTGATATATCTGATTGTCTCGTAACCTTTGAAGACTCCGAGGGATACCGTGCTGTCGATGTTGCCGCTTTCACGCAGATGCGGGATCACAGCCTCAATATCGTCCCATGTCGAGTGGGGCAGACCGTGTCCCTTTGCGTAGCTGATGCAGTCCTTTATCCTGCCTTCTCCCGCATTGTAGGCCGCCAGCGTGACTTTCATGAGGTCATCCTCCGATACATCCTGTGCAAACATCCTCTGGAGCCGGGCAAGGTACCTGACACCGGTCTCCACATTCCTTTCAGGGTCCAGCATGTCATCGTGGCCGAAACTCTTTGCCGTGGATGGTATCATCTGCATCAGGCCTTCCGCACCTTTCCTGGAACGTGCCTCGATATGGAATTTCGACTCCTGCCATACAAGCGCGCAGAGCATTCTCCAGTCCCATCCGATTGATGCTGCGTGCCTTTTGAGGATGTCGTCATACGGGCTTGCATTGCGGTAGGTCTTTCCGCGGCGGACCCGGGAGAACGGCTCGTACGAATGTGCAAACCTGTCAACAAGGTCGGGATAATCCTCCGATGCCCTGACTCCGGAAAGGTAGCTGTTGATCCTGTGGATGAACTTTTTGTGTCTGCTTCCTGCGACCCAGACTGTGCTGTCCTCCTGCATCACGGATACGGCCAAACCCTCCAGCAGCGAGTCTGCCGAAATCGGGACCACAATGATGTCGATGCTGTCAAGCTGCAGTGAGTCAATCAGGCAGCTGTCGAGCTTTGCAAGGAAAATGTCGGCGTCGAGCTGCCCGGTTGCTGCAAATCCCTGAAGCAGCTCGTAATTGAAGCCTGTGCTGAAATGGATGCTGCGTGACCTGTGTCCGTCGAGGCAGATTGCAGCCCGCAGCCTTTCGTGGCTGTGCCCAGGTCTCTCGGGCTTCCGGATACACAGGACGGGTATCACCATCAGGGCGATGATGCACGCAATGACTATGTAGGACAACTGTCTCTTACCCATTATCTTGAATTCATTCCGCGCTGGAAAGAGCCTCCCTGGTTCATGCCTCCCTGGCTGCCTTTTGAGGAGGAACCTCCGGAAGCGGATACGGTGCTGTTCCTGTTAGGCTGGGTGTAGAACGGCCACCATACCCCGAACTTGATACCCCTCTGCGGCCTGATGTATCCGTCCGCGCTGAAATAGTCGGCCGAATTGTTCGGCCAGCCCATATTGATGTTGATTACCTTCACGAAAATTGTCGCCCTCTTCCACTGGATGTTGACGAATGCATCGATGTAGGGGCAGTCCCCGTATTTGTTGGTGTTCTGGTTGTGGAACATTCCGCTTTGCGGGCTGTATGCTGGAGCATACCATTTGGTCGTGTAGAGCGCATTGGCCCCGATCTGCATCTGCATCACGTTCTTTACGACATCAAACTGGAAATACCATTTGAGGTTGGCCGCAAGCATCGGAAGAGGCAGGACATCTTCATTGGAAGAGGCCTGGAACAGGAGATTGTTGTCGAGATGGAGCCCCTTTATGGCAAAATTCTTCCGGAGCCCGATCTTGAACACGCTCATCGCATCCGGATTCTGGCGTGCAACCGCCTGTGTATCGTAGTAGATGTTGTTGGCAAGAAGGGAGTATCCCGCATTGACGGAGAAATCCCAGTGCGGAATGCTGATGGAGCCTTCCACCGTGGTCGTGGATTTCTTGTCAAAGTCGCTGTCCCACTTCAGATGGTTGGAAAAATAGTGCCTTTCAAGGAATTCCGCCGATTCGAGGGATGTGGAGAAACTTGCACTGATGTTGACCGGACTTGTACGGTGCCGTCTGAACGGGTAGAAGCTGAATCCCATAGAGGCATCGATGCCGAAATCGTTGGCCCTGTCTCCGGCAAAATTGTAGTACGCGTCGGCATTCCAGCTGATGTACTTCCTGAAGCTTCCTGCCGCACCTCCATACAGGTAGAAAGTGCTTTCCGTCACATTGCGCGATGGCGACAGATAGCCGTCAGGCGTGAACATGAAATAGTTCATGTTGTGGTTGCCGATGCCCGCATTGACCGTGGACACTATGGCGTCTTCCGCCCATGGCTGGATGCGCAGGAATATCCTGTTGTCCAGCTTCCTTACCCTTATGGAGTCGTTTGAAACGGTGGGGTTGATGTAGAAATTGTTGTTGTAGAAACTCCTTCCCGCCTCGTCCGAGGTACCGATCCTGTCGTGGTACATCTTGGAATAGACGGAGTATTCGGTACTGTGGCCTATAAAGGCCGTGGTCCCGTCAAAGTCTTCTGTCCCAATCTCTTCCTCCTCCTGGTCTTTGACTGCCTTGCCGGTGAGCTTGTTGATGAATCCTATCGGAATCCTGTAGGTCTGGTCAAGGAACCAGGTCCTCTTGTAGATGCGGTTGTCTGCCTCGGTCAGCCTTACGGCCACCTCCCTTGAGCCTACGGTCGTGTCCCTGATCCAGAAATTGTCCACCACTCCGCCGTTCTCGTTGCGCCTGACCTGGTTGAAAATGAAGCCTGCATGGGCCATATACCTCTTTCCCAGATAGTTGCCGGCAAAGACCACATTCCTGTTGTCCGTAGCCTCGTTCTCGAGCATGCCGTTGGAGCCGTTCCTGTCATACTCAAACATGATGTTGAGCGACGGGAATATGTTCTGGGTGGTAATGATATGGATGTCGGTCTCCTCGCGCTCGATGTTGGCAAAGAGGGTTCCGTAGTATGAAAGCTCCGTATAGGGAGTCTTGGTATTGTACATCGGAAGGCTGTAGGGCGAGAATGAATACGGCTCGTACGGGGCATAGAACCCGACGCACTCGCCGGTCCTGCGCTTGAAAAAGTCGTATGTCTGCACCGGGGAGCCGGATACACCGAGGTATGAAGCGTTCACGTCCGTTTTCATGAACGGATAGTCGTTGAACCGGTAATTGTAGCCAGTGTCGAGCGGGATTACCTTCGGCGTATTGCAGTACCTGTCCTTGTTCCATGCCACAATCCTGTCATACCACTTTTCCTGCGGCAGGGCAAAGGTCTCGAGGATGCGCGGCGTATTTTCCCTGATGCTGTCCCTGATGGCCTGGAGGCTGTCCTTGACCGTAAGGATGCTGTCGGTGATGCGCATCTTCTCCTTCATCTTCTGCTCGTAGTCATAGCGCTTGCGGGCCGTCTTGTCGAGGGAGTTGTACCACTCCTCGAATTTCTTCCTTGCAAGTGCGGCGGAGTCGGCGAAATAAATGGAATCGAGTTTCGGCCAGTCCAGGCTGTCGCCTGCTGCACGCAGCGAATCACGCACCTGGACGTGGGTGAGGGAATCGACAAGGGCAACATAGTATCTGTACCTGAACGGGTCGGTATATTTCAGGGAGTCCGGTACACGGATTGTGTCCCTTGCCGATACCGTTTCAGTCTCCTCCTCGAGAAACTCCTGCCCGGACAGGGAATCCGGGGCAACCTTTTCGCCGGAAGAGCGGAATTTCGTATAAATCCTGGAGTTGTCGTAAATGACTGTATCAGGGGCAGCTTCCGGTATATCGGAACCCGCGGTACGGACATAATCCATACCGAAAGTATGTATTGCGGCAAGCAGGACTGCCGCCGCCGGAAACCAGTATCTTTTCAGAAATCTTTTCATAAACGGACAAAGTTACAAAAAGTCCGTCAATTTGCGACTTCTGCAATGAACTTGATTCTTACTATCCTGATATCCATCTCGTCAAAGTCACCCGAAAGGTCATTCAGGGCCTCCTCGAGCGAATCGGAAGTGGCTTCTTCGCGCAGGTAAGAGAAAATCTCCTCCACATCGTCAGGGTCAATGTTGCGGTCGATGTAATAGTTGAGGTTGAGCTTCATGCCTGACTCCGCGATGCTCTCGATGTTGGAGAGAAGCTCGTCCATATCCATGCCCTGCGCCTCTGCAATATCCTCCAGGTCCATCTGCCTGTCGATGCTCTGGATAATGCTGATTTTCTTTGTGGATTTTGAAGGAATGGTCTTTACGACGAAATCATCCGGACGCTCTATCTCGTTCTCTTCCACATATTTGCGGATGAGCTCGAGGAATTCGCCCCCGTATTTGCGCGCCTTCCCTTCGCCGACGCCCTGGCAGTTCTTGAGCTCTGCTGCCGTAAGCGGATACATTATGGACATATCCTCAAGGGAAGGGTCCCCGAAAATGATCCACGGCTGCATTTTCAGTCTGGCAGCCATTTTTTTGCGAAGGTCCCTGAGCATGGCAAGCAGGACCGGATCCCCGCCTCCTCCGCCTTTCTGCGGACCGCCTGAAGGGAATTCGTCATCATCCTCGTCGGGAGAATTGCCCGAATACTTGCTGTCCTCGGTTAGGAGGATAGGGTAGGGGCGCTCCATATAGCCGAGCCCCTCGTCAGTGATTGATATGAGCCCGTAGCTTTCAATCTCCTTGTCAAGGAGATGGCGTATTGTGCACTGCCTGATTACTGCGCCCCAGAATTTTGTGTCGTGGCCTTCCCCGCATCCGAAGAGCTCCAGTTTGTCGTGCCTGTATGATTTGATGATGGCTGTGGATGTGCCGGAGAGGATGTTGGCAAGGTGCTCTGCCTTGAAGCGCTCCGGAAGGGTGCTTACGAGCTTCAGTACCTTCAGGATTTCCTGAGTCCCGTCAAACTTCGGCTTCGGGTGGAGGCAGTTGTCGCACGCCCCGCAGTTGTCTTTTGTATATTCTTCGCCGAAGTAGTTGAGCAGCAGCTTTCTGCGGCAGTCTCCCGTCTCCGCGTAGCTGACCGTCTCGCCCAGCAGCTGCCTGCCGATCTCCTGTTCCGCCACCGGCTTTCCCTGTATGAATTTCTCAAGCCGGAGGATGTCCTTGTAGCTGTAGTATGCAATGCAGGTGCCCTCAAGCCCGTCACGCCCGGCCCTTCCGGTCTCCTGGTAATATCCTTCGATGCTCTTGGGCATGTCATAATGGATGACGAACCTTACATCGGGCTTGTCTATGCCCATTCCGAAGGCAATCGTTGCCACGATGACATCTATGTCCTGCATCAGGAAACGGTCCTGGTTCTCCGCGCGCGTCCTGGCATCCAGCCCGGCGTGGTACGGAAGCGCCTTGATGCCGTTGATGTTGAGCATCTGGGCCATCTCCTCCAC
Source organism: Candidatus Cryptobacteroides sp. (assembly GCA_051878275.1). GTDB lineage: Bacteria > Bacteroidota > Bacteroidia > Bacteroidales > UBA932 > Cryptobacteroides. Next base: position 25,747 of record JBJEJU010000002.1, on the reverse strand, counting down.
TTTCTTGCGGCTCAGGCAGTAGATTATGCCGGACTTGCCCGGGTTCTGCCTTATGTATTTCACTATGTCTTTTTCCGGTTCGACCTTGTCACGGACTTCATAATAGAGGTTGGACCTGTTGAATGAAGACTTGAAAACCCGCGCGTCCTGGATTCCGAGGTTCTTCATTATGTCGCTCTGGACCTTCGGGGTGGCCGTCGCCGTGAGCGCTATGATCGGCGCATTGCCTATCTCATTGACTATGGACCTGATGCGCCTGTATTCCGGCCGGAAATCGTGCCCCCACTCGGAGATGCAGTGGGCCTCGTCCACGGCATAGAACGAAATCTTTATCTCTTTCAGGAGGGCTATGTTCTCGTCTTTGGTGAGCGATTCGGGTGCCACGTACAGCAGCTTGGTCTCCCCTTTGAGGAGATTGTCCCTCACCTCGGCAATCTGGGCCTTGCTCAGGGAAGAGTTCAGGAAGTGGGCAATCCCTTCGTTGCCGGATACAAAACCCCTGATGGCATCCACCTGGTTTTTCATCAGCGCAATGAGGGGCGAAATCACGATTGCCGTACCCGGCATCACCAATGCCGGAAGCTGGTAGCAGAGAGACTTGCCTCCGCCCGTGGGCATAAGCACGAAGGCGCTGTTGCCGCTGATGAGATGGCGTATGATTTCTTCCTGGCTGTTCTTGAACGAGTCGAAGCCGAAAAACTCCTTCAGCTTGGATTTCAATATGTTATTGTCCTGGTCCATTGGCGGCCTTTTTCTTTCTTTGTTAAAAATAGTCAATAATTCAAAGAAAACCAAATAAATCACTTCTTTTCAAAATATTTTTGCGATATTTGCAGTTCCTGCGTCCCGGCTGCGGGCGCGCATTGGGAAAGAATCAATCAAAATCAGACATTATATTATGAAAACACTCAGAATGATTGCAGCTTCAGCCTTTGTCGTACTGGCTGTCGCTTGTACTTCTTCAAAAGGCGGAAGCGAGTCCGCCGCACTTGCCGATTCCCTCAAGGCGGCAAAACCTGTCAACCCTGAATCTCTTCTCCCGAAGAAATCACTTGTTGACTCCGTAAGCTACTATCTCGGTGTCAATTACGGTCCTATGTTCAAGCAGTATGACTTCGGCGAGATCAACTATAACCTCGTTCTCAAGGGACTCAAGGATTTCATTGCCGCTGAAGGCGACATGAAGGATTCCAACTTCGTAAAGCAGTTCAAATACAACCCTGAGGATATGGGGGCAGCCATCAACAAGCTTCTCTCCCAGAGGAACGAATACAAGCTCGCAGTCAACTCCGACAAGGAGCAGAAGTTCCTCGCTGCCAATGCAAAGAAAGAGGGCGTGACCGTTACCGAAAGCGGCCTCCAGTATGTCATCTCCGAGCAGGGCAACGACAACAGGCCAGCTTCAAGGGACACCGTATATGCCCACTACAAGGGCACCCTTCTCGACGGAACCGTATTTGACGAGGTACCTGCCGACCAGCCTTCAGCAGAGTTTACCCTCAATCGCGTGATTGCAGGATGGACCGAAGGCCTCGCTCTCATCGGTGAGGGCGGCAAGATTACTCTTTATGTGCCTGCAGAGCTCGGTTACGGCAAGAGGGGCACAAGGGGCATCGATCCGAACTCAACCCTTATCTTCGAGGTGCAGCTCGACTCCGTCAAGCACTATGTAGCTCCTCAAGCAAAGTAATACGGATACAATATGACCTTTGCCTGCTCAGCCCAAGTGCCGGGCAGGCTTTTTTCACAAAATCATATGGCAAATTTCGAACTTGAAGGCACCCTTTCTTCCAAGCTTGCCCCGCAGACAGGACGTTCCGCCCGCGGTGAATGGGCAAAGCAGGAGTTTACTGTAGAATTCCAGGACGGCAATTTCCCGTCCACGGCTGTGTTCTCGGTATGGGGGCAGGACAAGGTCAACGACCTTGCAAAATACAATGTCGGAGACAGGGTGAAGGTCTCATTCGGCATCAGCAGCAGGGAGTACAACGGCCGCTGGTACACCGACCTCAGGGCATGGCGGATTGCCCCGCAGGGCCAGCAGACTGCCCAGGGGTATGCACCGGCAGCAGCGGACATCCCGTCCGCTCCGGCCCCTTCCGCCGAGGACATCCCTGCGGACGACCTCCCGTTTTGATCGTGAACATTTACCTGATTTATAGTCTGGATTATGCGACTCTTTACTTTCGGATACAAAAACAAGTTCAGCAGCATTCTGCGCTCACTGGTAGCAATTGCAATAGGTATCGTAATGATAATCAGCAATGATGCCACAAGGACTCTTGTACAGGTGATTGCAGCGCTGCTGTTTGCCGCTGGACTTATCACCCTTGTCAACGGGATTGTCCAGAAAAGGAGGGGCAACGGCAACATGTCCATTTCCGTGACCAATGCCGTCGTGGATGTCGTGCTCGGCCTGGTGCTCTACCTCAATCCCGGCATTGTCGGCGGGATCATAGTATATCTCATCGGCGCTGCCCTCATCATATTCGGCCTCCTTCAGGTCCTGGCGATGTACGGGGCCCTGGCGCAGCTGGGCGGCGGCTTCATCTCGCTCGGCCTTTCGATAATGGCAGTGCTCTTCGGCATCGTCATAGTGTTCAATCCTTTCAGCAAGGCCATCATGAGCATCCTGGCGGGGATTGCACTCATCGTATATGGAGTGTCCGAGCTGGTGTCTGCCTGGAAGGTTGACAAGGCTATCAAGGACTATGAAATCAAGTTCGCGAGGGCTGAAGAGAGTGCCGAGCGCGTCCCGGAGGACGGGCCGGCCCCGACCGACCTTGACGATGTGAGGGACATTGATTACCAGAGAGTGGACGAACAATAGGCTGAATGATACCCCAGGACACCGTAGCGAAGATTCTCGATGCCGCCCGGATTGAGGACGTCATCGGGGATTTCGTGACCCTGAAGCGGTCCGGGGCCAATTTCATGGCGTGCTGCCCTTTCCACAATGAGAAGACCCCGTCGTTCGTGGTCTCCCCGGCAAAGGGCATCTACAAATGTTTCGGCTGCGGAAAATCCGGCACTTCGGTCGGATTCATAATGGAGCACGAGAACCTTTCCTATCCCGACGCCCTGAAATACCTTGCCCGGAAGTACGGCATCGAGGTCAGGGAAAAGGAGGAAACGGCCGAGGAGGTGATGGCAAGGCAGAGGAGCGAAACCCTCTATGCGGTCACTGAATATGCGGAGAAGTTTTTTGTGGACAGTCTTTCGACGGATGAGGGCAGGACATTGGGTGCCGCCTATTTCCGTTCCAGGGGGCTTGAGGATGAGACCGTCCGCAAATACGGGCTGGGATGGGCACCTTCCGACAGGACCTCGCTCAGCGGAGCCGCGGCTGCGGCCGGATACAGGGAAGAATATCTCATTGATACCGGTCTTGCCGTCAAATATGACGACGGGCGCCTTGCAGACAGGTTTTTCAGCAGGGTGATGTTCCCGATTCATTCCGTCAGCGGAAGGATCATCGCCTTCGGGGGAAGGACGCTCAGGACCGACAAATCCGTGGCGAAATACGTCAACTCCCCGGAAACGGAGATATATGTCAAGAGCAACTCACTCTATGGCATCTATTTCGCCAAGAATGCCATAGTGCGCCAGGACAAATGCTTTCTCGTGGAGGGCTACCTCGATGTGCTGTCGATGTACCAGCTGGGCATAACAAATGTGGTGGCATCAAGCGGTACCTCGCTGACACAGGGCCAGATACGGCTCATCAGGAAGTTCACGCAGAACATCACCATAATGTATGACGGCGATTCGGCCGGAATCCATGCCGCCCTGAGAGGCATCGGGCTTGTGCTTAAGGAGGGGATGAACGTGAAGGTGGTCCTTATCCCGGACGGGGATGACCCGGATTCATTTGCACGCAAGCATACCCTCGATGAGGTGACGGACTTCATCGAATCCGGCGAAAGGGATTTCATCGAGTTCAAGGCGGACCTTCTGCTCGGTGAGGCAGGCAATGACCCTTTGAAAAAGGCTGACCTTATCAACGACATTGCCGACACCATAGCCCTGATGCCCGACCCCGTGAAGCGCTCGGTCTATACACAGATGTGCGCGGCCAAGTTCGACACCGATTCCGGCATCCTGTTTTCACGGGTCAGGCAGACCCGCGACCGGATGCTTGAGGACGAGAAGAAGGCTGCCCTGAGGGCTGCAGAAAGGAAAGACGCAAGGCAGGAGGATGAACCTGCGGAGCAGGAAACGGCAGAAGTGGATGCGGAGACCGGCCGTGTGATTGCGGAGGACCCTTCGCTCTTTCCTGCCGAGAGGGACCTTATGTGGTTCATTCTCAACCACGGACTTGAGGAACTGAAGTTTGAGTCGGACTCGGAGTTTTTTGACCCGGACAATATCTATACTGTCGCGGATTTCATAAGGGGAGTCCTGGACGAGGACGGGGGAAAGATGCGCAACAGCCTGCTCCAGAGGGTATATGACATGTATTTCAGCTATTACGATTCCAGTCCCGACATGGCCCAGCAGGACATCGTGAAGGCCATAATGGACGGAAGCGACAGGGAGGCGGCGGATTTTACGGCATCATTGACGACGGAAAAATACGTGCTTTCCATCGAAAAGTTCAGGAACGCAATGACGGCCACTTCCTCGGCCCTCGTGCGCAATGTGCCGAAGGCCATCCTCGTCTATCAGTCGCGCCGTGTGCTTGAAAGGATGCGTTCGCTCCAGGACAGGCTCAAGACAGAGCAGGACCCGCAGCAGCAGGACGGCCTGCTGATTGACATCCAGAAGCTTTCGCAGGTGCGCAAGAAGATTGAGGAAAAATTGGGCAGGGTACAGTAGATAATTATAAATGACACACAATATGGACAAGAATTTCAAGAGAACTCTCGTGACAAGTGCACTTCCGTATGCCAACGGACCGGTGCACATCGGACATCTTGCGGGCGTGTATGTGCCTGCCGACATCTATGTGAGGTATCTCAGGATGAGGGGTGAGGATGTGCTTTTCATCTGCGGAAGCGATGAGCACGGAGTGCCGATTACCATCAAGGCCAAGAAGGAAGGGGTGACTCCGCAGGATATCGTGGACCGTTACCACCGCATCATCAAGGACTCATTCACCCGTCTGGGAATCAATTTCGACATCTATTCCCGCACTACCTCCAAGGTGCACGAAAAGAATGCTTCGGACTATTTCCGCAAGCTCTACGATGAAGGCAAGTTCATCACCAAAGAGACCGAGCAGCACTATGATACCGAGGCAAAGACATTCCTTGCGGACCGCTACATCACGGGTACCTGCCCGAAGTGCGGCAATCCCAATGCCTATGGGGACCAGTGCGAGAAATGCGGAAGCACCCTCAGCCCGGAGGAGCTCATCGACCCGAAGTCGGCACTGAGCGGAAGCGCTCCGGTGAAGAGAGCCACAAAGCATTGGTATCTTCCCCTGGACCGGTATGAACCGTGGCTCAGGGAGTGGATTCTCGAAAATCACAGGGAATGGAAAACCAATGTCTATGGCCAGTGCAAGAGCTGGATTGACGGAGGCCTCCAGCCGAGGGCGGTGAGCCGTGACCTCGAATGGGGCGTGCCCGTGCCTGTCGAGGGTGCTGAAGGCAAGGTGCTCTACGTATGGTTCGATGCTCCTATCGGCTACATCTCCAATTCGATGGAGCTTCTTCCGCAGAGCTGGGAGAAATGGTGGAAGGATGAGGATACCCGCCTCGTGCATTTCATAGGCAAGGACAATATCGTGTTCCACTGCATAGTGTTCCCATCAATGCTGAAGGCTGACGGAAGCTACATCCTTCCGGACAATGTGCCTGCCAACGAGTTCCTCAACCTCGAGGGCGACAAGATTTCCACTTCGCGCAACTGGGCAGTATGGCTCCAGGAATATGAGGACGAGTTCGCGGGCCGTGAGGATGTGCTCAGGTACGTGCTCTGCGCAAATGCCCCGGAGACAAAGGACAACGATTTCACCTGGAAGGACTTCCAGCAGAGGAACAACTCCGAGCTCGTGGCCGTTTTCGGCAACTTCGTCAACAGGGCCGTTGTGCTCACGGGCAAGTATTTCGGTGGGATGGTGCCTGCAGACCTCAAGCATGAGGATATTGATACCCAGGCGCTTGAGGAAGTCCGTCAGGCCCGTGCAGAGCTTGAGTCGCAGATCTCCACATTCCATTTCAGGGAGGCTCTCAAGGCCGCGATGAACATTGCCCGCATCGGCAACAAGTATATTTCCGACACCGAGCCGTGGAAGGTCGCAAAGACCGATATGGACCGTGCCGCATCCATTCTCTATACTTCGCTCCAGATTTGTGCCGACCTCGCGATTGCATTCGAGCCGTTCCTGCCTTTCTCTGCCGAGAAACTGCGCAAGATGCTCAATGTGGGCATCGACGCCGGCACTGACCACAGGAAGGGAGAGGGCGAGCCGACGGTCAATTTCTACAGGGAAGGTGAGGCCTGCGCCCTCCATACAGTGCCGGAAGGGACTGAAGTCCGCAGGGACGGCATAGTGCTGAGGTGGGAGGACCTCGGATCTTCCGAGCTTCTTCCGGCAGGACATGCTCTCGGGGCTGCCGAGCTTCTTTTTGCGAAAATCGAGGATGCAGAGGTGGAGGCACAGATTGCCAAGCTCCAGGCTACCAAGGCCGCAAACGAGGAGGCTGCCGCAAGGAAAGCTGCCGAGGAGGCTGCAAAACGCATTGAGCCCCTGAAGGATGAGGTCTCTTTCGAAGATTTTGACGCAATGGATATCCGCACAGCAAACGTGCTTGCTGCGGAGAGGGTGCCAAAGACCGACAAGCTCCTGAAGCTCACCATCGACACCGGTGTGGACCAGAGGGTCATCGTGTCGGGCATTGCCGAGTATTATTCTCCTGAAGACATGGTGGGCCGGCAGATTTGCATCCTGGCCAATCTCAAGCCGCGCGTAATCCGCGGAATAGAGTCCAGGGGAATGATCCTGATGGCACGCCAGGGTGACGGCAAGATGCGTTTCATTACCCCTGCCGAGGCGTTGGCTGCAGGTGCCACTATCGGTTAGGCCTGCAGGATGCCGGCGCCTGCCGGTTATTCCGTATGGACAGTTGCCGGGGATGCTGCAATATTTTGCAGATTCGCGGGAATTGACTAAATTTGAATTTATAAAAAATTAATCCAAACATTCAGAGATATGAAAAAGAAATTCAGATGTCTTGTTTGCGGATACGTCTATGAAGGCGAAAATCCGCCGGAGCGTTGCCCACAGTGCGGTGTTCCAGCTTCCAAGTTCGTGGAAATCAAGGAAGAGGGAGAAGCTCCGCAGTGGGCTTGCGAGCACCATATCGGTGACGGAAAGGTTGAGGACCCGGAGGTTCTCCAGGGACTCCGTGACCATTTCAACGGTGAGTGCACCGAGGTCGGAATGTACCTTGCAATGAGCCGTCAGGCAGAGCGCGAGGGATATCCTGAGGTTGCAGAGGCCTTCAAGCGCTATGCTTTCGAGGAGGCTGAGCATGCTTCAAAGTTTGCCGAGCTTCTCGGTGAGGTCGTATGGGACACCAAGACCAACCTTGAAAAGAGGTATCAGGCAGAGGCCGGTGCCTGCGAAGGCAAGCTTGCCATTGCAAAAAGGGCAAAGGAACTCGGATACGATGCTGTACACGATACCGTTCACGAGATGGCAAAGGACGAGGCCCGTCACGGTGCCGGCTTCTATGGCCTTCTCCAGAGGTATTTCAAGAAGTAATCCCATTACTGGACAGAAAGGCGGCAGACCATGAAGGTTTGTCGCTTTTTTTTTGTGACTGTGTCACGGTTTTGCACAAGAAGAGGCTATCTTTGCAGGTATGAATCCATTTTTGAAACAGGTCGCTGACCATTATTACACGGAGGGGAATATCTCCGACAAGTGCTTTGTGTTTCCGAACAGGCGCTCCATGGCCTTCTTTGTCAAATATTTGAGGGAGGCCGTTGCGGACGGTGCAAAGGCGGATCCGGAGGGCACAAAGCCTTTGCTGCTGCCTTGCACGCTTACAATCAATGATTTTTTCTACCGTATCCACGGAAGTGAGATTACCGACAGGGTGACTCTCATACTTGAGCTTTATGAATGCTACAGGCAGCTTTATCCGCAGGCGGAGAGCCTGGACGAGTTCATCAGTTGGGGCGAGGTCATATTGGGGGATTTTGCCGATGTGGACAAGAATCTCGTCGATGCGGATGTGATCTTTGCCAATGTTGCCGATTTCAAGGCTATGGAGGATGACTGTTCTTATATGACGGAGGAGCAGAAAGCTGCAATCAGGAGGTTTCTCGGCTATTTCCAGGAGGGAAGGGTCCGCAAGGATTCCCCGAAGGAAAAATTTGTTTCGATATGGAATCTTCTGCGGCCGCTCTACCACAGCTTCAGGGAAAGGCTTCTCTCAAAGGGTTTTGCGTACGACGGAATGGTCTATCGAAGCCTTGTCGAAAAGCTCCGCACCGGGAATGCCCCGGATGTGTTTGCCGAAAGGTTCCCCGGAGTGGGGGGCTTCGTATTTGTGGGCCTCAACGCGCTCAACGAATGCGAGAGCGCCGTGCTGAAAAAGATGAGGGATGCGGGCCTTGCACAGTTCTGTTGGGACTTCCCGTCAAAAAGGCAGGAGGCCGGTTCGGGAAGGATGATAAGGGATATGCGCAACCTTGCTTCAATCTATATGAAGCGCAATCTGGAGATGTTCCCTCAGGCTTTCGAGACTGATCCGGAGGTGATAGCCATGCCCCGTATCAACGTGGTCAGTGTCCCGTCGGGTGTGGGGCAGGCCAAGATTCTCCCGGAGATACTCCGGAGATTTGCCGAAGAAAGCCACGGAGGCGACCTCGCACGGATAGGGACCGATACCGCAGTGGTACTTCCTGACGAATCCCTGCTGATGCCTGTGCTCAATTCCATTCCTCCGCAGATAGGGGATATCAATGTCACTATGGGCTATCCCATGAGGGCGAGTGCCTTCTACAGCCTTATGATGGATATCGTGTCGATGCAGGTGCATATCAGGCAGTCCTCCGGCGGACCTGTATTCTATCACAGGCAGGTCTGGGAAGTCCTGGGCAACAGTGTATTCCAGAAGGCACTGGACAGCGAAGGGAAGAACCTGGGCAGGGCAATCATTTCCAGCCTCAGGCATTATATCCCGATGGATATGGTCCAGGGCAGCGCTGTCATGGAACTTGTCTTCGATCCTGTGGTGAAGGATGTTGCAAAGGCTTCGGCCGATACCGTGGAAGCTCTTGAAGACTATCTGCTGAGGGTGATCGAGGGGCTTGCGAAGCGTCTTCTTGACGACCCCGATATGGCAATCGAGGCGGAGTTTGCAAGGCGTTTCCACTCCTGTGTCCAGCTCCTGAAGGGAAAGCGGCTCGAAATCCTTCCGTCAACATTTGTCAATCTCCTGTCGCAGCTTGTCGGCTCGGAGAGTGTCCCTTACGAGGGTGAGCCGCTGAAGGGATTCCAGATAATGGGCCCGCTCGAGACAAGGGCGCTGGATTTTGACAACCTGGTCATCCTCTCGTGCAACGAGGGCGTGTTCCCTAAGAGGTCCTCTTCCCCTTCATTCATACCTCCGGAGCTGCGCAAGGGCTTCGGGCTTCCTACCGGAGAGTTCAAGGATGCCATCCTTGCCTATTGCTTCTACCGTCTTCTGCAGCGGGCAGGAAATGTCTGGCTTGTATATGATTCAAGGACCGAGGGGCTCAAATCCGGGGAGGAAAGCCGTTATGTCAAGCAGCTGCGGTACCATTTCAGGGTGCCTATGGACAGGTATATCGCCAAGGCTGGCAATCTTTCTGCAAAACAGGAGGAGGACATAGAAAAGCCTGAAGACATCGAAAGCACAGTAAAGAGGAGGAAGTTGTCGCCAAGTACACTGAAAAACTACCTTGACTGTCCCGTAAAGTTCTATTACAGTTTCGTTCTCGGTCTGTCCGAGGAAGAAGAGGTGGCTGAAACCATCGACGGCAGGCTCCTCGGAAGCGTCTATCACGACACTATGCAGGCAATATATCTCGGGGAGGCTGCGATGGACCCGTCGTTCCCGATGGACAGGCGTGAGGTGGAGAAGGCTGTGCGTGAAGGCCGTCTTGTGCCGCTGAAGAGCATTTCCGTGCGGTATATCGATTCCTGGCTGGGAAGGCGTGACGCAATCAGGGACAGGATAACCGCCCTTATGAAGACATATCTCCATTCCCTGGAGGTGGTCGGGCGTGACCTTGTCACCTGCGAAGTCATTCTGCGCTATGTGACCGATACCCTGAAATACGACAGGAAACTGCTCTCCGACAAGGGGTTGGACCGTTTTGAAATAGTGGGCCTCGAGATGAAGGGGACCTGGTCTGTGGACGGATTCGGCTTTATGGGCTATATGGATAGGGTGGACAGTTTCGGTGACGGCACTGTCCGGATTCTGGACTACAAGACCGGACGCGTCAGCACTAATGAGAAGAAGGTACTCGAGGGGAAGATGCCGTCAGGGGATATTGTGAAAAAAATGTTCGGGGAAGGGGAAAAAGACCGTCCGAAGATAGCCCTCCAGATGTTTCTATATGATATGTACGCGGACGGAATGCCCGGGATGAAGGGCCGCAGCATTGCCAATGTCATATATCAGCCGGCGGAAATCTGTTCCGGAAAAGAGCCTGTGGAGTATGGCCTGCCGGAAGAATCCGTCCAGCCGATCAAAGAGGGCCTGCGCAAGACACTGGCGGAAATCATAGACCGCTCCATCCCTTTCAGGCGCCCTTCTGACAGCGGGCCGTGCGCGTATTGCGACTTCAGGGACCTGTGTGGACGATAAATAGTACAATCAATCATGCTTGAGATACTTAAAGCTTCGGCAGGTTCGGGAAAGACCTTCAACCTTGCCAAAACATATATCGGAATGGCCTTCCGCTCGGAGGATCCTTATGCCTACCGCCACATCCTTGCCGTCACCTTTACCAACAAGGCGACCGAGGAGATGAAAAGCCGCATACTCAAGGAGCTCGACATCCTTGCTACATCTCCTGAAAAATCAGGCTATTACAAAGAGTTTTCCGCCGAGTTCGGAGGTGCTGCCGCCCTGAAGAAAAAGGCCTATGAAGTGCTCGTCAATATCCTTCACGACTATAGCGCCTTCTCCATAAGCACCATAGACAAGTTTTTCCAGATGACGCTGAAGTCATTTGCAAGGGAAATCGGGCAGGTCGCCTCGTACCAGATTGACCTCGACAAGAAATCGCTCGTGAAGGAAAGTGTGGACCGGATCCTGGATTCGCTTTCGGAAGACAATCCCAAGCTTCTTTCCTGGCTGAAGGAGTATGCAATGGAGCAGATTTCGGAAAACGGGAAATACAGTCTTGAGCCGGGGTTGTACGAGATGGCCGCCGACCTCGAATCGGAGAAGCTTGCAACAGTCCTGGAAAAGCACGGGCTTGACCTCACTTCTTTGTATTCAAATGAAAATCTTGTACTTGTGCGCAAGGCCTGCAGGGAGTACCGTGACAGTTTCACCGATGCTGTGGTTGCTGCCGCGGAGAGAGTCAACAAGGTGTTTACCGATAACGGGTTGACTGTCTATGATACTGCAAGGGGCTTTATGAAGGTAATTCCCGAAAAATACATGATATTGAAAAGGGGGGACAGTATTGTACCTTTGACCGAAGCGTTTGTCCGCAGTGCCGGCAATCCCGACAATTGGTTTAAAAAAAAGGATGCCGGGCTTCTCAAAATCGTGGAAGGGGTGCTTGACGGGCCTCTTGAGGCATTTGTCAACCTGATGGAAAAGGGTATCCGGCCATACAATACGGCCGGGGTGATCCTCCGGCAGCTCTACTGCCTGGGTATCGCATCCCGGCTCCACAAGGAATATGAGGCGCTGATAAAGGAAAAGAATGTAATCACTCTTGACGATTCCAATTCCATACTGCGCACGATTATCGGTGAGGACGATGCGCCGTTCATCTACGAAAAACTCGGTGTAAGGTATGAGAATTTCCTCCTGGATGAGTTCCAGGATACCTCCACGGTGCAGTGGGAGAATTTCCGCCCTCTCCTGAGGGAGAGCCTGAGCCATTCGGAAAAGGGCAGGGTGACGGACCTTGTTGTCGGTGACATAAAGCAGAGCATCTACCGCTGGCGCGGGTCCGACTGGGATCTGCTCGGCACCGAGGTGAAGAAGGAGTTCGGTGAGATGGCGGACGATACCCGCTCCCTTTCCGAAAACTGGCGAAGCTGCCGCAATATAGTGGAGTTCAACAACAATTTCTTCCAATATGCGGCATCCGTACTGGACAATGTTTATGGAGAAGGCGCCGGAATCGGGGACATCTACAGGGATGTGGCCCAGAAGCCTATGGCAAGGACCTGCGGGGACGGAAGCCTTGAATTCACCTTCTGTCCGGAAGACAGCATTTGTGACGAGGTGGTCTCTGCAATACGCAGGGTGATGCAGGAGGGCGGAGCCGGGTATGGCGACATTGCAGTGCTGGTAAGGAACAATGATGACGGTGCCAGCGTCGCTTCCGCTCTTGCCTCCAACGGAATACCGGTCATCTCCGATGATTCCCTTTCCGTGAAGTCTTCCATATGCGTGCGCAGGGTAGTCTCGCTGATGAGCAGGGTAGCCAATCCGGGAGATACAGTGGGAGCATATCTTGCCGGTTCGATGGATATTGATATCCCTGGTTCATACCATTCCCTGATTGACCTTGCCGAGGATTTCATAAGGAAGATGGAGGCGTCAAATCCGGGATGCCTTGAGGGTGAATTCTATCATGTCCAGTCATTTATGGATGTACTCGGGGAGTGGGTGGGCCTCAACGGCAACAACCTTTCCTCCTTCCTCGACTATTGGAAGGACCAGAATCCGAAACTCTCGTCCCCGGCCGATCCGAAGGCTGTGAGGATAATGACCATCCACAAGTCCAAGGGGCTTGAATTCGGCTACGTCATCTTTCCTTTTGCGCAGAAAGTCGAGCTGTATCCCCAGAATAAGACTGTCAGTGCCTGGTGCATCCCGGAGGCGGAAGGGACCGGTTTTCCTAAAGAGGCACTTGGGGTGTACAAGACGAATCTTTCCAAGAAGGTGAATGATCCTGACCTTTTTTCCGGTGCCTATATGAAGGAGCGCAGGATGCAGTTCATCGACAATCTCAATGTGACCTATGTGGCCCTTACGAGGGCATCCAGGGGGCTTCACGTCATTGCGGTGAAGGATGAAGGCTGTTCGTCCTTCCACAGGCTGCCGATGGCCCGGTCCCCGCAGGAAAGCGCCGGATATGCTCCGGAACATGATTATAAGGATATGGCCCAGGTGCTCTACGGGTATCTCTGCGTCAATCAGGGTATGTTTGCCCATTCCCTTGAAGACGGGGTAGAGAGGTTCTCTTATGGAGAAATGTATGATTATCAAAAAGACAGGGAGCAGGCCGGTAACGGTTTGCCGGATGCGGTTATGGAAATTGTGTCGGGATATCCGTCGTTCCCGCTCAATCCTGCCCCGGTGGAGGGTGAGGATGTGAGGGAGCGCGGAAGACTCAAATTCAGCGCGGATTCAGTTGATTTCTTCTCGGAGGGAGGCGAATCGGCCCGTCACAAGGGCTCTGTACTGCACGCAATTCTCTCCAATGTTAATGTGCCGGAGGACCTTCCGGATGCCGTAAGGGCGCAGGTGGCATGCGGTGTGCTGCCGGAGGACAGAGCCCCCGAATATGAGGATTTCCTGCGTGAAAGGCTGGACAGCGTAAAGGAGAGGGGGTGGTTTTCTTCCTCCGGCGTGCAGGCCATGAACGAAGTATCCGTAATAGATACCGACGGAAGCCTCTACAGGCCCGACAGGGTGGTCATCAGCGGAAAGGATGTATGTGTGATTGACTACAAGTTCGGCGGGGAGGACCGCAGGTATCTCAGGCAGATAGACAGATACGCTTCCCTTTACCGGGCAATGGGATATGAAAATGTGGAGGCTTGTCTTTGGTATGTAAATGAAAATAAAATAGTATCTTTGTGAGTTGGGTTCCGCATCCCTGCGGACGCGGCTTTGATAAATTGCTATTTAAATTCAGCTTCTACAATGGATATCTACGAAAACTGGAGAACTCTCGAATACAATACGGAAAGAGAAAGGCTCGTGATGCCAGAATATGGCAGGAACGTGCTCGATATGGTTGAAAAACTGCGCCTTATAGAGGACCGTGATAAACGCTCTGTGCAGGCGCGTGCAGTTGTGAAGGTGATGGAGACCCTCAATCCGGCAGTCCACGCCGAGGAGAACTGGGAGCAGAAGCTCTGGGACCACCTTTTCATCATGTCGGGCTATGACCTCGATGTGGATTCTCCGTACCCGATGCCCGAGCCTGGGGCGAGGAATACAAAACCGATGCGTATTCCGCTCAAGACCAGGGCTGTGAAGGCACGTCACTACGGAAGGAACATCGAGAGCATCATCGACCTCATCGCAGGGGAGGAGGACGGCCCGCAGAAGACTGCAATGATCCGCTCCCTTGCCATCTATATGCGTCAGCAGTATCTGATCTGGAACAAGGACAGCGTCGCTGACGAAACGATTCTAAAGGATATCGAGATCCTGTCGGATTTCAGGATAAAGGTTCCCGAGGGCATCAGCCTTACGAGGATAGCTTCGGATGCCAACTTCTCGCGTCCTGGACTCAACCTTGATTTTGCCCAGCGCAGGAACGGGTATCAGCAGAAGAGAAACAATTTCCAGAGAAAGAATTACCAGAAAGGAAAATAACCTGATGCAGCCCTTCAAAAAACTGACCGCTTTCTGGAACGGGATTGACCCAGACCGCAGGACCATGATCATAAGGATCGCGGGCCTTGCCGTTGCCGTGTTCGCCCTGTTTACACTTATTTCAACAGTCTCATATCTGTTCACCTGGAAGGCCGACCAGAGTCTTCTCGGTGATCCGGCCGCTTATGACCAGTCCGTCCCGGTAAGCAACGCCGGCGGAAAGGGCGGTGCCGGATGGGGATACCTCCTTGTGGAGAGGTGGTTCGGCCTCGGGGCCTTTGCCATTGTCGTGGCCCTCGGAGTCATTGCGCTCCGTATGATGTTCGGGAGGAGGGAGTTCTCCGTAATAAGGGTGGTGGTACTGTCCGTGGCCGCATCGGTCGTGCTTTCCTATTTCCTGTCGCTGTGCTCCATGGTGCTCGGGCTGGACAATGCTTTCGGAGGAGGACTTGGAGGCGAATGCGGAAAAGCGGCCGCAGCCTGGTCGGTGAACCTTGCAGGTGCGCCTTTGTCTTTCGTCATTGCATTGGCTTTCATAGCTTTATGGATGGTTTTTGCCAGCAGGAGGTTTATGGACATCTTCCTCGGCAAAAAGCATGCACCCGTGGAGGCAAACGAGGATAAAGAGGCGGTGGAGCCGGATGCGGGTCAAATCGGTGGAGACGGCACGTCGGGACTGCGCAATCCTTTCACCTGGGGACCTTCCAATATGGAGGAAGGTTCAGTACAGACAGCGTGGGAGGCAGAAGGCGATGAAGAGGGCGAAGACGCTAACGCGACAGAAGAGCCGGCCTCTGGGGAGAACGGGGCAATGACGGGAACGACGGTACAGCCGGCAGATGATGCTGTGGCACCAAGCGGAGCGTCAGGTGACACCGCGGCACAGGATGCCGGAGCCGATCCGCCGGAAGACCGCCTTGAGGTGCAGGCGGGAGAGGAGCTTTCCACCGACATACAGGAGGACCTCCCGAGAATTGACGTCTGCAATGATCCCGGATACGGACTGAGCCAGTTTGTGTTCCCTCCTCTTGACCTGCTGAAGGGGTATGAGAACCAGCGTCATGAGGTGTCTTCCGAGGAGCTCAAGCGCAACAATCTCAGGATCCGTGCGACCCTGAAGAACTACAATATCGACATAGACAATGTCAAGGCCGTGGTGGGACCTACGGTCACTCTCTATAAGGTATTTCCGGCGCCCGGGGTAAAGATAGCCTCCATCAAGAGCCGTCAGGAGGATATTGCCATGGCCCTCAAGGCAAAGGGAGTAAGGATTGTATCCCTGTCGGATTCGGTGGGCATAGAGGTGGCCAATGACGTTCCGTCCATCGTGCCGCTCAAGGCCCTTCTCAACGACGAGGCCTTCCGCGAGAGCACTGCCGAGCTGCCGGTTGCAATCGGCATTACCATCACCCAGAAAGTCAAGGTGTTCGACCTTGCCGATGCCCCGCATCTTCTTGTTGCCGGAGCCACCAAGCAGGGAAAATCAGTCGGCCTCAATGTGCTCATCAATTCGCTCATCTACAAAAAGCATCCTGCCGAGCTTAAATTTGTCTTCATCGACCCGAAAATGGTGGAGTTCTCGGCATATGCAAAGCTCCATCACCACTATCTTGCCGTTCTTCCTGATGCCGGAAGCGACGAGGACGAGTTCAACAATGCCATTTGCAAGAATCCGAAGCAGAGCGAGAGGATCCTCAGGTCGCTCTGCCTTGAAATGGACCAGAGGTATGAGCTGCTGAGCAAGGCGCTTGTCAACAATGTGAAGCTCTATAATGAAAAATACCGTGACCGCCATCTCAATCCAAATAACGGCCACAGGTATCTGCCTTATATAGTGGCGGTTGTGGACGAGTTTGCCGATCTTACGATGAGTGCCGGTGCGGGTCCCGAGAACAAGGCCCTTGCAAGGAGCATCTCCAATTCCATCATCAGGCTTGCCCAGAAGGGAAGGGCGGCGGGTATCCACGTTGTGCTCGCAACCCAGAGGCCTTCA
The DNA here is from genome assembly GCA_051878275.1 of Candidatus Cryptobacteroides sp. Classification (GTDB taxonomy): domain Bacteria; phylum Bacteroidota; class Bacteroidia; order Bacteroidales; family UBA932; genus Cryptobacteroides. The sequence continues at coordinate 9,019 of JBJEJU010000002.1, read as the reverse complement.
GTGGATGTGGTGACGGGCCTGATCAAATCCAATTTCCCTACCAGGATTGCCTTCAGGGTGTCTTCTTCAGTGGATTCCAAGACCATTCTCGATGCACCTGGAGCTGACAAGCTTATCGGAAAGGGCGATATGATCTTCTACGCCGGAATCGAAATGGAACGTATCCAGTGTGCCTACATCAGCAATGATGAGATCAACGACATCAATGAGTTCGTCCATAACCAGAGCGGCTATATGAAGTCGTACAATACCCCTTATTATCTGCCTGACCCGGATCCGGAGCAGGAGGACGGCTCCGCTATGGTGGATATGAAAAATCTGGACGAACGCTTTGAGGAGGCCGCACGCCAGGTTGTGCTGTCGCAAAGGGGCTCGACATCCGACCTCCAGCGCAAGCTTGGTATGGGTTATGCAAAGGCAGGAAGGGTAATGGACCAGCTTGAGGCTGCCGGCATCGTAGGACCGCAGGAGGGCTCCAAGCCGAGACAGGTGCTTGTGGCTACCCTGGACGAACTGCAGCAGATACTCGATGCCTATACTGCATCATAGCGGCTGCCCGTGCTGTCCGAAAAAAGCTTTGTGATGAAACATCTGTTATTGACTCTTGCGGCACTTGTTGCCTTTTTGGCTCCGGACAATGTGGACCCGGTGATGAAAGCCTTTTCGCGAATGGCCTCTGCCAACTGTGTGTCATTTGAATATTCCTTTTCCGGCACCGGATCCGGAAAGATGAAGGTCAGCGGAAGCGGCAGGGCTGAGGTGTCGGGCGATGCCTTCAGGGTGGAAGGCAACGGAATGGAAATCAGCTGTGACGGCACTTCCAGATGGGTTGCCGACCATATTGCCGAAGAGGTCGTGATCGAGCCGGTGGATCCGCAGTCCCCGGACTTTCTTGTCAATCCTGCACTTCTCATTGTGTATGCATCGGATGCCTTTGAGACCGTCCGCTCGGAAAAGGCCGTTTTCGGAGGCAGGAATTGCCGCAGGGTTGACCTGAAGCCTGTCGTGGATGCCGGAGTGAGGTCGGTGTCAATTTTTTTTGACGGCGATGTGCCGGCGGGTGCAAAGATATGCTCTTCTGACGGTACGGAAATGGTGTTCAATATCAGCAACCTCGATTTTTCCCCATTGAAGGGGGCCCCGTCCTACCGTCCTTCCGGATTCCCGTCCTCCTGGGTGGTCACCGACCTCAGGTAATGTCTATTCCATGGCGCACCCCGGGGACGCCCAGGTGAGCATTTCACCGTCCTTTTCGTAAATCAGGTATCCCTCGATGCCGGGGGCTGATTTGATGAACTCTGCAGCGTCATCATAACCGATTACCATGCAATAGGTTGCATATGCGTCAGCTGTGGCTGCATCCGGCGCGATGATGGTTGCGCTCAGGAGATGGTGCGATACCGGATATCCTGTACGCGGGTCAACCGTGTGGGCATACTTCTTCCCGTCCCTGACATAGAATTTCCTGTAGTTGCCTGAAGTCACCACTCCGGCAGCCTTCCCTCCGCTGTTCCAGATGCCCTTTAGCTGTGCTCCCGGGGTATCGTTGCCGTCAACCGGAAGGTCCACTCCGATGCTCCAGCCCCTGCCGTCGGGATTGAGCCCGCAGCAGTAGATCTCCCCGATGTCCACCAGCATATCCCTTACGCCAATGCCTTTGAGATAGTCCGCCACGATATCGCAGCTGTATCCCTGTGCTATTGCATTGAAATTCAGTACCGGATGCTTTGTGACGGCCGAATCTGCACAGGGCACGAGGCGTCCCATTCCGCATACGCTGCGCAGCGAATCCACCCTGGAGGCAGACGGCATCTCCCCGTTTTTGAATCCGAATCCCCACGCATCGAACAGCGGCCCGGCAGACACGTCAACCGCACCTCCTGTCCTATCCCAGATATCGTAGGAAAGGGCATAGATGTCGCGGAACATATCGTTGAGCTCCACCTGTTCCCCGGCATTCACCCGGCTGAGAATCGAGCCCCTGTTGTAGCCTGACAGGGTGTTGTCGATTGCAAGGAGCAGGGTATCGATATGCGCGGCAATGGCCTCGGGCTTCTCCGACACGCCGCGGAGATTGATTTTGACGGTATATGTGCCGCCCTGGGCATATCCGGAGATGGCGATGTACCTGTCTCTGTCGCAGGCAACAGTGAAGACAATCAGGATAATGGCGGCAAGAGCCTTGATAAAACGTCCCATTTGGCTTTGTTTTTGTACAAAGGTAGCGGAATTTAAAGATAAAATGTGCATATTTGTACGATAATCCAAAGAAAGGAAATGAAATTCAACAGGAGATTTATTCTGCCGGTCCTGATGGCTGCCGCCTGCCTTGCCGTGATTCCGGCCTGCAAGAAAGATGACGACGAAGAAGAAACCAAGCCGAGTTTCAGCGGCCTGCTTTCTTTCAGCATACCCGAATACACATATGCCGGCCAGGAGCTGACAGTTACTCCTTCCGGAGCCTACCGCAGCGACGGAGGTACCTATGGGTATTATTGGTATTCGTCCACAAACAGCACCGTGCGTGATACCACCAGATATGAAAGTGACCCGGAAACGGTCCTCGGGACATTTATTTTCACGGTCCCTGACACTCTTGCGACCATTTCCCTGAATGTGGCCATCTATGGCGAAGGTTATTACACGACCACTGCCACGAGAAATACGACAGTGGTGAAACCTGGCCATTCGGTTTCGATGCCTACCCCTTCTGCAGCGCAAACATTCAAGGACTCCCGTGACGGAAAATACATCCTCTATGTCCATCTCGGTGACCTTGACTGGATGATACGCAATCTCCAGTATGCCCCTGGAGGAGCCGGCTATGCGGACTGCGACATCATGAAGGATGTCACCGGTACCTTCTATACCTGGGAGAATGCTGTCAATGCGTGTCCCGAGGGATGGAGACTTCCGACCGTTGCAGAATATGCCGCGCTTTGCGGCGGCAGTTTCGTTGGTGCTGCGGGACATCTGATGGACGACAAGGCTTATTTCCACGAAGAAAGGATGTGGGAATACTGGCCTGAGGTAAGCGCCGACAACGCTACCCTGTTCAGTGCAATATCGGCCGGATACGGCAATTTTGACGGGGAATCCTGGACCTTCGACGGACTGATGTCATATGCTGCTTTCTGGACTTCCGATACGGCTGACGAGGAGAGGGCCGCATACATACTGCTCAATGCCGAATCACCGGATGTGGCCGTGGGATATGGCCACAAGGAGTATTTCGGAGCCAATGTACGCTGCGTAAGATAGCAGGATTATTGCCCCTTACATTTCAGATATTACCGTCAGTATATCCAGAAGGATGCTGACGGTTTTTTCATTGGCGGCAACCATCCATCCCGGGCAGCATCCGGCTGCGGAGAGCGATATCACAATTACCGAAGTCACCATGACTGCCGTCGTGACAGGCATTGCCAGTATGTTGGTGAGCAGGAAATACTTCGGGAAAGTATGGAACCGAAGCCAGGCGAGAGGCCCCGTAAACACCTGGCATGAAATGGACAGGGCGGCCGCCTGCCAGATGCGCCGCGGCAAGTCCGCCCTGTCGTGGCCGGAGGACGGATACCAGCCGTCCAGCACCGGGTACAGTACCGTGATTCCCGTCATTGCAAGATAGGAAAGCTGGAAACCGGTGTCTGAAATTACTGATGGTTTTGCAACGAGCTGTATGACGAGTGCCGTAAGCAGCACCCTCAAGGGCCTTCGCGGCCTTCCGAGTATTTTCAGCGTCTCGCCTGTCAGGATGAAAAGGAAGGCCCTTGTGATTGACGCCCCGAATCCGGCAGCGGCGGCATAGAATCCGCACAGGAGGACGGTGGCGGCGTATTTTATCCATCTGGCTGTCCGTCCGTTGCCGAGGGGGATGCACAGGCCGAGTATGATGGAGTAGATGATCCCCAGGTGAAGCCCCGAAAGGGCGAGGATGTGGGAGGCTCCGCTTGCCCTGAACACATCCCTGACCTCTTTTGTGATGCCGCTGCGGTCGCCCGTCAGAAGTCCCTTCACAAGCCCGCCGGTTGTGGAGCAAGCGTATGGAATGGACCCGATGGTGTCCTTGACCCTGTCTGCAAAACGCCCGGCGAAAGACACTCCGCCATGGCCTGCAAAATGGGAGGACATCCCGTCGGACAGCGCACAGAACAGGCCTGTGAGAAGAAACAGCAGCGCAAGACGCCACCAGCCTGCCCCAAAGCGGATGACTAAGGCGCAACAAATTGTAAGACAGATGGATACGGCGCAGGAAAGCGCCCATGGAAAAGGGAATGCCCGCAAAAGCAGAGTGCCTGCTGCAATTCCTGCAGCCAGACACAGGCATAAAGAATCGTATCGGGCGGAGCCTGTCATAATCTAAGTTCGGTTATTGTTTGCAAAAGTAAGGGTTCTTTCTTACATTTGTAAGCATTTTTCCGAATAATATTTAAAACATAATATGATAATTCTAGTAATCAATTGCGGAAGCTCCTCAATCAAGTACCAGTTGCTTGATATGAAGAGCGATGATGTCTATGATCTCATTGCGAAAGGCATCGTTGAAAAAATCGGATTGGAAAGCGGTATTTTCCAGTACAAGCCTACAAAGGGCGAAAAGATTGTTCGCGAACTCCCTGTTCCTGACCACAAGGTGGGTATGAAGCTCGTCCTCGATGCCCTTACCGATCCGGAGCACGGCGTGCTTTCGTCCATTGACGACATCGAAGCTGTCGGACACCGCATCGTGCAGGGTGCCGACTATTTCAGCGGCAGCGCCCTTGTTGACGAGGATGTCCTCAAAAAGATTGAAATCTGCTGCGATTTCGCCCCTCTCCACAATCCGGCACACCTCCTCGGCATCAGGGCCGTCCAGCACGTGATTCCGGATGTGCCCCAGGTGGTTACCTTCGATACGGCATTCCACCAGACCATGCCGCAGTATGCATATATGTATGCGCTTCCGTACGAGTATTATGAAAAGTATCACGTACGCCGCTACGGTGCCCACGGCACAAGCCACCAGTTCGTATCCCAGAAGGGTGCAAAGATGTGCGGCCTCGACATCAACAATTCCAAGATCATCACCTGCCATATCGGAAACGGCAGCTCGGTGACTGCAGTGCTCAACGGAAAATGCGTTGACACATCAATGGGCTTCACCCCTCTCGAAGGTATGATAATGGGCACAAGGTGCGGCAACATCGACGCCAACATCGTCCCTTACATCATGAAGAAGGAAAATCTTACTCCTGACCAGATGACCGAGGTGATGAATAAGAAGAGCGGCTTCCTCGGACTTTCCGGAAAGACTTCCGATGCCCGTGACATGGATGAGCTTGCAAATGCCGGTGATCCTAAGGCAAAGCTCGTCCTCAAGAAACTTACCTACGACCTCATCAAGAACATCGGCCAGTATGTCGCCGTGATGAACGGAGTTGACCTCATCGTGTTTACCGGTGGCATCGGAGAGCACAACAGCCGTCTGCGCCGCCGTGTATGCGAAAACTTCACATATCTCGGACTCAAGTTTGACTATGAGGCAAATACCGCCTGGGGCGAGGATGCAATCATCTCAATGCCGGATTCCCCTGTAAAGGTGGCACTTGTCACAACAGACGAGGAGCTCGTAATCGCACGCGACACGATGCACATCGTCAACAGCCTTGAGGACTGATCATTTGAAGAACAGGTTCCTCTCGGGAAACTTTGAAGAATAATTCCGCCGCAGCTCACTGAAAAGGGCTGCGGTTTTTCTTGCAAGTGCAGGCCCCTTCCAGGTGCTGGTGTTGGTGACGAAAATCCAGCATTCCCCGTCCGGGAAATACTTGATGAGCGCGCTCGTGCCGGAGAAAGTGCCGGTGCGTGTCCATCCGATTTCGGGATTGGTGTCGTTCCATCCGAGCGAATAGGTCTTGTCGTCGCTGTAGAGTGTCATCTCTTCCACGCTCTCATACTCGATGATGTTCTGCATGTCCGGCTTCCCGTCTATCGAGGCTACAAATTTGGCAAGCTCCGGAACGGATCCCACCCATGCGCCGGCTCCAGAAAGGGCTTTGATGTCATTGCCTCCGTAACAGCGCGTCACAAGGCGTCCGCTGTTGTTGTATTCCTGCACCGGTTCCTCGTTGGACGGGACATAGTAGCGGACCTCGTTGGGATATTTGTCGCAGTAGTAGTTGCCTGCAATGTGGAAATCCATGCATCCGGCCTTGCGGAGCACATTCTTCTGGATGAAATCCTCGTACGGATCGCCGCTGACTTTCTCAATCACCTTGCTCAGGAGAAGGTAACCGAAATTGGAGTATGATTGGGAGGTTCCCGGGACAAAACTGAGCCTGCGCCTGAGCATAATTGAGATCAGCTCGTCGGAGGTCGGGGGAGTGTCGAGATGGTTGTTGACCATTATCGATCTTGTCGAGAACATCGGGTCGCCGGCCCCGGCTGTAAAGCCTCCCTTGTGCCTGAGGAGGTCCTCCACTGTGATTTTATAGTAGTTTTTGTCCTTGATCGATGATGCATATTCCTCGTTTCCGAGAATGCCGCAGTCCCCGAACACCGAATCCCTGAGCGACAGTTTGCCCTGTTCCTGGAGCACCATGACCCCCGCTGCAGTTATGAGCTTGGACACCGAGGCGAGTCTCATGATGTGGTACGGCTCCATAGTGATGCCCTTTGCCTCGTCGGCCCATCCATAGCCCTTGGCATAAAGGAGCGAATCATTCCTCATCACGGCGAGCGACGCCCCCTTGAGCTGCCACTGCTGCATATATGCCTCGATTGCCCGGTCCATCCTTTCAAGCGATGCCGTATCCGACATCTCATTTGTAAGCGTCTCATTCAGCACCACCGGCTCCTTCCGCGGACTGTCACCCTTCTTTCCCGAACCGCAAGCTGCCAGAAGGCATACGGCCATCAGAACTCCTGCAATCTTTCTCATACCTAAGCCAGTCCCATCCTTTTTGCAACGTCAACTATAAGATCAGCGGTGCCCTCGATCCCCAGGATGCTCGAATCGATGCAGAGGTCATAGTTGCAGGCAACTCCCCAGTCCCCGAAAGTGAAATAATTGTAGTAGGTCCGGCGCCTGCTGTCGGTTTTTTCAATCAGGGACCTTGCCTCGTCGCGGCCTATGCCCTTGCGTCGGGATATCCTTTCAATCCTGTCCTCTTCCGGGGCGGTGATGAATACGTCAAGGCACTTGAGCTCCCTGAGGATGTAGTCAGAGCAGCGTCCGATGAATACTGCCGATTCCTTTTCTGCAATGCCGCGGATGACATTGCTCTGGATGTTGAAAAGCCCGTTGTCCCCGACATAATTGTCGGCCAGGCTGTAGCCGCTGCTGGAGAAAAAACCGGACAGTGAGAAAAGACTCCTTTTCTCGTCGATATCCGCAAACAGCTGCCTGCTGAAGCCGCTTTCTTCAGCTGCCTTGGTAATAAGCTCGTTGTCATAGACGCTGATCCCAAGTTTCCTGCCGACTGCAAGGGCGACTTCCCGCCCTCCGCTGCCGAACTGACGGCCTATGTTGATTAGTGTTCTCTTCTCCATATGGTATAATTTTATTGGTAATGTGGCCTTGTACGGAAAAATGTCAGATGTTGCTGCCCAATATGGACGGATCGTCCCCGTCATTCATCCTGCCGAACTTCCTGAAGAGACCGGCGATGAAAAGCAGGGTGACAATGGATGCAAGTGCGTCCGAGATAGGGAAGCTGTACCATACCCCGCGGACTGAATACCAGTTGGGGAGTATGTATATGAGCGGAACGAGGAAGAGCAGCTGTCTTGACAGGGACAGGAAAATGCTCTTCTTTATCATCCCCAGGCATTGGAACAGGTTGGTTGCCACCATCTGGAAGGCAATGATCGGGAACGTGAGCACGACTATGCGCAGTCCCTTGTCTGCAATATCGATGAGCGCAGGATCGTTGGTGAAGATCCTGACGAGGGCATTGGGGAAAAACTCACCGGCAATGAAACCGAGGGTGGTGGCAACAGTGCCCCACATTGCGGTCAGGAGATAGACCTTGCGGACCCTGCTGTACTGCCGTGCGCCGTAGTTGTATCCTGCAATCGGCTGCATACCCTGGTTGAGACCCATCACAATCATCACGAAGATGAATGAAATCCTGTTGACAATACCGTATGCACCTAAGCTCAGGTCCCCGCCGTACTTCATCAGCTGCTGGTTGATGAAAAGGGTTACGATGCAGGATGCCGAGTTCATCAGGAACGGACCCATACCGATTGAAAGTGAGGACTTTGCCACTTTCCAATCGAGGGAGAAGAACTTTTCCGGCAGATGCATGAAACGCTTCCTGTCCATAAAGTAGCGGAGCGAATATGCGAGTGCCATCAGCTGGCAGAGGACGGTCGCAAGTGCCGCGCCCCTGATTCCCATTCCGAACACGAAGATGAAGACGGGGTCAAGTATCGTGTTGGAAATCACGGTAAACAGTGTCAGCCCCATAGCCATCTTCGGATTGCCCGATGCCCTGAGGACATTGTTGAGCCCGAAGTACAGATGGGTCACGACATTGCCGTAGAGGATGATCTGCATATACTCCCGCGCGAAGGGGAGAGTGTTGGCGCTTGCACCGAAAAATGTCAGTATCGGGTCAAGGAAAAGAAGGCATATGACGGAAAATGCCGTACCGATGATTGTGTTGAGGGTGACCTCATTGGCAAGGACCGTGTTTGCCGCCTTGTAGTTTTTCTGCCCCAGGAGAACGGAAATCATCGTTGACGCACCGATTCCCACCAGGGTTCCGAGGGCCGTGGAGAGGTTCATCAGCGGGAATGTGACCGCAAGACCCGAAATGGCCAGCGAACCTTCTCCCGGGATATGCCCGATGAAGATGCTGTCCACCATATTATAAAGAGAAGATGCAGTCATGGCAATGATGCCCGGGACTGCATAATCTTTCAGCAGGGTGCTGACTTTTTTTGTTCCAAGTTCAACAGGTGCCGTTCCAGCCATTTGTTGAGTCTCCTTTATTTATTCAACCGAGTCAACCTGCTCTATCTCGAAAATGAG
>JBJEJU010000001.1:0-21609 GCA_051878275.1 Candidatus Cryptobacteroides sp. | reverse complement strand
GAAGGGACTCGAACCCATACGCACGAGGCACCAGATCCTAAGTCTGGCTTGTCTACCAATTTCAACACACCCGCAGACCAATCCGGAAGGCCGTAACAGGGGCCCGTCGCCGAAAGCAGTCTTGGGAAGCTACTGCAATCTGATGTCCGGATAGGAATTGCAAATATATGCATTTTTCCTCCGAAAACAAAACACCCTGTTCCGGATGCCCTCCCGGCACAGCCTCGGCCATTTCCGTGAGATTAACCGAACCGTCATACTTCTGAAACATCTTCTAAACATCCCGGCTGTACTTTTGCCCCCGAAAACGACAGAAGATGAAGTACAGATTATTATCAGCGCTGTGCCTGGCGGCTTTATGCACAGCGGCAATGGCCCAGGGACAAATCAGGGGCACGGTAACAGACAGGACAACAGGCGAAACGCTCATCGGGGCGGCTGTAATGAAAGAGGGCACCACCTCCGGGACAATCACCTCCATCGACGGGGACTTCACCCTTCCTCTTCCCGACGGCAAATCCACAGTCGAAGTCTCATACATAGGATACGTCACCCTAAGGTTCGGAATTGAAATGCATTCGGGAACAGTCTCCCTTGCAGCCCCTTTCCCACAGGACAGCGACGGCACTGTGGCAATAGCTTCAAACACCCTGCAGATCACCCTCACAGCCGACCCCAACATCCTTTCGGACGCCTTTGTCACTGCTAGAAAGAATATGGAATCGCTCGGGGCGCTCCGCAACGAAAGGATAGAAAGCTCATTTGCGCTTGAAAACCTCGGAGCGAAGGAAATGTCCCTCAAGGGACTCTCCGATGTGCAGGAAAGCGTGGTGAAGATAACCGGCGTATCGGTAGCAGGCTCCGGCCAGCTGATAGTCAGGGGACTGGGAGACCGCTACAGCACAACCACCCTCAACGGCCTTCCTATCGCCTCGCCGAACCCCGACAACAAGCTCATCCCGCTGGACATTTTCCCTGCATCAACGGTAAGGAACATCACTGTCAGCAAAGTATATGAGGCATCCTCATTTGCCGATTACTCGGGAGCACATATAGACATAGGCACAAAGACAGGCGGACAGCCGGACTTCTTCAACATCTCCGTCGGGACAGGAGGCCTTTTCTCCACAATCGGAAAAGAAGCCTTCGCGATGAATACCCCTTCAATGTTTGCAACCGCACGACTGGACAGCAGGGCGCAGAATCTCCCGCACTCCGATTTCCGCACATATGCCCTTGAAACAGACATATTTGCAAAAACCCCGTTCATCGTACGGAAACGCACGGCCCTCCCCGACATCAATGCCGGAATAGGCTTCGGAAAGACATTCGGCATCGGCAGCCAGCAGCTTGGCATCACGGCCAGCGCATCCCTCAAGACATCAGAATCAATCCTTCGCGATGCATTCCTCAAGACCTACGAATCTTCCGGCACGATGAAAAGCCGTTTCACCCACGACGACTACTCCCGTGACGCCGACATCGCAGCCCTCCTGAACATCGAACAGACCCTGCGCACAAGCGACGCCGTGGCCCTCACCGTCTTTTTCGCCCGCAACGCCTCCAGGACACTCTCCGTCAGGAGCGGCATCGACTACGAAGACCGCGACCTGTTCGGCGAGACGCAGACCGACCATATCTACAAACTCACCGATATCCAGCTCACCGGACATCACACCTTCGGACAATGGACGGCAGATTGGGGCCTCTCCGCCTCGGTCACCTCAAGCGACGAACCGGACCGCCGTCAGATGCTCTTCCAGAGGGGCGACGACGGAAGACTGCGTTTCTTCACCAACAATATGGAGACATACCGCTATTTCGGCAACCTGGGTGAGACCGAATACTCGGCGGACGCAAAGGCGTCATACCGCTTCCGGGACGGTTCTTCCATCCGTTTCGGAATCACGGCAAAGGATAAAACGAGGAATTTCGCCACAACCAGGTTCCTTTACGACGTCTCCGGCATAAGGGACACGTTTGCCGAGGACAGGGAAATGGACATGGACGCCTTCGTAGGTTTCGACGCACTCCGCAGCGCCCTCGTCACGATGGAAAGGAAACAGAACGCCCGCGACAGATACGATGCCTCAAGCCTCATAGCAGCGGCATTCGTTGAATACGACAGGCAGTTCGGCGAAAAATGGACACTCAATGCCGGAGCGAGAATCGAATCCGCCAGATGCACCGTGGACTACAACGACGACGTCGAGGACACGCGCAGGAATCTTGATTCCGACAGCCCGTTTGTGGCCCTGAACCTCAAATACAACATATCAGGAGCACGTTTCCTGAGGCTCTCGCTCTCAAGGACAATCACCCGTCCGTCATTTGTGGAAATGGCCCCGTTCCTCTATCAGGAAAGCTACGGCGGCGTGATGCTCAGGGGTAACGCATCGCTCAGGAATGCCTACAATTACAACGCCGACCTCCGTTACGAATGGTTCTCCGAAGGCAACCAGGACATGTTCTCCGTGACGGGCTATTTCAAATGGCTCAAGGACCCGATCGAACGCATCCAGCGTTACTCCGGAGGCGCACCGGAACACTCTTTCTCCAACGCCGAGTCCGGCATAGCCGCAGGAGTGGAGGCTGAGATAAGGAAGGAAATTGTCAAAGACCTGACACTCAGTGCAAATGCATCATATATGTACACCAATGTCACCCTCCCGGAGGGCGGAGTCTATACCAATCCGGAGCGTGGCCTGCAGGGCGCATCGCCATACCTTGCCAATGCCGACCTCACCTACACCCCGTCATTCGGGGAGGGACGTGACCTCTCGCTTGCCCTGACATACAATCTCCAGGGCCCGAGAATCCACTCCGTCGGACTATCCGGACTCGGTGACGTAATGCAGATGCCTTTCCACAGCCTCAACTTCAACGTATCCTGGACTTTCGCGGGCCACCTGACCGTCAGCGCGGGCCTCAAGAACATCCTCGACAGCTCAATGCGCTTCCGCCAGGACATACCGCAGACTTCCTCCACCGTGGATGTCGAAGGCTGGAAGGAGGGAAGGGGCTTCTCGGTCGGAATCAAATGGAACCTGCAGATATAATTGAAAGGATAATACAATACTCACTTAATTTTCAAAAGTATGAAAAAAGCAGTTTATTTTGCGGCAATGGTGCTCGCAGCAGTTGCAGGAACGGTTTCCTGCACAAAGGATGAAAATGGAAACGGAAACGGCGGGTCTGAAGAGACCTTCGAAATCAAAGGTCGCGTGACCGAAGACCTTACCCTCAAATCAGGCAACACTTATCAGCTCACCGGAAGCCTCCAGGTAGTTGCTCCTGCAGTGCTCAAGATTGAGCCGGGAGTGACCGTAGTGGCTGCCGACAACGGTGAAATCAATTACATACTGATTGAACAGGGCGCAAAAATCGATGCGCAGGGTACTGCATCCTCTCCGATTGTGCTCACTGCAGAGCGTCAGGCAATCGGTGCCTGGGGCGGAGTGCACATCTGCGGAAAGGCCCATTCCAACAAGGCAGCAAAGGCTGGTGAGTCCCTTACATCCGAGATCGGAAATGCCGTTTACGGAGGCAATGTCGAGAATGACAACTCCGGCATCATGAAATATGTCCGCATCGAATACTCCGGCTACAAGCTTGACGCTGAGCACGAGGCCAACGGCCTGTCCCTCTATGGAGTAGGAAACGGAACCACAATCTCCTACATCCAGACCTACATGGGTGCGGACGACGGTATCGAATTCTTCGGAGGCTCCGTCAATGTGGACCACTGCGTGGTCGTGGACTGCACCGATGACTGCTTCGACTGGACCGAAGGCTGGAACGGCAAGGCAGAGTATCTGGTGGCATACCAGACAGACCCTTCCTGCGACTGCCTGATGGAGTGCGACAACAACGGTGATGATTTCAATGCCACTCCTGTTGCACATCCTGTCATCAAAAATGTCACCCTCATCGGCAACAACTCCTCCGACAACAAAAGGGGAATCCGCCTTCGTGCAGGCACACAGGTAACCCTCGAGAATGCCCTCGTATGCGGCAAGTCCAAGGGCATCTCCGTCGAGACTGTCCAGACCCGCCAGGCACTTGCCGACGGAGTATCAGTCCTCAAGAATGTCCTTCTCGAGACCAAATTCGTCGAGGAAGTCCCTGAAGGTGAGACAAGCATCTATTCTTCGGACATGTTCCTTGCCGACGGTACCAACAAGGCAGGCCAGACCTTCACATTCACAGGCAGGTTTGTGGGAACCGTTGACGGCATAGGCGCCGTGGATCCGTCGGACGACTGGACAAAGGGCTGGACCAGATAATCATCCCTTGCGGAGAGCGATGCAGCTCCAACCGTCAAGGCTTCTTGATCCGATGAGGGAAAGGCCGTTGCGTGAAGCCTCCTTCAGGACAGGATCCAGGTCTTCCGGGGAGTCGTAGAAACCGCTCAGAAGCATAAGACCGCCTTTGCGGAGACCCAGCGCATAGGTGCGCAAGTCCATGACAATTATATTCTTGTGGATATTGGCCATAAGCACGTCATACTTGCCCATCTGAAGAAGCGATGCGTCTCCGCAATATGTTTCATAATGGCGGGATACCCTGTTGAGAAATGCGTTTTCGTACGCCGAGCGTGCTGCAACGGCATCAATGTCAATGCCGTACACGTGCTCGGCGTGCATTTTTACTGCAAGAATGCCGAGGATGCCTGTCCCGCATCCCATATCCATCACTGTGTGACCGCGGATGTCCTGTTCGTATTCAAGCATCGACTCTATCATCATATAGGTGGTGCTGTGGTGACCTGTGCCGAATGCCATCCTCGGATTGACCGTGATGTTGAACCTCGTACGTCCTGCACCCTTGTGGCGCGGAGACTTGATGGTCACCTTTTTATCCACCACGATGGGCTTGAAATTGTCTTCCCACTGCTCGTTCCAGTTGCGCGGAGGCACAAGGTTGGCATAGAAATCCACCTCGAAGGGAAGTCCGCTGAGCACAACCTTCAGCGCCCTCGGGTCGTAGCTGCTCCTGCCGATATAGGCCTTGAGGACATGACGGCCGGCGGCATCAGTGTCTTCCATAAACGAATCGTAGGGAAGGTCAGAGAGGAAGGCCTCCGTGATTTCGGCATTCTCCTGGCTGTAGGACTTGAAAGTCAGGGTGACTTCAATGTATTCTTCGCTGTTCATATGTGATGATTGTTACTTGCTTCTTTGGAATCTTCAAAAAAGGGAAATATCCGGTAATCCCGAATCCCCGATGACATATTCATCGAGTTCTTCATCTTGCCTTTCAGGGTCATACCCGGCGGCCTCCTTTGATGCTTCGACCTCCTCTACCCCCTGCCTGGAAGCTTCAAGCGCCTTTTCTACGCTGAGGTCAAACACATCGTGGATCACCCCGATGAGGCTGTAGTGCATATCGTGGATTTCCTTTGTGAAGACAGGCACATTGGCATTCTTATACCTTGCCTTGCACAGGCGCCATTTCCAGTTGTCGAAATCTCCGGAAAGGTTGACGCCGAACCTGAACGGGAGAGGGGAGCCGATGACTGAAACGTGGTAGTTGAAACTCTGGTCAAAACGCTGGATCCCGCTCAGTGCCAGCCTGTAACGGTCCACCCCGAGCACAAACGGGAATATCTCCAGCTGGTTCTCGCTGATGATGCCCTGCACTGACATGTCGGCAATGTTGAGATTCTTCCTGTCCTTGAACATCAGGATCTTGGCTATCTTGCGGAGGGCATCGTCCTCGGCAAGCGACAGGTCCCTCCCGGAGATCTTCATGATACCGTTGACCGAAGGAAGGATTATGCTCATGGTCGTGTCAATCATCGTCGTGGCTGCAACTTCACAGTCGAGGTTGCCCTTGAATGATTTCAGCATCGGCATCAGGGTGTCCACTGCCGGGAACAGCTCCAGCACCTTGTCGGCCGTGATGTCCACCATATTGAGGTCGAATCCGGCAGAGAGCTTGTCCTTTGCCCTGGTCGAATAGAAACCTTCCGCGTAGATGTCGCCCATGTTGGATGTGGCTACGGTGTTGGTGACTTTCAAAGTCCTGTCTTTCAATGCTATGTCGGATGAGAACCAGTCAATCAGGAGGGTGGAATAGTCCACCTGCTCGCCCTGGATGCTGATGTCGGCTGAGATCCTCCGAGGGAGTACGAGCAGGGAAGGCGCTGTGTCTGCCACTGCCGTGGAATCCCCGGTCACGGATTCCATATACTGCTCGTCCGAAATGCCTTCGTCCATTGCGTCCCAGCCTTCACGGACATACCTGCTCCCCTTTTCGTATGCGGCAAGGAGCTCATTGGCATTGATGCGCCTGGAACTTATGTCAAGGTCGAGGGAGAGCACTCCGTCTCCGGCCAGTGCCTCCGTCAGTCCGCTGATGCTTCCTTTTGCCGAGATGTCGGAGGTGCCGCTCCTGAAAGTCAGGCTGTCGAGGGCCACAGAATTGTTGTCGAAGTGTCCTCCCACTCCGGAGATGGTATTGCGAAGCGGGAAAAATGGAGTGGTGAGCATACCTCCGCCGATGGACAGGGAGCCTCCGAGGTCCCATCCCGTAAGGTATCCCTGCACGGCATCGCTGACTGAAAAGCCTGCATCGTGCCTTTCAAAACCGTCTTCCGGTGCCGCTGCATATTTTGCCAGCAGGGGATCTTCCACAGTGGCAGTGTCAGCAGGCTCTTCCACCGGCCGCTTGACGGCGGATGCCCCGAACGATGCCTTCCTGAGACCGAAGCGCGTGGCTCCCTTGCGCAGGGAAATCCTTCCGCTGCTGCTTGAAAGGGCGAGAATCGGCATTTTCTGGTTATGATGAGCGCGGCTTGAAAGCTTGAAACTGTTGACCGTGTTTCTTACCGCCACATAGAGGGAGTCCGTGCCTGCCATCGCGATTTCCTTTGCTCCCACTGTGCCCACGATGGGGTGGAACTCCTTGCCGAAGGCCTCGCTGAATGTGCCCGAGGCATTCTGTGCAGAGAGGGTGACGCCTTCGGCGCGTGCAAAGGTGCTGCTTCCGAGTGTCGCGTAAAACTCATTCATCTCTCCCTTGAAGCCGAGAAGTTCCGCTCCCAGGAGCGAATCGCGTCCGGCCTTTGCAAGGCTGACCGATGTCTTGCCCACGGATGCCTCAAGTGTGTCCGGGATGCTTGTGAAGGTCAGTCCGTCAGTCTCTATGTACCCTTCGATGTCGGCACGCGAGAAATTGTAGGGACTCATGTCGGAGGCGAGTATCATGCCTCCCGCATATGCGCTGAGGGTCCCTTTTGCGCTCATCCCCTCCGGAAGGAACGCCGATGCCTCTTCAAGGTCGGCCTCCGCAATAAGTTCCACGTCAAAGAGAGGGTCATCCCCGAGAGGGTCGTAGATGCTTCCGCTTGCGGAAAGGCCGATGCCGGCGAGGTATAAATCTATGTTGTCGGCCGAGAGGGACAGCATCCCTCCGCTGTCGGTGGCAGCGTTGATGTCAAGGGCGATTTCCCCCCTGTAGCCGATCCCTTCGTATGCCACCTCCGACCGCGGCACCACGAGCTCTGCAATCAGCTCCGGAAGAGCGCCGCCTCCCGGGTGGTAATATCCGTCGCAAAGCGCTGTAAGCGTGAGGGATGCGTCAGTCTTGAGCTTCAGTGCCCCGGGCATTGCCTTTGCGCAGAAAGTCTCGATTGTGCGCTGGACCGGACAATCGTTCAGGGACAATTCGGCCCGTATGTAGGTGCTGTCAGGCGAAGGGGTGACCATGGCTTTTCCCGTGAGGTCAAGTGTGGCAAGGGTAAGGTGCAGGTCCTCCATTTCCACGCTTCCGGGCCTCTGCAGGGAGACGGAAGCATTCAGCCCGGCAGGAACGGCAAGGCGGCCTAAAGTCCTGCTTGCAAGGAAGATGCGTGCATCAGCCCCGACTGTGTATCTTCCCGATTTTGCGTCAATTGAGCATCTGTCAAGCGCAAACAGCAGGGAATCGGCAGGAAGCCTGCCCGCTACCTGGAGGGAATCCATCGCAAAGGCGAAATGTCCGCGTCCGGGATTTTTTGTGGAGATATGGCCGTCCAGCGACGTCTCTTTCATGTTGAGGGCTGCATATACGGTATCGGCCTGCGAAGTATAGACAATGTGGGGCCTGCCCGTGAGGGAAAGATGTCGCACTTCGATTTCGGGAAGGGTGACGGCGGTGGTGTCAGTCTCTTCCTCTTCCGGAGGGGCAAATCTGAAAATGCCCCAGTTGGCGGTCCCTGCATCGTATGAATGTGCAAAAATCCTCGGCCTGTCAACGGAGGCGCGGGCAATCCTGATTTTTCCTCCAAGGGCCCTGACATAGTCCACGGACAGTTCCATTGACCGGATTGATGCCAGGGTATCGGCAATTTCCCCCCGTCCTTCGTCGAGGAGCCTGCCGTATGCTCCGAGCGAATCGAATGCGGCGTATCGCCCGTGGGGATAGACAATGCTGAGATCCTCTGCGGTGACATTGAGATAGGGGAAACTGCTGAACATCGATGCGCTGATGCGGCCGAAGGAAATCTCCCCGTCGATGTATTGGGCCGCGAGGCGGTTGGCGGTCTTTGTGAGAAAGTCCGGGCTGAGCACAATCTGCAGGACGATTATGACAACCGCCCACAGTCCCGCGAATATTCCGAGGACTGCCCCAAGCCATTTTTTCCACTTTACTGATGCCATTTGCAAAAATTGCCCTGTTTTTGACAGGGTCTCTACAAATATAATAAGGAATCTTCAAAAAATAATCCTCCGGAACGGCCCCCTCAACTGTGACTGTCGGCATGGCCCCTGTGCGAAAACCGGCCTTCGCTGTATAAAAATCGAATAAAACGCAAGAATATTGAATATAAATTAGGAAATAACGAAATTACTGCTATATTTACGATCGGAAAACGGAATAATTATTCAAAACCGAATACTATGAGCACGACAATCGACAAAGCACAGAGGCAATCGATCATCAGGAGGATAATCGAAAGGCAGAGGGTGTCGTCGCAGGAGGAACTCAAGACCCTTCTTGCCGGCGCCGGTTACCAGGTGGCCCAGGCTACTCTTTCCCGCGACATCAAGGAAATGAAGATTGTCAAGACTGCGGGAGGATACCGGATACCGTCAAAGGCTTCCGTGACCCCGCGTCCGTATCATGCGGAAAGCGTATTGAGCTATGAGCCTGTCCATTATGGCGCAATCATCAAGACTGTCCCCGGTCATGCCAATATGGTGGCTTCCATAATTGACGCTGCTTCGATACCCCCGGCCGCAGGGACGATAGCAGGAGACGACACCATCTTCGTGATTATCCGCAACGGGTTTTCCGACGATGATCTCATCGAAACACTTGAGGGTCTTCTTCCGGGCATAACCCAGAAACGGAAGGCCTCGAAATAATAGAACGAAACAACAACTTGACAAATGGACGAATTTTCAGTAGAGGTGGCTTCACAGAAGCATCTGAAGTATGTAGATGAGATACTTTCGGAGATTGAAGCCGCAACGAAGGTGCGCGGAACCGGCATCGCAAAGCGCAAGCCGGAGTATGTCGCGCAGAAAATGATGGAAGGCAAGGCCGTGATTGCAATGAAGGGCGACGAGTTTGTGGGATTCTGCTATATCGAATCCTGGAGCCACGACGACTTCGTTGCCAACTCCGGACTCATCGTAAAACCCCAGTACCGTGGTCACGGACTTGCCAAACGCATCAAGCACAAGGCTTTCGAGCTCAGCAGGACGCTTTTCCCCAAAGCGAAGATCTTCGGGCTCACCACCGGCCTTGCAGTGATGAAAATCAATACGGAGCTGGGCTATGTGCCGGTGACTTTCAGCGAGCTTACCGACGACCCTGTCTTTTGGAAGGGATGTGAAAGCTGCATCAACTACGACGTGCTGACACGCAACAATTTTACGCGCTGCCTCTGTACGGGCATGCTCTATGACCCTGCCCTGCACTGCGGGCACCGTACGGAAGAAAAGGATCTGACCGCCACGCTAATTTAACCTGTTATGAAAAAAGTAGTTGTAGCTTTCAGCGGTGGACTCGACACGAGCTTCACCGTGATGTACCTTGCAAAGGAAAAGGGATACGAAGTCTATGCCGCATGTGCGGACACGGGCGGTTTCAGTGCTGAGCAGCTCGCCCTCAACGAGAAGAATGCATACCTGCTCGGTGCGAAAAAGTATGTCACCCTAGATGTCACGCGCGAGTATTACGACCGCAGCATCAAGTATATGGTCTTCGGCAATGTGCTGCGCGGCGGCACCTATCCTGTGTCAGTCTCCAGCGAACGCATTTTCCAGGCCATGGCGATTGCGCGCTATGCAAAGGAAATCGGAGCCGATGCCATTGCCCACGGTTCCACCGGAGCCGGCAATGACCAGGTCCGTTTCGACATGACATTCATGGTGATGGCCCCCGGCGTTGAAATCATCACCCTTACCCGCGATATGGCCCTTTCCCGCCAGTATGAGGTGGATTATCTCAACTCGCACGGATTCAAGGCCGATTTTACCAAACTGAAGTATTCATATAACGTAGGACTTTGGGGCACGAGCATCTGCGGCGGGGAGATTCTCGATTCCGCCTGTGGCCTGCCCGAGTCTGCCTATCTCAAGCAGGTCACAAAGACCGGTACGGAGCAGGTCCGCCTGACCTTTGAAAAGGGTGAACTCAAGGCCGTCAACGGGCAGGAGTTTGCCAATCCTGTGGATGCAATCCGCAAGGTGGAGGAGATTGCCTCGCCATACGGCATCGGAAGGGATATGCACGTGGGCGACACGATCATCGGAATCAAGGGGCGCGTGGGCTTCGAGGCTGCAGCACCAATGCTGATTATCGGCGCGCACCGTTTCCTTGAGAAATACACCCTTTCCAAGTGGCAGCAGTACTGGAAGGACCAGGTGGCTACCTGGTACGGGATGTTCACCCACGAGAGCCAGTATCTCGAGCCGGTGATGCGCGACATCGAGGCCATGCTGACCGAAAGCCAGCGCAACGTAAGCGGCACCGCAATCATGGAGCTCCGTCCTTACGGCTTTTCGACCGTGGGGGTCGAGAGTGAAAATGACCTCGTGAAGACAAAGTTCGGGGAATACGGAGAGATGCAGAAAGGATGGACCGGAGAGGATGCGAAAGGCTTCATCAAAGTGCTTTCCACTCCGCTGCGTGTCTATTATGCCAACCACTCCGACGAGGCTTCCGCCCTCGCTGACGAGCTATGATACGCGCCGGGATAATCGGCGCGGCCGGATATACTGCGGGAGAGCTGTTGCGCATACTGTCAGTCCATCCCCAGGCTGAGGTGGTGTTTGCGCAGAGCTCCAGCCATAGCGGAGAGCCTGTCTGGAAAGTCCATCAGGACCTTGTAGGGGACACGGACCTCGAGTTCTGCTCCGAGCCTGACTATGAAGCCGCAGACTGCATCTTCATCTGCTCGGGGCACGGAAAGTCAAAGGAGGCGGTCCATTCATTCCCGCCTTCCTACAAAGGGGCAATCATCGATCTTTCCAATGATTTCCGACTGGATGAGGATGCCGAGGGCTTCGTGTACGGGCTTCCGGAGGCATTCCGCAGCAGTATTGCCTCATCGCGCCGGATAGCCAATCCGGGATGTTTCGCTACGGCAATCCAGCTGGCACTGCTTCCCGCGGCCAAAGCCGGAATCCTTGGCGAGGTGCACATAACCGGAGTGACAGGCTCGACGGGTGCCGGCCAGAAGCCTTCCGAAACCACCCATTTTTCATGGAGGGACAGCAATATGTCCGTTTACAAGCCGTTTACCCACCAGCATTTGGGAGAAGTCAGGCAGACTCTGCGAAAGCTCCAGGAAGGGTTTGACGCCGATGTCAACTTTATCCCGATGAGGGGCGATTTCACCCGCGGAATCATCGTCAGCGCATATTTCGACTGCGACCTCCCGGAAGACGGGGCGGTCTCCCTGTATGAAGATTACTACCGCGACGAACCGTTTGTGGTGACGGTAAGGGAAAACCCCGACCTGAAGATGGTCGTCAATACTGCCAAATGTGTGATTTATCCCAGGAAATACAGACGCAAGGTCCACGTTGTCTCATTGATAGACAATCTCCTGAAGGGAGCATCAGGGCAGGCGGTTGAAAACATGAACATTGTCTTCGGACTTGATGAGGACACTGGCCTGAGGCTGAAGGCCTCGCGGTTTTGAACACAGATGCGCATCTGCGTGCTTTGAATTGTAACAAAAAACGAACTGACAGATATGGAACTTTTCGATGTTTACAGCCTTTTCGACGTGACCCCCGTACGGGCGGAAGGCTGCAGGGTGTGGGATGACTCGGGACAGGAATATCTCGACCTCTACGGAGGCCACGCGGTCATAAGCGTGGGGCACTCCCATCCGCGTTATGTCGCGGCCCTTACGGAGCAGCTTTCCCGCATCGGCTTCTATTCCAACAGCGTGCGCAATCCGCTCCAGGAGATTCTCGCCCGGAAAATCGGGACGCTCTCCGGCCTGGAGGACTATTTCCTGTTTCTCGACAACAGCGGCGCCGAATCCAATGAGAATGCGTTGAAACTCGCCTCGTTTGCAACCGGGCGGGACCGTGTGGTCGCGTTTGAAAAGAGTTTCCACGGGCGTACGAGCGGGGCGGTGGCCGTCACCGACAATCCCCGTATCGTGTCCCCGTTCAATTCCTGCCACAAGGTGTCCTTCTGCCCTCCCGGAGACCTCGAAGCGGTCGAGCGCGAATTGTCGAGGGGGGACGTTGCCGCGGTCATCATCGAGGGAATCCAGGGAGTAGGCGGCATCAGGGTGCCTTCAGAAGCATTTCTGCAAGGGCTCAGGGAGCTGACAAGCCGCTATGGAGCCATGCTCATCCTCGATGAAGTCCAGAGCGGATACGGGCGCACGGGACGTTTCTTCGCGTATCAGTGGGCCGGCATCACCCCGGACATCATCACGATGGCAAAGGGCATGGGCAACGGTTTTCCTGTAGGCGGTGTCCTGATTTCCCCGAAGATAAAGCCATGGAGGGGAATGCTCGGGACTACTTTCGGGGGCAACTACCTCGCAATGGCGGCCTCAATTGCAGTGGCCGACATCATCAGGGACGAGCATCTCGTAGAGAATGCCGCAAGGGTGGGTGAGCATATCCTGCGCAACATCCCGCAGTCGCCGCTGATAAAGGAGGTCCGCGGAAAGGGCCTTATGATAGGCATCGAGTTCAGCAGCCCTGCCGTGGACATAAGGCACACCCTTCTGGAGGAAAAGCACATTTTTACCGGTGCTGCCGGGTCCGGCATCATCAGGCTTCTTCCTCCGCTCGTCCTGAAGGAAAGCGACGCCGATATATTTCTTTCTTCGCTCAAAGAGCTGATATAGAGTAATTTAAATACCATTTTACAATGAAATCCTTTTTCCGTGTCTCTGACATAGGAGACCTTCGTCTTGCCCTTGACGAAGCTGCACAGGTCAAAGCAAACCCGCTTGGCTGGCAGAATCTCGGCTGCGGCAAGACCATTATCCTGATATTTTTCAACTCCAGTCTCCGCACCAGGCTCTCCTCGCAGAAGGCGGCGCTGAACCTCGGAATGAACCCTATCGTGCTCGACATCGGCAAGGACAGCTGGAAGCTCGAAACCGAGATGGGAGTAGTGATGGACGGGGACAAGCCGGAGCATATACGTGAGGCTGTGCCGGTCATCGGCTCCTATTGCGACATTATAGGTGTGCGTTCGTTTGCCGGCCTTACGGACAGGGAGGCAGACTACGGGGAAAATATCCTGCGCCAGTTCGTGGAGTATTCGGGGAAGCCGGTGATCAGTCTCGAGAGCGCCACTGTGCATCCGTGCCAGGCCTTTGCCGACCTGATTACAATCGAAGAACACCGCACATCAGCGCGTCCGAAGGTGGTGATGACCTGGGCACCCCATCCGAAGGCCCTTCCGCAGGCTGTTCCCAATTCTTTCGCAGAATGGATGAATGCCGCCGATGTGGATTTCGTGATAACCCATCCCCACGGGTACGAGCTTGACCCGGAGTTTGTCGGGGGAGCCACCGTGGAGTATGACCAGATGAAGGCATTCGAGGGGGCCGACTTTGTCTATGCCAAGAACTGGTCGAGCGTGGAAAGATACGGGCAGGTGCTGAGCATGGACAGGTCCTGGACGGTCGGGCGCGCCCAGATGGAAGTCACCAACAACGCCTTCTTCATGCATTGCCTTCCGGTGCGCCGCAATATGATCGTGACCGACGAGGTGATTGATTCCCCGCGGAGCCTTGTGATAGAGGAAGCGGCCAACAGGGTGGTCTCCGCGCAGGTTGTGATGAAGAGAATGCTTGAAAGTCTGTAGGTTATGGAAAAAGTGAATGTGATAAAGGTCGGCGGGGCCATTGTCGAGGACCCTTCGTCGCTGGGGAGCTTCCTTGAGCTCTTTGCGGCCGTCCCGGGGAAAAAGGTGCTTGTGCACGGAGGCGGGAGGACGGCGACTGCCGTGGCCGCCGAGCTCGGCATCGAAAGCCGGATGGTGCAGGGCAGGAGGATTACCGATGAGGCGATGCTCAGGGTAGTGACAATGGTGTATGGTGGTCTTGTCAACAAAAATGTCGTGGCGCGCCTTCAATCCCTCGGAGTCGATGCGGCAGGTTTTACCGGTGCCGACCTTGACCTTGTGCACAGCGAAAGACGCCCTGTCGGGGAGGTCGATTACGGGTTTGTCGGGGACGTGGAGGCCGTAAGGGGGGAGATGCTCGCGAAGCTCCTCAATATGGGCGTGGTGCCGGTCCTTGCACCGCTGACGCACGACGGGCAGGGGCATCTTCTCAATACCAATGCCGATACCATTGCCTCGGTCGCCGCCTCTTCGCTTTCCGCATTTTTTGACGTCACGCTCACATTCTGCTTTGAAAAGCCCGGGGTGCTTGCCCCTGACGGCACTGTGATAAAGGAGATTACTCATGAGTCTTTCCGGGAGTATGTCTCTGACGGGACTGTGTCCGGAGGGATGGTCCCGAAGATTGAAAATGCACTTGGTGCCATCCGCGCAGGGGTGTCCAGGGTGGTTGTGACAAGCGCCCCGGACCTTTGCGGAGGGACGGCAATAACTGCCTGATACCATGTACGGAGAATACATCCAGCTGCTGCGTGACCTTATCCGCATCCCGTCTGTGAGCCGGGACGAGAAGGCTGCTGCCGATTTCCTGTCTGCCTGGATGGCAGGGCGGGGCATTGACGTCCACAGGACGGGCAACAATCTATGGTGCGAATCCTCCGTGCCGGACGGCAGGCCCTCCATACTGCTCAATGCCCATATCGACACGGTACGGCCAGCCGCAAGCTATACCCGCAACCCGTTTTCGGCCGACATTGAGGGGGGACGGCTCTACGGTCTTGGAAGCAATGATGACGGGGGATCGCTCGTGGCCCTTCTCTCTGCCTACACTACCCTTTCATCCCGTCCGCAGCCATACAGGCTCGTCTTTTCGGCCACTGCGGAGGAGGAAGTGAGCGGTGACGGGGGCATGGAAATGATTCTCCCGCAAATCGGGAATATTGATTTCGGCATAATGGGCGAGCCGACGCGGATGAGGATGGCCGTTGCTGAAAAGGGGCTGATGGTGCTTGACTGCACGGTCCGCGGAAAGAGCGGCCACGCTGCCAGGGATGAGGGCTATAATGCCATCTACAGGGCAATGGAAGCCGTGCAGTGGTTCCGCAGCAAAAGGTTCGGGCGGGTGTCCCCGTTTCTCGGGGAGGTCAGGATGACGGTGACTCAGATTGCCGCAGGAACCCAGCACAACGTGGTGCCGGACCTGTGCACCTTTGTCGTTGACACGAGGCCCAACGGTATGTACACCAATGCCGAGCTGCTCGAAATCATCGTTTCGGAGGCTCCGTGCGAGGTAAAGGCTAGAAGTACAAGGCTTTGCGGCTCGCACATAGGTGCGGACCATCCTGCGGTAAGACGCGGCACGGCCCTCGGGCTCGGGAGCTTCGGCTCCCCGACGCTTTCCAACCAGGCGCTCGCCCCGTTCCCTACACTGAAAATCGGCCCGGGGGATTCTGCACGGTCCCATACCGCCGACGAATACATTGAAACAGAAGAAATTGAAAAAGGCGCGCAGGTTTACGTCGCGCTTCTTGACCAGCTGCAACTGATATGAAACCAAGCAACAAACTCTGGGACAAAGGTTTTGACCAGGACGAAAGAATCGACAGATTTACTGTGGGCCGCGACCGCGAAATGGACGTTTTTCTGGCCCCTTACGACATTATGGGCACAATCGCGCACGTGACCATGCTTGAAAAGGCGGGACTCCTTGCCACGGAGGACCTGCAGAGGCTTCTTCCGGAGCTCAAGGCCCTGTACAGGGAGGCGTCCGGGGGCCGTTTCACGATAGAAGACGGGATTGAGGATGTCCATTCACAGGTGGAGCTGATGCTTACCCGCTCGCTCGGGGACATAGGGAAGAAAGTCCATACCGGGCGCTCGCGCAACGACCAGGTGATGGTGGACGTGAAACTGTTTGCAAGGGCGGAAATCCGGAAGACCGTTTCGAAGGTCAGGACGCTCTTTGACCTCCTGCAGGAGAAGAGCGGGCAGTACCGGGATGTGCTGATGCCCGGATATACCCATCTCCAGGTAGCCATGCCGTCCTCCTTCGGACTGTGGTTCGGAGCATATGCGGAAAGCCTTGCCGATGACCTGCTGCTTATGAAGGCGGCGTGGGACACGGTCAACCAGAATCCTCTCGGTGCCGCTGCAGGATACGGCTCTTCGGCCCCGATCGACAGGACCATGACTACCCGCCTGCTGGGATTTGACGACCTTTCCTACAATGTGGTCAATGCCCAGCTGGGGCGCGGAAAGGTCGAGCGCACAGTAGCTTACGCATATTCTGCGATAGCCGAGACCATAGGGCGCCTCGCTGCGGACGGATGTCTCTACGCCAGCCAGAATTTCGGGTTCATCCGCCTTCCGGATGCCCTGACCACCGGCTCCAGCATCATGCCGCACAAGAAAAATCCGGATGTGTTTGAACTGGTCAGGGCCCACTGCAACAGGCTCCAGGGCATACATAATACAATCCGGCTCATTACTGCCAACCTGCCGTCAGGATATTTCAGGGACCTGCAGATTGTCAAGGAGGTCTTTGTCCCGATGTTCGCCGAGCTCGATGACTGTCTGGACATTGTGGCCTATGCCGTCGCCAATCTGGAGGTGCGCGCCGACCTGATGGACAATCAGCTCTATGCGCAGGCGTTCACTGTCGAGGAGGTCAACCGTCTTGTGGCCGAAGGGGTGCCGTTCCGCGATGCCTACAGGCAGGTGGGGGAGGCTGTGATGAAGGGGGAATTCAAGTTCCGCGGTACCCTGAACCATACCCACGAGGGCTCCATCGGCAATCTCTGCAATGCGGAGATACGCAGGAAAATGGACCGCGTGACAGCTTCGTTCGATTTCGGGAAAGTTGAAAGTGCCGTGGCTGCACTGGTAGGCTGACAAGTGTTTTGATGCTTTGCATTATCCGACTATGAAACATCCGCAGTACGTTTCGGCCGACCGGGCCGTCGCCTCCGTCCGCGACGGGGACCATATCCATCTTTCAAGCGTTGCATCCGTTCCCCACATACTTGTGGAGGCACTGGTGCGCCGTGCAGATGCGGGAGACATCCGCGACCTTCATTTCCACCATTTCCATACGGAGGGACCTGCCCCGTATTCCGACCCGAAATATGAGGGCATCTTTTTCGAGCAGGGGTTCTTCGTGGGACCCAATACGCGCTCCAGCGTAAATGCCGGATACGCGGACTATCTTCCTGTCCATCTCAGTGAAAGCCAGGCACTTTACCGCAGCGGACGCATCCCCCTCGGGGTCGCGATGGTGCAGGTCTCCCTTCCCGATGCCGACGGAAAGGTCTCATTGGGGACAAGTGTGGACTGCAGCATAGCCGCCATCGAATCGGCGCGCGTGGTAATAGGTGTCGTCAATCCCAATGTGCCGTTTGCCTATGGGGACCTGGTGGACCTCTCGCAATTTGACTTCCTGGTGGAGGACGACCGTCCCCTGTTTGCCAAGCCGTATGCGGAGCCGACTCCCGATGAGGCTGCGATAGGCCGTCTCTGTGCGGACCTGGTGCCCGACGGGGCGTGCATCCAGATGGGCATAGGCTCGCTGCCCAATGCCGTCGCCACCCATCTCGGCGGACACAGCCACCTCGGGATCCATACCGAAATGTTTGCGGACGGGGTGCTGGAACTGATTGGAAAAGGGGTGATTGACGGGAGCAACAAGCGTCTCGACACGGGCAGGGTGACGGCAAGTTTCCTGCTCGGAAGCCAGAAGGTCTATGATTTCATCGACCGCAATGAGGGAGTGGTGATGAAGGACATCAAATATGTCAACAATCCTTTCAATATCGCGCAGAATCCGTGTGCCGTGGCCATCAATTCGGCAACAGAGGTGGATCTTACAGGCCAGATCTGTGCGGATTCGATCGGTACACGCATATATTCCGGGACCGGAGGGCAGCTTGATTTTGTGCGCGGGGCCACCATGAGCGAGGGGGGAGTGTCGATTACGGCGTTCACTTCCCGCACGCGCAAGGGGGCTACGAAGATTGTGTCTACCCTTCACGAGGGTGCGGGAGTGGTGACTCCGAGGGCGGATGCCCATTGGATTGTGACCGAATACGGGGCTGTCGATCTTACCGGACGAAGCCTTCAGGAAAGGGCCAGGCTACTGATTTCCATTGCCCATCCGGACGACCGCGAGATGCTCGACAGGGCGGCATCCGTACGTTTCGGCCCGCACTATTATGCTGTGAGGGTGTAGGAGCCAGTCCCTTCCCCGGGCGGTATATCCCTGAAAATGAACATGGAGGCAGATTGAAAAAAGGTGGCTGTCAGCACGGGCTGTACAGTCACCTTTCCGTTGAGGTAAGTGGGTTCGAACCACTACTGAGGGAACCAAAATCCCTAGTGCTACCATTACACCATACCTCAAAATCCGAAACGCAAAGATAATAAAAAAATCCTACTCGTCAAAGGCGCATTACCCTTCTTCCGGCATTGCGGAGGCGTACTTGCGCCATTTTTCGATAAGGGCGGTCATGTCCGGTGGAAGAGGCGAGTCAAAGCGGATGAATTCCCCGGTGCGCGGATGCTCGAAGCCGATGGTCTTGGCATGGAGCGCCTGTCTCGGGCACAGTTCGAGGCAATTCTTGATGAACTGCCTGTATTTGGCATAGATGGTTCCCTTGCGGATTTCGGTGCCGCCGTAGCGTTCGTCACCGAACAGCGGGTGGCCGATGTGTGACATGTGGACGCGTATCTGATGTGTCCTGCCCGTTTCGAGCCTGCATTCCACCACTGTCACGAATCCGAATCTCTCCAGAACCCTGTAGTGGGTGACCGCGTGCTTGCCCCTGTCCCCATCTTCGAAGACCATAAAGCGAAGCCTGTCGTTGGGGTCGCGCCCGATGTTGCCGTCGATGGTGCCCTCGTCTTCGGCAATGCTGCCCCAGACCACTGCCACATAGCGCCTTTCTATGCTGTGGACAAAGAACTGCCTTGCAAGTTTGAGCTGGGCCTCGTCATTTTTGGCCACGACCAGGAGGCCGGAAGTGTCCATGTCGATCCTGTGTACCAGCACGCCCATCCTCTCGTCCTTTGCGTCGGCCCCCTGGGTGATGCCGAGGTGGAAGGAAAGTGCATTTACGAGGGTGCCGTCGAAGTGGCCGTGTCCCGGATGGACGCACATCCCGGCGGGCTTGTTGACCACCAGCACATCGTCGTCCTCGTAGGTGATGTCGAGCGGAATGTCCTCCGGAAGCACTTCGAATCCGTGTCTCTGGTACGGCATCACAAAGCGGATCACATCCCCCGGGCGCACAATCATATTGGCCTTGGCCAGCCTGTCGTTGATGCGCACATAACCGGTCTTTATCGCCACCTGTACGCGATGACGGGAAGTGTCCTCGAGATGGCAGGCCATATACTTGTCCACCCTCATCGGGGTCTGTCCGGGGTCCACGTTGAGCCTGAAATGCTCGAACATTCCCTGCTCGTCATCTTCCGCTGCTTCCGCCGCTCCGCTCTCCACGACAACCCCTTCGCCGTAATTGTCGTCCTGCAGTCCGTCCAGGTCCTGAAGAAAGTCCTCCATAGTTATTTCTTAAGCGGATTGGTGGATAGATAAAGTGTAATTTCCGAACCGATAAGTATAGGCTCGGAAGAGGCTGAAGGCCCCTGGCGGTAAACCGTGGCGTCGAGCGAATCGGCGTAGGACTTGACGGTCTTGTCAAACTTCAAAGCCTTGATGTTGAGTGAATTGTCGTGAATGGCATCTACCGCTCTCATATATTTCATACCCACAACGTCAGGGATGTAGGTCTGGTTGTCGTCGGGATTGAGGCCCACGATCAGGTTGATGTCCGAGCCGCTCTCTATCATGGTCCCCGGCTCAATTTCCCTGCCGCGGTACATCTGCCTAAGGACATTGTTGGTGGCCATGTCGCTGACATACATCAGTTTGCCGAGACTCAGCCCTCGGGAAAGGAGCTCGGCCTTGGCCTGCCTCATCGAATATCCCACGAGGTTGGGCATCTGCACTTTTTTCGGATTGACGGAATTGATGGTCAGGAGGATACGGCGTCCTTTCTTTACGGACGAGCCGGCCTTGGGGTTCTGCGAATACACCATGCCGCGGCCCATCCTGCGGATATACACCGAGTCCGTGATGTCAACCCTGAGGTTTTGCAGTCCGGCGGTATAGACGGCCTCCGATACCGACATGTTCGTCAGGTCCGGAACAGTGATTTCCTTGCCGTGGTTGGTGACAAGTTTGAGGATAATTCCTGCTGAAAATGCCAGCACGGCAAAGAGCACGATTGCTCCGATGATATGTTTCAGAATCCACTTCATAATAATATTGTCTTCAAATTGTTTCAATCCAAATCCGCTGCCGGGCTATGAAAAGATGAGCCTCATTGCACCGTCGGCAAGGAAGGCAAAGCCTATGATCATAATCAGCACCCCGGACGCCCTGTTCATCCACAGTATGTTGCTCAGCCTTATGCTCTTTTTGAAACTGCCGAAAAACCAGGAGAATCCGTACCAGAATGTTATCGCTCCGGCGCTGACTCCGAGGATGATGGGCGCCACCCTGAAATCGTGCGCTTCGACCGAGACATCAAAGAATGCCATCAGCGCAAACAGTACGAAAATGGCTCCGGGGTTGGAAAGTCCCATCAGGACGGCCTTCAGGTAGTCCTTGGCCGAATATGAAGGTCCTTCATCCTTGCTGAAGCTCTTGAACGGGTTGCTGAAGGTGATGGTTGCGCCGAGCACGACCAGCAGAAGCCCGCCTCCGAGAACGATTGTCGCCCTGTGCGTCTCGAACCAGGATTCCACGGCAGCGAGGGCGAAAACTGCAATCATCGCGAATATGGTATCCACGGTCGCAGCGCCCAGACCCGTCAGGAATCCGGCCCTGCGCCCCTGCGTGAGGGATTTCTGCAGGGCGAAGATGGCAATCGGTCCAAGCGGCAGGGATGCGCATATTCCAATCAGGAAGGCCTTAATTACGTTAAGCAGCATTTGCGTCTTCTATAACTATCAATACTTCGGTAAAAAATTACCGCACTAAAAGTTAAACATTGGAAGCCGGAT